>NZ_JBXAGX010000004.1:0-444684 GCF_058794515.1 Roseateles sp. GW823-FHT07B05
GGGTTGCGGGAGGTCTCGACAACCCCAGCTTCCCAAATCAGGGACGGATGAACAACCTATCGGAACGTCACAGCTAGGCGCCCGACGCAGGCTCGCCGGCGCGGGCCAGCAGCGCACCGGCCGCGTCCGCCAGCAGCGGGCGCGACAGCAGCCAGCCCTGCAGGTGCGTGCAGCCCAGCCGCTCCACCTCGGCGGCGTGGGCCTCGGTCTCCACGCCCTCGGCGACGATGGCCAGGCCCAGCGCCTCGGCGACGACGCAGGCCGCGCGCACCACGGCGCCGGCTGACGGCTCGGGCAGCGGGTCGATCATGCTGCGGTCCAGCTTCAGCGTCGTGATGGGCAGGCGGCGCAGCAGCGTCAGCGAGCTCTGGCCGGTGCCGAAGTCGTCGAACGCGACGCCCAGGCCGGCCTGGCGCAGCCGCTCCAGCTGCGGCAGCACGCGGTCCATGTGGGTCATCGCGGCGGTCTCGGTGATCTCCACCTCCACCAGCCGCGGGTCCACGCCATGGGCCTGTACCAGCCCCAGCACCCAGTCGGCAAAGCCCACGTCCTCGAACTGCAGCGGCGAGACGTTGACGGCCACCGGCAGCGTCGCCAAGCCCTGCTGCTGCCAGATGCGCTGCTGCTGCACGGCCTGGCGCAGGATCAGCGCCCCCAGCGCGACGATCTGGCCGGTGCGCTCGGCAGCGGGGATGAAGTCGGCCGGGCTGACGCGGCCACGGCCCGGGCGCTGCCAGCGCACCAGCGCCTCGAAGCCGGCCAGGCGGCGCGCGCCGGCGCCGTACTTGGGCTGGTAGTCCAGCTGGAATTCGCCCTGCTCGATGGCCGCGGCCAGCGCCTGCTCGATCTCCAGCAGGCCGCCGGCGCCGGCCGCCATGCCGGGCTGGAAGGCCACCGCCGCCGCGCCGGCCTGCTGCTTGGCCTGGTGCATGGCCACGTCGGCCGCGCTCAGCAGCGCGGTGCCGCCCTGGCCGTGCGCCGGGTAGCGCGCAATGCCGACCGACAGGTGCACATACAGCGCGCGGTGGCCCACCACGAAGGGCGCGTTCATCAGTGCCAGCAGCCGCTGGCCGGCCAGCCCGGCGGCGGTGTCGTCGCCCACGCCGGGCTGCAGCAGCAGGAACTGGTCTTCGCCCAGCCGGGCCAGCATCACGTCGGGTGGGTAGGCGCCGCGCAGCCGCGCGGCGATGGCCTGCAGCAGCGCGTCGCCGGTCTCGTGGCCCAGGCTTTCGTTGACGAGCTGGAAGCGGTCCAGGTCGGCGGACAGCAGCGCAAAGCCTGGGCTGCCCGGCTGAGTCAGCTCGGCCAGCCGGGCCAGCGCGGCGTGGCGGTTGGGCAGGTCGGTGAGTTCGTCGTGCAGCGCCTGGCGGCGCAGCGCCTCGGTGGCACGCTGACGCTCGGTGTCGTCCAGCATCAGCACCAGCAGCGCCGGGCTGCCCTCCCACTCGAAGTAGCTGGACGTGCCGCGCACGAAGATCGCGCTGCCGTCGCTGCGCAGGCGCTCGCCTTCCCAGGCGATCTGGCCACCGCGCTGCTGCAGCAGCTGGGCGTTGCGCGCCCGCGTCTGCTCGACGTCGGCCGGCGCGATGACGGACTCGATGGACCGGCTGTCGCCCAGGCGGTCCACGCCGAACATCGCCAGCGCAGCGGGGTTGGCGTAGACCGCCTCGCCGTCCTTCACGACGACCAGGCCCTGCATGGACTGCTCGTAGAGCTGCCGCAGCCGTGCGTTGACCTGGCCAGTCTCGTGGTGGGCGCGCCGCACGGACAGCAGGATCAGCGCCATGGCCAGCGCCACGTGCACGTAGGTGCCGAGGATGTGGGTGAGGATGGAGCGGGCCAGCGGGTCCAGCGCGGGGCCGCTGAGGTGCACCAGCCCCGACGCGATGAAGCAGGCGGCGACAAAGCGCTCGGAGCGCGCGCCGCCACGCCACAGCCACGAGGCCGCCAGCCAGGCGCCGCTGGTCAGCACCAGGGCCGCGACGACGACGGCGTAGCGCTGGTCCAGCAGCGCCAGCGCCAGGATGACGCCCAGCAGCGCGCCGAACAGCGGCGCGTTGCGCGCCCAGCGCCAGGGCCGGCCGCTGTAGCGCGCCGCGCCGGCGAGCTCCAGCGCCAGCGACGCGATGATGCAGGCGGTGGCGACCGTGGCCTGCGCCTGGTAGTGCAGCGAGTTCAGGTCGGGCGGCGCCAGCGCCACGCCCAGCGTGAGGCCCAGCGCCAGCGTCACGTGGCTCCAGCCCCAGTCGCTGATGTGCGGATGGCCCGGCTCCAGCCGCGCCAGCACCAGCAGCGCCACGCCCAGCATGGCGATCAGGCTGGTGCTGATCAGCAGGAACCCCGTCATCGGCCCATCCTAGCGACGGCATGCCTGCCCGCGCCAGGGGGTGAAAGTTCCCGGTCAGCGCTGCGGTGACACGTCGCGCGGGCCGGCGCCTGCCGCCACCCCTGTGGGCATCACCAGGTGAAGGTCACGACGCCGCTGGCCGGCAGCTCGTACGCAAAGCGCCGGCCCGGCGCCTGCACCGTGAAGCGCTGTGCCTTGGCGGCGGAGTTGCTGACGATGAGCACGGTGCTGCCGTCGGGGTTGGTGAAGGCGACATGGTCGATGCCCTGGGCGCCGCCCTCGGAGTCGACACGGCGCGCGTCGCGGCGCACGAAGCGGCTGGCGTGGCCGAAGGCGTAGTACTCGATGTTGCGCGTGACGCTGCCGTCCTTGGGGTCGATGGTGACGACGCCGCGGCAGTCCTTGCAGCCGCCCAGGTGCGGGCCGTGCTTGGGGTCCAGCGCCAGGTTCCACATCAGCACGCCACGCGCGCCGTGGCGCGTGCTGCCGATGATGAGGTTGCGCATCATCCACGGCAGCGTCTCGTCCCATTGCGGCTTCCATTCGCCGCCGGAGCATTCGGTGAACCAAACGTCCAGCTCGGGGAATTGCCGGGACACCTGCGACTGCGCGGACACGTCGCCCGCGTAGCAGTGCCAGGCCACGCCCGACACGTACTGGCGCGCCGTCGCGTCGGACAGCATGGACAGCGGGCTCCAGGGCTCGTCCCAGTTGTGGTCCCACTCCAGGATCTGCGTCTTCATGCCCTTGGCCTGCAGCAGCGGGCCCAGGTGCTTGCCGACGACCTCGGCGCGGGTGCGCGGCGTCATACGCATGCCGGGGTAGTCGCCGGGCTCGAAGTGCGGTTCGTTCTGCAGCGTCAGCGCGAAGATGGGCACACCGGCGGCCTTCATCTCGTCGACGTAGCGCACCATGTACCTGGCGAAGCTGCCGTAGTGCTCGGGCTTGAGCTGGCCCTGCACGAGGCTGTCGGTCGTCTTCATCCAACCCGGCGCGCTCCACGGCGACGCCATGACCTGCAGCTGCGGGTTCAGCGCCAGCGCCTGCTTCGTGGCGGGGATGACGTCCTCATGCTCGCGGGCGAGCGAGAAGTGCCTGAGCTCCGGATCGGTCTGGCCCGGGGGCATGTCGTCCAGGCTGTAGTGGTGGCGCGAGAAGTCGGAGGCGCCGATGGTCAGCCGCGTCAGGTCGAAGCCCACGCCATTGCCTTCGCGCGTGAACAGCTCCTTCATCAGCGCGTCGCGCTGCGCCGGGCTCATGCCGTTGCGCATCAGCCAGGCCGAGCCCTCGGTGATGGCTGCGCCGAAGCCGGCCATGCGCTGGTACTGGCGCTGGGGGTCGATGCGGATGACGGCATCGGCCTTCGCGGGCGCGGCGACGGCGCTGGGCGACAGCAGGTGCTGCTGGTCGCCGGTGGTCAGGAAGGCCCGTACAGGTGCAGCGTTAGCACCGAAGGCGCAGGCAGTCGCAACCGCCAAAAGGAGATGTTTCATGGTTAGGGCCTGTTCAGGCTACGGAAATCGGTGCGAGAGGGGCTGCGCGGGCGCAGGGCTAGGCGTGGGCCGCAGCCCGGGCTAAGGCCCGGGCAAGGGTCGAAACAACGCCCTGCGCCCGCGCAGCCCCTCTCCCGAAGGGTTGTCACTTAAAAACCCGCGCGCAGCGTTGCGAAGCCTCGCCGGGGGCATACCCCGGCTTCGTTTCGCGCCTTGCTCGCGGGTTTTGAAGTGGCAACGCATCCGATCTCCGTAGCCTGAACAGGCCCTAGCCCAGTCGGAGTTCGCTGGTCGCGTCGAACACGCTCAGCAGGGATTCGTCGATGTCGAAGGCCAGCGTCTCGCCGGCAGTGATGCGCTGGCCGTCGTGCACGACCACCGAGAAGCCCTGGTCGCCGGACTTCATCCAGACGACCTGGTGGTTGCCCATGGGCTCGACCAGCTCCACGGTGGCGCGCCAGCGGCCGTCGGCCTGCAGGCGCACATGCTCGGGGCGGATGCCCAGCACGACGCTCTGGCCCGGCTTCACGCGGCCGGCGGCGAGCTTCAGCGCCAGCGTGCCGTCGAGCGTCACGCCATCGGCGCCCACCTTGGCCGGCACGAGGTTGATGGCCGGCGCGCCGAGGAAGCCGGCGACGAACAGGTTGGCCGGCGTCTCGTAGACCTCGGCGGGTGTGCCGATCTGCTGGATGACGCCGCTCTTCATGACGACGATGCGCGAGGCCAGCGTCATCGCCTCGACCTGGTCGTGCGTCACGTAGATCATCGTGCTGCCCAGGTTCTGGTGCAGCAGCTTGAGCTCGCGGCGCAGCTCGGCGCGCAGCTTGGCGTCGAGGTTGGACAGCGGCTCGTCGAACAGGAACACGCCGGCCTCGCGCACCAGCGCGCGGCCGATGGCCACGCGCTGGCGTTGCCCGCCGGACAGCTGGGCCGGCTTGCGGTTCAACAGCGGCGTGAGTTGCAGCATGTCGGCGGCCTTCTCGACGCGGCGCGTGATCTCGGCCTTGGGCGTGCCGGCCACGCGCAGGCCGAAGCTCATGTTCTTCTCGACGGTCATCGTCGGGTACAGCGCGTAGCTCTGGAACACCATGCCGATGCCGCGCTCGCTCGGCTCGGCCTCGGTCATGTCCTGCCCGCCGATGTGGATGCTGCCGCCGCTCACGTCGATGAGGCCGGCGATGCTGTGCAGCAGCGTGGACTTGCCGCAGCCCGAGGGCCCCAGCAGCACGAGGAACTCGCCCTCAACGACCTGCAGGTCCAGCCCCTTGATGACTTCGTTGGCGCCGAACTTGATGCTCAGGCCCTGGATGTTCACACCACTCACTTGACCGCTCCCGCAGCAATGCCACGGACGAACCAGCGGCCAGAAATCAGATAGACCAACAAGGGCACCGCCGACGTGAGGATGGTCGCGGCCATGTTGAGGTTGTAGAGGCGCTCGCCGGTCGTCGTGTTGATGACGTTGTTGAGCTGCACCGTCATCGGCTGGTTCTCGCGGCCGGCGAAGGTCAGGCCCAGGATGTAGTCGTTCCACACGCCGGTGATCTGCATGATGGCCGCGACGATGAGCATGGGCGTGGACATCGGCAGCACCAGCTGGATGAAGATGCGCCAGAAGCCGCCGCCGTCCACGCGCGCCGCCTTGAACAGCTCGCTCGGCAGGCCCGCGTAGTAGTTGCGGAACAGCAGCGTCATGATGGGCATCGCGAACACCAGGTGCACGAACACGATGCCGGGCAGGCTGCTGTAGATGCCGATGGCCGCCTCCAGCTTGACGAGCGGATAGATCATCACCTGGATGGGGATGAAAGCGCCCATCATCAGCACGCCGAACAGCCACTGGCTGCCCTTGGGTTTCCACCAGCTCAGTGCATAGCCGTTGATGGCGCCCAGCAGGATGGGCAGCACGACGGACGGCACGGCGATGGTGACGGAGTTCCAGAACCCGCCGCGCACGCCATCGCAGCTGACGCCGGTGCAGGCCTCGCTCCACGCGGCACGCCAGGCGTCGAAGGTGATGCTGGACGGCAGCGCAAAGATCTGGCCGAGGCGGATCTCCTCCATGCTCTTGAACGACGTCGTCAGCATGACGTACAGCGGCAGCAGGAAGAAGGCGGCGGCGAAGGCGAGGAAGGCGTAGACGCCGACCCGCGCCCACAGGGCGGTGGCTTTCTTGCGGGCCATCAGTGGCCTCCCTTCACAGCCTGACGGCTGCGGGCATAGGCCAGCGGCGCCACGAGGGCGAGCACGGTCAGCAGCAGCATGACGGCACCAGCAGAGGCCAGCGCCAGGTTGGCGCGGCCGAACAGGTGGTCCATGATGAACTTGGCGGGCACGTCGCTAGCTGTGCCGGGGCCGCCCTGGGTCATCGCGACCACGGTGTCGAACACCTTGACGACGCCGGTGGCCAGCAGCGTGAAGACGGTCGCCAGCGTCGGGCCCATCATGGGCAGCACGACGGAGAGATACACGCGCCAGGTGGGGATGCCGTCCAGCCGCGCGGCCTTCCAGATCTCCTCATCGATGCCGCGCAGGCCGGCCAGCATCAGCGCCATCACAAGGCCTGCCCCTTGCCAGGTGCCGGCGATGACGACGGTGTAGATGACCATGTCCTGGTCGACGATCCAGTCGAACGTGAAGTCGGTCCAGCCCATCTGCTGCACCGCGTTCTGCAGGCCGCTGTCAGGGTTGAGTACCCACTGCCAGACCAGGCCCGTCGCAACGAAGGACATCGCATAGGGATACAGGAAGGCGGTGCGCAGCACGCCCTCGCCGCGCACCTTCTGGTCGATGAACACGGCCAGCAGGAAGCCCAGCACCATGGCCGCGACGATGTAGAGCACGCCGTAGACGGCGAGGTTGTGGATGGCGAGCTGCCAGCGCTCGTTGTCCAGCAAGCGCTCGAACTGCTGCAGGCCGACGAAGTCGTCCTTGGGGAAAGTGCGCGAGCTGGACATGGACGTGCGCAACGTCCACAGCACGGTGCCGACATAGCCAACACCCACGATGAGGGCCAGGGGCAGCAACGCGCCCCAGGCCGCGAGACCACGGCGTTTCATGTCGGGCCCTCAGTTCCGCAGAGCCGACACGATGTCCTTCTGGACCTTCTCGACCGGGATGTTGCGGTTCCAGTAGCTGGTCAGCACGTCCTGCAACGCGCCGTTCTGGTCGGGCGTGATGTAGATCTCGCCGTTGGCCAGGTGGCGCGACTTGTCCTTCATCGCCGCCACGCCCATCTGCGCGCAGAGGTCCATCTTGCTGACGTCCACGTCGGTGCGGATGGGGATAGAGCCCTTCTTGATGCTGAACGCGACCTGCGTGGCCGGCTGCGTGATGACGCTGGCCAGCAGCTGCTGGGCCTTGATCTGATCCGGCTTGTTCGTCTTCGGGAACACCATCACGTCGCCCTGGATGATGTAGGGTGCCTGCGGGCCGAAGCCCGGCGCGCAGCCGTAGTCCTTGCCGGCCTCCTGCTTGGCCTGGGCGAACTCGCCCTTGGCCCAGTCACCCATGATCTGCACGCCGGCACGGCCGCTGATGAGCATGGCGGTGGCGTCGTTCCAGTTGCGGCCGGGCGAGCCCTTGTCGGTGTAGCTCTGCAGGCGCTTGAACGCCAGCAGCACCTTCTTGAACGCCTCGCCCTGGATGGCCTTGGGGTCGCGGTCCTTGAAGACCTTCAGGTACAGGTCGCGGCCGCCGAAGTGGGCCAGCGTGGCGGTGAAGACGATGCCGTCCTGCCAGGGCTGGCCGCCGTGGGCCAGCGGCACGAGGCCGGCGGCCTTGAGCTTGTCCAGCGCAGCGAACAGTTCGTCGAAGGTCTTGGGTTCTTCCGCGATGCCGGCCTTCTTGAAGGCGGCCTTGGAGAACCAGAACCAGCTCATGTTGTGGATGTTGACCGGCGCGGCGTAGAAGTGGCCGTTGACCTTGATGGCGCTAAGCACGGCCTCGGGCAGGAACTTGTCCCAACCGTCGCGCTTGGCCACATCGTCGACGTTGTTCAAGTAGCCCTGCTCGACGATGTCGCGGAACTGCTGCGTGGTGTTGAACTGCGCGGCGGTCGGCGGGTTGCCGCCGGCGATGCGGTTGATGGCGACGGAGCGCGCCTGCTCACCCAGCGCGACGGCGGTGTCCACCCACTGGCCGCCCTGGGCCTTGTAGGCCTCGGCCAGCGTCTTGGCCGCGGCGGACTCGCCACCGGACGTCCACCAGTGGATGACTTCGGCCTTCAGCGGCGCCTGGGCGGCAGCCGGCAGGGCGGCCACGGCGAGGGCGGCGGCGAGCAGGGCGAGGCGGGGGTACTTCATCTTGTCTCCGGATTCTTGTGGGCGGCGAGGCCCGCAGTGTCACCCGCGGCGGCAAAACCGACCTGCGGGATGACCCTGTAATATTTCATTTAGAAACCGCCCATTCCCACGAACAGGCGGCTTGCATCGCGTTAATTATTCGTTCAGAAATTGGCCGTACCAGAGGCCGGAATCCTTCAGGATGCGGCGCTGGGTGGGGTAGTCCACATAGGCCAGGCCGAAGCGGCGCAGGTAGCCCTCGGCCCACTCGAAGTTGTCCAGCAGGCTCCAGGCGAAGTAGCCCTTCACCGGCACGCCGGCGTCCACGGCCTGCTTCAGCGCGGCCAGGTGGCGCTGCAGATAGGACAGGCGCTCCTTGTCGTGCACGCGGCCTTCGGGCGTCAGCACGTCCTCGAAGGTAGAGCCGTTCTCGGTCAGCTGGATGACGGCGGGGTTGTAGTCGCGCTGCACGCGGGTCAGCAGGTCAACCAGGCCTTGCGGCGACACCTCCCAGCCGAAGCCGGTGCGCTCGACGCCGTGCTTCTCGACGAGGCTGGCGCGCATCGGGCCACCCGTCTTCGGATCAGGATCGTCCTTCACCATCTCGGGGAAGTAGTAGTTCACGCCGAGGAAGTCGGTGGGCGTGGCGATGGCGTCCAGGTCACCGGGCAGCACGGTCGGGGCGGCGTCGCCGACGAGTGCCAGCGTGTCCGCCGGATAGCCGCGGCCGAACAGCGGGTCCAGGAACCAGCGGTTGCGCAGGCCGTCGTGGCGCTGCAGCGCGGCGGCGTCCTCGGCGCTGTCGCTGGCCACGGTGATGGGATGCAGGCTCAGCGTGATGCCGATGTCGGCGCCGGCCACGTTCTTGCGGATGACGGGAATCGCCTGGCCGTGGGACAGCAGCACGTGGTGGCTGGCCTGCAGCGCGTCGGCAAAGCTCTTGCCGCCGGGCGCATGCACGTTTTCCCAATAGCCCATCATGCAGGAGCACCACGGCTCGTTGTGCGTGATCCAGTGCTTGACGCGGTCACCCAGGCGGCGGGTGACGATGTCGGTGTATTCGACGAACGCGGCCACGGTGTCGCGCGACAGCCAGCCGCCCTGCTCCTGCAGCGCCTGCGGCAGGTCCCAGTGGTAGAGCGTGCACCAGGGGTCCAGGCCACGTTCGAGCATGGCGTCGACGAGGCGGTCATAGAACGCCAGGCCGGCCTCGTTCACGGCGCCGCGGCCACTCGGGAGAATGCGCGGCCAGGCGATGGAGAAGCGGTAGGCGTTGACGCCCATCTTCTTCGCCATGTCCAGGTCCTGCGGGTACAGGTGGTAGTGGTCGCAGGCCACGTTGCCGTTGGCGCCGTCGCGGATGCGGCCCGGCTCCTTGCAGAAGCGGTCCCAGATCGACTCGCCCTTGCCGTCTTCCTGGCCGGCGCCTTCGATCTGGAAGGAAGAGGTGGACACGCCCCAACGGAAGTCGGCGGGGAAGTCTTTGCGGGTTGGGGCGGTGTTGGAGCTCATGCTTCGGATGTGGGGGCGCCGGCGGTGAAGCCGGCGCGGTTTCAGGAACAGGGAAATCAGATCAGAACTTGTACGTGCCGCCCATCAGGAACTGCCGCCCGTAGTGCGTGAAGCGTTCCGGCAGCGTGGAGTTCGGGTCGCTGGCACCGGACGAGATGCCCACCCGCGTGCGGTAGGGACGGTCGCGCAGGTTGTTGACCTGGAGCGTCAGCGACAGACCCTTGAAGGCGCCGGTCTCGAACGCGTAACCCACCTGGGCATCGATGATGGTTTCGCCGGAGATCTGGCTGGGCACGTTCTCGCCGAAGGTGCCGCGCACCGTCGTCGTGAACGGCGAGCGGTGGCGGCTGCCGACGCGGGCCGAGAGGCCGTCGCGCTCGTAGTAGACGGTGAAGTTCGTCGACACGCCCGACAGGCCATCCAGTGGCTTGCTGGGGTTGTTGTCCTCATGGATGGAGCTGCGCGTGTTGGAGTAGCTCAAGGACACGCCGATGCCGTCCAGCGCCGGGTTGAACAGGCCGCCGTCGATGGAGCCGCTCAGCTCCGTGCCGGCGATCATGCCGCCCTTGCCGTTGACGGGCCGGTTCAGCGTGCCGATGTTGCTGGTCGGCGGGTTCGGCGTCGGGTTGGGGAAGCCGGTGAAGTCGAAGTCCACGCCCATGCCGCTGACGGAGCTCTTGACGTTCTTGTGGAAGGCCGCCGCCGCCACGTAGCTGCGCTTGCTGAAGTAGTGCTCGACGGACACGTCCACCGCGTCGGCGCGCCACGGCTCCAGCGCCGGGTTGCCGGCGTTGCCGGACCACAGGAAGGGTGCCGTACCGCTGAGGCTGTACGACATGCCGGAGCGCATGTCCTCCATGTTGGGCCGTGCCAGCACCTTGGCCGCAGCGAAGCGCGCCACGGTCTTGTCGGTCAGGTCAGCCGACAGGTTGATGCTGGGCAGCACGTCGGTGTAGCTGGTGCCGCCGCTGATCGGGTCACCCTTCTTGGTGACCGGGTTCCACAGCATGCCGTCGCTGGACTGCTGGGCCCGCACCACGCGCAGACCCAGCGTGCCGTGGATGGGGAAGCGCAGCTCGGTGTCGAAGCTCAGCTTGGCGTGCGCCGCCGTGACTTTCTCGTGCACCTGCCAGATGCGGCCCGGCGCCTGGTCGACCGAGGCGGGCACCGCGTCGTACAGGCCCAGCGCGCTCGGCACGTCGAAATTGACCATGCGGATGGGGCTGCCGGCGAAGCTCAGGTCGGTCGGCGTGCGCAGCAGGTTGGCGGGGATGAGCACCGGCGCGCGGTTGTTCTTGAGGTTGTAGTAGACCTCCTGGCGGTTCATGCTCTTGTCGCGCTCGGAGTAGTCGACGCCGGCTTCAAAGCTGTTGAAGAAGCCCTCGAACGCACGGCCCACCGTGAACTTCAGCGCCTTCATCTCGTCGCCCACCTTGGGGAACTGGCTGCGGCCGTCGCGGCCCCAGTTCGGCGGGTCGGCCAGCACGACCTTGCTGCCGTCGCCGTAGTCGAACGCCGGATGGAAGGTGGAGATGCCGTCGCCGGTGGCGATGTTGACGGAGCCCAGGCTGACGCGCGTGGGCGCGCCGGCGGCCAGCTCGGCGTTCTGCTCGTCGCGCTTGGCCTTGGACCAGCTCAGGTCGGCCATCAGCTTCCAGTCGGCCAGCTTCAGCTCGTTGTTCCAGCCAAGGGCGCGCACGTCGTCCTTGCGTTTATTGAAGGATGTCAGCGCGACCGGGTTGACGTTGTTGACGGCGCCGCTCGTGACGAGCTTGTCGCCGTTGACCATCGTCGTCTGCGCACCGCTCCAGCTGGCGCCGGCCCAGACGGACATGTCCGCCATCACCGTGCGGCGCGACTCGGTCTGGTTGAACCTGGAGTAGTAGAAATCCAGCGTGCTGTGGAAGCCGTTGCCGGGCTTGTACTCCAGCACGCCCATCAGGCCGTCGCGCTTCTGGCGCGACGACGCCACGCCCAGCTCGAAGCCCTGCAGCGCGACGGAGTCATCCGGCGTGCCCGGCAGTGGCGAGCCCCAAACCTTGGTGTTGGCCCACCACCAGCTCTTGTAGTGCTGCTCCTGGTTGGGCGAATCGAGGTGGGCAAAGCCCACGGCCGCGCCCCAGGTGCGGTCGGCCGACTGCGTCACGTAGGACGCGCTCAGGCGGTTGCCGGTGCCCGAGATCTCGGGGTTCAGCGCGCCGTTGGAATTGCGCTCGACGCGCCCCCCGATGACGGCCATCGTCTTGCCGAAGTCCAGCGGCCGCAGCGTCTTCATGTTGACGGTGCCGGACAGGCCCTGCGCCGACAGGCTGGCGTCGGGCGTCTTGTAGACGGTGGCGGCGTTGATGAGCTCCGACGGGAACTGGTCGTACTCCACCGAGCGGTTGTCGCCGGTGGAGACGATCTCGCGGCCGTTCAGCAGCGTGACGCCGTAGCGCGGCGCCATGCCGCGGATGCTGATGACCGACGAGCGGCCGTTGACGCGCTGCGAGGTCAGGCCCGGCAGGCGCGAGATGGCGTCGGCGATGGACACGTCGGGCAGCTTGCCGATGTCTTCGGCCGAGATGGCCTCGACGATGGCGTCGGCGTTGCGCTTGGTGCTGATCGACGACTCGAGGCTGGCGCGGAAGCCCGTCACGGTAACGGTTTCCAGCCTCTGCTCGGCAGAGACCGGCGCGGTCTGGGCGAAGGCCGGCGCGGTGCACAGCCCCACGCAGAGGGCGGCGATGGGCGTGAGGCGCAGGCGCTGTTGCGGCGCCTGCAAAGGCAGGGCGAGGCGGGTCATGTTGTCAGTCTCCTGGGTCTGGTTCGTCTTGTTCGCTGGCCTGGATATCGGTTCAAATTGGAACCGGTTCCAAACGCGGCGCAAATCTAATTCGCCCGCCACCGCCTTGTCAACCGAAGCCGCCCAGGGGTTGACGTTTTTTTGCTTCACCCACTACCGTCGCGGCCCCACCCCCCCACCGCCCATGCCCCGCTCCATCCCTCTCCTTGCCGCCACCTTGCTGTGGTGTGCCGGCGCCACCAGCGCCCTGGCTGACACCGATGCCATCGTGCAGGCCTGGCCGGCGCGCCCGCCGCAGCGCGACGCCGCGCTGGAGGCCCGCGTGGAGGCCGCGCTGAAGACGCTGACCACGCGCCAGAAGGTCGGCCAGATCACGCAGCCCGAGATCCGCGCGATCACGCCGGACGAGGTGCGCGAGTACGCCATCGGCACCCTCCTCAACGGCGGCGGCGCCTGGCCCAACCTGGACAAGGCCGCCACGCCCGCGCAGTGGCGCGCGCTGTCGGAACAGTTTCAGGCCGCCGCACAGCAGGCCACGCCGGGCATTCCGCTGCTGTGGGGCACGGACGCCGTGCACGGCCACAACAACGTGCGCGGCGCCACCCTCTTCCCGCACAACATCGGCCTGGGCGCCACGCGCAATGCCGCCCTGGTGCGCGACATCGGCCGCGCCACGGCCCGCGCCGTGCGTGCGACGGGCCTGCACTGGGCGTTCGCGCCGACGCTGGCCGTCGTGCAGGACGTGCGCTGGGGCCGCACCTACGAGAGCTTCGGCGCCGACCCGGCACTGGTCCGCCAGCTCGGCCAGGCCGCCGTCGAAGGCCTGCAGGACGGCCTGAAGGACGGCCGCGGCGTGCTGGCCACGGCCAAGCACTACATCGCCGACGGCGGCACGCGCCGCGGCATCGACCAGGGCGTGGCGCACGCGTCCGCCACCGACCTCGCCCGCGTGCACGGCGCCGGCTACCTCGGCGCGCTGGACGCCGGCGTGCTGACCGTGATGGCCTCGTTCAGCAGCTGGACCGACAGCGCCGGCTACGTCGAGCACGGCAAGATGCACGGCAACAAGACGCTGCTGACCGACGTGCTGAAAGAGCGCCAGGCGTTCGACGGCCTCATCGTCAGCGACTGGGACGGCGTGGGCCAGGTGCCGGGCTGCACCGACGAGGACTGCCCCGCGTCCATCAACGCCGGCATGGACATCGTCATGGTGCCGTTCAAGTGGAAGGCGTTCCACGCCAGCACGCTGCGCGCCGTCGAGGACGGCCGCATTCCGATGAGCCGCCTGGACGACGCCGTGCGCCGCATCCTGCGCGTGAAGTTCAGCATGTCGGTGCCGACGACCGTGCCCGCCATGCTGGAGGCGGTGCAGGCGCCCGAGCTGGCGCGCCGCGCGGTGAGAGAGTCGCTGGTGCTGCTGAAGCACCAGCCCGGGCTGCTGCCGCTCAAGCGCACGGCCCGCGTGCTGGTGGTGGGCCCCGCGGCCGACAGCCTGGCCCGGCAGGCCGGCGGCTGGAGCGTGACCTGGCAGGGCCGCGACACGACGAACGCCGACTTCCCCCAAGGCACCACGCTGCTGGCCGCGCTGCGCCAGCGCCTGGGCGCGGGCCAGGTGACGTTCGACGCGGACGGCACGCGGCACGACCCCGCCCGCTTCGACGCCGTCGTGGCCGTCATCGGCGAGCCGCCCTACGCCGAGGGCGAGGGCGATGTGCGCGTCACCGAGAACCTGCGCCACAGCCGCCGCCAGCCGGCCGACCTGGCCTTGCTGCAGCAGGTGTCGGGCCGCGGCGCGCCGGTCGTCACGCTGCTGTTCTCGGGCCGGCCGCTGTACGTGAACGACCTCGCCAACAAGAGCGACGCCTTCATCGCCGCCTGGCTGCCCGGCACCGAAGGCACGGGGCTGGCCGACCTGCTTGTCGCGCCCGCCGCCGGCGAGCCGGCCTGGCCCGGCTTCACGGGCCGGCTGTCGTTCCCGTGGCCGGCCGGGCCCTGCCAGTTCAGCACGCGCGAGGCCCGGCCCTGGTGGCCCATCGGCGGCGGCCTGAGCGGTCGGGAAACGAAGACGGCGGCCAAGCCGCTGCCCGAGCCGACCGATCCCCCCATCTGCCCCCTGTGATTCAATCCGCCCCAACAAGAGCAGAGGGCGAATGGCAACGATCAAGGATGTGGCGCGGCTGGCCGGCGTGGGCGTGGGCACCGCATCGCGCGTCATCAGCGGAAACGGTTCCGTCGCGCCGGCCACGGCCGAGCGCGTGCGCAAGGTCATCGCGCAGCTGAAGTTCCGGCCGTCGCACACCGCACGCTCGCTCGGCGCCGGCACGTCCAAGCTGATCGGCGTCTACATCCCGTTCCTGCGCGGCACCTACTACACGCCCATCCTGCGCGTCATCGACACGGTGCTGCGCACGCAGGGCCTGCACATGGTGGTGGCGTTCGGCGAGGGCATCGAGGACGAGCGCGTCGAGACCAACGACGGCATGCGCTTCCTGCTGGACCGCGACTGCGACGGCCTCATCGTGCTGTCCAACGCGCTGCAGGACGAGGACCTGAAGGCGCTGGGCCCCGCGGCCCGCCAGGTGGTGGTGCTGAACCGCCACTTCGACCGCATCAAGGAACAGTGCTTCACGGCCGACCACGTGCAGGGCGGCGTGCAGGCGGCCCGCGCGCTGCTGCAGCACAAGCACAAGGACATCGCCGTTGTGTCCGGCCCGACGACGTCGCCCGACAACGTCGCCCGCCTGGCCGGCTTCATGGGCGAGCTGGCGCTGCGCGGCCATGACGTGTCCAAGGTGCTGACCGTGCCCGGCGACTTCTCCAACCAGGCCGGCTGGGACGCCGCCGACGTGCTGCTGAAGCTCAAGAAGCTGCCCACTGCCGTGTTCTGCGCCAACGACGAGATGGCCATCGGCCTGCTGGCCCACTTCCAGGAGCGCGGCGTGTCGGTGCCGCACCAGGTGTCGGTGCTGGGCTATGACGACTCGCCCAGCGCCGAGTTCGCCGCGCCGCGCCTCACCTCGGTGCACATCCCCAGCCACGAAGTCACGCTGGCGGGCCTGAACTGGCTGCTGAACCGCTGCTACGAGCTGGAGCTGCCCGTGTCGCGTCAGTTCGACATCACCGTGACCTGGCGCGCTTCCGTGGCTGCCCCCCGCCCAGTCGCCCGCCGCTGAACGCGGGGGCGCCTGGTCGGCCCCCCGAGGGGGCGGCGATGCGTTCGGCATGGAGCCGAACGCACATCGCCCGCGGGCCGGCTTGGGGCGGCCCGGCGCTCGGCCTCCGCTTTTCGCGGCATCGAAGCAGAGGCCACAATCCGGGCTGATCTTTTTCGGCCTGGCCTCTCCATGTCCCACCGCGTCCTGACCGGCATCACCACCACCGGCACCCTGCACCTCGGCAACTACGTCGGCGCCATCCGCCCGGCCATCGCCGCCAGCCGTGCGGCGGGCGTGGAGAGCTTCTTCTTCATGGCCGACTTCCACGCGCTGATCAAGTGCGACGACCCGGACCGCCTTGCCCACTCCAGCCGCGCCATCGCCGCCACCTGGCTGGCCGCCGGGCTGGACACCGACCGCGTCACCTTCTACCGCCAGAGCGATATCCCCGAGATCCCCGAGCTGACCTGGCTGCTGACCTGCGTGACGGCCAAGGGCCAGATGAACCGCGCCCATGCCTACAAGGCCGCCGTGGACGCGGCGGTGGCGGCCGGCGAGGAACCCGACGCCAACGTCAGCATGGGCCTGTTCAGCTACCCCGTGCTGATGGCGGCCGACATCCTGATGTTCAACGCGCACAAGGTGCCGGTGGGCAAGGACCAGATCCAGCACATCGAGATGGCCCGCGACGTGGCCCAGCGCTTCAACCACCTGTTCGGCCGCGGCCAGGCGCTGTTCACGCTGCCGGAGGCGGTGACCGATGCCGAGATGGAGCTGCTGCCCGGCCTGGACGGCCGCAAGATGAGCAAGAGCTATGACAACGTCATCCCGCTCTTCGAGGGCGGCGCCAAGGCGCTGCAGGACGCGGTGGCCCGCATCGTCACCGACAGCAAGCTGCCCGGCGAACCCAAGGACCCCGAGGGCCAGGCGCTCGTGACGATCTACGACGCCTTCGCGACGCCCGACGAGCGCGCCGCCTTCCGCGCCGCGCTGCGCGCCGGCCTGGGCTGGGGCGAGGCCAAGCAGCAGCTGGTGGCGCAGATCGAGGCGCAGATCGGCCCCATGCGCGCCCGCTACGCCGAGCTGATGGCTCACCCCGAGCAGCTGGAGGCCACGCTGCAGGCAGGCGCCGCCAAGGCCCGCGCCATCGCCGTGCCGTTCCTGAAGTCGCTGCGCGAAGCCGTGGGCCTGCGCCCCTACACGCAGACGGCCACCACCGCAGTCACCAAGAACGAGAAGGCCGCGCTGCCCGTCTTCAAGCAATACCGCGAGGCGGACGGCAAGTTCTACTTCAAGCTGCTGTCCGCCGGCGGCGAGCTGCTGCTGCAGAGCCATGCGTTCGAACAGGGCCGCGAGGCCGGCCAGTGGGTCGCACGTCTGAAGAAGGACGGCTGGGTGGCCGACGCGCCGGTGCAGCGCGAGGCCGCCGAGGCCGACGTCGCCGCGGCGCTGGCCGCGTTCCAGGACGATCACTGACGTGGTCACCACGCCCGCGATCACCGAGCTGCTGGCCGGCACCGCGCGCGGTGACGCCGCGGCGCTGCAGCAGCTCTATGCGGTGCTGTACCCCGAGATCAAGCGGGTCGCCCGCGTGCGGCTGGCGCAGAGCGGCCACGCGGCGGGGCTGAACACGACGGCGCTAGTGCACGAGGGCTTCCTGCGCATGGCCGACCAGCAAGGCCTGCAGGGCGACACGCGCGGCCAGTTCTTCTCCTACGTCGGCCGCGTGCTGCGCTCGGTCGTCATCGACCACCTGCGCACCGAGGGCCGAGACAAGCGCGGCGGCGACGCGGTCATGGTGACGCTGTCGGCTGCCGGCGACGTGGCCGCCGTGCAGAGCCAGGCGGTGGACCTGATCGGGCTGGACCAGGCGCTGGAACGCATGCGCGAGCTGGACCAGGGCCTGTACGAACTCATCGAGATGATCGGCTTCGCCGGCCTGTCCATCGCCGAGGTGGCCACGTTGCGCGACCTGTCCACGCGCAGCATCAACCGCGAGCTGCTGAAGGCGCGCGCGCTGCTGCAGGAGCTGCTGGGCGACCCGCCCAACACCGTGTACTGATGGCCGCCGGCTTGCTGGCCACCGACTGGCAGCGCCTGTCCGCGCTGTACGACGAGCTGGCCGAGCTGCCGCCCGCCGCGCGCGAGGCCCGGCTGGCCGCGCTGCAGCCGCCCGAGCTGGCGGCGCGCCTGGCCCGCATGCTGGCCAGCCTGCGCGATGACGACCTGACGGCCACGGCCGGCCTCGCCGGCTTCGAGCAGCAGCTGGCCGCCGCGCTGGCCGACACGCCCGGTGCCACGGCGCGCGCGCCGCAGGCCGGCGACCGCTTCGGTGCCTGGTGCCTGGCCGAGCTGCTGGGCGAAGGCGGCATGGGCCAGGTCTGGCGCGCCGAACGGGCCGACGGTCTCTACCAAGGCGAGGCCGCCATCAAGCTGCTGCGCGACGACGTGGCCGGCGGCGGCCTGGCGGCGCGCTTCGCCCGCGAGCGCGCGCTGCTGGGCCGGCTGACGCACCCCGGCATCGCGCGGCTGCTGGACGCCGGCGAGCAGGACGGCCGCGCCTTCCTCGTGCTGGAGTACGTGGCCGGGCGCACGCTGTCGGAGCATGTGCGCATGCACGACCTCGGGCTCACCGAGCGCGTGCGCCTGCTGGTGGACGTGGCGCGCGCGGTGGAGCACGCGCACGCGCAGCTCATCGTGCACCGCGACCTCAAGCCCAGCAACGTGATGCTGGACGAGGCCTACCCCTCGCCCGCGGGTACGCGGGCGGTCCCCCGGGGGGACGCTGCCGCCCTTGGGAGCGGCCCGGCGGGCGGCGGCCGCACCAAGCTGCTGGACTTCGGCATCGCCGGCCTGCTGGACGACTCCGGCCAGCAGGCCGACAGCCAGCTCACGCAGCTGGCCGGCCGGCGGCTGACGCCGGCCTATGCGGCGCCCGAGCAGATCACCGGCGGCGCCATCGGCGTGGCCGCCGACATCTACTCGCTGGGCGTCATGCTGTACGAGCTGGCCAGCGGCCAGCTGCCGTTCGGCAAGCGCGGCCTCAGCCGCACGGCGCTGGAGCATGCGGTGCTGCACGGCCAGGCGCAGCGCCTGTCGCGCACCACCGGCGCCGACACCGGCGGCAGCGACGCCGGCCCCGGCCGGCCGCGCGACGCGCAGCGTGCCGCCGGCGACCTGGAGGCCGTGGCCGCCAAGGCGCTGCGCCGTGACCCGGCCCAGCGCTACGCCAGCGTGGGCAGCTTCATCGACGACCTGGAGCACTGGCTGGCGCAGCGCCCCGTCAGCGTGCGCGCCGAGGACTGGCGCCACCGCGTGCGGCTGTGGACGCGGCGCAACCTGGCGCTGGCGGTGGGCGGCGCGGCCGTGTTCGCAACGCTCAGTGCCGGCCTGGCCACCAGCCTGTGGCAACGCAACCAGGCCCAGGCCGCCGCCCGCCAGAGCGAGGAGGTCACGCGCTACCTGACCGAGCTGCTGGCGTCGGCCAACCCCGACCGGCACGGCGGCCGCATGCCCACCATCTTCGACGTGCTGGAGAAGAGCCGCGCCGAGCTGCGCCAGCGCTTCGCCGGCGACGACGCCACCTACACCCGCGTGCTGGACGTGATGGTGGCGACCTACTCGGACATGAACCGCCACGACATCGCCATCCCGCTGGCGCAGGAGCTCATCACCGTCAGCGCGCGGCAGTGGGGCGAGGCCGACGAGCGCACGCTGACCGCGCGGCTGCGGCTGGCGCGCATCTACACGGCGCTGAACTCGCCGCTGGAGGTCATCGCGCTGGGCGAGCCGCTGCTGCCGCAGCTGTCGCGGGCGCGGCCGGGCTCCGAGCAGGAGAACGACCACGTCAACCTGCTGTACCAGCTCATCGTGGCCTACGCCGGCGCGGCGCGCTTTGCCGACGCCGAGGCGGCGCACGCGCAGGCCTGGCCCATCGTGCAGCGCCAGTACAAGCCGGCCGACTTCGAGTACCCGTACTACAACACCTACCTCTACCAGCTGCGCATGGCCGAGGGCCGGCTGCTGGACGCCGAGCGGCTCATCGAGGCCACGCGCGCCTCCTGGGCCACGGCGCCGCCGCACCGCGCGCGCTTCGTGACGCGCTCGCGCCAGCACCTGTGGAACGTGCAGGCGCGGCTGGGCCGCCCCGAGGGCACCCCGGAAACCGCGCGCAAGCTGGTTGCCGACATGGACGCGCTGCTGGGCCCCGGCAACTCCAGCAGCCAGCGCATGCGCGCCGATCTGGCGCGCCACTTCGTCGAGCGCGGTGACTACGCGCAGGCCGTGCAGGTGCACGAGGCCATGGCGGCCGGCCTGCCGCCCGAGGCCGCCCGCCACCCCACGCTGCGGCTGCCGCGCGAGACCGCCGCGCTGCTGGCCCGCGCGCTGGCCCAGCCCGACCGCGCGGGCGACTGGCTGCCCGCCGCGCACCGGCTGGCGGACGAGCTGGCGCACAGCCACGACATCAGCGGCCCGCCGTGGGCAGAGGCCGGCCTGGCGCTGGTGCGCGTGGGCCTGCGGCTGGGCGATCTCGAGCTCGCGGCCCGCGCGCTGGCGCCGCTGCAGGATCTGCAGGCCCAGCCCTGGCTGGGCATTCACCGCCAGCTGCAGAGCCGTGTCGCCCAGCTGGCAGGCGAGCTGGCCCGCGCCCGCGGCGACCGCGATGCCAGCCTGGCTGGGCTGCGCGAGCGCGTCGCCGTGCTGGACGCGCTGCCCGCGCCGCAAGGCCTGCCGCACTGGCGCGCCCAGCTGGACCTGGCGGCCAGCCTCGTGGGCACGCCCGATGCGCCGGCGGCGCTGGCGCGCGCCGATGCACTGCGGCCGCCCTGGCTGCAGCAACATCCGCTGGACGCGTTGCGCGCCGAGCTGGGCCGCAGCCAGTGGCGGCCGCAGTGGGCCGGTCAGTTCTGAGCGCGGGCGCCCGTTTCTAGAGTCCTTGCCCTACAGAAACTGGGCAGGTCATCACGCCAGAACGTGTTTACCCGCAGGGGAAGGCCGTTACCTCGCGGTAACTTCGCAGGTCCGAAAAGAACGTCGAAGGAGACACCCATGGCCACCATCGCCGCCGACCAGCTTGCGCTGCCCCGCCTGTATCACTGGGAGCGCACCGCCGGCAACGCCGTCACGCTGACACAGCCCATGGGCGGCACGGAGGTGAAGGACTTCACCTGGGCCCAGGTGGGCGACCAGGTGCGCCGCATGGCCGCGTTCCTGAAGGCCAAGGGCCAGGCCGAGGGCTGGCCGGCCGATGCCAAGGTGGCCATCCTGTCCAAGAACTGCGCCTGGTGGCTGATGAGCGACCTCGCCATCTGGATGGCCGGTTATGTCAGCGTGCCGCTGTACCCGACGCTGGCCCCCGAGACGATCTCGCAGATCCTGGAACACAGCGAGTCGCGCTTCGTCTTCATCGGCAAGCTCGACGGCTGGGAAGGCATGAAGCCCGGCGTGCCGGCCGGCCTGCCCGGCGCCAGCTACGTGCTGTCGCCCGACGACGCGAAGCAGACCTACGAGAGCTGGGACGCCATCTGTGCCCGCACCGAGCCCATGAAGGACTCGCCGCAGCGTGGCGCCGACGAGCTCTGCACGCTGATTTACACGTCCGGCACCACCGGCCTGCCCAAGGGCGTGATGCACACATTCGGCGCCTTCGCCTGGGCGGTGCACTCGGGCCTCAAGCGCATCCCGATGACGGGCTCGGACCGCATGCTGTCCTACCTGCCGCTGGCCCACGTCGTGGAGCGCACGCTGGTGGAGCATGGCTGGCTGGCGCGCGGCATCAAGATCTTCTTCGCCGAGTCGCTGGACACCTTCACGGCCGACCTACAGCGGGCGCTGCCCACCGTGTTCTTCTCGGTGCCGCGCCTGTGGGTGAAATTCCAGCAGGGCATCCAGGCCAAGATGCCGCAGCAGAAGCTCAACAAGCTGCTGCGGCTGCCGATCATCGGCGGGTTGGTGCGCAGGAAGGTGCTCAAGGCGCTGGGCCTGAACGAATGCAAGTTCGCCGCCGGCGGCGCCGCGCCTATGCCGGTGGCGCTGCTGGAGTGGTACGCCACGCTGGGCCTGCACATCAACGAGGGCTACGGCATGACCGAGAACCTCGCGCTGTCCCACCTGACGCTGCCCGGCAAGAACCAGCGCGGCACCGTGGGCCCGGCCTACGAAGGCGTGCAGGTGCGCATCGACGCCGCCACGGGCGAGCTGCAGATGCGCAGCCCGGCCGTCATGCTGGGCTACTACAAGGCGCCCGAGCAGACCCGCGACAGCTTCACCGAGGACGGCTGGCTGCGTACCGGCGACAAGGCCAGCCAGGACGCTGACGGCTGCGTGCGCATCACTGGCCGCGTGAAGGACCTGTTCAAGACGAGCAAGGGCAAGTACGTGGCGCCCGCCCCCATCGAGGACCGCCTGGGCATGAACCCCAATGTGGAGGCCTGCTGCGTGGCTGGCGCCAACATGGGCCAGCCGGTGGGCATCGCGATGCTGTCGCCGCAAGGCCTGCAGCGCGCCGCCAGCGACGCCGCCGGCCTGCAGGCCGAGCTGGCCCAGCACCTGGAAGCCGTCAACGCGCGGCTGGACCCGCACGAGCAACTGGACACGCTGGTGCTCATCAAGACGCCGTGGACCGTGGACAACGGCTTCATCACGCCCACCTTCAAGGTCAAGCGCAACCGCGTGGAAGAGGCTTACGGCGGCAAGCTGGAAGGCTGGGTAGGCAAACGCGCGAAAGTGCAATTTGGGGACTGAGCCTCGCAAGAGCGAATTCAATCTGAAGTCGCAACTTCGCCTGCGAAACTTGGGGGGCTAACTCTGACTCCACGCACCACGTATTCATGCGATTTCCTAGCTTCTTTGTATCCCTAGGCTTGGCTGCATTGCTAGCAAGCTGTGGCGGCGGCGGTGGCGGCCCGTCCGACTCAAACCCGACCGTCAAACGCTGCTCAGACACCTATTCCTTCGCGCCGCGCTGGTACCTCAACGGCAGCTTTGCTCCCACTCAACGGCTCGACGGCAAGGTGGGCGAAGCGTTCCGAGCGACGCTGGAGCTGAAGGATTTGCAACCTGCCGCGTGCGTGGGCCTGCAGTCCTTCCAACTGGGTCCCGGCGTCACGCTGCCCCGCGGCTTGCAGCTGGACACTGCGACGGGCACGGTCTCAGGCGTACCGCTTGAAGCGAAGGAACTGGCCGGCACATCGGTGGTCGAAGTGGTGTTTCCAGGCTTCAACACGGGCACCACGGCGTTAACGACCCTATCGATTGCGCCCTGATTGCAGCATTGCCAAAGGGCATGGCAGGCGGCATCGTGCCGCTGCACGATATCCCTAGCCTTGGTCTGACTAGCTTGCGCGCCAATTGGCAGCCCGCTGAGTGCCGACGAGGCGGGAGAGTGCAGTGATTGAAGCCCTCAGCGCTGAGGATGCCGCTTCGCCTCTGATGGCGACAATGCCTCGGTCCCACCTGCAGGAGCGCGCATGGCCATCAGCATCGACTGGAAGGGCAAAGGATTCGCCTCGGCGCCGGAGCAGAAAACTGCCCCGCCGGGTGGACTGGTGATGTACCGCGCGTGGGGGGCAAGCAGCAGCGAATGGGGGTCAGGGTTCTTTTCGCTGGAGAAACCGACCTCCGTGCTGGACGCCGAACTGCGCTTCAACATCGCAGACTGGGGCAATGGCGTCCATTTCATCTCCACCTTCTGCCTGAAAGAAGGTCACGCCTATTTCGTCGGCCCCGTCGCCCACGGCCCCCAGGATCTGTCGCGCGCAGGCACGCAGGTCTTTGTCCACTCACCGCTGGCGGTCAAGGTCGAACTGCAGAAGCATCGCGAGGTGTTGCGACACGATGTGACCGTGGTCCAGCGGACCGGCAACGTCTGACTTGCCGTGCGTCACCCGCGCCAGTACTCCACCCGCCCGTAATGCGCCCGCAGATGCTCCACCCACAGCCTCGTCCGCAGCGGCAGGTGGCGTGACTGCGGGAACACGGCGTAGATGCCGTTGGGCGGCGCGGCGAAGTCGTCCAGCACGGTGACGAGCCGGCCGGCTGCCAGGTCGGCCTCCACCTCCCAGGTGCTGCGCCACGCGATGCCCAACCCCTGCACGCACCAGTCGTGCAGCACCTGGCCGTCGCTGCAGTCCAGCCGGCCTTGTGCGCGGGTCTCGGGCCGCAGGTGCTGCACCGCGCCGTCGACCTGGAAGGCCCAGCCGCGCACCTGGCTGGCTTCGGAACTCAGCGTCAGGCAGGCATGCCGCGCCAGTTCGTCGGGGTGGCGCGGCACGCCGGCGCGCTTCAGGTAGCCGGGCGACGCGACGCACAGCCGCCGGTTGTCGGCCAGCCGCGTGCTGACGAGGCTGGAGTCCGGCAGGTCGCCCACGCGCACGGCGCAGTCGAAGCCCTCGTGCACGATGTCCACGACGCGGTCGCTGAGGTTCAGCGACAGGCTGAGTTCGGCATGCTCGGCGAGGAACGCCGGCACCAGCGGCGCCACGTGGCGGCGGCCGAAGCCGGCCGGCGCTGTCACGCGCAGATGGCCGCTGGCCTTCAGGCCGCCGGCGCTCACCGCGGCCTCGGCGTCGGCCAGCGACGCGATGAGGCGCTGGCAGTCCTCCAGGAAGGCCTGGCCCTCGGGCGTCAGCGTCAGCCGCCGCGTCGTGCGCAGCATCAGCTTGACGCCCAGCCGCGCCTCCAGCGCGTCCAGCCGCCGGCCCATGACGGCGGGCGCCAGCCCTTCCGCCGCCGCCGCCGCCGTCAGGCTGCCCTTGGCCGCCACGAGCACGAAGGACTCCATCTGCTTGAGCTTGTCCATGTGCCGATTGTGCTGACTGACGAACGCAAAGACAGCATTTTCACGCCCCATCTTTGCGTTTTCGTCACAGATTCCCTGCGTGCACGGCTGCGAATCGAGGGCTCGCGCGGCGGCAAGATGCACGGCAATCTCTCGTCGATTTCACAGCGTTCTTCGCCTTCCCAGGAGCTTGTCCATGTCCACCACCCGCACCCCTCTCCACCGCCTGCAGGTCGATGCCGACCTGGCCCGCTTCATCGACACCGAGGTGCTGCCCGGCACCGGCGTCGCGCCGGACGCGTTCTGGGCCGGCTTTAGCGCCATCGCGCATGACCTGGCCCCCAAGAACCGCGCGCTGCTGGCCGAGCGCGACCGCCTGCAGTCCGAGCTGGACGCCTGGCACGAGGCCCACCCCGGCCCCATCGCCAACATGCCGGCCTACCGCGCGCATCTGGAACGCATCGGCTACCTCGTCGAGCCGCCGGCGCAGGTGCAGGCGACGACGGCCAACGTCGACGCCGAGCTGGCCGTGCAGGCCGGCCCGCAGCTGGTGGTGCCCATCCTGAACGCGCGCTACGCGCTGAACGCAGCCAACGCGCGCTGGGGCTCGCTGTACGACGCGCTGTACGGCACCGACGCGATCTCCGAAGCCGACGGCGCGACGCGCGCCGGCGCCTACAACCCGGTGCGCGGCGCCAAGGTCATCGCCTTCGCCCGCCAGGTGCTGGACCAGGCCGCGCCGCTGGCCGCCGGCTCGCATGCCGACGCCACCGGCTACCGCGTCGAAGGCGGCCAGCTGGTCGTCACGCTGGCCTCCGGCGCGACGACCGGCCTGCAGGACCCTGCCGCCTTCGCCGGCTACCAGGGCTCGCCTGAAGCGCCCAGCAGCGTGCTGCTGGTGCACCACGGCCTGCACCTGGACATCCGCATCGACCGCAGCACGCCCATCGGCAAGACCGACCCGGCTGGCGTCGCCGACGTGGTGCTGGAGTCGGCGCTGTCGACCATCCTGGACCTGGAAGACTCCGTCGCCGCCGTCGACGCCGAGGACAAGCTGCTGGCCTACCGCAACTGGCTGGGCATCCAGCTCGGCACGCTGACGGAGGAGGTCGCCAAGGGCGGCACCACCTTCACGCGCCGCCTGAACGCGGACCGCGTCTACACGGCACCCGCCGGTGGCACGGTCACGCTGCATGGCCGCTCGCTGATGTTCGTGCGGAACGTGGGCCACCTGATGACCAACCCGGCCATCCTGCTGGACGACGGCAGCGAGATCCCCGAGGGCATCATGGACGCGGTCGTCACAACCACCATCGCGATGCATGACCTGAAGCGCCGTGGCAACAGCCGCACCGGCAGCGTCTACATCGTGAAGCCCAAGATGCACGGACCGGCTGAAGTGGCCTTCGCCGCCGAGCTGTTCACGCGCGTCGAGCAGTTGCTGGGCCTGCCCGACAGCACGGTCAAGCTGGGCATCATGGACGAGGAGCGCCGCACCTCGGTCAACCTGAAGGCGTGCATCGCTGCCGCGGCCAGCCGCGTGGCCTTCATCAACACCGGCTTCCTGGACCGCACCGGCGACGAGATGCACACCGCCATGCGCGCCGGCCCCATGCTGCGCAAGGGCGACATGAAGACGTCCAGCTGGATCACCGCCTACGAGCGCAGCAACGTGCTGACGGGTCTCGCCTGCGGCCTGCGCGGCCGCGCGCAGATCGGCAAGGGCATGTGGGCCATGCCCGACCTGATGGCCGAGATGCTGAAGGCAAAGATCGGCCACCCCAAGGCCGGCGCCAACACCGCCTGGGTGCCCTCGCCCACCGCCGCCACGCTGCATGCGCTGCACTACCACCAGGTCAGCGTGAGCGCCGTGCAGCAAGAGCTGGAGAAGGTGGACCTGGCCGCCGAGCGCGAGGCCATCCTGAACGCGCTGCTGACAATTCCCGTCGCGCCCCAGGCCGACTGGACGGCCGAGCAGCGCCAGCAGGAGCTGGACAACAACGTGCAGGGCATCCTCGGCTACGTCGTTCGCTGGGTGGACCAGGGCGTGGGCTGCTCCAAGGTGCCCGACATCAACGGCATCGGCCTGATGGAAGACCGCGCCACGCTGCGCATCAGCAGCCAGCACATCGCCAACTGGCTGCGCCACGGCGTCGTGACGGCGAGCCAGGTGCGCGAGACCTTCACCCGCATGGCCCAGGTGGTGGACGGCCAGAACGCCGGCGACCCGGCCTACCGGCCGCTGGCGGCCAACCCGCAGGGCGCGGCCATGCAGGCGGCGCTGGACCTGGTGTTCAAGGGCGAGGCACAACCCAGCGGATATACCGAACCGCTGCTCCACGCCTGGCGGCTGAAGGTCAAGGCGGGCTGAAACCGGTATTTCCTGCAAGCGGAGCCCAGCAATATGCCGAACCCGTCCAGCAATGAAATAGAAACCTGCGAAACGAGTTTGTGACAATTGCAGGGGCGTGCAGGGTAGCCCGCCCGACCGGACGGGCGCCCGGCAGCGGCTTGCGGGCGCGAGAAGCCTGGCTTCGTCGCGCATGCACAACAGACCAGCCCGAAAGTCATGCGTGACCTTAGGGACCCCGCGCTGACGTAAGTTGGCGTCGCCTCTCCCAAAACCGGCTGCGGCGGGAGAAGCCGCTAGTGCTAACCCGGGGCGGGCGGGGGGTGTCTTCCTTCACACTGCCCCCGCCTCGCCACTTCGGTGATCCTGATGTGGCGAGTATCGGTATTGCATTCAATACTCGCCCATCTTGGAGTCACTATGTTCAAACGAAATATTGTGAGCGCTGCGTCACTAGCGTGCCTTGCAACTCTGGCAATTCCGGCATTCGCCCAGCAGCAACAGACGCTGGAGCGTGTTGAAATCACCGGTAGCCGCCTCAAGAAACTGGATCTTGAAGCCGCCAGCCCCACCGTGACGATTACCGCCGCTGAATTGCAGGCCAATCAGGACGTCACGCTGGAAACCTTCCTGAACACGCTGCCGCAGGTCAATCCCGCCGGCACGACCAGTTCCAACAACCCCGGCAACGGCGGCCAGTCGAACATCGACCTGCGCGGCCTAGGCGCCAACCGCAACCTGGTGTTGATCGACGGCCGTCGCCCCATGGTGTCGGCGTCCAACCAGACGGTGGACATCAACACCATCCCGATGGCGATGGTGGAAAGCATCGAGATCATCTCCGGCGGCGCTGCAGCCGTGTACGGCGCCGACGCCGTGGCCGGTGTGGTCAACATCAAGCTGAAGAAGCGCTTCCAGGGCCTGGACCTGCGCGCCGGCTACTCCAACACCACCAAGGACCGTGACGCCCGCGAGCGCTCGTTCCAGGCGCTGCTGGGCGGCAATTTCGCCGACAACCGCGGCAATGCCGTCATCGGTCTCGAATACATGGATCGCCAGGCGATCTACAAGCGCCAGCGTGATTTCGCGGCGCTGGCCACCAGCACCACGACATCGTGGCCCGAAGGCCGTTTCGCCCCCAATTCCGCGAACCTGCCCTCGCAGGCCGTGGTCAATTCGCTGTATGCCGGCTACGGTTATACCGGCCCGCAGATTTCCAACGGCAGCGCCCATTCGTTCAATACCGACGGCACGCTGATCTACCCCGGCCTGTTCAATTCACCGCTGGACGTCGTCAACTGGAAATACCCGGTCGACGCGGGCGTCAATACCCGTTTCTTCCCGGACTTCTACAGCTACAACTTCGACCCGGCGAATATCCTGGTGCTGCCGCTGCAGCGCCGCTCGATCACCGCCAAGGCCAATTACCAGCTGAACAACGGCATCGAGATCTTCGGCAAGTTCTCGAACTCCAACTACAACTCCACCACCGCGCTGGCGCCGACGCCCGTGTCCGGCGGCGCTTGGCGCGCCCCCGGTCAGACGACGGCCGCGACCCAGATCGTCAGCCGGTTCATCACGCCAGGAACGAACCCCGCGAACAACAATAGGCCGTACGCAGGCACGACGCTGCTGGTCAGCCCGAACAACGTCTTCATTCCCGCGGATCTGAAGACGCTGCTGAACAGCCGCACGGGTGACGACATCAACCTCGTGGGCACCGGCGCCGCCGAGCCGTTCACGATGGCCTGGCGTACCGTCGCCGCGGGCCTGCGTACCAACACGTACACCAACGACGTGACGCAGTACCTGGCCGGCGCCAAGGGCGAGATCCTGAACACCGGCTGGAACTGGGAAGGTTCCGTCTCGCACGGCATCACCAAGATCGACCAGAACCAGCAAGGCAACATCAACGCTCAGAAGCTGGCCGACGCCTTCGGCGCCGACGACGGCGGCAAGAGCCTGTGCGCGGGCGGTGTGAACCCGTTCGGCCGCCAGCCGCTGTCGGCCGAGTGCGTGTCCTGGCTGCAGCTGCCCACGTCGCTGGCGCAGAAGTTCAAGCAGACCATCGGCCAGTTCTTCGTCAGCGGTGACATCACCGAACTGCCCGCCGGCCCCATGGGCCTGGTGGTCGGTCTGGAAACCCGCCGCTTCGACTACGAGCTGCAGCCGGGCGCGACCTCCGGCCCGATCTACGGCTTCAATTCGCAGTCGGCTGCCAAGGCGCGCAACAGCTTCGACGACCTCTTCGCCGAGCTGTCCATCCCGCTGGCGGCCAACACGGCCTGGGCCAAGTCCGCCAACCTGTCGCTGGCGTATCGCAGCTCCAGCAGCAAGGCGAGCGACTTCATCAAGAACCTGGAAACGCCCAAGACGCGCTCCAACGCGTTCGCCGCGAACCTGGACTGGAAGCCCACCAACGAACTGCGTGCCCGCGGCTCGCTGCAGCACTCGGTGCGCGCCCCGAACTTCGGCGAACTGTTCGACGGCGGTGGCGGCTTCCCCAGCTTCTTCGACCCCTGCTCGGTCAACAGCGTGGGCCGCACGACCGGCGCCGACGCCGCCAAGCTGGGCACGCTGTGCGCGGCCACCGGCGTCTCCAACCCGAGCTTCGTCGCCTCGCCGGGCGCCCAGGCCGAGACCAACTCGAACGGCAACATCAACCTGAAGCCGGAGTCGTCCAATTCCGCGACGCTGGGTCTGGTGTGGTCGCCGCGTGCGGACAGCATGTTCGGCGGCTTCCGTGCCACGGCCGACTACTACCGCATCAAGATCAAGGACGCCATCACGACGCCCGACGTCAACGAGTTCATCGCGGATTGCTACAACTACAACGGCCGCAACCCGTCGTACTCGGCAACCCAGACGAGCTGCGCGGCGATCTCGCGCTCGGGCAGCTCCATCCAGGGCGCGTATGACCCCATCGATCCGGACGGCAACTTCGCCGGCAGCAACGAAGGCAAGGTCGACACGTCGGGCATCGACCTGTCGCTGGGCTGGACCGGCAAGGTCGGCCCCGGCAAGCTGGACGTCCAGGGCTTCTGGACCCACCTGCTGAACTTCAAGTCCAAGACGACGTCGCTGCTGCCCTCGGTGGACTACGCCGGCACCATCGCCTACTTCGGCGCGGGTCTGGGCCAGACCTTCCCGACGGACAAGGTCACCATCAACACCAACTACAAGTGGAACAGCGTCGGCATCGACCTGCGCATGCGCTACATCGGCGCGATGACCAACCGCATGGCCAAGCTCTTCCCGGGCGAGGCGCTGACGGGTGTGCCTTCCACCGTGTACTGGGATCTGGGAGGCAGCTACGAGTTCACGAAGGGCATGACGGTTCGTGCCGGCGTGAACAACGTGCTGGACCAGAAGCCGCGCACCTACTCGCCGAACGTGCAGTCGGGCACCGACCCGTCCACGTATGACGTCGTGGGCCGCCGCTTCTTCGTCACGGCCAACATGACCTTCAACTAAAGTCCTCACGGGCTCCCGAAACGGCCGCAGCGATGCGGCCGTTTTTTTTGAACGCGAGGAAAGAAGACCGTGACGACCGACGACGCTGGCACGATGGCGCTGCTGGGCGATGCCGCCATCGACCTGGAGGCACACCGCCAGCGGCTGCGCACGGCCGGCCGCACACAGATCAGCCCCGCGCTGCGCGCCGGGGACGCGGCCGCCCTGCGCCTGGCCACCGAGCAGGCGCCGTTCCGGCTGTCGGTCAACAGCGGCGCCAAGAGCCTGGACCTGGCGCTGGACGAGCTCGCCACGCTGCAGCCCGAGCAGGCCGCGAAGTTCACCGCGCTGGTCCATGCCGGCGCCGCCGCGGGCTTCCAGTACTGCTTCGACACCTACCGGCTGTCCGACGAGGTGGACGCCGGCCGGCTGGCGGCCGGCCCGCTGGTCGACCTGTACCGCGCGCTGAACGCGCCAGCGTTCCTGGCCCGCTGCCGCCACCTGGCCGACGACGACGGCATCGCCTTCTGCGACGCGCAGGTCACGCGCTACCGGCCGGGGCACTTCCTGACGATGCACAACGACGACGTCGCCGGCAAGGGCCGCGTGATGGCCTTCGTGCTGAACCTCACCCCGAGCTGGCGCGCGGACTGGGGCGGCCTGCTGCTGTTCCACGGCGCCGACGCCAACGTCGACGGCGGCTTCACGCCGGCCTTCAACGCGCTGAACCTGTTCAAGATCCCCTGCGACCACTCGGTCAGCCTGGTGGCGCCGTTCGCGCCGCAGCCGCGCTACGCGGTGACGGGCTGGGCACGCCGAAAATAGCGCCCGCTCCATGAACCCCGCCCCTGGCATGCCCGATTCCACCGCCTCCCCGCCGACGCACTGCGGCGTCCTCGTCATCGGCGCCGGCCCCGCCGGCAGCGCCTGCGCCCGCGTGCTGGCGCAGGCCGGTGTGGACGTGCTGCTGGTGGACCAGCAGCCGCCCGGCCGCGACAAGACCTGCGGCGACGGCCTCATTCCCGACGCGCACAAGGCGCTGGCCCGGCTGGGCCTGCTGGAGCCGGTGATGCGGCTGGCCGAGCCCGTGTCGCACGTGGGCTGCATCGGCCCGCGCGGCGGGCGCATCGACGTGCCCGGCACGCTGGCCGTGCTGCCGCGCAAGCAACTGGACGCGCTGCTGCTGCAGGCGGCCCGCGACGCCGGCGCGCGCTTCGAGCAGGCGCGCTTCGAGGCGCCGCTGGAGGACGCGGGCCGCGTCGTCGGCGCGCGGCTCAGGCAGGGCGACGCGGTCGTCGACGTGCGCACGCCGTGGGTGGTGCTGGCCACCGGCGCGGTGCCCAAGGCGCTGACGGCCGCCGGCATGTGCGAGCGCCACACGCCCAGCGGCGTGGCGCTGCGCGGCTACGTGAAGGCGCCGGCGATGGTCGGCAGGATCACGGCGCTGGAAGTCGTCTGGGACAAGGCGCTGCGGCCGGGCTATGGCTGGATCTTCCCGGCGCCGGACGGCCACTTCAACATCGGCGTGGGCGTGACCAACTCGCACCGCGACGACGACGGCAAGGGCCGCAAGCGGGACGTCAACCTGCGCGCCATCTTCGACGCCTTCGTCGAGAAGTACGCCCCCGCCGCCGAGCTGATGCGCGTGGGCGAGAAGGTGGGCGAAGGGGAGCAGTGGCTGAAGGGCGCGCCGCTGCGGTTCACGCTGGCCGGCGCGCGCTGGACGCGGCCCGGCCTGCTCGTGACCGGCGAGGCGGCCGGGTCCACCTACTCCTTCACCGGCGAGGGCATCGGCAAGGCGATGGAGACCGGCATGCTCGCGGCCGACGCGCTGCTGGCGCACGGTGCGGACGACACCGCCGCACGGCAGCTCTACGAGGCGGGGCTGACGGCGCTCAAGCCCAAGTTCAAGCTGTACGAGGCCGCCAACCGCGTCAACGACCATCCCTGGCTGGCAGACCTGGTGATCTGGCGCGCCAAGAAAAGCGCCCGCGTGCGGCGGCGCCTGATGGGCGTGCTCAACGAGACCAGCAACCCGGGCAACCTGGTCAGCCTCAAGGGCATCAGCCGCTTGTTCTTCGAGTGAACAACGCCCCTCGCCCAGTCTGGCCCGGCTGAACGCCGGCCAGCCCGGGCGGTCCCCCGAGGGGACGGCGATGCTCGCGGCATTGAGCCGCTCGCACATCGCCCCACGCGGGCCGGCTTGGGAGCGGCCCGGCGCTCGGCCCGCAAAACATCACTCAGGCTAAACGCGTTCAATCACGAGCGCGATGCCTTGCCCGACGCCGATGCACATCGTGCACAGCGCATAGCGGCCGCCGCTCACTTCCAGCTGGTTCACAGCCGTCGTGACGAGGCGCGCGCCGCTGGCGCCCAGCGGGTGGCCCAGCGCGATGGCGCCGCCGTTGGGGTTCACGCGGGCGTCGTCGTCGGCCAGGCCCAGGTCGCGCAGCACGGCCAGGCCTTGCGCGGCGAAGGCCTCGTTCAGCTCGATGACGTCCATCTGCGCGAGCGTCAGGCCGGTCAGCGCCAGCACCTTGCGCGTGGCCGGCGCCGGGCCGATGCCCATGATGCGCGGCGCCACGCCGGCCGTGGCCATGCCCACCACGCGGGCGCGCGGCGTGAGGCCATGGCGCGCGGCTTGCGCTTCGCTGGCCAGCAGCAGCGCGCAGGCGCCGTCGTTGACGCCGCTGGCGTTGCCAGCCGTCACGCTGCCGTCGGGCGTCACGACGCCCTTGAGCTTGGCCAGCGCCGCCAGGCTGGTCTCGCGCGGGTGTTCGTCCAGCGTCACGCGCAGTGGGTCGCCCTTCTTCTGCGGCACGTCCACCGGCACGATCTCGCGCTCGAAGAAGCCGCGCTGCTGGGCGGCCAGCGCCTTGGTCTGCGAGGCCAGCGCCATGCGGTCTTGCGCCTCACGCTCGATGCCGAAATCGCGCGCCACGTTCTCGGCCGTCTCGGGCATCGCGTCCACACCGTAGGCCGCCTTCATCGCCTTGTTGACGAAGCGCCAGCCGATGGTGGTGTCGTAGATCGCGTTGCTGCGGCTGAACGCCGACTCGGCCTTGGGCATCACGAACGGCGCGCGGCTCATGCTCTCCACGCCGCCGGCGATCAGCAGGCCGGCCTCGCCGGCGCGGATGGCGCGCGCGGCGCTGCCCACGGCGTCCAGGCCCGAGCCGCACAGGCGGTTAATGGTGGCGCCGGGCACGTCGATGGGCAGCCCGGCCAGCAGCGCCGCCATGCGGGCGACGTTGCGGTTGTCCTCGCCGGCCTGGTTGGCGCAGCCGTAGAGGACGTCTTCCACCGCCGCCCAGTCGACGCCGGCGTTGCGCGCCATCAGCGCCTTGATCGGCAGCGCGGCGAGGTCATCGGTGCGGATGCTGGACAGCGCGCCGCCGTAGCGGCCGAACGGGGTGCGGATGGCGTCGCAGATGAAGGCGTGGGTCATTGTGCAAGTCCTGAGCAGGTCACGACGTGGTGAGGCGGAGGTAAGGGCTCACGCGGTAGCGTTCGCCGCGGTGGTAGGCGTCCAGCCGGTCGAGCAACGCGACGATGGCTGCCGCGCCCCAGCGCCCTTGCCACTCGAAAGGACCGGCGGGGTAGTTCACGCCCAGCTTCATCGCGGCGTCGGCGCCCTCCTCGCTGCACACGCCCTGCTGCACGGCATCGTTGGCTTCGTTCACGAGCATGGCGATGGTGCGAGCCACGATGAGGCCCGGCACGTCCACCATCTCCACCGGCTGGAAGCCCGCGGCGGCGAGCCAGGCCACCGGCGCGTTGAAGTCGCCCGACGTGGCATAGGCCAGGTGCGCGGGCTCGCCCAGCGGCAGGTCGAACACCACCACAGGCGCCTGCAGGTCGCGCTCGGCCGCGATCTCGCGCGCGGTGCGGCCGTCGGTCAGGCGGATCTGCGCGCGGTCGGCCTCCATGCCCACCCAGTCGCTGAGCGTCTGGCGCTCGGCCTGCGGGAAGGCGGCCGCGAAGCGGTCGGCCACGAAGCCCTGGCCGTGCACCACCAGGCGCTGCGCCGTGGGCACGGGGTAGCTGTAGGCGGGCAAGGCCGGCGCGCCGTCGGGGTAGCGGTAGAACCCCCGGCCGCTCTTTCGCCCGAGGTAGCCCGCGTCCACCAGCTCCTGCTGCACGAGCGACGGCGTGAAGCGCCGGTCGAAGAAGTTGGCCGCGAACACCGAGTTCGTCACCGCGAAGTTGGTGTCGTGCCCGATCAGGTCCATCAGCTCGCAAGGCCCCATGCGGAAGCCCGCGGCGCGCAGGCAGGCGTCGATCATCTCGGGCGTGGCGACATGGTCCTGCAGCAGCATCAGCGCCTCTGCGTAGTAGGGGCGGGCGATGCGGTTGACGATGAAGCCCGGCGTGGAGCGGGTGTGCACGGGCGTCTTGCCCCAGCGCGCGGCCAGCGTGGCGATGGCCTGCGCCACGTGCGAATCGGTGTCCAGCCCCGACACCACCTCCACCAGCTTCATCAACGGCACCGGATTGAAGAAGTGCATCCCCACCAGACGCTCGGGCCGCTTCATGCCGCGCGCCAGCGCCGTCACGGAAATGGACGAGGTGTTGGTGGCGATGACCGCGTCGTCGGCCAGCAGCGCCTCCAGCTCGGCGAACAGCGCGCGCTTGACGTCCAGGTTCTCGACGATGGCCTCGATGACGAGGTCGGCCGGCTGCAGCGCGGCCACCGGCGTGATGCGGGCCAGCGTGGCCTGCACGGCGTCGGCGGTCAGCTTGCCCTTGGCGGCCAGGCCTTCGAGCGTGGTGACGAGCTTGGCCTTGGCCGCATCAGCCGCGCCGTCGCGGGTATCGAACAGCAGCACGTCGTGACCGGCCTGGGCGGCGACCTGCGCAATACCGGCGCCCATCAGGCCGGCGCCGACGACGAGGAGGCGGGCGTTGTCGAGGTTCATTCGGGAGCGTTCCAGTTCGGGGGGCGTTTGCCCAGGAAGGCGGCAAAGCCCTCGCGAGCCTCGGGCGTCGTGCGCACGCGGGCAATGGTCTGTGCCGTCAGCTCGCGCACGTCAGCGGTCACGGGGCCGGGCGCCAGGCGCGCGTAGAGCTGCTTGATTTCCGCTTGAGCTTGAGGCCCGCAGGCCAGCAGGTCGGTCACGCAGGCGTCGACGGCGGCGTCCAGCCCGTCGGCCGGCACCACGCGCTGCACCAGGCCCACGCGCAGCGCCTCGGCGGCGTCGATGCGGCTGGCGGTGAGGGCCAGCCGCCGCGCCTCGCGCAGCCCCACCGCGTTAACGAGGTGCGGCCCGATGACGGCGGGCAGGATGCCCATGCGGGCCTCGCTGACCGAGAAGCTCGCAGCCTCGGACGCGACGGCCAGGTCGCACGCGGCCACCAGCCCCACGCCGCCGCCCAACGCGGCGCCCTGTACGCGGGCCAGCGTCGGTTTGGGGCAGTCGGCGATGCGCGCCAGCATGGCCGAGAAGCGGCGCGCGTCGGCGAGGTTGTCGTCCTGCGACGCGGCCGCGGCACGCTGCATCCACTGCAGGTCGGCCCCGGCGCTGAAGTGCTTGCCGGCGCCGGCCAGCACGATGACGCGCACGCCGGCGTCCGCGCCCAGCAGCGCGAAGGCCGCGTCCAGCTCGGCGATCAGCACCTCGTCAAAGGCGTTGAACACGGCCGGCCGGTTCATCGTCAGCACAGCCACGCCGCGGGCACGGCGATCAAGATCAAGCGCAGTCCAGGAAGGCATGGACCGGCATTCTGCATCTTTCCCGACCGATCGGTCGAATAAGGAGGGTCTGCAAAACCCCTGCGGGCCGCGGCGAGGTCTTTGCCGGATGCAGGGCAAGGCGCGGACCGCCGCCCAGGCTCGTGCCTGGGCAAGGTTCGCAACGCCGCCCCGCGCCGGCAAAGCCACGCCCCTGCGGGTTTGCGACAGCACCGGCCCGCGCGGGTGTTGCGCCGTTCGCTGGGGCGGCCAGCCCCAGCTTCGCGACACGCCTACTCGCGGGCCGGTGCTGTCGCAAACGCGGCCCACAGGGGTTTTGCAGACCCTCCTTGACCATTCAAGCCTCCCGACCTGCCATTCGCCGCAGCCCGGCACGGCTGGCGCCGGCCCCCTCCTAGACTGCGCGCCATGCCCGAGCCCTCCGCCCTGCGCCGCTGGATCTGCACCGACTGGTCGCAGTGGCTGTACCCCGGCCCGCGCCGTGTCTTCACGGCCGACGAGATGGCCAGCGCCGGCGGCCAGCCCTGGCCAAACGGCATCGACCAGTACGCCTACGTCAACCTCATCCTGCTGCTGGCCGTCTATGCCGGCCACCGCGGCGGCTGGGTCTGGCCACTGGCGCTGGGTGCGGGCTGGGCCACGCTGGCCGTGGCGCGCTGGCTGTGGCGGGCGCCGACGCGCCGGCGGCTCAACATCGCCTGCTACGGCGCCTGCATCGCCCTGTTCATCGCCGCCGTGCTGACCGTGCGATACGGCCTGCGCGAGCAGCTGGAGGCCCGCCTGCCGCTGTTGCTGGCCGTGCTGACAGCGGTGCTGTCCGGCTGGTGGATCCTGACGCTGTACCGCGTCGAGCAGATCGAGGCACGGCTGCGCGAGCTGGCCGACCGCGACGCGGCGCTGCGCCTGTCAACGCGGCTGGCGGCGGCGCAGATCCAGCCGCACTTCCTGTTCAACACGCTGGCCTCGCTGCAGCACTGGGTGGACACCGGCGACACCCGCGCCGCGCCGCTGCTGCGCGACTTCACGGCCTATCTGCGCGCCACGCTGCCGATGTTCGAGCGCGAGCTGCAGCCTTTTGCCCACGAAATCGAGATGGTGCGGCGCTACCTGGCCATCATGCAGGCCCGCCTCGGCGCGCGCCTCACGTACGACATCGACGTGCCCGACGACGCGGTGGCCGAGCTGCCGCCCGGCATCGTGCTGACGCTGGTGGAGAACGCCATCGCCCACGGCATCGAGCCACAGCTGCGCGGCGGCCATGTCGGCATCGCCGCCCGGCTGCACGACGGCCGCCTGCGGCTGACCGTGCGCGACGACGGCCCCGGCCTGGCGCCCGGCTGGGCCGAGGGCGTGGGCCTGGCCAACACGCGCCGCCGCCTGCTGCACGCCCACCCCGCCGCGACGCTGACGCTGGCGGACGCCCACCCCGGCTGCCTCGCGACACTGACGCTATGACTTCCACGACCACCGCCCTCATCGCCGACGACGAGGAAGCCCCGCGCGAACAGCTGCGCGCCGCGCTCACGCGGCTGTGGCCCGAGCTGAGCCTGGTGGCGGCCAGCGTCAACGGCGTGGACGCCTGGGACGACTGCCTGGCCCACGAGCCGGCCATCGCCTTCCTGGACATCCGCATGCCGGGCCTGACTGGCCTGGAGGTGGCGCGCCGGCTGGCGGCGCTGGCCGCGCCGCCGCTGATCGTCTTCGTGACGGCGTTCGACGACCACGCGCTGGCCGCCTTCGACGCCGGTGCGGTCGACTACGTGCTCAAGCCGGTGGACGACGAGCGCCTGGCGCAGACGCTGGCCCGGCTGCGCGCACGGCTGGCCCAGCCCGCGCCCGACACGGCGGCCTTGCAACGCCTGCTGGCGAGCCTGCCGGCGCTGCAGCCCGCGCGGCCCAACAACCGCCCCATCCAGGCCAGCATCGGCCGCGAGGTGCAGTTGATCCCGCCCGACGAGATCCTCTACTTCGAGGCCGATGCGCGCTACACCCGCGTCGTGCACCAGGGCGGCGAGGCGCTGATCCGCACGCCGCTGCGCGAGCTGCTGACGCAGCTGGACCCCGACCAGTTCTGGCAGATCCACCGCTCGGTGCTGGTCAACAGCCGCTGCATCGCGCGCGCCATCCGCGTGGACGAGGGCACGATGGTCGTCACGCTGCGCGGCCGCGACGAGCGGCTGCCGGTGTCGCGCCAGTTCCAGGCCCTCTTCAAAGGCCAGTAGATATTCCAGGCCTGGGGCAAACCCTGCCATGTCCGCGGGGTGCAGTTCGGAGAATCCGCGCCACCGACAAGGTCCCCCCAAACAGTAGGGAGGGGCCGCCACCCGAGAAGGCCTCCATGCCCAGCGCCCTGCCCAGCCCCCGCTTCGACCACTTCTACCGCTACGACGAGCTCACCGCGCTGCTGTTCGCCTACGCGGAGGCGCGCCCCAACCTCGTATCGGTGCGCTCCATCGGCAAGAGCTACGAGGGCCGTGACATCTGGGTCGTCGTCGTCACCAACCTGGCCAGCGGCATGGACATCGACAAGCCCGCGCTGTGGGTGGACGGCAACATCCACGCGGCCGAGCTGACGGCGTCCACGACCTGCCTGTACTACCTGCACCAACTGCTGACGCAGCACGGCGGCACGTCGGCCGAGGCAGCCCAGGTCAACCGCCTGCTGGACACGCGCACGCTCTACCTCGTGCCGCGCCTGAACCCCGATGGCGCCGAGCTGGCGCTGGCCGACCGGCCGCGTCATATCCGCAGCTCCACGCGCGCCTACCCCTACACCGAGGAACCGGTCGACGGCCTGACCGTGGAGGACGTGGACGGCGACGGCCGCATCCTGACCATGCGCGTGCCCGACCCGCACGGCGGCTACAAGAAGCACGCCGGCGACCCGCGCCTGATGGTGCCGCGCGAACCCGGCGAGCATGGCGGCGAGTACTACCGCCTGATCCCCGAGGGTTTCATCAAGAACCACGACGGCCTGACCGTGAAGGTCAACGCGGACCGCGAGGGGCTGGACCTGAACCGCAACTTCCCCGGCGAGTGGCGCCAGGAGTTCCAGCAACTGGGCGCCGGCCCCTACCCCACCAGCGAGCCCGAGGTGCGGGCGATGGTGGAGTTCATCACGGGTCATCCCAACATCGGCGCGGCGCTGAGCTTCCACACGCACAGCGGCGTCATCCTGCGCCCCTGCGGCACGCGCAGCGACAAGGACATGACGCCCGAGGACCTGTGGCTGTTCCAGCAGTTCTCGGCGCTCGGCGAGAAGCACACCGGCTACCCCGCCATCAGCATCTACGAGGACTTCCGCTACCACCCCAAGGACGTCATCACCGGCACGCAGGACTGGGTCTACGAGCACCTGGGCGCGCTGTTCTGGGTCGTCGAGCTGTGGTCGCCGAAGAAGGAAGCCGGCGTGGACGACAGCGCCGGCTGGATCGACTGGTACCGCAGCCACCCGGTGGAGGACGACCTCCAACTCCTGAGGTGGAGCGACGAGCAGTGCGGCGGCCAGGCGCACGTGGACTGGACACCGTTCCAGCACCCGCAGCTGGGCGTCGTGGAAATCGGCGGCTGGGACAAGATGAACTACTGGCGCAACCCGCCGCCCGCACTGCGCGAGCGCGAGGCGGCGCGCTTCCCGGCGTGGATGACGCAGATCGCGATGAGCCTGCCCAAGCTGGAGCTGATCCGCACCGAGGTGCGGGCGCTGGGCCCCGACATGTGGCGCGTGCGCCTGGCGGTGGCCAACGCCGGCTACCTGCCGGCCTACGTGACGCAGCGCGCGCTGGAGCGCAAGACCGTGCGCGGCGTCATGTTCGAGATCCACATGCCGTCGGGCGACCCCGGCATCAGCCTGGTCAGCGGCAAGGAGCGCATGGAAGGTCCGCAGCTCGAAGGCCACGGCCCCCAGCAGAGCCAGCTCGCCTTCCTCGCCAACCGCCAGGCCACCGGCGACCGCGCGGTGGCCGAGTGGGTGGTGCGCGCGCCGGTCGGCACGCGGCTGGCACTCAGCGCCAGCGCCGAGCGCGCCGGCGTGGTCCGGACCGAGATCGTGCTGGACTGATCAGCCCACGGGCCGCTCGTTCTCCTGGGCGGCAATGAGCGCCTCGCGCCACAGCCGCGCGGGGATGAAGGTGCGCAGCTGCTCCATGGCCTTGGCGATCAGCGCCGGGTGCAGGCCGTGGTCCAGGTGCGGCAGCAGGTCGGCCGTCACGTCGGCGCCCAGGTCCACCAGCGCCTGGGCCGCGTCGACGACGTGCCGGTACGGGAAGCGCTGGTCTTCCAGCCCATGCACCAGGTGCACGCAGACGTCCTGCGGCGCGTGCTCGGGCCGCGACAGGTAGCCGCCCGCCAACGCCAGCACGCGGCCCACCAGTTCGGGCTGCGCCTGCACCGCCTCCAGCGCCAGCAGCGCGCCGTCGCCCACGCCGGCCAGCGCCACGCGCTGCCAGGGCAGGTCCAGCCTGGCGGCTTCCAGCCGCAGGCGCTCCAGCAGGTGCGGCAACGCGGCCGCCACGCCGTCGGGGCTGGGCGCGTCGCCGGTCCACCAGCGGCAACGGCCCTCGTCATCACGCAGCGGCGGGTGCAGGTTCAGCGTCACGGCATGCGGGTACTGCGCCTGCAACGCGGCGGCCAGCGGCGCGAGGGTGTCGGGGCCATCGGGGGCGATGCCGCTGTCGGGCAGCAGCGCGAACAGCAGGTCGGGGGCGGCGTCGGGCGTATTCATGCCGTCATTTTCGACGGTATGGTGAATTTTTCCAAACCAGTAAGAAATCGCCGAAACCCGTTGAAAGGTGTTTGTCACCCCCGTAAGAAATATCGGTGACGAGATATACCGACGGCACCTTCAAAGTGCATGCATTCGCCCGGCCTATTTGCCGTATTTCCAGCGCGCGAAGGTTTGTGTTTATTTTCACGAGCAAGTAATCACCGTTCGGCGCCAATCGCGCAAGTTGGAATCAGCCGACCGAGCGGTCGATGAATTTTGTTGGTCATTCGCAACAATGCTGTAACGATGACTCGTCCGGGCGGTCGGGGATGACCCTAGGTCGGCGCTGATGGCTGCCTGTAACGGGGGCCACCCCCTAGCATCGAACTTCGTTGACGAGCCGCAGGCTGCGCCGCCTTATCCGGGTGGCGGATGGTTCGTAGACGTACCCCTCAGACGGACCCTTTTATGCCCACCCAATCCTCCGGTTTCAAACCTGTCCACAAACCCATCGCTCTGGCGGTTCTCGGCCTGATCCTGGCCCAGAATGCTGCGGCGCAACAAACCCCGGCCGACAATAACAAGCCGGCCACCACCGTCGAGGCCCCGGCGAAGAGCGAACCCACCAAGCTGGACACCGTCGTCGTGACGTCCGGCTCGCGCATCAAGCGTGACGCGTTCAGCTCGCCGGCCCCCATCCTGGTCATCAAGAACGAAGACGCCGCGCTGGCTGGCTTCACGTCGACGGCCCAGGTGCTGCAGAGCACGTCCGTGACCGGCGGCCAAGGCCAGATCAACGCCGCGTACGGCGGCTACGTCACCGACGGCGGCCCCGGCGCCAACACCATCGGCCTGCGCGGCTTCGCCCCGACCCGTTCGCTGGTGCTGCTGAACGGTCGCCGCCTGTCGCCGTCCGGCACGCGCGGTTCCGTCGGCGCCGTCGACCTGAACGTGCTGCCGAACTCCATCGTCGACCGCATCGAAGTGCTGAAGGACGGCGCCTCGTCCATCTACGGCTCCGACGCCGTGGCCGGCGTGATCAACGTGATCACCCGCAAGGACCTGGACTCCATCCGTGTGGACGGCGGCATCTCCGCGACCGAACACGGTGGCGGCAACACCTACAACTTCTCCATCGCCGGCGGCCTGATCAAGGACAACTTCCGCGTGCTGGCGTCGTACAACTTCAACGACAACCGCGCGCAGACCCTGGGCCAGCGCGACTGGACCAGCTGCAACACCACCTACCAGCGCACCGTGGCCAACGGCGTCGTCGGTGAGTGGGGCAGTGCTGACTACATCGATCCCGCCACCGGCAAGCCCAAGTGCTACCCCACCGGCCTGACCGGTGAAAACGGCGTGACGATCAACACGCTGGGCACCAGCAACTTCACCGGCGTCGGCGCCACCAACGCCATCGGCACCACGTTCAACCGCTGGCGCCCGAACGCCAACGTGACGACCGGCCTGGTCGGCTACGAAGGCGTGGGCGGTGGCCAGACCACCAGCCTGTATGTGCGCGACACGTTCGACAAGCGCGTGCTGGACAACACGCTGCTGTCGCCGATCCGCAACCACAACTTCTACGCCGAAGGCGCCATGGACCTGCCGGCCCTGGGCGACGCCGAGCTGTACGCGGAACTGCTGTTCAACCGCCGCGAATCGTCGCAAGTCGGCTTCCGCCAGCTGTCGCTGGACTACGCCAAGGGCAGCCCGCTGATCCCGGCGAACCTGCAGTTCAGCCAGATCCAGGCTGCGCCCACCGTCATCACCAACGGCGCGGCCCTGGGCGTGCGCGGCTTCATCGGTGCCGGCAACAGCTACTCCAGCCAGGAAGTGGACTTCAAGCGCGCCACCGCTGGCCTGCGCGGTTCGTTCGCGAAGATCAATTGGGACTACGACCTGTCGGTCGTGCACGCTGAAAGCAGCGCTTCCTACACCTTCGACGGCTTCGCCACCGACCGCCTGGCACAGAGCCTGAACGTCGTCTCCAACGGCAGCGGCGGCTTCAACTGCGTCAACACCGCCAACGGCTGCGTGGCCGCACCGGCACTGACCGCCGACGTCATCGGCGGCAAGCTGCCGTCGGCCTGGCTGGGCTTCGTGTACGGCAACTTCGTCGGCACGACGAAGTACAAGGAAACCGTCGTCACGGCCTCCACGACCGGCTCGCTGTTCAAGCTGCCCTACGGCGACCTGAAGGCCGCGTTCGGCGCTGAATTCCGCAAGGCTTCCATCGACGACACCCCGTCGGAAGCGATGCAGAACGCGAACATCTACAACTTCACGTCCGGCTCGCCGACGCGCGGCAGCGACAACGCCACCGACGTGTTCGCCGAGTTCGAAGTGCCGGTGCTCAAGGGCCTGACGATGGCCAAGGAGCTGACGCTGAACGCCTCCATCCGCCGCGCGGACTACAAGTCCTACGGTTCGGATTCCACCCACAAGATCGGCGCGCTGTGGGCGCCGGCCGGCTGGATCTCCCTGCGTGGCACCAGCGGCACGTCGTACCGCGCTCCGGCGCTGTTCGAGCAGTTCGTCGGCGCGACGACCGGCTTCCTGACCGCTTCGGGCGACCCCTGCAACGACTACACCACCAAGGGTGCCGTCCGCGCCGCCAACTGCGCCAGCGAGAACCTGCCGGCGAACTTCCAGCAGACCAACAGCATCACGTCGATCACCTCCGGTGGTGCGACGTCGGGCCTGGCCGCGGAAACGTCGCGCAACTCGTCGTGGGGCATCATCCTGCAACCGGGTCTGCCGACCGGCTGGGGTGATCTGTCGCTGGCCGTGGACCGCTTCGACATCAAGGTGGACAACGGCGTGTCGCGCGTCGGCACCGGCTCCATCCTGAGCAAGTGCTACGACGATCCGCAGTTCCGCTCCGGTGGCAGCTTCTGCCGCCTCGTGACCCGCAACCCGGGCAACAACGCGCTGTCGGTCAACAACAGCTACGTGAACCTGGCCACCGACGTCGTCCGCGGCTACGACTTCAGCGTGCGCTACACCAACGAAGTGGGCCCTGGCAAGCTGCGCGTGAACATGACGGCGACCGAGTTCAAGGAGCAGTCCAACAAGCTGTTCGCCGAGGACGCGCTGGACGACACCAACGGCACGCTGGGCTCGCCGGCCTGGTCGGGCGCGATGGACGTGAACTACACGGTCAAGGGCTGGAACGTCTTCTACGGCCTGGAGTGGGTCGGCAAGATGTCGAACTACGGCTACTACGGCATCAACCCCGCTACCGCCGCGTACAAGATCGACACGCCGAACTACTTCCTGCACTCGGTGTCGCTGTCTTACAGCGACTCGGTCAGCAAGTGGAAGGTCACGGCCGGCGTTCGCAACATCGCCGACAAGAACCCGCCGCAGATCTCCGCGGTCACGACCTACGGCTCCAACCGTCTCGGCAACGCGCCGCTGTACAGCGGCATGGACCTGCAGGGCCGTCGCTTCTTCATGAACGTCCAGAAGACGTTCTGATCGGCTAACGCTCCCACGCCCTGGCAACCACCTGGTTGCCAGGGCTTTTTTTCAGGTGTGATTTCATGAAAAGCTACTTGAACAACTTGGGCCGGCTGCTGATCGCCGCCGGCGCAGCGCTCGCGGCCTACCCGGCTGCCGTGACGGCACAGACGGCTCCCGCCGCGCCCATCCGCGTCCCGACCGTGGAGACGCTGGCGCAATTCCCCGGCATGACGGGCTTCCAGATCTCGCCCGACGGCAAGCACATGGTGGCGCTGCAGAGCCAGGGCGACACGCGCAACATCCTCGTGTGGAAGCTGGCCGACCTGGCCGCACGGCCGACCGTCATCGGCGCGAAGAACATGCAGATCTCCACCGTGTCGTTCCTGAAGAACGACATGCTGCAGGTCAGCATGATGCAGCCCTACGACCTGCGCGGCGACGAGTTCGTCAAGGTCTTCATCAACAAGCTGTTCTTCACCGACCTCGAGGGCAAGAACTGGATCGAGCCGATGGCGGCCACCGAGATCCCGCGCTCCGAGATCGCGAAGAAGGCCGCCGCACTGGCCAACCCGACGGTGCTGAACCGGCTGCTGACCGACCCCGAGAACGTCATCGTCATCAGCGACTCCGGCGCCACGGCCAACCGCGACGTCTACCGCTACAACCTGCGCACCAACAAGGCCGTGCGCATCATGCGGTTGGGCGAGTCGGACACCAACGTGGTCGTCAACGGCAAGGGCGTGGTCTGGGCCAAGTCGCGCCTGAACAGCGACGGCCAGGGTCTGTTCGTCGCGATCGAGTTCCGCAACAAGGACGGCGACTGGGAAGAGCACTTCCGCAACTACGTCAAGAACCGCGACGTCGTCGACGTCATCGGCATGGGCACCAAGCCCGGCACGGCCATCATCAGCAGCAACGTGGGCCGCGAGTTCACGGCGCTGTACGAGTACGACATCGCCACCCGCAAGACCGGAGAGCCGCTGTTCGAGCACAAGTTCTTCGACGCCACCGGCGTGCGCACCTTCCGCACCGACGACGGCCCGTCCGACGAGGGCTACGACGGCTACACCTTCGACGGCCACCTGGGCCGTGACACGCATTGGGTGAACCCGAAGCTGGAGTCGGTCGTGCGCGGTGTCGGTCAGGCGCTGGGCATCAAGGAGATCGACCAGGAGCTGGTCGGCGTGGGCTCGGGTGTTCGCGCGACGACACCGTCGTTCGACGGCGTGTCAGTGCGCCTCACAGGCTATGTGGGGGGCGAGACGCCCACCTACCTGGTCCGCGTCAGCGGCCTGACCTACCCGACCGAGCACTACCTGCTGCGCGGCCAGGCCATCCAGTTGTTGGCCAAGGAGCGCCCGGAGGTCGACAAGCGTGCCCTCGGCACCGCACGCTTCGTCTACTACAAGGCGCGTGACGGCCTGAACATTCCCGCCTACCTGACCGTGCCGAACCCGCAGCTGTGCGGCGCCGGCCCCTACGCGGCGGTCGTGCACCCGCACGGCGGCCCTTGGGGGCGCGACACGATGGACTACGACGGCTCGGGCTGGGTGCCGCTGCTGGTGTCGCAGTGCCGCGTCGTGCTGCAGCCGCAGTTCCGCGGCTCGCAGGGCTGGGGCCGCACGCTGTGGCTCGCCGGCGACCGCGAGTGGGGCCAGAAGATGCAGGACGACAAGGACGACGGCGCCAAGTGGCTGGTCAGCGAGAAGCTGGCCGACCCCAAGCGCATCGCCATGTTCGGCTTCTCCTACGGCGGCTACTCGGCGTTCGCGGCGTCGGTGCGCTCCAACGGCCTGTACAAATGCGCCATCGCCGGCGCCGGCGTGTCGGACATCGAGCGCATCTGGGCCAAGTTCTTCAACAACCCGTACTTCCAGTCGGCCCAGGAACCCACCGTGCGTGGCCTGAGCCCGCTGACCAAGGCGGACAAGATGGAGATCCCGCTGATGGTCTACCACGGCGACCGCGACCAGACCGTGCCCATCATCCAGTCCGAGCTGTTCGTCGACAAGGCCAAGGCCGCCGGCAAGCCCGTGGAGTACCACGCGCTGGCCGACTACGCCCACGGCCCGGCCTGGACGCGCAAGATCATGGCCGACCAGCTGGGCCTGATCAGCACCTACCTCGGCAAGGGTTGCGGCGGCGGCGGTCTCTGAGACTGTTGGCCCCTCGCCCAGTCGCCCCCGCTGAACGCGGGCGTCTGGGCGGTCCCCCGAGGGGACGGCGATGCTTGCGGCCTCGAGCCGCAAGCACATCGCCAGCGCGGGCCGGCTTGGGAGCGGCCCGGCGCTCGACCCACAAGCAAGGCACCACGCGGTGCCTTTTTCTTTGCCTGCTGCGACGGCCCCTATCAGACCTTCAACGTGAACGGATTGAAGTTCGTGCTGCGGTCATAGAAATCCACGCCCTCGGCGCGCTTCAGGAACGCCACCAGCCGCGCCGTGACGGGGTACAGCACCGCCTCCCAGATCAGCTTGAAGAAGTACTGCGCGACGAACACCGCCAGCAGCTGCTCCTGCGGCCAGATGCCCCAGAACGCGATGCTCAGGAACAGCCCCGTGTCCAGCAGCTGGCCGACGGCCGTGGAGCCGACGATGCGAGCCCACAGGTAGCGGCCGTTGGTGGCCACCTTCATCTTGGCCATCACGAAGCTGTTGGCGAAGCTGCCGGCCGCGAACGCGATCATGGATGCGGCCACGACCCGCCACGTGTTGCCGAACACGGCCTCCACGTGGAGCTGGTAGGCGTCCATGAAGCCGTTGCGTGCCGGCGGCAGGTGCACGATGACGAAGGCCATGAAGGCCGCGAACAGCAGCGCGCCGAAGCCCGCCCAGACGACGCGGCGGTCGCGCCCGTAGCCGTACACCTCGGTCAGCACGTCGCCGAAGATGTAGCTGATCGGGAAGAAGAACAGGTCCGCCCCGAACGTGACCGTGCCGAACAGCGGCAGCTGTACCTGCGCCGCCTTGGCCGGGCCGATGAGGTTGGCACACAGCAGCACGCAGACGCAGGCCGCCATGATCAGGTCGTAGTACTTGAAGCTGCGCGGTGGCGCGGTGACGTTCATCGGCTCCCTCCCGTTGGAGCCCGCATTGTGTCAATGCCGGGCCGTCAAGCGCAGCAGCGTCTGGTGCAGCCTCGTCGTGTCGATGGGCTTGGTGAGGAAGTCGTTCATGCCCGCGGCGAACGCGTCGTCGCGCTCCGAGACCAGCGCCGCGGCCGTCAGCGCGACGATGGGCAGCTGCTCGGCCGGGAACTGCTTGCGCAGCTCGCGCGTCGCGTCGTGCCCGCCCATGACGGGCATCTGCACGTCCATCAGCACGATGTCGAAGGGCTTGCCGACGCTGGCGGCCGCATGCACGGCCTCGATGGCCTGGCGGCCGTCGCTGGCCTGCGCCACCTCCATGCCCCACTGCTCCAGCTGGGCCACGGCGATGAGCATGTTGACCGGGTGGTCCTCGGCGATCAGCACGCGGCGGCCGTGCAGCGCGTCGTGGCCGCTGGCGCGCGACTCGCGCGGCTGGTGGGCCAGGGGCGCCGGCGCGCCGGGCAGCGGCAGCTCGGCCCAGAACGTGGAGCCCTCGCCCACCGTGCTGCACACGCCCACCTCGCCGCCCATCAGCGTGGCCAGCTCGCGGCAGATGGACAGGCCCAGCCCCGTGCCGCCGAAGCGCCGCGTGGTGGACTCGTCGGCCTGCGTGAACGGCTGGAACAGCCGCACCTGCTGCTCGGCCGCGATGCCGGAGCCCGTGTCGCTGACCTCCACGCGCACCCACTCGCCGGCGCTGCCCTGGCTGTTGCGCGACAAGGCCTTCACGCGCACGGTGATGCCGCCGTGCGACGTGAACTTGAGCGCGTTGGTCAGGTAGTTGGACAGGATCTGGCGCGTGCGCAGCGGGTCGCCAAACACCCAGCTCGGCAATGCGGGGTCGATCTCGACGGCGAAGGTCAGGCCGCGGGCCTGCGCCAGCGTCAGGTAGGCCAGGCGGATGGACGCCAGCAGCTCGCGCAGCGAGAACGGCTGCGTCTCCAGCGTCAGGCGGCCGGCCTCGATCTTGGACAGGTCCAGGATGTCGGAGATCAGGCCCGACAGGCTCTCGGCGCTGTCCATCATCTGGTTCAGGTAGTCGCGCCGCTGCTCGTCGCCGATGTCGGGCTGCTGCGCCAGCCGGCCCAGGCCCAGCAGGCCGTTCAGCGGTGTGCGGATCTCGTGGCTGGTGTTGGCCAGGAAGGCGCTCTTGGCGCGGTTGGCGGCCTGCGCCTCGTCCTTGGCGTGGGCGAGCTGCTGCTCCACGCGGCGGCGCTCGGTGACGTCCTCGATGATCCAGATCGTGCCGCCGCGGCTGGGGTGGGCCGGGTCCACCACCTGGGCCAGCAGCCGGGCCAGGAAAGTGGAGCCGTCACGGCGGCGCATCGTGCGCTCGGCCTCGACCTGCTCGCCGGCGGCCAGGCGCGGGCCCAGGTCGCGGCCCACCGACTGCCAGTCCTCCACGCTGGGCCACACGACGCTGCCGTGCTGCCCGAGCAGCGCGCCGCGCTCCCAGCCGAACATGGCCTCCACGCGCGGGTTGGCCAGCACGAACTGCTGGTCGCGCGTCAGCGCGATGCCGATGGACGCGTTCTCTAGGATGGCGCCGTGCACGAGCCGCGTGCGCTCGCTCTCCGACACGTCGCGCGCGTACAGCACCAGGTAGTTCTGTCCGTCCATCTCGAACGGCGCCACCGACACCAGCATGGACACCGTGCTGCCGTCCTTGCGGCGGAACGCGATGGGTACGTTGCTGGCGATGCCGTCGCGGCGGATGGACTCGCGCACGGCCGCACGGTCGGCCGGGTTGTGCCAGATGCCGATCTCCTCGGACGTACGGCCCAGCACCTCGGAGCTGTTCCAGCCGGTCAGGTGCTCGAAGGCCTTGTTGACCATCGCGTAGCGGCCGCTGTCTGCCTCGGTCAGCGTGATGAGGTCGGGGCTGGTGGCGACGAGATGGGACAGCAGGCCCTCGCTGCGGCGCAGCGCGTCCTGCGCGCGGCTCTGCTCGGTCTGGTCGGTGAAGAAGGTCAGCGTGGCCGGGCCCGAGGCCGTCTCCACGCGCACGCTGGTGGCCTGCACGAGGCGGCGCCGGCGCGATAGCGTGCGCAGCCGGTACTCGGCCATCGGCTGCATCGCGCCGGGCGCCAGCCCCTCCAGCCGCGCGGCCTGCTGGCGCGCAGTCTCGTCGTCGCCGGGCTCGTAGTGGCTGAACAGGTCCTGCCCGATCATGCTGGAGCGCTGCGCGTAGCCGAACATGGCCATGGCCGCCGGGTTGGCGTCCACGACGCGGCCCCAGCGGTGCAGCACCAGCGGGCTGGGCGAGCGGCGGAACAGCTCGCGGTAGCGCGTCTCGGTGGCGTGCACGGTCTGCTCGGCGGTGACCTCGTGCGTCACGTCGCGGCCCACGCCCCAGTAGCCGCGGAAGTTGCCCTGCGCGTCGAAGCGCGGCTCGCCGCTGATGGACACCCAGCGCGCATGGCCGTCCACGCCCAGCCGGCGCGCCACCATGCCGTGGAAGGGGCGGTGCGATTCGAGGTCGGCGCGGTGGGCGTCGAGCTCGTCGTCCGACAGGCCCATGCCGTCGATCTCCCACGGCGTCTTGCCCAGGCGGGACGACAGGTCCAGGCCCGAGCTGCCGGCGCGCTCCTCGGCCACGTGGGTGAAACGGAAATCGCGGTCCATCTCCCAGTACCAGTCCACCGCCATGCCCAGCAGGCCACGGAAGCGCGCGGTGCGCTCCTCGGCCTCGGCCAGCGAGCGCTGCACCATCTTCAACAGGCCGAAGCCGGCGATCAGCCCCGAGCCCAGCAGGCTGAACTGCACGACGGTGCGCAGCAGCAGGCTGTTCATGGCCATGGGGTGGGTGGCCCAGCCCAGCACCTCGGCACCCGCCATCACGGCCAGGCCACTGCCAGCCAGCGCCGTGAGCACGGCGCCCGCGCGCAGGCCCAGCATGCCGGTGGCGAAGGCCACCACCAGGCCCGACAGCGGCAGGCTCAACGCCCACACGCCCAGGTCGCGCGACACCGCCACCACCATTGGCAGCGCGATCACCAGCGCCATCATCAGCAGCGCCAGGCCCGGGCGCGACTCGCGGCGCGGGCTGCGCGACAACACCAGCAGCCGGGCAAACGCCAGCACAGAGATCAGCGCGGCGATCAGCGGCGGCAGCCAGCCCTCCAACCACTCGCTGGGCTGGCGCGTGTGCCACAGCAGCGCCGCCACCGGCAGGAAGACGGGCCCGCAGGCCAGCAGGAAGACGCGCGCCGCATGCCAGCGCATGCTGGTGGCCAGCTGCTCCCGCTGCTGCTCGGGCGGGGCCGCGTGGCCGACGAGGCTGCTGAGGTCGTCGCCGGCGCGGGCCATGTCAGGCCAGGGCGAGGCGGGTGGCTTCGGCCACGGCCCGGGCTCGCTCGGCGAAGTCGGCGCCGTGGCTCGCGTAGAGGATGGCGCGCGACGAATTGACCACCAGCGGCGCCGTGCGGCCGGCGGCCTGCACGACGGCGCCGGCGTCACCGCCCTGCGCGCCGACACCCGGCACCAGCAGCGTCAGCGTGGGCGCCAGCTCGCGCACCCGTGCGATCTCGGCCGGGTAGGTGGCGCCCACCACCAGCCCCAGTTGGCCGTTGCGATTCCACTGGCTCTCGGCCAGGTGCGCCAGGTGCTCGAACAGCCGCGGCTGGCCCGGCACGTCCGCCAGGCGCTGCATCTGCCAGTCGTCACCGCCCTTGTTGGACGTGCGGCACAGCAGGATGGCGCCCTTGCCCTCGTAGGCGAGGTAGGGCTCCACGCTGTCGAAGCCCATGAAGGGCGACAGCGTCACCGCGTCGGCGCGGTAGCGCACGAAGGCCTCGCGCGCGTACTGCTCGGCGGTGGAGCCGATGTCGCCTCGCTTGGCATCGAGGATGACAGGCACGCCGGGCGCCACGTCGTGGATGTGGTCGATCAGCCGCTCCAGCTGCGCCTCGGCGCCATGCGCGGCGAAGTAGGCGATCTGCGGCTTGAACGCGCAGACCAGGTCCTTGGTGGCGTCGACGATGGCTGCGCAGAAGTCGTAGAACTTGCTCGCGTCGCCGGCCCAGTCGCCGGGCAGCTTGGCCGGTTCGGGGTCCAGGCCCACGCAGAGGCGGGATTGCGGGCAGAGGGCTTGGAGCTGGGCGGTGAAGGTCATCAGTAGGCGGAAAGAGGGGCGGTCTGGGCGAGGACGAATTCTGCAAAAGCCTCGGCCGGCAGCGGGCGGCTGAACAGATAGCCCTGCACCGCCTGGCAGCCCTGGCGGCGCAGGAAGGCGAGCTGGCCGTCGGTCTCGACGCCCTCGGCCAGCGTCTGCAGGCCCAAGGCGCCGGCCATGCGGATGACGGCGTCGACGATGGCACGGTCCTCGGCGTCGTCGGTCAGGTCGCGCACGAAGGACTGGTCGATCTTGAGCTTGCTGACACGGAACTTCTTCAGGTAGGCCAGCGACGAGTAGCCGGTGCCGAAGTCGTCGATGGACAGCCGCACGCCGCGCTCGTGCAGCTCGTTCATCACGGTGATGGCGACGCTGGGATTGTCCATCGCGGCGCCCTCGGTCAGCTCCAGCTCCAGCCGCTCGGCGGGCATGCCCACCTGGGCCAGCACGCGCTCGACGAGCTGGGGCAGGTCATCGTGGCGGAACTGCACGGCCGACAGGTTCACGGCCATGGACAGCTCGGGCAGGCCAGCGTCGTCCCAGCGGCGCAGCTGGTGCAGCGCCTCCTGCAGCACCCACTCGCCGATGGGCAGGATCAGCCCGGATGCCTCGGCGATGGGGATGAACTCGGCCGGCGACACCCAGCCCAGCTCGGGGTGCTGCCAGCGCAGCAGCGCCTCGGCGCCGACGACGTGGCTGTCGCCATCGGCGTCCAGCATGAGCTGCGGCTGGTAGTGCAGGCTGAGCTGGCCGCGCTCCTGCGCACGGCGCAGCGCGTTCTCCAGCTGCAGCGCGCGGGCCGACTGCGCCTGCATCTCGCTCGTGAAGAAGCGGTAGGCGTTGCGGCCGTCCTTCTTGGCGCGGTACATGGCCGCGTCGGCGCACTTGCACAGCGTGTCGAAGTCGTCGCCGTCGGTCGGGAACATCGCGATGCCCATGGACGGCGTGACGGTCAGCTCCTGCCCCTCCACCTGGAACGGCGCGCTGGCCAGCGCCATCAGCTTGGTGGCGAGGTGGGCGGCGCCGGCGATGTCGGTCAGCGGCAGCACCAGCACGAACTCGTCGCCGCCGGTGCGGGCCACGGTGTCCTGCTCGCGCACGGCGCCGCGCAGGCGGCAGGCGAGCTGCGTCAACAGGCTGTCGCCGACACGGTGGCCCAGCGAGTCGTTGACGTTCTTGAAGTGGTCCAGGTCCAGGAACAGCACGGCCAGCGGCTCGTCGCCGCGACGCGCGATGTCGATGGCCTGGCTGGCGCGGTCGGCCAGCAGCAGGCGGTTGGGCAGGCCGGTCAGGCCATCGAACAGCGCCAGCCGCTCGGCGCGGGCCTCGGCCGCCTGCTGCTCGGCGATCTTGAGCTCCAGTGCCGCAACCGTCTGGCTCAGCTGCTCGGTGCGCTGGGCCACCAGCGCCTCCAGCTGCGCCTTGGCCTGCACCAGCTCCTGCTCGGCCTGCTTGCGGGCCGTGATGTCCTGCGTGATCCAGATCGAGCCGCGCGACAGGTCGCTGCGGTCGATGGCCTTGCTGCGCACCTCGCACCAGACGGGCGTGCCGTCGCGCCGGCCCAGCAGCATCTCGGCGTGGAAGGAGTCGCCGCGCGACAGCGGCTCGTAGCAGAGGTCGCCGGCGGCCTTCCAGGCCTCGTCGCTGAGGTACCAGGCACGCGACAGCTGGCCGTCCAGCTCGCCCGGCCCGAAGCCGAACAGCTGCTCGAACGCGCGGTTGCAGCGCGTCACGCGGCGGCCGCGCAGGTAGACGATGCCCACCATCGCGTGGTCGAAGATCAGCTGCTGCTCGGCATGCAGGTCGGCCAGCGCGGCGTCGGCCAGCTTGCGCTCGTGGATGTCGTCGACGATCCAGATGGAGCCCGCGGCCGGGTCGGCGGCGTCGATGAGGCGGCCGGTCAGGTGGGCCCAGAACATCTCGCCGTTCTGGCGCCGCATCAGCTGCTCGCTGCGGAAGGTCTCGCCCGAGGCCAGCAGCGGGTAGGCGCGCCGGCCCAGGCTGCGTGCCTCGTCCTCGCTCTCGTACAGCTCGATGCTGCTGCGGCCGGTCGCGTCCTCGGGACCGGCGAAGCCGTAGATCTCGGCGTAGCGCTGGTTGCAGCGCACCAGCGTGCGGGCCTTCACGTACACCACGCCCACGCCGGCATTGGCCAGGATGACGTCCAGCTCCCGCAACGCCTGGCTGAGCGCGGGGTTGTCGCTGGGGTCGGGCGCGAGGCTCATGAAGGCGTCATCAGGCGTCGAACGGGAGGGCGGCGGAGTATCAGGGCATGAACCATTTATTGTCTGGCCTCATGCATATCTTGGACACCCAACGCTTGGCGCTGCGTGAATTCACACCGCAAGACGCGCCCTTCCTGCTGCGCCTCGTCAACGAGCCCGGCTGGCTGCGCAACATCAACGACCCCGGCGTGCGCACGGTGGGCGACGCGCTCGCCTGGGCCGAAGGCCGGCTGTTCAAGGCCTACCGGGAACTGGGGCACGGCTTCTGGGCGGTCGAGCGCCGCGACGATGGCACGCTGGTCGGCATGTGCGGGCTGTTCAAGCGGCCGGTGCTGCCGGAGCCGGACATCGGCTACGCGCTGCTGGCCGAGTACGAGGGCCGCGGCTACGCGCTGGAGGCGGCTCGCGGCTGCGTGGCGCATGCACGCGACGTGCTGGGCTGGCCCACGCTGATGGCCATCACGGCGCTGGACAACCCGGCCAGCGTGGCGCTGCTCGCCAAGCTGGGCTTCATCGAGCAGGGCCAGGAACAGCTCGAGGGCTACAACGAGCCCTCGAGAGTGTTCAGGTTGGCGCTTTGATCAGACGCGTTTTGCCAGATCCTGCGCGATGCCGGTGTAAGACCCCGGCGTCATCTTCAGCAGCCGCGCCTTCTCGGCCTTGGGCAGGTCCAGGCCCTCGATGAAGGCGCGGATGGATTCCTGCGTGATGGCCTTGCCGCGCGTCAGCTCCTTGAGCTGCTCGTAGGGGTTGGGCAGGCCGAAGCGGCGCATGACAGTCTGGATGGGCTCGGCCAGCACTTCCCAGGCAGCGTCGAGGTCATCGGCCAGCGCGGCCTCGTTCACTTCCAGCTTGGAGAGGCCCTTGGCCAGGGAGTCGTAGCCCAGCAGCGCGTAGCCCAGGCCCACGCCCATGTTGCGCAGCACGGTGGAGTCGGTCAGGTCACGCTGCCAGCGGCTCACGGGCAGCTTCTGGCTCAGGTGCGTCAGCACGGCGCTGGCCAGGCCGAAGTTGCCTTCGGCGTTCTCGAAGTCGATCGGGTTGACCTTGTGCGGCATCGTCGAGCTGCCGATCTCGCCCGCCTTGGTCTTCTGCTTGAAGTAGCCCAGGCTGATGTAGCCCCACACGTCGCGCGACCAGTCGATGAGGATGGTGTTGGCGCGCGTGAACGCGTCGAACAGCTCGGCCATGTAATCGTGCGGCTCGATCTGGATCGTGTACGGGTTGAAGGTCAGCTTCAGCTGCTTCTCGATGACGGTCTTGGAGAAGGCTTCCCAGTCGTGGCGGGGCCAGGCCGACAGGTGGGCGTTGAAGTTGCCGACCGCGCCGTTCATCTTGGCCAGCGGCTTGACGGCGGCGATGCGCGTGCGGGCCGTCTGCAGGCGGGCCACGACGTTGGCGATCTCCTTGCCCACGGTCGTCGGGCTGGCCGTCTGGCCGTGCGTGCGCGACAGCATCGGGATGGCCGCGAACTGGTGCGCCATGCCGCGCAGCTTCTCGATGATGCCGTCCAGCGCCGGCAGCATGACCTCGTCGCGCGCGGCCTTCAGCATCAGCGCGTGGCTGGTGTTGTTGATGTCCTCGCTGGTGCAGGCGAAGTGCACGAACTCGCCGGCGGCCAGCAGTTCGGGGTGGCCCTCGAAGCTGCGCTTGATCCAGTACTCCACGGCCTTCACGTCGTGGTTGGTGGTGCGCTCGATGGCCTTGATGGCCTCGGCGTCGGCCTCGGAGAACTTCTTCACCAGGCGGCGCAGGCGGCTGCGGGCGGCCGACGACAGCGGCTTGAACTCCTTGAAGCCCGCGTCGCTCAGCGCGATGAACCACTCCACCTCGACCTGCACGCGGCGGTGCATCAGGCCGAACTCGGACAGCAGCGGGCGCAGCGCCGCGACCTTGGCGGCATAGCGGCCGTCCAGCGGCGAGAGGGCGCTGATGGCGGAGTAGTCGGTGGTGGTCATGGCAGGCCGGCGGGTCGTGGAAAACCCGACATTCTAAAAGTCACGCCGGCCGGCGACCCACCGGCGTTCGCGGGGTCAGGGTTCGCTGAAGAACTTCACGCGCTCCGCGTCCGCCGGGTGCGACGAGATCGCGATGGCGACGGGGTTGTCGCTCACGCTCGCATGCTTCTTGGCCAGGCGCTCGAAAAACACGCCCATGCGCGACGTGTCGACGCCGCCGGCGCGGGCCAGCGTGCGGCCGTAGACGTCGGCCTCGCGCTCGTTGTCGCGCGAGTAGGCATTGCTCGCCAGCAACGCCGGCGCCGCCGCCAGCAGCGACGAGAAGTCGCCCACGATGACCGTCGCGACGATGCCCACCGCGCCCGCGCGCAGCATCAGGCGCAGGCCGTGGCGGTGCTGCACGTGGCCCAGCTCGTGGGCCAGCACCGTCATGACCGCGTCGGGCTCGTCGGCCAGCAGTTCCAGCAGCGCGTCGGTGATGACGATGTCGCCGCCCGGCAGCGCAAACGCGTTGGGCCCCAGCGACTTGCCGCCGTCGCGAATGTGGATCTCGTAGCGCGGCGGCAGCGGCGTGCGACCGTCGTCGCGCGCCTTGTCCAGCGCGGCGGCCCAGCGCTCGCGCCAGGCGCGCTGCTGCGCGGCGTCCAGCCGGCTGGGCTTGAGCCAGTCGCCCTCCAGCCCCGCCAGCACCTGCTCGCCCAGGCGCAGCTCGACCGAGGCCGGCAGCACGTCCACCGCCCGGTCGACGGCCCAGGGCAGCCCCCAGCGGTAGCCGGCGGCCAGGCTGGCCACCAGCAGCAGCAACGACAGCGCCGCCAGCCGCCAGCTCTGCTGCCAGCGCACGACGAGGCTGTCGCCACGGCCCGAGGCCTGCGCCCACGCGTCGAAGGCCGGCGCGTCGGCAAAGCTCAGCAGCCCGCCGCCGGGCAGCAGGATCTGGCGCTGGCCGTGGCGCTGCCGCTCGGGCCAGGTGAGGCCGGACAGCGGCGCGCTGTGGTCGCCGAAATGCAGCGTCGCGCCGTCGACCCACACGTCCACCGGCCGCCCGCGGGCGCTGCGGCCGTCGAACCAGTCGGCGACAAGGTGAGGCTGATCGCTCATCACAGCCCCAGGTCGATGCCGAAGAAGTCGCCGGCGAAGTCGCCCGCAGCGCTGGCATCGCGGGCCGCCTCGTCGCCCGCCCAGGCGTCGATGTCGGCAGTGGTCTGCAACTCGACGGCCTGCAGGCGCAAGCGCGCCGTGGCGACGGCCGCGAACGGCCGGTACAGGCTCAGCGTCAGCACCGTCAACGCCCAGTTCTTCAGCGTCAGCGTGGCCAGCGCCATGGTGTCCAACTCGCTCTTGAAACTGAGGTGCTCGCTGGCCGTGCGCGACCAGACCATGTTCTGGAACCCGGCCGTGAACGCGGAGCTGACCCAGACAGAGACCAGTCCATACAGCACGCCCAGCATCACCAGCGGTGTCCAGTCGCCCGGCCCGCGCGTCGACGGCAGCAGCAGCGCCGCCGCGAACCCGCCGACGAGGAGGGCGACGCCGCCCATGAAGCCGGCGCGAAAGCTCAACCCGTAGACCTGCGAGGGCTCGAGCCAGGTGCGGGTCTGCTGGCCGGCGAAGCGGTAGTGGTTGTGCTGGTAGCGCTTGGCCAGTCCCAGCGTCCACGGCACCATGATGTTGATGGCCAGCGCGCCGATGCCGGCCAACACGTGCCAGGCCGTGCTGGCGTCCTCGGGCACGGCAACGAGCAGCGCCAGCGGCACGGCGATGGGCAGGAAGACGCGGTAGGCACCGGCCACGTCGCCGGCAAAGCCAAAGCGCAGGCCACGCCAGCTGGTGTGCGTCAGCCGAAAGCGCATGCCGGCCCGCCACAGCGGTGGCCACAGCAGCATCAGCACGATGAAGACCGCGCCGCCCAGCAGCGGCGACAGCGCGCTGAGGCCGCCGTACAGCCCCATGACGAACACCAGCAGCAGGAAGCCGCGGAACATCTTCCACGGATCGCCGTGAAAGCTCAGCGCCTGCCCATCGACCAGCGTGTTGGCGTAGAAATAGCGGATGCGGCGCGCCTTCGCGAAGGGCAGGTACAGCCCCAGCGTCACGAGCGTCAGCAGCATGTTGACGATCCAGATGCGGAAGTACTCGCTGCCGGAGCCGGTGAAGCGGATCTCCAGCGCCCGCGCCACCGGGGCGGCAGCGGGCGCGGGGTGGGGCGCCGGGATCGGCGCTGGCATCGTGGGCTGGAAGTCGTGATCGCCCATCGTCACAGCCCCATGTCGATGCCGAAGAAGTCGCCGGCGATGTCGCCCGTCGCGTCGGCATGGCCGGCGCCGGCGGCGGCCACCCAGTCGGCCGGGTCTTCGGCGCTGTCGATCTGCACGGCCTCCAGCCGCAGCTTGGCCGTGGAGACCGCGGCGAACGGCCGGTACAGGCCCAGCGTCAGCGCGGTCAGCAGCCAATTCTTCAGCGTCAGGCCGAACAGGCTGCGGAACTTCAGCGCGCTGCGGAAGGCCAGCGCCTGGCTGCTGGTGCCGTTCCAGGCCAGGTTCTGCATGCGCGCCGCGCCGTAAGGCAGCACGACGGAGAACACCAGCAGGTAGGCCAGCAGGCCGATGGCGACGATGCCCACCTGCGCCAGCGGCGAGTTCAGCGCCGGGCGCCAGCCGCCCAGCACACCCGTCAGACCGAACACCACGCCGATCAGCACCATCAGCAACGCCACCCCCAGCAAGCTGAGCAGGGCCACGCCCACCAGCTTCAGTGCCAGCAGGTAGACACGGCCGTTGCTCAGGTCAATGCGCGCCTGCTGGCCGGCGATGCGGTAGCCGGCATGCTGGTAGCGCTTGAACAGCGCGAACGACAGCGGCGTCAGCAGCATGACGATGCCCATGACGAACAGGCTGGTGGCCCCGAAGGCCTGCATGGCCGCCTGGTCCACGGCGTCGTCGCCGCTGGCCTCCGGCGCCATCAGGCGCGACCAGGCGGTGAACGCGATCAGCGGCAGGTACAGCGGCGCGCAGGCCAGGTAGGCCTCCTTCAGCGAGCCCTCGAAGCGCATGCGCAGGCCGCGCCAGCTGGTGTTGCCCAGGCGGAACTGCAGCGACGCGCGCCACAGCGCCGGCCACACGGCGCACAGGATCAGGAAGGCTACGAAGGCCGCGCCGGCCGACACCTTGCCGGCGCCCGTGTAGGCGCCCATCAGCACCACCAGCAGCACGAAGCCGCGGAACATCTTCCACGGGTTGCCGTGGAAGCTCAGCGCCTGGCCGTCCACCAGCGTGTTGGCATAGAAGTAGCGGATGCGCCGCGCCTTCGCGAACGGCAGGTACAGCCCCAGCGTCACGAGGATGAGCAGCAGGTTGACCGACCAGATGCGGAAGTACTCGCTGCCCGAACCCGTGAAGCGGATTTCGAGGACACGGGGCCCCTGGATGGGCGATGGCGAAGCGGCCGCGTCGGCGGCGGCCTGAAGGTCTGACATGGGAACTCCCTGACTATGAACGCCACCGTCTACCGCAGTGGGCCGGGCAACACTTTGGCGGCACCCCCGGATACCGGCAACCCCTGCTTTCCTGGGGCCTGTCGGGCCGGGCCGACAGGCCTTTTTCACGGGCAGACCGCCCAGGGCCGCTGGCTAGAATCGTTTCGACTTGTGACCCCCGTGTTTGCCCTATGACCGCGATGAAGTTGATCGGTTCGCTCACCAGCCCTTACGTGCGCAAGGTGCGCATCGTGATGGCCGAGAAGAAGCTCGACTACCAGCTGGTGCTCGAAGACGTCTGGGGCAGCGACGCCATCCTGAAGATGAACCCGCTGGGCAAGGTGCCCTGCCTGGTCATGGAAGGCCAGGACTCCATCACCGGCGCCGTGTTCGACTCGCGCGTCATCGTCGAGTACGTGGACACGCTGTCGCCGGTGGGCAAGCTCATCCCCGAGCGCGGCCGCGAGCGCTGCGAGGTGCGCACCTGGGAAGCGCTGGCCGACGGCATCATGGACGCCGGCATCCTGGCCCGCATGGAGCGCACCTGGGCCCACCGCACCGCCGAGCAGCGCAGCCCGGCCTGGATAGACCGCCAGCTGGGCAAGGTCAACGCCGCGTTGGCGGCGATGAGCCAGGGCCTGGGCGACAAGGCCTGGTGCTCGGGCAACCACTTCTCGCTGGCCGACATCTCGGTGGGCTGCGCGCTGGGCTGGCTGGAGTTCCGCTTCCCGGACATCGCCTGGCGCGACGACTACCCCAACCTGGCGCGCCACATGGACAAGCTGTCCCAGCGCCAGAGTTTTATTGATACCCCCCCTACGGCCTGACGGCCGCCCCCCAGGGGGCGCTGCCAGTGGCCCGGCAAAGCCGGTTCCACGGCAGCCGCTGGATCAAGTGCGGCGCTGCGCGCGCACGCTAGGGTCAGGCAATCTGTAGCTCGCGCGAGCGGACGTGCAGCAGCCGCACCAGGCGCCAGACACGGCCCTCGATGTCGGCGACATGCTGCTTCCACAGCGTCGCGATCTCGGCCAGCAGCAGGCCTTGCGCCAGCAGCGTCAGCAGGTGGCGGGTGGACTGGTCGATCTGCCGGCCGGCGGGCGTGGCGTCCAGCGCGGCGGCGGCCTGGCGGGCCAGGGCCAGCGGGCTGCGCTCGATGCCGAAGGCCGCCAGCGCCTGGCGGGCCAGCTGCGGGCTGAGCATGGCGCGGCGCTCGTGCAGCCGCGTCAGTGCCTCCACCAGCCCGGTGCCGCTGCCGTCGTCCACGTGGTACGCGTTGGCGCCGGCGCTCAACGCGGCGAACAGCTGCAGGTCGTCGGCCGTCGGCGTCAGCAGCAGCAGCTGCGGGCGCACCGGCAGACGGCCCAGCTCGGCGGCGACGCGCATCGCGTGGCTGTCGGTCAGGCGCAGGTCGCAGGCAACGATGTCCGGCGCCAGCGTCGCCAGCTCGCCCAGCGCGTCGCCCAGCACGGAGTTGCTGCCGGCCAGCTCCACACCCTCAGCCCTCAGCAGCAGCGAGCGGGTGCGCTGCAGGGTGGGCTCGCTGAGGCGGAGGAGATAGACGGTGACCATGTAACTGCCAGGAAATCGCCGCGCATTGTGCGCGTTTTGACCGTCACCCCCCTAATTTGCAGCCACATTCCCCCTCGTCCGGGCGGCACCCGAATCAGGGTGAGCGCTGGATGTTGCCCTGCGGCGCAAAGCTGTGCGCACTGGCCAGCGGCCAGTAGAGGCGGAAGGTGTTGTGCGGCATGTCGCCGCGCAGGATGGCGCCGGGCTCGACGAAGGGCAGCAGGTTGGCCAGCAGCTTGACCTCGTGCTTGTCCAGCCGGTGCACGATGTGCTGGGCCGTGATCTCCTGCGGGTGGCACAGGCCGGCGGCCTCCACCAGCTCCTTCAGCGCCTTCAGCGTGCCCTGGTGGAAGTTGGCGACGCGCTGGGCCTTGTCGGGCACGACGATGGCGCGCTGGCGCTGCGGGTCCTGCGTCGTCACACCGGTGGGGCAGTGGCCCGTGTGGCAGGCCTGGGCCTGGATGCAGCCCAGCGCGAACATGAAGCCACGGCCGGAGTTGCACCAGTCGGCGCCCAGCGCCATCAGCCGCACGAGATCGAAGGCACTGGTGACCTTGCCGGCGCAGCCGATCTTGATCTTGTCGCGCAGGTTCAGGCCCACCAGCGTGTTGTGGATGAGCAGCAGCCCCTCCTGCAGCGGCGCGCCGACGTAGTTGGTGAACTCCAGCGGCGCGGCGCCGGTGCCGCCCTCGGCGCCGTCGACGACGATGAAGTCCGGCGTGATGCCTGTCTCCAGCATGGCCTTGGCCAGCGCAAACCACTCCCAGGGGTGGCCGATGCACAGCTTGAAGCCGGTAGGCTTGCCGCCCGACAGCGTGCGCAGCTGCTCGATGAACTGCATCATCTCCACCGGCGTGGAGAACGCGCTGTGGCGCGCCGGCGAGATGCAGTCCACGCCGATGGGCACGCCGCGCGCGGCGGCGATCTCCGCCGAGACCTTGGGGCCCGGCAGCACGCCGCCATGGCCCGGCTTGGCGCCCTGGCTGAGCTTGAGCTCGATCATCTTCACCTGCGGGTCCACGGCCGCGGCCTGGAACTTCTCGGGGCTGAACGAGCCGTCGTCATTGCGGCAGCCGAAGTAGCCCGAGCCGATCTCCCAGATCAGGTCACCGCCGTGCTGGCGGTGGTGCACGCTGATGGAGCCCTCACCGGTGTCATGTGCGAAGCCACCGAGCTTCGCGCCCCGGTTCAGCGCCAGGATGGCGTTGGCCGACAGCGCGCCGAAGCTCATCGCCGAGATGTTGAACACGCTGGCCGAGTAAGGCTGCGCGCGGCTGGCGCCGATGGTGATGCGGAAGTCGTGGCTGGTGAGATGCGTGGGCGCCAGCGAGTGGTTGATCCACTCGTAGCCGCGCGCGCCGACATCCAGCTGCGTGCCGAAGGGGCGCTGGTCGGGGTCGCCCTTGGCGCGCTGGTAGACGATGGAGCGCTGCGCGCGCGAGAACGGCGCGGCATCGGTGTCGCCTTCCAGGAAGTACTGGCGGATCTCGGGCCGGATGAACTCCAGCAGGAAGCGCAGGTGGCCGATGACGGGGTAGTTGCGCAGGATGGAGTGGCGCGTCTGGCGCACGTCGCGCAGGCCCAGCAGCGACAGCGCCAGGAACAGCAGCACCAGCAGGCCGTCCGTCAGGCCGCCCATCCAGCGGATGGCGAAGAGCAGCGCCAGCAGCCCGCACAGCATCCAGGTGGCGTAGCGCAACGGGAAATGCTGGTTGAGGCGGCGCGTCCAACCGGGCCAAGCAAGCATGAGGGGTCCTCTCCACCGTGACCGACGGATGCTAGCCCGGCGCCGCTCACAATCGGCACGAGTCAACCCCTGAGGTCTGCGTCGATGAAGTCTCTTTTCTCCAAGCTCGGCTGGCTGTTCTCCAAGGCCTGGTGGCTGCTCGACGGCACGCGCCGCGCGCTGATGAACCTGGTCGTGCTGCTGCTGATCGTCATCGTCGTGACGGCACTGCTGACGCGCGGGCCGAAGCCGCTGGCCGAGAAGACGACGCTGGTCGTGAAGCTGGACGGCAACCTCGTCGAGCAGTTCTCCGGCAGCCCGCGCCAGCAGCTGATGGCGCAGGCGCAAGGCCAGAGCGTGCCGCACCAGACGCGGCTGCGTGACGTGCTGGCCGTGCTGGACCAGGCCGCCCGCGACCCGCAGGTGGGCGCCGTGCTGCTGGACGTGGAAGGCCTGCAGGGCGCCGGCCTGGCCGGCCTGCACGAGGTGGCGGCCGCGCTGCAGCGCTTCAAGCAGAGCGGCAAGCCGGTGCTGGCCTATGCCGACAACTACAGCCAGCGTGGCTACTTCCTGGCGGCGCAGGCCAACGAGGTCTACCTGCACCCAATGGGCATGGTGATGCTGGAAGGCTTCGGCCGCTACCGCACCTACTACAAGGACGCGCTGGACCGCGTGGGCGTGACGCCGCACGTCATCAAGGCCGGCACGTACAAGAACTTCGCCGAGACCTACACCGCCACCGGCCCCAGCCCGGCGACGCAGGAGGCGGAAGGCCTGGTCTACGGCGAGCTGTGGAGCGGCTTCACCGGCGCCATCGAGGCGGCGCGCAAGCTGGAGGCCGGCAGCATCGCCAAGGACATCGCCGAGCTGCCGCAGCGCCTGGCCGACGTGCAGGGCGACACGGCCCAGCTGGCGCTCAAAGCCAGGCTGGTGGACGGCCTGAAGACGCGCGACCAGATGCGCGAGCTGCTGATCGCCAAGGGTGCGAAGGACGAACCGAGCAAGAGCTTCCGCCAGGTGCAGCTGGGCGAGTACCTGGCGCATGTGAAGGACGCCGGCGCGCCGACGACGCTGCAGCCGGGCGTGGGCATCGTCGTGGCCGAGGGCGAGATCGTGGACGGCGACGCCGGCCCGGGCCGCATCGGCGGCGATTCCACGGCGCGCCTGATCCGCAAGGCGCGCGAGGACGACGCGATCAAGGCTGTCGTGCTGCGCGTGAACTCGCCGGGCGGCAGCGCGTTCGCGTCCGAGATCGTGCGCCGCGAGCTGGAGCTGACGCGCGCGGCGGGCAAGCCGGTCGTCGTGTCCATGGGCGACGTGGCGGCCTCGGGCGGCTACTGGATCGCCACCAGCAGCGACGCCGTCATCGCAGACGCCGGCACCATCACCGGCAGCATCGGCGTGTTCGGCATGTTGCCCACGGCCGAGAAGCTGCTGGACAAGCTGTCGCTGCACACCGGCGGCGTGACGACGACCTGGCTGGCTGGCGGCTACGACGTGCGCCGCCCGCTGGACCCGCGCATGCAGGCCGCCGTGCAGGCGGGCATCGACCACATCTACGCCCGCTTCACCGGCCTGGCCGCCGAGGCGCGCAAGACGACGCCGCAGAAGATCGACGCGGTGGCGCAGGGCCGCATCTGGACCGGCGCGCAGGCCAAGGAGCGCGGCCTCGTCGACCGGTTGGGCAGCCTGGACGACGCGGTGCAGACGGCCGTGAAGCTGGCCAAGCTGGAGGTCAAGGACGGCGACAAGCCGCGCCTGGCCTACGTGGAGCGCGACCTCAGCCGCAGCGAGCGGCTGCTGGCATCCCTGGGCGACGTGATGGCGCCCCCGCTGGCGCGGGCGGTGGGGCAGGCGCTGGGCCTGGATGCGCTGCCGGCGCCGGTCGTCGAGGAGCTGGCCACGCTGCGCGAGCTGGCCAAGCTGTCGGCGCAGGGCAAGTGGGAGCGCGCGGCGGTGGTGCACTGCCTGTGCGCGGCGCCCTGAGGCGCCTGCGCCGCAGGCCGGGTCAGTACACCGGGTCCGGCAGCTGTTCCTTGGCCACGACGCGCTGCGTGGCCGGCCGGTCGAACACGCGCTTCAGGTAGGCGCCCAGCGCCGGCCGCGTCTTGGCCGGGTTGGCCTGCATGCGCGTCCAGCGGCACAGCATGAAGGCCAGCGGGTCCACGGCCGTGTACTCACTGCCCAGGAACCAGTCGCCGCCGTGGCGGGCCAGGTGGGCATCCATCTGGTCCAGCATGGGCGCCACCTGCGCCTCGGCGCGGGCCTTCACCTCGGCGGCGTCGGTGGCCATGCGGTCGGGGTAGAAGTAGTGGATCAGCATGGCCTGCAGCGTGTTGGTCAGCCACACCATCCACTTGTAGTACTCGGCCCGCTCGGGGGTGCCGGGCGCCGGCGCGAAACCTGGGTGGCAGTCCGCCAGGTGCATCAGGATGGCGGCGGTCTCGTACAGCACCAGGTCGCCGTCCACCAGCGTCGGGATCAGGCCATTGGGGTTGAGCTTCAGGTAGGCCGGTGACTTGTGCTCGTTGTTGGCGCGGTCCACGACGCGCAGCGTGAACGGGACGCCCGTTTCCTCCAGCAGGATGTGCGGGGCGAAGCTGGCGTTGCTGGGAAAGTAATGCAGTTCGATCATGGCGAGACAGCGGGGCGACAGGTGAAGCGGCGAACTTTACGTGGCCGCAATGCCGGCGACGTCCACGCGGCGCAGCCTGTCGGCGTTGCCCTTTTGACCCCGGTTCCAGGTTGAAGACGATGAAGACCCTGCTCCACGCCTCCGCCGCCGCGCTGCTCGCGCTGTGCGCCGCCCTCCCCGCCCACGCCGACGTGCGCGTGCGCGCCAACATCGGCATGGTGTTCGACAACCGCTACCACCACGACCACTACTACCCCGCCCCGGGCTACGTGGCGCCGTACGTGCCGCGCGGCGCCGTCGTCGTGGGCGCGGGCCCGGGGCGCTACTGGTTCCACGGTGGCGTCTGGTACCAGCCCTACGGGCCGCGCTACCGCGTCGTGGCGCCGCCGGTGGGCGTCGTCATCCCGCTGCTGCCGCCGGCCTACGTGACGGTGACGCTGGGCGGCCTGCCCTACTACTACGCCAACGGCGTGTACTACCGCGCGGTGCCCGAAGGCTATGCCGTCGTCGCGCCGCCGCCAGAGCCGGTCGTTGCCCAGGTGCAGCCGGCACCGGCACCACCGCCGCCTAAGGCCGATCCCATCATCTACCCGCGCAACGGCCAGTCCAACGAGCAGCTGGAGAACGACCGGCGCGACTGCAACCGCTGGGCCACGACGCAGCCGAATGCGCAGGCGGACGCCAGCGTGTTCAATCGCGCCGTCGAGGCCTGCATGGACGGGCGCGGCTACACGATGAAGTAGTGAACCCCTCGCCCAGTCGCGCCCTGGAACGCAGGCGTGCCTGGTCGGCCCCCCGAGGGGGCGGCGATGCTCACGGGGCGTGCCCCGCTCGCACATCGCCAGACGGGCCGGCTTGGGGCGGCCCGGCGCTCGGCCCGCGAGGGGCACGACGGCCTCAAAGCGCGCAGCCAGCCTCGGCCTCGGCCTTGGCGCCGCCCGCGCGGTAACGAACAGCCGTCATCTCCGCCAGGATGGAGAGCGCAATCTCCGGCGGCGTGCGGGCGCCGATGTCCAGGCCCACGGGGCCGTGCAGGCGGTCCAGCTGCTCGGCGGTCAGGTCGAAGTGCTCGGCCAGCCGGGCGCGGCGCTTGGCCTGGTTGACGCGCGAGCCGATGGCCCCGACGTAGAAGGCCGGGCTCTTCAGCGCCTCCATCAGCGCGAGATCGTCGAGCTTGGGGTCGTGCGTCAGCGCAACGACGGCGGTGGCGTCGTCCACCTGGAAGGCCGTCACGACGTCGTCGGGCATGTCGCGCGTCAGCGTGGCGCCGGGCAGCGCAAAGCCGTCGGCGTACTCCTCGCGCGGGTCGCACACGGTCACGCCGTAGCCCAGCGCCTGCGCCATCTGCGCGAGGTAGTCGGTCATCTGCCCGGCGCCGATGACCAGCAGCCGCCACTGCGGGCCGTGGTGGCTGACGAGCTGCGTGTCGGTCAGCGCCAGCGTGTCGGCACCGCGCTCGGCGGGCTGCAGCGTGACGGCGCCGGTGGCCAGCTCCAGCGTGCGGCGCACGCGCTCGCCGCGGGCCAGCCGGGCCAGCAGTTCGTCCAGCGCCGACTGCGGGCCCAGCGGCTCCAGCATCAGCTCCAGCGTGCCGCCACAGGGCAGGCCGAAGCGGCGGGCCTCCTCGGCGCCGACGCCGTAGCGCAGCGGGGTGGGGCGCGCCAGCGCCAGGCTGCCGGCACGCAGCTGCGCGACGAGGTCGTCCTCGATGCAGCCGCCGGACACCGAACCGGCGATGAGCCCGTCGTCGCGCACCGCCACCAGCGAGCCCACCGGCCGCGGTGCCGAGCCCCAGGTGCGCGTGATCGTGCCCAGCACGACGCGGCGCGCCTCGGCCCGCCAGCCGGCGGCCGCGCGCAACACGCTGAGGTCGAGGTTGTCCATGGCCGCTGCCCTGCCCTTGTGCTGAAAGGCCGCGAGCGTACTCGGCAACGCCATCCGCCCGCCGGGCGCGGCGCAATGCCCCCCGCGGCGCGGTCAGGGATAGTGCTTCAGCGTGGCGGTGTTGCTGCCGCCCTGGCAGCGCGCGGCGTCGCCGGCGTCGTTGATGACATGCTCGATGCTGCCCTTGTCGACGAGGCAGACGGTGATCATGTGCTGGAAGCGCACGCCCGCCGCCCGGGGCGCCTCGATGGCGCGGTCCAGCACGACGTCGGGCTGCAGGAACACGCTGTAGATGCCCAGGCCCCAGGCCTGGTGGCGCGTCACCGTGTCGGCCACCTGGTAGGACGCGAAGCCGCGGCCGCCGGCGGCGTTGGTCCACTGGCGTTGCGTGGGCGGGTCGTACGGGATCTCGGACTGGTAGAAGTAGACCCGCCCGCCGTTGCCACGCCAGACGACCTGCTCCTGCTGGAAGTGCTCGACGAACAGGCCGTAGATGGTCACGTCCTCGCCGTCCACCACCAGACCGTGGGCTGAAGGGTTCAGCGTCCAGCTGACACCCTCGCCGTGGTCGGCGCGCCAGATCCAGGTGTGGTCCACCAGCGTGTCGTGCGCGTGGATGCGCAGTGCCGTGTGCACCTGGCCGGCGGCCGCGCCGCCGACGCGGAAGAACAGGTCGTGCAGCACCGTCGGGTCGGCCAGGTGGCGGCGCTTGCTGCCGGCCGTGCCCACCTCCATCAGCACGCCGGCGTCCTGGGCGCCCGCGTCCAGGAACAGGCCCGACACGGTCAGCCCGTCCACGTCCGCCGTCTTCACGAGCGGCACGCCGTTGTCCGAGCGCAGCGTCGGGAAGCCGATGCCCAGCACGACGGTGCCGGCGCGCTTGACCTGCAGCGTCTCGGTCAGCAGGTACTCGCCAGGCGTGAACAGCAGGTGCCGGCCGGCGGCCAGCTGCGCGTTCAGCGTGGCGGCCGTGTCGCCCGGTTTGGCGATGAAGAAGCGGGCGATGGGCAGGGTCTTGCCCGCCGTGAACGCGCCGCCGGCCCAGGAGATGCCCGCGCTGTCGCGCCGCAGCGACGGCACGCGCACCGCGAAGCCGCCGTCCTTCTCGACGAACAGGAAGGGCTTTTCGCGCACCAGCGGCGTCTTGTCGACCCGGGTGAAGCGCTGGCCCGGCGTGGGGAACTCGCCCGCCGGCGCCTGCGGCACGCCGACGAACACCATGTTCCAGTTGGAGCCCGTCCAGCGGCCCCACTCGCTGTTGCGCGAGATCCATTGCTGCTGCGTCGCCGAGTTGACCTGGCCGTCCACCCGCACGTCCGAGAACCAGCCGCCGCTGGCCCAGCCGTTGTTCTGGTTCAGCCGCATGTTGCCGCGCACGTGCATGCGCCGGAACGGGATGGCCTGGGACACGGCCCACTGCATCGTGTTGTCGCCGATGCCCAGCGTCGGCGTGACCGAGAAGTTCTCGGCGCCACGCCAGAAGTTGGTGGTGGCGTTGTCGTTGTCCAGCAGCGCCGTGGAGCGCAGGTCGCCCACCACGTGCACGTCGTCGGGGTGGCGCCCCAGGCCCAGCACCTGCGTGTAGAAGCCCACCGGGATGCGCAGGTTCTCGTAGGTACCCGGCATCAGCAGGATGGCGTCGCGGCGCGGGCCGAAGTGGTTGGGCTGCTGGGCGGCGTAGATGGCGTCGATGCGCGCCTGCAGGCCGGGCGTGGCCGGGTCCAGCAGGTGGACGTTGGGGCCGAAGTCCGGCGGCGCGGCCAGGGCCGCCATCGGCAAGGCCAGCACGGCGGAGAGGACGCGGGAGGAAACAGTCGAGCGGGACATGGCGAATGGAATCGGTTCCAATGCCCGGATTGGACCATGCCCGGCCGGCGTCGGCCTCAGCGGAATCCCGGCCTCAGAAGCTGGAGCCGGGCTGCTTCAGGAACTCGGCTTCCTCCGCCGTGGACGCGCGGCCCAGGATGGCGTTGCGGTGCGGGTAGCGGCCGAAGCGGTCGACGATTGATTTGTGCTTCAGCTCGAAGTCGTGCGTGTGCGCCGGCGCGCGGGCTTTCATCAGCGGCTCGGCCACCGCGTGGATGGCGGCTGACTCGCTGTGCATGTAGGGCATGTAGAGAAAGGCGCGCCGCTCGGTGGGCAGCGCCAGGTCGGCGCCCGCCGCGACGGCCTCCTGCGCCAGGGCCAGCGCCAGCGGGTCGGCCGAGAAGGCGTCGGGCGTGCCGCGGTGGAGGTTGCGGGCGAACTGGTCCAGCACGATGACCTCGGCCAGCCGGCCTTCGGGCGTTGCGCGCCACGCGAACAACTCGCAGCGCCGGGCCTGCGCGTGCAGCGCGCCGAAGCGGGTGCGGATCAGCGCGTCGAAGGCGGGGTCGACCGTCCACCACTGGGCGGGCTTGGTCTCGTGGAACCAGAAGTCGAGGACGGTTTGGGACATGGATTCAGGCCATGGGTTGTGCGGCGCAAGGATCATCGCCGCCCCGGGCGTTCACCATGCCAAGCTCGCCGCCACCGACCCGTAGTTCACGCCCTCCCCGTTCGGCCCGCGGCTGCGGCCGACGCCCGGCGTGATCGTCCAGCCGCTGTCGCCCGCCGCCACCGCCGCCTTGAGTTGCACGCTGCGCAGCGAGCCGCCGCCATGCAGCCGGTCCTGGCTGACCTCGCCGTTCAGCGCCACGCGCTCGCCGACGCGCCAGGTGGCGCCCAGCTGGTGGCTGCGGTCCAGCGCGGCCTCGTCGCGGTTGACGACGGACACGCGGCTGGCTCCCAGCAGCGGCACCTGGCCCAGCAGGCCGCCTGCGCCGCCGCCGGCTTGCGTGGCGGTCGTCGTGCTGCGGTACCGGTTGTGCATCGTCGCGCCGTAGACGGTCACGCGCGGCGTGACGGCCACCGCCCCGTGCACGCCCACGCCGCGGCCCGTCAGGCGCTGCGCCACCGCCGTCGGCGCGCCGCCGTTGCCGGCGGCCACCGTGCCGCGCGCGCGGGCGCTGCGCCTGGCAGCGTCCACGCCCACGTTCACGCCGTCCATCGGCTGCCAGTCCACCGACGCGGCCAGGTCGGTCTGGCGCAGCGTGCTGCCGTCGCGGCGCTGGTTGGCCGTCACGCCGGCCTGCCACTGGCGGCCGGCCACGCCGCCACCCACCGACAGCTGCCGCGGCCGGGCCGTCGTGCCGGCCGCGTCGTCGCGGCTGCGCGACCGGCCCACGCCGGCCTGCAGCCAGGCGCTGCGGCCCACCGGCAGGCTGACGGCCGCCGCCGCGCTCTGGTGGCCCGCGGCGTCGCGCTGCACGGCCAGGGTCATGGCGCGCTTGTCGGCATTGGGGGCGGCCTCGTCGGCGCGGGCTGCCACGGCCAGCAGCGCTGCGGCGAGGGCGACAAGGAAGGACGGGGGCTGGCGGCGCATGGCGGGTCTCCTGGCTGTGGGTGCGGGGCCGGTCAATCCGCCCCGCGCCTTCCGACAACGCGCGCCACGCCGCCTTCCTTCCCGCCGCAGATGTAAGCAGCCGTGCGCATCCGGTCGGCCCACAACCAGCGGACCGTCACGGCCAGGTCAGCCGGCGCACCGGTTGCAAACCGATGCAGGCCCGCCGGGCTTTCCCTGGGGCTGCGCCGGTACAATTTCACGAGTCCGGAACGACGGGCCTGCGCGAGCAGGCCCGTTCTTTTTTGCCCCGCAACACCATGTCTTCCCGCCGACTGCCGCACATCGACGTCCTGAAAGCGCTCGCCGCCCAGGTCATCGTGCTGCATCACCTCGTCAGCTACGGTCCCATCGCCCGCGCCGCGCACGACGCGCTGCCGCTGCTGGCCGGCGCCGTGCACCAGTACGGCCGCATGGCCGTGCAGGTGTTCCTCGTCGTGGGCGGCTACCTGAGTGCGCGTGGCCTGTCGCCGCGCGGCGGCGCGCTGCGGGCCGGCGTGCCGGAGTTGCTGTGGCGCCGCTACCTGCGCCTCACGCTGCCGTTCCTGGCCGCGCTGGCGCTGACGCTGGCGGCCTGCGGCCTGGTCGCGTCGTCGTGGCCCGAGCTGGTGCCGGCCGACATCGGCGCCGGCCAGCTGCTGGCCCATGCACTGCTGCTGCACGACGTGCTGGGCTTCGAGGCGCTGACCGTGGGCGCCTGGTACGTGGCCATCGACCTGCAGCTGTTCGCCTGCCTCGTGGGCCTGCTGTGGCTGGCCCGCAGCGGCTGGCGGCACCCGAGCCGGCTGCTGGTGGCGCCGCTGCTGGTGGCGGGGCTGGCGCTGGCGTCGGCCTTCGTGTTCAACCGCGACACCACGCTCGACGCCTACGCGCCCTACTTCTTCGCCGCCTACGGCCTGGGCGCGCTGGTGCACTGGCTGGGACTGTGGCGCCACCGTCGCCTGGGCTTCGTGCTGCTGGCCGTGGCCTTTGGTGCCGCACTGGCGCTGGACTGGCGCGACCGCCTGGCGCTGGCGCTGGCCACCGCGCTGTGGCTGGCCTGGGCCGAGGCGCGGCACGCGCAGGGGCGGCCGCTGCTGCCCGCCCGCTGGGGCCCGGCGCTGGCCGCCTGGTCCACGCCGTCGTATGCGCTGTTCCTGCTGCACTTCCCGGTGCTGCTGCTGACCAACGCGCTGCTGGCCAACCTCACCGACGCGTCACCCGAGACCGGGCTGATGCTGCTGGTGGTGACCTGGGCGCTGGCCAACTGGCTGGCGCTGCCTTTCCACCGCTGGGTGGAGGCGCCGGCGGCGCGGCTGGACCCGCTGGCCTGGCTGCCCCGCCTGCGCTGGGCCTGACCCGCACCGATAGGGACTGACCCACCCCCACCCTCCGCCCGGGTCCCCGCGCACGGCCTGCGTGCTAATGTTTCGCGCTGCCTGCCGGAGGAGGCATTCCATGACCAGCCCATCCACCGCCGCGCCCAGCCGCGAGCAACTGCTGCACAGCCTCTACGAGGCCGCCGAGCTGGAGCACAACCTGATGTGCACCTACCTCTACGCGGCCTTCAGCCTGAAGCAGGGCGAGGCCGAGGGCCTGCAGCCGCAGGAAGCCGAGGCCGTGGCGCGCTGGCGGCGCGAGATCATCGCCGTGGCCGTCGAGGAGATGGGCCACCTCGTCGCGGTGTGGAACATCACCGCCGCGCTGGGCGGCGCGCCGCGCATCGGGCGCGGCAACTTCCCGCTGGACCCCGGCTACCTGCCGGCACGCGTGGTCGTCAAGCTGGCGCCGTTCAGCGACGCGACGCTGCAGCACTTCATCTTCCTGGAGCGCCCCGAGGGCAGCACCGAGGCCGATGGCGACGGCTTCGCCGCCGAGCGGCTGTTCTCGCGCGGCACCGACACGCCGCGCGTGACGCCGATGGCGCGCGACTACGACACCGTGGGTCATTTCTACGCCACGCTGTCCGCCGACCTGCAGGCCTTCGTCGCCGCACATGGCGAGGCCGACAGCTTCTGTGGAGACCGCACGCTGCAGCTGGGCCCGACGGAGCTGACGCTGTGCGGCGCCCGGCCCGTGCTGTGCTCCAGAACGGCCCTCGCCGCGTTCGACGCCATCGTGCGCCAGGGCGAGGGCGCGCCCAGCGACAGCGAGACCTCGCACTACCACCGCTTCGCCGCCATCCGCACCGAGCTGGCCGCGCTGCGCGCCGCCCGCGCCGGCTTCGAGCCCGCGTGGCCCGCCGCCACCAACCCCGTGCTGCGCCGCCCGCCGCGGCCGGAAGGCCGGGTCTGGCTGGAAGACCCCGCGGCCGCCAACACCGTGGACCTCGCCAACGCCAGCTACCAGCTGATGCTGCGGCTGCTGGCGCAGGCCTACCTGCTGCCCGGCCCGTCGGCCGAGAAGAGCCTGCACGTGGACCTGGCCATCGGGCTGATGCGCGCCTTCACGCCGCTGGCCGAGCACGCGGCGCGGCTGCCCGCCGGCCCCAGCCACCCCGGCTGCCACGCCGGCGCCAGCTTCACGGCGCTGCGCGACACGGCCGCCATGCCGCCCGGCCCCGCCGCGCGCCGCTTCGTGCTGGAGCGCCTGGCCCAGCTGGCCGGCACGGCCGCCGGGCTGCACGCCGCGCTGGGCGCCGAGCGCACCGGCCGTGCCGCGGCCCAGCTGCAGACGCTGCGCGAGCGCGCCGAGCGCGGGCTGGACCTGGCCGCCCCAGTCACCCCCGCGCCGGCGCCGGCCGTTGCCGCCCCACCGCCGCCGGCGCCACCCGCCGAGACCGTGGACGGCGTCGAGATCGTGCAGGGCGAGCAGCTGGAGCTGCGCTTCGAGGCCAAACGCTGCATTCACGCGCGGCTGTGCGTGACGGGCGCGCCCAAGGTCTTCCTGGCCAACACGCCGGGCGCCTGGCTGTACCCGGACGCGATGCCCGTCGAGCGCCTCGTCGACATCGCGCACGCCTGCCCGTCCGGCGCCATCCAGGTGCGCCGCAAGGACGGTCAGCCCGACGAGGCCCCGCCGCCGGTGAACCTGCTGCAGGTGCGCGAGGCCGGCCCCTACGGCATCCGCGGCGACCTGCATCTGCGCGGCGAGCTGCTGGGCACGCGCGCCACGCTGTGCCGCTGCGGCGCCAGCAAGAACAAGCCGTTCTGCGACGGCAGCCACCACGACATTCCCTTCACCGCCACCGGCGAGCCCGCCACCGGCCTGCTGGGCCTGCCCACCGACATGCCGGCCGTCCGCGACGGCCGCATCGACATCGAGCCCGAGCCCAACGGCCCGCTGCAGCTGCGCGGCCCCGTCGAGGTGGTCAGCGGCACCGGCCGCATGGTCTGCCGCATCGCGCAGGCGCGGCTGTGCCGCTGCGGCGGCAGCGCCACCAAACCCTTCTGCGACGGAACCCACGCGAACAATGGCTTTGTTGCCCCCTGAACCCAGCGAAACCCGCGACGCGCTGCAGCGCATGGCGGCGCGCACGCTGATCTGGATCGTCGTCATCGTCGGCGCCGTGGCCGCCGGCATCGGCACCGCCGAGGCGCTGCTGCAGCTGCGCGCGCCCTGGGGCAGCCAGCGGGTGCTGGTGGGGCTGGCGCTGCTGGCCACGGGCGGCCTGGCGGCGCTGCTGTACCGCGCCGCGCTGCCGCGGCTGGCGACGACGCTGGTGCTGGGCGGCACGCTCGTCAGCCTGGTGCTGCACGCGGCCCACATCGGCCTGGGCGTGCACACGCTGATCCTTGCCGCCGGCGCGCTGCTCATCGCGCTGGCCGGCGGCGTGGCGGGCAACCGCGCAGCGGCCACGTTGGCGCTGCTCTACATGGCCGCGATTGCGGGCCTGGCCACGATGGAGTTCCAGGGCCTGCTGCCGGGGCTGAAGGCGCCGGTGCTGCCCAACCTGAAGGACCGCCTCATCGCCCACATGCTGATCGCCGTGGGCGGGCTGGCGTCGGCGCTGCTGCTCAACCGCATCCTCGGCGCGGCGCTGGCGCGCGCCATCGCCGAGGAAGCCCGCCTGGCCCGGCTGGTGCAGGCCGCGCACAACTGGGCCTGGGAGGCGGATGCGAACTTCCGCGTCCTGTCGCTGTCCGACGAGTTCGAGCCACTATCGGGCCACAAGCGCGAGGACTTCCTGAGGATGGGCCAGGCCGGCGGCGCGATGCTGGTGCGCGACGCCGACTACCACGCGCTGCTGGAGGACATCCGCGCCAAGCGCCCCTACCGCGACCGCATCAACGGCTTCCGCACGCCCGACGGCCGGCTGCTGTGGACACTGAGCTCCGGCGAGCCCCTGTTCGACGCCCAGGGCAGGCACGTGGGCTGGCGCGGCGTCAGCCACAACATCACGGGCGAGCGGCTCACGCTGCAGCAGCACCAGCGCACCGCTGACATGCTGGACCGGCTGCTGCGCGCCAGCCCCGACGCCATCTGCGTGGCGCGCATCGAGGACGGCCGCATCCGCTTCGCCAACTCCGGCTTCTGCTCGCTGGTGGGCCGCCACCGCGACGAGCTCATCGGCCGCTCCGGCCGCGAGCTGGGCCTGTGGCCCGACAGCAAGGAGCCGCGCCGCCTGGCCGCCGAACTGGCCTCAACCGGCATCGCGCGCGACTTCCGCTCCGCCATCTTGGTGCACGGCGAATGGCGCGACCTGCTGGTGTCCGCCGCGTCGCTGGACTGGGACGGCGAACCCGCGACGATGCTGATCGCGCGCGACATCACCGAGCGCGAGCGCGCCCGCATCGAGGCCGACGCCATCCTGGACCACGCCAGCGTCGGCATCGCGATGACGCGCCGCGGCCACTTCGAGCGCGTGAACCGGCACTGGCAGCAGATCTTCGGCGGCGCCGAGCCGCTGCCCGCCGAAGGCGCGCCCGGCCTGCCGGATGCCTGCGACGCGGCCGAGACGACCGACGCCGAGCACGCCTTCGAGGGCGACTACCTGCGCCCCGACGGCCAGCGCATCACCGTGCGGCTGAACGCGCGCCGCCTGCCGGCGCTGTCCGGCCGCCAGGAGACCGAAGCCGAGCACCCCACGCTGTGGGTGGCCGAGGACATCACCGAGCACCGCCGCCAGCAGCGCGAACTGCAGGCCGCCAAGCAGCAGGCCGAGACCGCCAGCCACGCCAAGAGCGCCTTCCTGGCGACGATGAGCCACGAGATCCGCACCCCGCTCAACGGCGTGCTGGGCCTGGCGCGGCTGCTGCAGCAGGGCGCGCCCGACGACATCCACCGCGACAAGTACCTCTCGCACCTCGTTGCCGCCGCCGAGTCGCTCAACGAGATCGTCTCCAACGTGCTGGACCTGTCCAAGATCGAGGCCGGCCACCTGGAGCTGGAGAAGATCGAGTTCGACCTGCACGCGCTGGCCAAGGCCAGCTTCGAGGGCTGCGCCGCGCTGGGTCGCGAACGCGGGCTGGACATGCAGCTGGACCTCTCCCCCGAGCTACCGCGGCTGGTCATCGGCGACCCGATGCGCGTGCGCCAGATCCTCGCCAACTTCCTCGTCAACGCGCTCAAGTTCACCGAGCGCGGCCACATCCGGCTCAACCTCGCACCGGCCGGGCCGGACCGCGTGCGGCTGTCGGTGCAGGACACCGGCATCGGCGTGCCACCCGACCAGCAGGCGCGGCTGTTCCGCCCGTTCGCGCAGGCGGACGACTCGACGACGCGCCGCTTCGGCGGCACGGGCCTGGGCCTGTCCATCTGCCGCGAGCTGGCCGCGCGCATGGGCGGCCACGTCGGCGTGGACAGTGACGGCCGCCACGGCTCCACGTTCTGGGCCAACCTCAGCCTGCCCACCAGCCTCACCATCGACGACACCGCCACGCGCCGGCGCATCCCCATCCCGCAGCGCTACCCGCTGGCCGGCCAGCGCCTGCTGGTGGCCGAGGACAACCCGGTCAACCGCCTCATCATCGCGGCGCTGCTGCAGCGGCTGGGTGCCGAGGTCATCGAGGCCGAGGACGGCGAGCAGGCCATCACGCTGGCCCGCGCCCAAGCCGGCCGGCTGGACGGCGTGCTGATGGACCTGCACATGCCCAAGGTCGACGGCCTGGAGGCCACGGCGCTGCTGCGCGCCGACCCCGCCACGGCCGCCCTGCCCATCCACGCCTTCACGGCCGCCGTGCTGGACCAGGAACGCCAGGCCGCGCTGGCCGCGGGCATGAACGGCTTCATCGCCAAGCCGGTGGCCGAGGCGGAGGTCATCCGCGTGCTGGGCCGGGGCTGAGCGCCCGTTGAACTTTTCACGTTCCGGCGCTGCCCGAGGCGCCAACTCGGCAAACGTGACCAATTGCATCCGCAAGAATCGCCGCCGGCACACCCGAGCGAAAGCCGGGGTCGCAAAGCTTCCGGTCTAACGCCTCCAGGCAACGACAGCGGGGCCGCATCACGTGCAGTCCAGGGGCGTCCACGCCCGCGGCTGCAACGTGCCGGCACCGCCCCACCGCCCAGCGGCGGTCAGACCCGCGACTCCCGCCCGCAACGGTTGATCCGTGCCGAGGTTTTCAAGGGAGATCCAATGTTCAGAACCCCCCTGCTCGTCGCCGTTGCGGCGGCGCTGTTCGCGGCCAACGCCCGCGCCGACGAGGCCGGCCAGCTCTACGAGGCCATGCGGGCCGGCAACTGCAAGACGGCGCTGGCGACCATGCAGGCCCGCGCCAACGCGGGCGACGGCAGCTTCCAATACACCCTCGGCCGCGCGCTGGCCAATGGCGTCTGCCTGCCGCGCAACGCCACGACGGCGGCCGGCTGGTACCGCAAGTCCGCCGACCAGGGCGTGGCCGATGCGCAGCTGGAGCTGGGCGTCGCGTTGCTGAACGGCACCGGCGTCAAGAAGGACGCGCGCCAGGCCCTCGCGTGGTGGGAGAAGGCCGCCGCCCAGGGCGAGCTGATCTCCCAGTACAACCTCGGGCTGGCCTACGAGAACGGCTGGGGCGTGCCCGTCGACCTGCAGCAGGCGACCGGCTGGCACCGCCGCGCGGCCGGGGGCGGCTATGCCGACTCGCAGCGCATGCTGGCCTTCGCGCTGCTGAACGGCGAAGGCGTCGAGAAGGACCCAGCACAGGCGGCGAGCTGGGCCCGCAAGGCCGCCGACCAGGGCGACGCGCCGGGGCAGCGGCTGCTGGGCTATTTGCTGGCCATCGGCAGCGGCGTCGACAAGGACGAGGCCCAGGCCGTCGCCTGGTACACCAAGGCCGCCCAGCAGGGCGATGCGCGCGCGCAGCGCCTGCTGGCCGTGGCCTTGTTCCAGGGCCGCGGCGCGGCCAAGGACGAGGCCCAGTCCGTGCCGTGGTTCCGCAAGGCCGCCGAACAGGGCGACCTGGAAGCGCAAAGCTGGATGGGCTATGTGCTGACCTTCGGGCGCGGCGCGGAGCGGGACGAGGCGCAGGGCGTCGCCTGGGACCGCAAGGCCGCCGAGCAGGGCGACGACCGCTCCCAGGTGCGGCTGGGCTGGGCGCTGGTGAACGGCCGCGGCGTCAAGCAGGACGAGCGCCAGGCCGTCACCTGGTTCCGCAAGAGCGCCGAGCAGGGAAGCGCCGGCGGGCAGCGTGCGCTGGGCTGGGCCATGACCGAAGGCCGCGGCACCGAGAAGGACGAGCGCCAGGGCATCACCTGGTACCGCAAGGCCGCCGAGCAGGGCAACGCCGACGCGCTGAACGACCTGGGCGTGTCGTACGAGCGCGGCCGCGGCGTGCTGCAGGACCATGCCGAGGCCGCCCGCTACTTCGAGCAGGCCGCCAAGACAGGCAACGCCTACGGCCAGCGCAACCTGGCGTTGGCGCTGCGCGAAGGGCGCGGCGTGAAGCAGGACACGGTGGCCGCCCACGCCTGGCTCAACCTCGCCGCAGCCAACGACGCCCCCCACCCCGACGCCGCCGAGGAGCGCGACGCGCTGGCCAAGAAGCTGTCGTCGCCACAGCTGCAGCAGGCGCAGCGGCTGGCGCGCGAATGGCGCGTCGGCCAGGGCCTGGGCCGCTCGTGACGCCTCGCCACCCCCATCACCGGAACCACCACATGAAATTCATCCAGCAAGCCCTGCTCACCGTCGCCCTGCTGCCCGCGCTGGCCATGGCCCAGGTGCAGGTCCTGGGCGTCGAGATCGCCGCCACGACGTCGCAGCAACTCAAGTCCAAACTGCCCGGCCAGGCGCGCCTGACCGACGGCGGCGTCAACAAGTTCAGCGGCGGGCGCCAGTTCACGACCGACGGTGCCGGCTACGGCATCGACAGCCTCAACGAAGTCACCTACATCTTCGACGCGCAGGACAAGCTGGCCGCCGTGCTGATGCAGCTGGGCAAGGAGCGCTTCGACGACCTGTTCAACACGTTGTCGGGCAAGTACAAGCTGACCGCGCAGCAGCGCCCCTTCGTCGGCAACAAGTCGGCGCGCTTCACGGCCAAGGGCGCGGTGGTCGAGCTGGACGCCCCGCACCTGAGCTTCGTCATGGACGTGCGCTACGTCCGCGACGACCTGATGAAAAGCTTCCTGGCCCAGAGCAAGGCCGAGGCGCAGCAGAAGAAGGCGGCGGAACAGAGCAAGTTCTGAGCACCGCACAATGGTGGGCACGCCGCTGCCCTCCACCGACGCCCCCGGCGCACAGCGGCGCGAGGACCCGCCATGCCCCTGCGCATCGTCCAGCTCGGCAGCCCGCGCGCACCCGATGAAGGCACCCGCATCGGCACGGTGCGCCGCCCGCCGCGCGGCGTGCCCAAGGCGGAGTTCGCGTCGCGCGACTTCTACGACGTCTGGTTCCCCACCCTCGCGCCCAGTGCCGACACGATGAAGCTGGGCCAGGCCGCCGCGAGCGATGCCGACTGGACGGCCTTCACGAAGAAGTACCGCACCGAGATGGCCCAGCCCGACGCGCAGCACGCGCTGGCGCTGCTGGCCACGTTGTCGGCGCAGGCCGACTTCTCGGTGGGTTGCTACTGCGAAGACGAGGCGCGCTGCCACCGGTCGGTGCTGCGCGCGCTGCTGATTGAGAAGGGCGCCACGCTGCGGGGCTGAGCCGCCGCGCGGCCGCCGCACATATTCACCCTCGAACAGGTGGTGGGCGGCGCGACAGGCCCCCGCAGAATGCGCCCCGCATGCTGCCCATCGTCCTCCTCGACCGCACCGACGCCCTCGCCCCCACGCTGGACCGCCCGCGCCCCGACCGCCTCGTCGCCGGCAACCCGCTGCGCCAGACCTGGGTGCTGCACGAGGCCGGCCCGGTCTCGGCCGGCGTGTGGGCATGCGAACCGGGCCGCTGGCGCATCGTGTTCCCCGCCACGCGTCAGGAGTACTTCCACGTGCTCAGCGGCCAGGTGCGGCTGCACGGCCCGCAGGGCGCCACCGACATCGGCCCCGGCCAGGGCGGCGTCATCCCGCCCGGCTTCGAGGGCGAGTTCGAGGTGGTGACGCCAGTCCGCAAGCAGTTCGTGCTGGTGGACACCGCCGCCTGAAAGGATTCCCGCCGATGACCACCGTCTGCCCCAAGTGCCGCGCCATGCGCCCCGCCGACACGCAGGCCCCTGCCTGGCAATGCCCGGCCTGCGGCGTGGCCTATGCCAAGGCCGGCCTGGCCACCGAGCCGCGCACCGCGGCCCGCGCCGCCCCCGCCAGCAGCGGCCTGCCGTGGCGCGCGCTGCTGACGGTGGTGGCCGTCATCGCCGGCCTGTGGTGGGGGCACCAGGCGCAGTTGCACAAGCGCGACTTCGGTGCGCTGCTGGGCGGCGGCGGCACGGACGAGGCCGCCATGCAGCAGCTCGCGGCCACCGTGCGCGCGGAGCAGATCGTCATGTACTCCACCAACGAATGCGGTTATTGCACGCAGACGCGCTCCTGGCTGACCCAGCACGGCTTCGCGTTCACCGAGTGCAACATGAGCCGCGAGGCGCGCTGCGAGGACGAGTTCCGCGCACTGCGCGCCACCGGCACGCCCTACCTCATCGTGCGCGGCCCACGCGGCGCCCACCACATGAAGGACGGCTTCGACAGCGACGAGTTGATCAAGGCCTTGAAAGCCTGACGGCCTACCGTATCGCGGGCCGAGCGCCGGGCCGCTCCCAAGCCGGCCCGCCAGGGCGATGTGCGTGCGGCTCAATGCCGCACACATCGCCATCCCCTCGGGGGCTGAGGCCGGACACATTGCGCCCAGTGGGCGCGATGTGCCTGCCGAAGAGCTGCGGCGCCGCCGCAGCGCGGTCTGCAAGACCGACTGGGCCCGCCCGCGTTCAGCGGCGCGGGACCAGGCGAGGGGTCAACAGTTCTCGCGCAGCCGGTTCATGTCGGCCAGCGTCTTGCCGGGCTCGTCGCGGAAGCTCTCGGCCAGCGGTTCCAGCGTCTCGATGCGATCCACGCGGAAGCTGCGGAAATCGTTGCGCAACTCGCACCAGGCCGCCAGCGTCCACACCGGCCCCCAGAACAGGCAGGCCAGCGGACGCACGACGCGATCACTCCTCACGCCGCCGAGGTCCAGGTAGCCGACCTTGAGCTTGCGCCTGGCCTCGGTGGCCTCGCGCAGCGCGGTCAGGTGGGCGCTGGTGGCCGGGTCCAGCGCCGGCAGCGGCGCGTACAGCGCCAGGCTCTCGGCGGCGGCGCGGGCATCCAGCGGCAGCACGGCCAGGATCTTGGAGAGCGCGTTCTCGGCCTGCCGCGCCAGCGCGGCGTCCAGCCGCGACTCGGCCATGCGCACGGTGGCCACCAAGGCCTGCGCCTCCTGCTTGCTGAACATCAGCGGCGGCAGGTCGAAGCCGGCCCGCATGCGGTAGCCCACGCCGGCCTCGCCCTCGATGGGCACGCCCTGCTGGCCCAGCGCGGCGATGTCGCGGTAGACGGTGCGCATGGACACCTCCAACCGCTGGGCGAGGTAGTCCGCCGTCGTGAGGCGGCGGCCGCGGATGAGCTGGACGATCTGGAAGAGGCGGTCGGCGCGGCGCATGGGCAGTCAATGTAGGTCAGCAGGCATGCCCCTTGCAGAAGGCATGGGTCAACGACAACGACGTCTAGGGAGGGTCTGCAAAACCCCTGCGGGCCGCGGCGAGGTCTTTGCCGGATGCGGGGCAAGGCGCGGACCGCCGCCCAGGCTCGTGCCTGGGCAAGGTTCGCAACGCCGCCCCGCGCCGGCAAAGCCACGCCCCTGCGGGTTTGCGACAGCACCGGCCCGCGCGGGTGTTGCGCCGCTCGCTGGGGCGGCCAGCCCCAGCTTCGCGACGCGCCTACTCGCGGGCCGGTGCTGTCACAAACGCGGCCCACAGGGGTTTTGCAGACCCTCCCTAGCAGCATCATGGCCATCTACGCCTCCTCTCACGCCCGCGGCACCCAGCGGGTCGATGTGGTTTCACTGGGCGCCATCAGCGCCTCACACGCCTCGTTCGCGCCGGGCCAGCTGTTCGTGGCCCAGGCGCTGCGCCCCAAGGCGGGGAGCGCTCAGCCCATGACCGTGCAGAGCTCCACCAGCGTGCCGTCCGGGCAGCGCACATAGGCCACCGTCTGGCCCCAGGGCTTGGTGACGGGCGCGGCCAGCGCCGTCGCGCCGGCGGCCACGGCGCGCTCGAAGGCGGCCGGCACGTCGGCGACGGTGAAGCCGATCTCCATGCCCAGCGGCTTCGCGCTCGCGTCGGCGGCCACGTAGTCGTGCTGCACGCTGTCGCGCGCGGTGGCGTGGTCCACGAAGGCCAGCGTGGTGCCACCGGCACCGGTGTCAACCTCGCCGTAGGCGCCGCTCTCGTGCAGGAAGCGCGTCGGCAGCCCGAAGGCACGGTCGAAGAAGGCCAGCGAGGCGGCGACGTCGGCCACGTAGACGAGGGTGTAGGCGAAGTTCATGGAGGTCCCGGGAGGTGTGAGGCCCGCATGCTGCGCCAGCCCTGCTGTCAGCGTGTGTCAGCGGCCTGCGGCTTGCCAGAGGTTGGGCTGGTCGTTCAGGTGGCGGGCCAGCGCGTCGGCCACACGCATGCCGTCGGCCACGCTGGGGTGCCAGTCGCAGCCCGCCATGCTCAGGCCAGGCACGCCCACGAAGCCGATGCGGGAGGTGCCGGCACCGCGCACCTGCGCCACGACGCGCGACGCTGCGGCCTGCAGCTCCGAGCCCTCGTTCGCCGCCGCCCACACCACGACGTAGGCGCCAGGCACGCGACGGTGCAACTGGCCGATGAAGCGCACGAAGGCCGTCTCGTACGCCTCGCGCAACTGCTCGCGCGTGGCCCAGCGCTCGCCGGCGCGCAGCGGCGTCGAGAAGTCATTCGTGCCGAGGCTGATCGCGATGACCTGCGGCTGCCAGCCGGTGTCGTCGGCCGGGTGGCTGTGGTCCAGCAGTGCAAACGGGTAAGCCTGCGGCAGCGTGTCGGCCGCGAAGCCGTCGTAGTTGCGCACGACGCCGCGGCCCGAGATGGCGTGGACACGGTAGTCGGCCTGGTAGCGCGTGGACAGCTGGCCGGCCACACCCTGCGCGGTGTCGGTGGTCGCCCAGACGTCGGCAGGCGTGCACTGCCGCGTGGCGGCGGTGTTGCCGTAGCCGACGGTGTGGGAGTCGCCGATGAACTCGATGCGGCGCTCGGGCACCCGCAGCACCGCGGGCCGGGTGCCCGGGCCGGCAAGGAAGCCGCCGAAGCCGGTGGGGCCGGCCTGGCTTTCGCTGACCACCGTCACGCGCAGCCGGTGCTCGCCGGCGGCGATGCCGGACACCCGGTACAGCCCCGCCGCGGGCTTGACCAGCGGCACCGCGGGCCCGCCATCCACGCTCACGCGCAGGCTGACGTCGCCGGCGCCAACGCGGAAGAACAGCTCGCTGCCATGGAAGGCAGTCTCGAAATAGGTGCCGGGCCACTGGCGCCGCAGCGTGCCGTCGGGCTGCGGGGCGACACGGCCCTGCACGCGCGCCGGCAGCGGCGCCAGCCCGGCCGGCTCGGCCTCCACCGGCGCCAGCTGCTGCGCGCCGGCGGCTTGCACGCCCAGCGCCAGGACCCATCCCATCCAGTTGCCCTTCATCGATCGTTTCCCTGCTCGGGTTGTCCGTGGCGCGCCGAGGTCAGTCGGCCAGCACCTGCCGGACCGCATGGTCCCATTGCGCCAGCCGCGTGCCGGCCTCGTCGCGCGACATGCGGGGCTCGAACGCGCGGTCCAGCTGCCAGATGGCGCCGATCTCGTCGACCGACGCGTAGACGCCAGTGCCGATGCCGGCCAGCAGCGCCGCGCCCAGCGCCGTCGTCTCGATGACCCGCGGCCGCAGCACCGGGAGGCCCAGCAGGTCGGCCTGGAACTGCATCAGCAGGTCGTTCGCCGACGCGCCGCCGTCCACGCGCAGCTCGGTCAGCGCGGCGCCGTCGTTCTGCATCGCCTGCAGCAGCCCGGCGCTCTGGAAGGCGATGCTCTCCAGCGCGGCGCGGGCGATGTGGCCGCGGCCGCTGCCGCGCGTCAGGCCCACCAGCGCGCCACGGGCGTCGGCCCGCCAGTGCGGCGCGCCCAGGCCGGCGAACGCGGGCACCAGCGTGACGCCGCCGCTGTCGGGCACGCTCTCGGCCAGCGCCTGCACCTCGGCGCTGGTGCGGATCAGCCCCAGCCCGTCGCGCAGCCACTGCACGACGGCGCCGCCGACGAACACGCTGCCTTCCAGCGCGAACTGCGGCACCGCGCCCACCTGCGCGGCGCGCGTGGTGATGAGGCCGTGGGCCGAGCTGCGCGCCTGCGCGCCGGTGTGCATCAGCAGGAAGCAGCCGGTGCCGTAGGTGTTCTTGGCCTGGCCGGGCGAGAGCGCCGCCTGGCCGAACAGCGCGGCCTGCTGGTCGCCCGCGATGCCGGCGATGGGCGCGCCGAACTCGGCCGCCGTGCCGAACGCGCCTGCCGACGGCCGTACCTCGGGCAGCAGCGCGCGCGGGATGCCGAACAGGCCCAGCAGCTCGTCGCTCCAGTCGCCGCGGTGGATGTCGAACAGCAGCGTGCGCGACGCGTTGCTGGCGTCGGTGGCGTGAACCTGGCCGTCGGTGAGCTTCCACAGCAGCCAGCTGTCCACCGTGCCGAAAGCCAGCTCGCCGCGCTCGGCGCGCGCGCGGGCGCCGGGCACGTTGTCCAGCAGCCAGCGCAGCTTGGTGGCAGAGAAGTACGGGTCCAGCACCAGGCCGGTCAGCGCGCGGATGCGCGGCTCCAGGCCCTGGCGCTTCAGCTCTTCACAGAAGTCCGCCGTGCGCCGGTCCTGCCACACCAGCGCCCTGTGCAGCGGCTGGCCGGTGCGGCGGTCCCACAGCACGACGGTCTCGCGCTGGTTGGTGATGCCGATGGCGGTGGGCTTCACGCCAGCCTTGGCAATGGCCTCGCGGGCACAGGCCAGCTGGCCCTCCCAGATCTCAGCGGCATCGTGCTCCACCCAGCCCGGCTGCGGGAAGTGCTGCGTCAGCTCGCGCTGCGCAGCGGCCAGCAGCCGGCCCGAGCGGTCGAAGACCAGCGCGCGCGAACTCGACGTTCCCTGATCCAGCGCCAGCAGTGCATCCATGTCCGTGTCCATTCGTCGTTGGCGGGCCGAGCGCCGGGCCGCTCCCAAGCCGGCCCGCGTTGGGCGATGTGCTCGCGGCTCAATGCCGTGAGCATCGCCGCCCCCTCGGGGGGCCGACCAGACTCGCAGGCGTTCAGCGATGCGAGTCTGGGCGGGGGGCTAGAGTACCTTCATGGATGATTTTGACGTCGTGGTGGTGGGAGGCGGCATCAACGGCGCGGGCCTGGCACGCGACCTGGCCGGGCGCGGCTGGCGCGTGCTGCTGGCCGAACGCGAGGACCTGGCGCAGCACACGTCGTCGGCGTCCACCAAGCTCGTGCACGGCGGGCTGCGCTACCTGGAGACCTACGAGTTCTCGCTGGTCGCCAAGGCGCTGCAGGAGCGCGAGGTGCTGCTGCGCAGCGCGCCGCACCTGATCCAGCCGCTGCGCTTCGTGCTGCCGCATGCGCCGCACCTGCGGCCGGCCTGGATGATCCGCATCGGGCTGTTCCTGTACGACCACCTCGCGAAGCGCGAGCTGCTGCCGGGCTCGCACGGCCTGAAGCTCGCGGGCAGCGCCTACGGCGCGCCGCTCAAGCCCGAGTTCACGCGCGGCTTCGTCTACTCCGACGGCTGGGTGGACGACGCCCGCCTCGTCGTGCTGAACGCGCGCGATGCGCAGGCGCGCGGCGCCGAGGTGCTGACGCGCTGCGCCGTGACCGAGGCCCGCCGCGGCGCGGACGGCTGGCAGGTCACGCTGCAGAACGGCCGCCAGCTGCGAAGCCGCGCGCTCGTCAACGCGGCCGGGCCGTGGGCCGAGCGCTTCCTGCGCGACCACACGCAGGCTGCCGACGGCCGGCCGCTGCCGGCGCGCGGCCTGCGCCTCGTGAAGGGCAGCCACATCGTCGTGGACCAGCGCTTCACGCACGACCACGCCTACATCTTCCAGAACGCCGACGGCCGCATCCTCTTCGCCATCCCCTACCAGGAGCGCTTCACGCTGATCGGCACGACGGATGTGGAGCTGCCCGAGCACGAGGAACCGCCGTCGCGGGCGCAGATCGCGCAGGACGAGGTCGCCTACCTGTGCGAGCAGGCCAACCGCTACCTCGCGCGGCCCGTGACGCCGGCCGACGTGCGCTGGACCTATGCCGGCGTGCGCCCGCTGCTGGACGAGGGCGGCTCGGCATCGTCGGTGACGCGCGACTACCTGCTGGAGGCCGACACCGACGATGGCGCGCCGCTGCTGAACGTCTGGGGTGGCAAGCTGACGACCTACCGCAAGCTGGCCGAAGACGGCGCCACACAGCTGGGTGCGATGCTGGGCGACCCGCGCCGGCCCTGGACGGCTGGCACCCACCTGCCCGGCGGTGACCTCGGCCGGCACGGCGTGGACATTGCGGCCTTCACGGCCGAGCTGCAGGCCCGGCACACCGGCCGGCCGCTGGCCACGGTCGCGCGCCTGGCCCGGGCCTACGGCAGCGACGCCGCGGCGCTGCTGACGGCGCCGGGTGCCGAGGTGGCGCCGGGGCTGTTCGAGTCCGAACTGCGCCATCTGGTGGATGCCGAATGGGCACGCAGCGCCGACGACGTGCTGTGGCGGCGCAGCAAGCTGGGCCTGCACTACACGCCTGAACAGCGCGACGCCGTGGCGGCCTGGTTCACGTAGGCGACCGCGCCGGCGCACGTCACCCGGCATGGCCGATGATGCCGGCCATGCTCCTCGGTCTGTTGTTCGCCCTGGCCGCCGGCCTGATGTGGGGCCTGGTGTTCGTCGCCCCCGTCATGCTGCCCGGCTATGCCCCCGCCTTGCTGACGGTGGGCCGCTACCTGGCCTTCGGCCTCATCGCGCTGCCGCTGGCGCTGCTGCTGGACCGCCGCGCGCTGCGCGAGCTGCAGCCGGCTGACTGGTGGGAGGCCGCCAAGCTCAGCCTCATCGGCAACTTCCTGTACTACCTGTGCCTGTCGGCCGCCATCCAGCGCGCCGGCGCGCCGCTGCCGACCATGATCATCGGCACGCTGCCCGTCGTCATCGCCGTCTGCGCCAACCACCGCAACCGCGTGCGCGACGGCCACCTGCCGTGGGCCAGGCTGGCGCCGTCGCTGGCGCTGATCGCCGCAGGCCTGGCGCTGGTCAACCGCGATGAGCTGCACGCGCTGCAGCAGAGCGCCGGCGACCCACGCCGCTATGCCGAGGGCGCGCTGCTGGCCGTCGCGGCGGTGGCCTGCTGGACCTGGTACCCCATCCGCAACGCCGACTGGCTGCGTGCGCATGCCGACCGCAGCCCGCGCGCCTGGGCCACGGCACAGGGGCTGGTGACGCTGCCGATGGCGCTCATCGGCGCCGTGCTGCTGGGGCTGGTGATGCTGGCCGCCCCCGGCACGCTGGTGCCGGCGGACTACGCCTTCCCGTTCGGCGAGCGGCCCTGGGCCTACGTGGGCCTGATGGCCGCCATCGGGCTGTGCTCGTCGTGGCTGGGCACGCTGTGCTGGAACGAGGCCAGCCAGCGGCTGCCCACGTCGCTGTCGGGCCAGCTGATCGTCTTCGAGACGCTGGCCGCGCTGGCCTACGCGTTCGCGTGGAACCAGCGCACGCCGCCGCCGGCCACGGTGGCGGGCGTGGTGCTGCTGGTGGCCGGCGTGGCGTGGGCGCTGCGCATCAAGCCGCAAAGACCTCAATGACGCGCTGGCCGTCGAAGCCGTCGGCTTCGCCGCGCCTGAAGTGGCCCCGTGCGTTGCTGGCGATGCGCGTGTCGCCCAGCCGGTAGTCGTGCCGGCAGTGCAGGTGGCCGTGCAGCCACAGCTGTGCGCCGGGCAGCAGGTCTTCGTCGTCGTTGCAGAAGCTGGCCGTGCCGGGCTGGCGGCCGTAGCGCGGGTCGGCGCTCTTCAGGCTGGGCGCGAAGTGCGTGATGACGACCGTCGCGTCCCAGTCGCCCGTGCGCGCCAGCTCGCCAGCCAGCCAGGCGCGGCTTTCCAGCGCCAGTGCGCGCACGGCGTCCACGCCGAAAGGCTCGCCGTGGCGCGTGGCCTGCATGACCTTCTGGAAGTAGCCGCCGGCCCGCATCGCGCGCTCGCGGCCCGCAGGGCCGAAGGCGTCGAAGTCGCACCAGCGCGTGCAGCCGACGAAGCGCACGCGCCGACCCTGGGCATCGGCGATGACGACGGCGTCATCGTCCAGCATGCGCAGGCCCAGCGCGCCGACGTGGGCCCGCAGCGCCTCGCGGGCGTCGTCCACGTCGCGGCCGTCGACCTCATGGTTGCCGGGCACCACCAGCACCGGCACCGGCCAGCCGCGGAACAGCGCGTAGCCGCGCCACGTCGTGTCGATATCGCCGGCCAGCACCAGCAGCTCGGCGCCCGGGGCGGGCACCGGCTGGTAGTCCTCGGTCTCGAGATGCAGGTCCGACAGCAGTTGCAATCTCATGTCAGCCGGGGACAGCGCTTGGCGCTGTGCGCCGGCGGCCCGTCCCCATGATCATCAGTTGCTGCCGTGACACTGCTTGTACTTGCGGCCCGAGCCACAGGGGCAGGGGTCGTTGCGGCCGACCTTGGGCGTGTCGCGGCGGATGGTGTCGACGCGGTAGCGCTCGGCTTCCGTCAGGTCGGCCAGGTCGGCCACGGTGACGACCAGCTCCTCGATGGCGTCGTCCAGGTCCTTGAGCGGGTGCTCGCGGTTCAGCGTGGCGACGACTTCCTTCTCCTCCGGCGTCTCGGCCGGCAGGTGGCGGTACAGCCGGGCCATCGCGGCGGCGACGTCGTCGTTGGGCAGGTCCGCCAGCTCGGGGAAGCACAGCGCCGCGTGCTGGAAACCGGCCACCCAGGGCATCAGCGCCCGCGAGAGGGGGCCCAGCTCGTCGTAGCTGGCACGGGCGGACTTCTCCTCGTCGGTGGCGTCCTCGGGCAGCGGGTCGGGCTGCTGGTCCTCGTCCACCTCGAGGATGACGGGGTCGAACCAGCCGTCTTCCACCAGGCTCTTGTTCAGCGCGGCGTGGCGGCGCTCGACGAGCTGAGTCAGGCGGTCCAGCCAGGCGGCGTCGACGCTGTCGGGCAGCAGGCCGCCGTCGTAGTCGAAGATGTTGGGCAGCCACTCGTCCGTCTCGATGAGGCGCGGCTGCACGATGACGCCGCACAGGTAGCCGTCCAGCATGGAGGCATCCAGCGGCTGCAGCGGCTCGGGCGTGGCGGCGAGGAGTTCGTCGAGTTCGGCGAACTCGGCGTCGGTCAGGTCTTGGGTGCTCATGGCCGGCATTGTCGCGTTCATCTCGACCGGATGGCGCATTTCGGGCCGAGCGCTGGGCCGCTCCCGAGCCGGCCCGTCATGGTGATGTGCGGGCGGCTAGATGCCGCACGCATCACCGTCCCCTCGGGGGACCGGCCAAGGTAATCCTTGGACGAGGGGCTTCAGGTGGCCCGGATGACCAACTCGGTTGGCATGATTTCGCTGGCCGCGTCCTGGCCACCGATCAGGTCCAGCACCTTGCGCGCCAGCAGCACGCCACCGTGATGCCAGTCCTGGCGCACGCTGGTCAGCGGCGGCGCGAAACTCTGCGCGGCGGGCGAGTCGTCGTAGCCGATGACGGAAACCTGCGCCGGCACGGCCAGGCCGGCGTCGGTGAAGGCGCGCACGGCGCCCATGGCCAGCAGGTCGCTGGCGGCGAACAGGCCGTCGGGCAGCTTGCCGCCCCGGCCCAGGTTCGCGAGGTGGGCCTGCACGGCCGTGAAGCCGGCGCCGAAGGTGAACGCCGCGGGCGTCAGCGTCTGCGCCTTCAGGCCGGCCTTCTTCAGCGCGCGGGCGAAGCCCTGCTGGCGGTCGCGGATCTCGGCGTGGCGCACATCGCCGAGGAACAGCAGCTCGCGCCGGCCCAGCGCGATGAGCCGCTCGGCCGCGCAGGCGCCGCCATGCGCGTTGTCGCCGCCGACGACGACGGCGTCGCCCCGGCCATGCTCGGCGCCCCACACCACCAGCGGCAGCCCCATGGCGGCGGCCGACTTGACCGCCGAGCCGTTGGCGCCCTGGCCCAGCAGGATGAGGCCGTCCGCCGACGCGGCCATGCCCTGGCCGGGGCTCTGCATGGCCGACAGCAGCACGCTGTAGCCGCGCGACGTCAGCTCCTGCGTGATGCCGCCCAGCAGCTGCAGCGGGTAGGCATCGGTCATGGGGCGGTCGGTGTCGGGCTGCATCTCCAGCATGACGGCCACCATGTGGCTGCGCCGCAGACGCAGGTTGCGGGCGGAGTGGTTGAAGCGGTAGCCGGCGGCCTCGGCCAGCGTCTTGATGCGCTCGCGCGTGGCGGGCGTCACCGACGGGCTGTCGCGCAGCGCACGCGAGACGGTGATGGTGGAGACGCCGGCCAGCGCGGCAATCTGCTCCATCGTGACCGGCTTGCCCTCCACCGTCATGCCGCCTTCTGCTCCAGCACGTAGTTGGCGCCGTCGTACTGGCCCAGGCGCTCCACCAGCAGCGGCAGGCATTCGGCCAGATCGTCGTGCAGCGTGAACGGCGGGTTGGCGACGAACATGCCGCTGCCCATCATGCCGAAGCCCTTGGCGTCGGCCTGCGTGACGGTCAGGCGCACGTGCAGCCAGCCCTTCTTGGCGGCGGCGTCGGCGCTGGCCTTCAGGCGTTGCGCGAGCTGGGTGGACTCCAGCAGCTGCAGCTGCGGGTACCAGACCATGACGACCGTGTCGGCCGCGCGCTCCAGCGCTTCGCGCAGCGCCGACAGCACCTTGCCGTAGTCAGTCTTGATCTCGTAGGACGGATCCATCAGCAGCGCCGCGCGGCGCGTGGGCGACGGCAGCTCGGCCTTGATGGCGCCGAAGCCGTCCCGGTCGCTGACCTGCGTGTTGGCGCGGCCCTCCAGGTAGCTGGCGAGGATGCGGTGGTCGGTGGAGTGCAGCTCGTAGACGCGCAGCCGGTCGGTCTCGCGCAGCAGCATGTTGGCGATGGCCGGTGAACCCGGGTACTGGCGCAGCTGGCCGTCGGGGTTGAAGGCGCGCACCAGGTCCATGTAGTCGGCCAGCGGCGCGGGCAGGTCGGTGGCGTCGTACAGGCGCGAGACGCCGGTGCCGTACTCGGCGTTCTTCTGCGCGTAGCGGCCCTCGACGGAGTAGCCCCCGGCGCCGGCATGGGTGTCGATGAGGGTGTAGGGCTTGTCCTTCTCCCCCATGTAGCGCAGCACGCGGGTCAGCACGAGGTGCTTGAGGACGTCGGCATGGTTGCCGGCATGGAAGGCGTGGCGGTAGGCGAGCATGGCCTGATTGTCGCTAACACATCCCGCATCAACCCCGCGGCGACGGGGAAAGCAGGCAAAAGCCAGACTTGCAACCATTCCTCCTGCCCCTATTTCACGGTCATGACTACCCTTTTCGACCCCGTCCGCTTCGGCGACATCGAGCTCGCCAACCGCATCGTCATGGCGCCGCTGACGCGCAACCGCTCCCCTTGGCAGACGCCCCACGCGCTGACCGTCGAGTACTACCGCCAGCGCGCCAGTGCCGGCCTGCTGATCACCGAGGCCACGCAGATCCGCCCCGACGGCCAGGGCTACTTCGACACGCCCGGCATCCACACGCCCGAGCAGGTCGCGGCCTGGAAGCAGGTCACCGACGCCGTGCATGCCGAGGGCGGCAAGATCGTCGTGCAGCTGTGGCACGTGGGCCGCATCTCGGTGAACAGCCTGCAGCCGGGCGGCCAGGCGCCGGTGTCGTCGACGAACCGCGCCGCCAAGACGCGCACCTACGCCGCCCACGGCGAGCTGGTGCCCACGGCCGAGCCGCGCGCGCTGCGCACCGACGAGATCCCCCAGCTGATCGCCGACTACGTGCAGGCGGCCAAGAATGCCATCGCCGCGGGCTTTGACGGCGTGGAGGTGCACGGCGCCAACGGCTACCTGCTGGAGCAGTTCCTGCGCGACAGCGCCAACGACCGCAACGACGAGTACGGCGGCTCCATCGAGAACCGCGCGCGGCTGCTGATCGAGGTGATGACCGCCGTGGCGCACGCCATCGGCCCAGGCCGCACGTCGCTGCGGCTGTCGCCGGTCACGCCGGCCAACGACATCGGGCAGGACAGCAACCCGCAGGCCCTCTTCAACTACGTGGCCGAGCAGCTGGCGCCGCTGAAGCTGGCCTTCCTGGAAGTGGTGGAAGGCGCCACCGGCGGCCCGCGTGACCACGCGCCGTTCGACTACGCCGAGCTGCGCCGCCGCTTCAACGGCCCTTACATCGCCAACAACGGCTACGACCGCGCGATGGCGCTGGACGCCGTGGCCAGCAACCGGGCCGACGCGGTGGCCATCGGCCGGCCGTTCATCAGCAACCCCGACCTCGTCGAGCGCATCCGCGACGACCTGCCGTGGGCTGCGCCGCAGAAGGAAACCTTCTACGGCGGCGGTGCCGAGGGCTACACGGACTACCCGGTGGCTGCGGAACTGCAGCGCGCTTGACGCCGCGGGCCGAGCGCCGGGCCGCTCCCGAGCCGGCCCGCCTGGGCGATGTGCGAGCGGGGCACGCTCCGCGAGCATCGCCGTCCCCGTGGGGGACCGACCAGGCGCACCGGCGTTCAGCCGGGTGAGGCTGGGCGAGGGGCCTACTGGAACGCGCCGGGGTGCCTGGCCGGCCCGGCCAGCGCCACGGTGGTGTGCGGGTGGCGGTACTCGCGCGTCGGGCTCAGCCTCAGGCCGCCACCCTCGCCCGCGTCTTGCGCCTTGCCGCGCAGCGACGACCCGGGCTTGAGGCGGAAGTCCTCGCGCTGGGCCTGCACGAACTCGTCCCAGTCCGCTCGCTGGTTGGCGCGGCGCGTCCAGTGGCCCTCGGCGGCGAGCTGCGGCGCGCCCACCAGCAGGTTGTTGGCCAGCACCACGTCGGTCTCGCGCGGCGACACGCGCAGCCAGATGCCGCCGCCGGGCCGCTGGTCCACCAGCGTGTTGTGCACGAGATAGAGCGCCTGCCTGATCCATGAGCCGCCCTCGGCGCCGAACGAGATGACGTGCGGGTTCTCGGTGGTCGAGCTCTGCATCAGCAGGTTGCCCATGACGACGGCAACGCCGCCGTTGGGAAACTCCAGCTCGTAGCTGGCGCGGCCGCCGATCTCGTCGGTGAGGCGGTTGTAGAGGATGTGGTTGACGGCCGCGCGACTCTTCAGCAGGTGTCCCAGCATGCCGCCATGCACGTAGCTGCCGGTCATGGCCAGCCGGCCGATGGCGCCGACGTAGAGGTTGTGCGTCTTGCCGTCGCGCCGCGGGATGGGGCCGAACTCGCAGTCCACGAGGTCCAGCGTGATGCGCTCGTCGTTGGCCGTCAGCAGGCCGTTCTCGTTGTCGCGGAAGCCGCAGTCCACCAGCGTCAGCGAGCCCGCCTCCAGCCGGATGCCAGCGCCGTTGCGATCGGGCACCGAACAGCCGATGAAGTCGAAGCCCTCGATGCGCTGACGCTCGCCGGTCGTCACGAACAGGCCCTTGCCCTGCACGTGCGCACCCGCCGCAATGACACGCACACGGCCGCCCACGGCGCGCAGGGTCAGGTCGTGCTGCGGCCAGGCGGCCACGTCGGCGATGTAGTCGCCCGCCTCCACCTCGACGAGCGTGCCGTCCTTCGCCTGCCGCGCGGCGGCAGCCAGCGACTTGACGGCCTGGCGCGGTCCGACCTTCAGTGTCGGGCCGGCATGTGCCGCGAACGGCAGCAGCCCGGCGGCGGCCAGCAGCGCGCGGCGGCGCGTCATGCCTTCCTGCGCATCTTGGCTTTGAAGAGCTCGGCGATGCCGACCTCGCGCGGCCCCGGCAGCAGCTCGAAGGCCTCGCCGGCGGCGATCGTCCCCTCGCGCTTCACGGCCAGGTAGAAGCCGCAGTAGCCGCTCTGCGCCATCATCTTCACGGCGTGCGCGAAGCCCAGGTGCGCGGCCAGCTTGAAGCAGGGCTGGCGCGGCTCCGACACGACCAGCTCGCAGTCAGGAAAGCGCAGCACGTCGCCAATCCACGCGCGCGTCTCCAGCAGGCCGCTGATCGTCAGGTTCTCGCCCAGACTGCCCGGCGGCAGCTCGCCGTCCACCTGGGCCTGCTGGCGCATCGAGGCCCAGACGGCGTAATGCTCCTGCGGGTAGGCGTAGACGGCCTTGCTCAGGCCGCCGTGCACACTGGGGTCGGCCTGCTCGTCGCCGGCGAGGCCAAGCGGCCCCACGGCGATGCGGCCGTCACGCGGGCGCTTGCGGATGGCGGACGCGAGACGCTCGCCGTTGGTGGCGACGAAATGCTCGACGCGGGCGGTGTTGATGCTGAGGACCTGCATGGGGCCCATTGTCCCGAACGCACGGCGGGTCATTTCGGCGTCTTGGCCTACACGGCGCATCCCTGCACGCCACTAGGCTGCGGCCCTGTTTCCTGAAGGGAGAGCGCATGACTGCACTCGACAGCGGCGCCAGGGTGTGGGCGGGCCTTGCCGTCACGCCGTCCAGCGAGCTGATGTTCATCGTCGGCGTACTGCTTGCGGGCGCACTGGCCGGTGAGTTCATTGCCGCCACGACGCGGCTGCCGCGCGTGGTGGGCTACACGCTGGCGGGCTGCCTTGCGGCCGCGTTCGGCCACGGCGTGGCGCTGCCGCTGAGCGGCGCGGCGCAGACCGTGACCGACCTGGCGCTAGGCCTGCTGCTGTTCGAGATCGGCAGCCGCGTGAACCTGCGCTGGCTGCGCCGCAACCCGGGCCTGCTGGCCACCAGCCTGGCCGAATCGCTGCTGAGCGCCGCGGCCGTGGCGGTCGTGCTGCGATGGTTCGACGTGGGCTGGCCTACGGCCATGGCCTGCGCCATCCTGGCCATGCCGGCGCCGGCCGCCGTGTCGGGCCGCGTGTCGCTGGAGCTGGGCGCCGCGGGCCAGGTGACGCAGCGCGCGCAACTGCTGACGGCGCTGAACACCGGCTACGCCATCGTCGCGCTGACGTTGATGCGCACCTGGTGGGCGGCCGACGACGGCGGCAGCCTGCCGCAGGCGCTGGCCGGCCTGGCCATCTCGCTGCTGACGACGCTGGGCGTGGCCGCGCTGCTGGCCGGCGCCGTCTACCTGGCCGCACGCCGGCTGGACCTGCGCAACGAGAGCGCCGCGCTGCTGCTGTTCGGCCTGGTCGCGTTCGCCATCGTCGCGGCGCGGTCCATCGGCGTGTCCACGCTGCTGATGCCGCTGCTGGCCGGCCTGCTGCTGCGCAACACCAGCGAGCGGCCGTGGGTGTGGCCGCGCCACTTCGGCACGTCGGGCGGCGCGCTGGTGTTGATGCTGTTCGTCATCGTCGGCTCGGCCTGGTCGCCCTCGGTGCTGGTGGCGGGTGGCTTTGCGGCGCTGGCGCTGCTGGCGGCGCGCTTCCTGGCCAAGGCGGTCGCCATCGTCGCGCTGGCCCCTGCCGCCAAATCCACCTGGCGGCAAGGCCTGTCACTGGCCATCACGATGACGCCGCTGTCCGCGACGGCGCTGGTGATGCTCAGCGAGCTGATGCGCGCCGAAGCCCAGCTGGCGGCCGGTGCCGTGCCCATCATCCTGGCCAGCATCGCCGTGCTCGAGCTGATCGGGCCCATCGCCGTGCAGTTCGCGCTGCGCCTGGCGGGCGAACTACCCCCGGCGCCGCGGCGTACCCGGCAAAAGAAGGAGGCGAGCGAATGAGCCTCGGCGTTTTCTCCACATCACAACCGCTCACGCTCGGCGTGGAGCTGGAACTGCAGATCGTCAACAACGACGACTACGACCTCGCCCCCGTGTCGGGCGACCTGCTGCGGCTGATGAAGAAGCACAGCATCCCCGGCAACGTGACGCCCGAGATCACCAGCAGCATGATCGAGCTGTCGACCGGCGTGTGCACCGGCTTTGGCCAGGTGCTGTCGGAGCTGGGCCAGATCCGCGATGCGCTGGTGGACTGCGCCGAGCGGCTGGACGTGAGCCTGTGCGGCGGCGGCACCCACCCCTTCCAGCACTGGAAGCGCCAGCGCATCTTCGAGACGCCGCGCTTTCACGAGCTGTCGTCGCTGTACGGCTACCTGTCCAAGCAGTTCACCATCTTCGGCCAGCACGTGCACATCGGCTGCCCGAGCGCCGACGAGGCGCTGGTGCTGCTGCACGGCATGAGCCGCTTCATCCCGCACCTGATCGCGCTGGCCGCGTCGTCACCATTCGTGCAAGGCGAGGACACGGGCTTCGACTCCGCGCGGCTGAACTCGGTGTTCGCCTTCCCGCTGTCGGGCCGCGCGCCGTTCGTGCAGAACTGGACCGATTTCGAGCGCTACTTCACCAAGATGACGCGCACCGGCGTCGTCTCGGGCATGAAGGACTTCTACTGGGACATCCGCCCCAAGCCGGAGTTCGGCACCATCGAGGTCCGCGTGCTGGACACGCCGCTGACCATCGAGAAGGCGGCCGCCATCGCCGGCTTCATCCAGTGCCTGGCGCGCTGGATCACCGTCGCCAAGCCGTTCACGCTCAGCGAGGACGACTACCTGCCCTACACCTTCAACCGCTTCCAGGCCTGCCGCTTCGGGCTGGACGGCACCTTCGTCGACCCCGAGACCGGCGAGCACCGCGTGCTGCGCGACGACCTCATCAGCGTGCTCAGCAAGCTGGACACGCACGCCGGCGACCTGCGCGCCGAGGCCGCGCTGCAGTACATCCGGCGCGAGATCAACGGCGTGGGCAACGACGCGGCCTGGCTGCGCCGCGTCGAGGCGGAGAACCACCTGCTGCCCGAGGTGGTGCGCCGCGCGTCGAAACGCTGGCACGGCTGAAGCCGTCGCGTTGACTGGCTTAGGCGCCCGCCTGCCGCAACGTCTGCACCAGCATCTGCTGCAGGATGTCCACCGCCTTGTTGCCCCTGGACGCCTGGCTGCGGTAGACGGCCACCTGCATGGGCTCCAGCGGCCCCAGGCCATGCTCGGCGCCCAGCACTTGCAGATGCGGCGGTGCGCTGCACTGCGTCAGCACCGCCACGGCCAGGCCGCTCTCGACGGCCGCGATCTGGCCGGCGAGGTTGGAGCTGTTGTAGACCACCTTGTACGGCCGCCCCTGCAGTGCCAGCGCGTTGATGGCACTTCGTCGGCCCAGGCTCTCGGCCTCGTAGACGGCAATCGGCAGCGGGTTGCGCGTCCACACGTCGAACTGCGGTGAGCCCACCCACACCATGGGCTCGTGGAACAGCAGCGTGCCGCGCCGTGCGTGGTCGCGCGACACCAGCGCGAGGTCCAGCTCGCCGCGCTGCACACGCGGGATCAGCGCGGTGGACTGCTCGCAATCGAGCTGGATCTCGACACCACCATGCCGGGGCGCGAAGCGCTTGAGCACCGGGGTGAGGTACTTGCTCGCATAGTCGTCCGGCACGCCCAGGCGCACGACGCCGGAGAGGGCCTCGCCCTGCAGCGCGGCCTGGGCTTCGGCCTGCAGGTCCAGCATGCGGCGGGCGTAGCCCAGCAGCGTCTGGCCTTCGTGCGTCAGCGCCAGCAGGCGCGGGCCGCGCCGCAGCAGCACGTGGCCCACGGCGCTCTCCAGCTTGCTGATCTGCATGCTGACGGCAGACGGGGAGCGGTGCACCGCCGCCGCCGCGGCCGACAGCGAGCCGCCATCGACCGCGGCGACGAAGCACTTCAGCCAGTCGATCTGCAGGTCGCGCATGGTTTCGAAAACCTCAGGGTTGCCCGGCGAATTATGAGCTTTTCGGCGCGCAGCCCGGCGCGCACAGTGGCGCCATGCCCACCTCGCCCACCCCTGTCGACAGCCGCGCCGCCGCCGCGATGACGCTGCTGTGCCTGCTCTGGAGCCTGCAGCAGATCTCGCTGAAGGCCGTGGCTGCCGAGGCCAGCCCGATGCTGATGGTGGCACTGCGCTCAGGCATCGCGCTGGCACTGTTGGCCCTGCTGATGCGCCACCGTGGCGAGGCGCCGCAGCGCCGGCGCTGGAAGCCGGGGCTGCTGGCCGGCGCGCTGTTCGGCCTGGAGTACCTGCTGGTGGCCCAGGCGCTGCAGCTGACGCAGGCCTCGCACGTCGTCATCTTCCTGTACACGGCGCCGCTGTTCGCCGCGCTGGGCCTGCACCTCAGGCTGCCGGCCGAGCGGCTGGCGCCGCTGCAGTGGGTGGGCATCGCGCTGGCCTTCAGCGGCATCGCGGTGGCTTTCTTCGGCGGTCCCGGCGACGGCGCGCTGCGCGGCGACCTGCTGGCTCTGGCCGGCGGCGCCGCCTGGGGCGCAACGACGGTCACGCTGCGCTGCTCCAGCCTTGCTGCGGCGCCGGCCACCGAGACGCTGCTGTACCAGCTGCTGGGCGCCTTCGTGCTGCTGCTGCCGGCCGCGACGCTGACGGGGCAATTGCATTTCGAACCCACGGCGCAGGTGTGGGCGCATCTGGCCTTCCAGGCCCTGGTCGTGTCGTTCGCGAGCTTCCTGGCGTGGTGCTGGCTGCTGCGCCGCTACCTGGCTTCGCAGCTGGGCGTGTTCGCGTTCCTGACGCCGCTGTTCGGCGTGCTGCTGGGCATGGCGCTGCTGGGCGACGAGCCCACGCCCGGCTTCATCGCGGGCGGCGCCGGCGTGCTGGCCGGCATCGCCCTCGTCAACGGGCATGCCGGCGTTGCGCGGCGCGTGGCCGCGCTGCGCAACGCTAGCGCGTCCGGCTTCTCTGGCGGGGCTTCAGCGTCGGCACGGCGCCGCTGAGCGGGCTGGCCAACTGGCTGCGCAGCCGCTTCAGGTTGCGCCTGAGGACCGCTACCTCGGAGCGGGTCGGGAACGCCACCGGCTCGACGGGCGCGGCCTCGTCAATCTCAGCCAGCCGGGACCAATGAAAGCTGTGGGTCATGGTCACGTCCTCCGGGTGTGGCTGCCGTACCGTCATGAGCGGCGGGCCACACCGAAGTTGTAGGACGACTGCCCTCTCAAGGCAAGCGGGCGCGCCCCAGGAGGCTCACACCGACCGGACAGACAGCAGCCCGGCGGCCCACGCCCCCCCGGCCGCCACGTCAACGGCGGCGTTCGCGCCCGATAGTTGCATCGAGTTTCACGAAACTTCGCTCTGCCGCCAGCAGCACTTCGCGAATTTCGTGAGCGCAATCGCGCACCAGCATGGAGTTATTCCGGTTTTGCATGGGCCCACCCGTCTCGGTGGTTACGGCGTGATTACATTGGATTCCACAATCCTGCCCCCAGGCCCGTGTGCTTGGGCCAGCTCCGCCGGCTGCCCCAAACACATCCCCATGATTGGAGCTTTCCCCATGAACCAACCCGTGATGCAGGGCCTGCGCCTGAACCTGCCCGCCTACGTCAAGAACGCCAAGCTGATCGCCTGGGTCGCCGAGATCGCGGCGCTGACCGAGGCCGCCGACGTCTACTGGTGCGACGGCAGCACCGACGAGTACCAGCGCCTGTGCGACCAACTGGTGGCCGCCGGCACGTTCAAGAAGCTGAACCCCGCGCTGCGCCCGGGCAGCTTCCTGGCCACGTCGGACCCCAGCGACGTCGCCCGCGTGGAAGACCGCACCTTCATCTGCTCCGAGAAGAAGGATGACGCCGGCCCCACCAACAACTGGATGGCCCCGGCCGACATGCGCGCGCTGCTGCAGACCGGTGAGAACGCGCTGTTCAAGGGCTGCATGAAGGGCCGCACGCTGTACGTCGTGCCGTTCAGCATGGGCCCGCTGGGCAGCCCCATCGCCCACATCGGCGTGGAGCTGAGCGACAGCCCCTACGTGGCCGTCAACATGCGCACGATGACGCGCATGGGCCGCGCCGTCATCGAGTTGCTCGGCACCGATGGCGACTTCGTGCCCTGCGTGCACACCGTGGGCGCGCCACTGGAAGCCGGCCAGGCCGACGTGTCCTGGCCCTGCAACAAGACCAAGTACATCGTCCACTACCCCGAGACGCGCGAGATCTGGAGCTACGGCTCGGGCTACGGCGGCAACGCGCTGCTGGGCAAGAAGTGCTTCGCGCTGCGCATCGCGTCGACGATGGGCCGCGACCAGGGCTGGCTGGCCGAGCACATGCTGGTGCTGGGCGTCGAAAGCCCGTCGGGCAAGAAGTCGCACGTCGCCGCCGCTTTCCCCAGCGCCTGCGGCAAGACCAACTTCGCGATGCTGATCCCGCCGGCCGCGTTCAACGGCTGGAAGGTCACGACCATCGGCGACGACATCGCCTGGATCAAGCCGGGCGCCGACGGCCGCCTGTACGCCATCAACCCCGAGGCGGGTTACTTCGGCGTGGCGCCGGGCACCAACTCGCACACCAACCCCAACTGCATGGCCAGCCTGGCGCGCGACGTGATCTTCACGAACGTGGCGCTGACCGATGACGGCGACGTCTGGTGGGAAGGCATGACCGACACGCCGCCCGCCCACTGCATCGACTGGCAGGGCAAGGACTGGACGCCCGCGATCGCCAAGGAGACCGGCGCCAAGGCCGCACACCCCAACGCCCGCTTCACGGTGGCCGCCACCAACAACCCGGCGCTCGACGAGAACTGGGACAACCCCGCCGGTGTGGCCATCGACGCCTTCATCTTCGGCGGCCGCCGCTCGACGACCGTGCCGCTGGTAACCGAGGCACGCAACTGGACCGAAGGCGTCTACATGGCCGCCACGATGGGCAGCGAGACCACCGCCGCCGCCGCCGGCCAGCAGGGCGTGGTGCGCCGCGACCCGTTCGCGATGCTGCCGTTCATGGGCTACAACATGAGCGACTACTTCCAGCACTGGCTGGACCTGGGCGCCAAGCTCGAAGCCGCGGGCGCCAAGCTGCCGGCCATCTACTGCGTCAACTGGTTCCGCAAGGGCGCGGATGGCAAGTTCGTCTGGCCCGGCTACGGCGAGAACATGCGCGTGCTGAAGTGGATGCTGGACCGCCTGGAAGGCACCGGCGGCGGCCAGGAGCACGTGTTCGGCGTGACGCCGGGCTATGACGACCTGAACTGGCAAGGGCTGAACTTCACGCCGGCCCAATTCGAGGCCGTCACGCGCATCGACGCCGCCGAGTGGCAGGCCGAGATGAAGCTGCACGACGAGCTGTTCGCACAGCTGGCCCACCATCTGCCGGCCGCGCTGCCGGCCACCAAGGCCAGGATCGAGGCGAGCCTGGCCCAGCTCGGCTGACGCCCGGCCTCCCCCTCAAAGGGCGCCTTCGGGCGCCCTTTTTGCTGGCGGCGCGGCGGGCCGCCACCACCGGCCAGCGCTGTCATTCGGACCGCAATCGATGTCATCGATGTCAGTCGCTCGCCACACTGGTGTTTACCCAAATGACATCGATAACATTTGCCCGCAAAGTCCGCCCCATCGAAAGTCGGTGACGGCCGCGCCGGCTTTTGGGATGGGACGCGCTGGACGCGCCGCCGCCTGCGAGCGGACGGGTTCAGCGCTGCCACGACAACAACCAACGGAGACATCCATGCCCACCTCCCTCGCCGCGCCGCGCGCCGGCATCCGCTTTCGTCCCCAGCTGATCGCGCTGGCCGCTGCCGTGCTGTGCGGCGCCGCACTGGCCCAACAGACCGCCCCTGTCGCCCCCGCCGCGAAGGCCGCCGAGCCCTCCCCCGAGGTCAAGGAACTCGAGGCCGTCGTCGTCACCGGCACGGCGCGCCGCGAAGGCGTGCGCAAGCTGGAGGCCGGCTTCTCCATCACGACCGCCACGGAGGAACAGATCAAGGCCGCCGCGCCCACGAGCACGGCCGATATCCTGAAGACCGTGCCCGGCATCTTTGTCGAGACGTCCGGCGGCCAGGCCGGCGCCAACATCCGCGTGCGCGGCTTCCCGACACCCGGTGACGGCCCCTACTCGACGTTCCAGCTCAACGGCGCGCCGCTGTACCACCTGCCCACGCTGAGCTTCTTCGAGCACTCGCAGCTGTTCCGCCTGGACGACACCATCGAGCGCATGGAAGTGCTGCGCGGCGGCCCCAGCCCCGTGTTCGGCAGCGGCCAGCCGGGCGTGACGGTCAACTTCATCCAGAAGGACGGCCGCAACCCCGAGGCGGGCCTGCGCATCACCACCGGCTCAGGCAACCTCAAGCGCATCGACGGCGTCTATGCCGGCAAGCTCAGCGGCGACTGGAACGTCATGGTGGGCGGCTTCTGGCGCCAGAGCGACGGCGTGCGTGACACGCAGTTCCCGGCCGACGACGGCGGCCAGGCCAGCGTCGTGCTGAGCCGCAAGCTGGACAACGGCAGCCTGCAGCTCTACGCCCGCGCGCTGCGCGACCGCAACGCCTTCTTCACGGCCATCCCGGTGGTGGGCGGCGCCGATGGCAAGAGCGTGTCCAGCTACCCCGGCTTCAACGCCAGCAAGGACTACTTCTACGGCAACGAGCTGCGCAACATCGTGCTGGAGACGGGCCGCCTCGTGGGCAACACCGTCCAGCGCAGCACCGTCACCAAGGACCTGGCCGACGGCCGCGGTGCCGACGTGCAGACCTACGGCGCCAACCTCGACACCAAGCTCGGCGACTGGACGCTGACCAACAAGCTCAGCCACACCACCGGCGACACACCCACCTACGCGCTGTTCTCCGGCGCCAACCCGCAGACGCTGGCGAGCTACATCACGTCGCAGGTCACGGCGGCGAACGCCGATGCCGCCGTCGTCGCAGCGGCAGGCCGCGCGGCCACCACCGGCACGGCCACGTTCACCAACGGCGGCGGCGCCGTGGCGGGCACCACGCCGGTCATCGTCAACGGCATGTGGGTGGTGGACAAGGCGCTGCGCTCGACGAGCAACGAGACGCGCCTGTCCCGCGAGATCGCGCCGGGCAACAACCTCACTGTCGGCCTGTACCTCGCCGGCTACAGCTCGCACGACCAGTGGACGCTGGGCCAGGCGCAGCTGATGACGGTGCAGTCGCACGCCCGCCTCATCGACGTGGCGCTGGACAACGGCGTCAAGGTGTCACGCAACGGCTTCGTGCCGCCGCCGTTCTCGTTCAACCTGGACGCGAACTACAGCGGCAACACCCGCGCCTTCTTCATCGCCGACGAGTGGCAGCTGAACAAGGAGCTGCGCGTGGACCTGGGCGCACGCCGCGAGACGCAGCGCATCACCGGCACCATCGCCAACGTCAGCAGCGGCGACCTGGACAACGACCCGACCACGCTGCACAACAACAACCTGTCGTACTTCAACGGCACCAACACGCTGATCGACAGCAAACTCAGCCGCAGCTCGTTCACGGCCGGCGCCAACTACGCGTTCAGCCGCGAGTTCAGCGCGTTCGTGCGCGCCAACAAGGGCCACCGCCTGCCCGACTTCGACGTGCTGCGCGGCCGCGGCGCCAACGAGAGCCGCGACTCGGTGGAGGACATCACGCAGTACGAGATCGGCCTGAAGACCGCCACCAAGCTCTACAGCGCCTTCCTGACGGCCTACCAGAACCGCCTGACCAACTCGCAGACGCAGCAGTTCACCAACGCCGGCAACGTCGTGCTGCGCCCCAGCAGCAAGGCCACGGGCGTGGAGTTCGAGCTGGCGCTGCGCCCCGGCTACGGCTTCGAGGTCGCCGCAACGGGCAACTTCCAGGACGCCAAGTACCGCGACTTCCAGCAGTACAGCGGCAACCGCGTCGAGCGCGCGCCCAAGTTCCAGGCCCGCCTCACGCCCAGCTGGCAGACGCAGACGGACCTGGGCCAGTTCCGCGCGTTCGCGACGTTCAGCCACGTGGGCGAGCGCTTCGCCGACCAGACCAACACGCTGAAGCTGCCGAAGTACCGGACGGTCGACGCCGGTGCGGTATTCACGATGGACAACGGGCTGGAGGTGCGGCTGACCGGCACCAACCTGACCAACAAGATCGGCCTGACGGAGGGCAACTTCCGCGTGCCGGGCCAGGGCGTGGGGCAGGACGGCGTGTTCCTGGCGCGGCCGTTGTTCGGGCGGGCCTACGAGCTGTCGGTGGGCTTCCAGTTCTGAGCGCCCATGAACCCGCTGCCAAGCCCGAAAGCCGCCTGGCAGCGGCTGTTCATTCACTCCCCCTTTGAGCCCGCCGAGCAGCGCAAGGCCTTGAGGGCGCGTGCGCAGCACGCTTCAACAACTGACACCGCGCAGCTGTTTGAGCGCAGCGTAGCGAAGCGAGTTTTGCGCGGGCCCTCAAGGCCTGAGCAGCGCAGGACAGCCCGCTGCGAAGCAAAGGGCCGGGCGGATCGGGGGCGACTTTTTGCCTTCTTTTTGGTCGCTCAAAAAGAAGGTCGCCCGCCGGGGCGACGTCCCGGCATGGGCCTCCCGCGCCAAGCCGCCCCCTCACACTCATGACCCACTCCCTCACCGCCGAGACGACGATGAAGCCCACCGGCACCTTGCGCATCCGCCTCGCCATCATCCTCACCTACATGCTGTTCGGCGCCCTGCTGAACAGCGTCGGTGCCGTGAACCTGCTCGTCGTGCAGACCCTGGGCGTCGCCCGCGCCGATGCCGCCCTGCTGGACGCGTGGAAGGACCTCCCCATCGCCATCACGTCCTTCCTCGTCGCGTCGCTGCTGCCCCGGCTGGGCCTGAAGACCTCCATGCTGCTGGCCCTCGCCGCCGTCGGCGCGACGTGCCTGGCCATGCCGGTGCTGTCCGCCTTCTGGGCCATCAAGCTGCTGTTCTGCACGCTGGGCGCCGGCTTCGCGCTCGTGAAGGTGTCGGCCTACTCCATGATCGGCCTCGTCACGCACGACCGCGCCGGCCACGCGCGCTTCACGAACCTGCTGGAAGGCCTGTTCATGGTCGGCGTGCTGGGCGGCTTCCTGCTGTTCAGCCAGGCGGCACACGCCGACGGCACCGGCTGGCTGCAGGTCTACCCGCTGCTCGCGGCCATCGCCGCCGGCGCGTTCGTGCTGCTGCTCGTCAGCCCGCTGGACGAAGGCCCCATCCAGTCACCCGGCACCACGCTGCGAGACGACCTCACCGCGATGGCGCCGCTGCTGCACATGGCGCTCGTCGTCGTGTTCCTGCTGTCGGCCTTCCTGTACGTACTCATCGAGCAGGGCATCTCGACCTGGCTGCCCAGCTTCAACAACGAGGTGCTGCACCTGCCCACCGCCATGAGCGTGGGCCTGGCCGTCATCATGCCGGCCACCACGGCGCTGGGGCGCCTCACCAGCGCCGCCGTCATCGGCCGGCTGGGCTGGTTCGCCGTGGTCATCGGCTGCCTCGTGGGCATCGCCGCGCTCATCCTCGTCACGCTGCCGCTGGCGCGCCACGTTGCGCCGCTGGGCGCCGACGTCGGCTGGTTCAACGCGCCGCCCGCGGCCTACCTGCTGCCGCTGACGGGCCTGCTGCTGGCGCCCATCTACCCGGCCATCAACTCCGCCATGCTCAGCGCGCTGCCGCAGCGCCAGCACGCGGCCATGACCGGCCTCATCGTCGTGTTCTCGGCGCTGGGCGGCACGCTCGGCAGCTTCATCACCGGCCGCCTGTTCGTCGCGTTCGACGGCCTCACCGCCTTCGGCCTGCTCCTCGTTCCCACCGCCGCCCTCGCGCTCGCGCTGACGCGCCTGCGCCGGCATCTCGCCCCATGACCTCCTCCTCCCCGCGCCCCGGCGACCTGTTCGCCGCTGCGCCCCTCCATGCCACCGTCACACAAAGCGCCGCGGCCACGCCCCACGAGTTGTACGGCGAGCTGTTCGTCGCCGTGCAGATGGGCCGCGTGTTCGGCGACGGCAAGAGCTTTGTCGATGCCCGGCCGCGCACGTCGCCGGCGCTGATCCGCGCCCGCTTCGACGCCGAACACCGCCTGCCCGGCTTCTCGCTGGCCGACTTCGTCCATGCCCACTTCGTGCTGCCCGGCCACGACGCCGTCAGCGGCCCGCAGCTGGGCATCCGCGAGCACATCCGCGCGCTATGGCCGCTGCTGGTGCGCGAGCACACACAGGCGCAGCAGGGTGACAGCCTGCTGCCGCTGCCCCACCCCTACGTGGTGCCCGGCGGGCGCTTCCGCGAGCTGTACTACTGGGACAGCTACTTCACGATGCTGGGCCTGGTGGCCGACGGCCGGCGCGACCTGGCCGAGGACATGCTCGCCAACTTCGCGCACCTGATCGCCCGGCACGGATTCGTGCCCAACGCCAGCCGCAGCTACATGCTGAGCCGCTCGCAGCCGCCGTTCTTCTTCAAGATGGTGGAACTGCTGCACGCCGACGACCCGGCCGCCGGCTTCGCGGCGCACCTCGCCTCGCTGCGCGCCGAGCACGCGTTCTGGATGGCCGGCGAGGCCACGCTGGCGCCGGGGCAGGCGCATCGCCGCGTCGTGCGGCTGGCCGACGGCGCGCTGCTGAACCGCTACTGGGACGACCGCTGCACGCCGCGCGAGGAAAGCTGGCGCGAGGACGTCGAGACGGCCGAGGCCAGCGGTCGGCCGCACGAGCAGGTCTGGCGCGACCTGCGCGCCGGCGCCGAAAGCGGCTGGGACTTCTCCGGCCGCTGGTGCGCCGATCCGGCCGACATCGCCACCATCGAGACCACGGCGCTCGCGCCGGTGGACCTCAACGCGCTGCTGGCCGGGCTGGAGAGCGCCATCGCACTGGGCGCCGCGCGCGCCGGTGACACGGCAACGGCCCAGGCCTTCGACGCCCGCGCCACCACGCGCCGCCAGCTGCTGCAGACGCGCTTCTGGCGTGCCGACGTGGGGCCAGGTCACTATGCCGACCTGAACTGGCGCGATGCCGCCGACCCACGCCCGCTGACCGCCGCCGCGCTGGTGCCGCTGTACATGGGCCTGGCCACGCCGGCGCAGGCCGACGCGATGGCTGCGCAGGTGCGGCGCAACCTGCTGGGCGCCAACGGCCTGCTGACGACGGCGCTGGCCACCGGCCAGCAGTGGGACGCCCCCAACGGCTGGGCGCCGCTGCAGTGGATGGCCGCGCAAGGCCTGGCACGCCACGGGCACGGCGACCTGGGCCGTGACATCGCCACGCGCTGGTGCGCCAGCGTGCACCGTGTCTATCTCGCCACCGGCCGGCTGCTGGAGAAGTACGACGTCGCCGAGGACCGCCCCGGCGGCGGCGGCGAGTACGAGACGCAGGACGGCTTCGGCTGGACCAACGGCGTGTTCGTCGCATTCAAGGACGGGCTACTGAAAGCCTCCGCCCCCTGAGACTTGGGGGCACTGGCACCTCAAGCTGTCATTGCCCCGGGCTAAGCTGGGCCTCGACATGCCTGCCGACACCCCCGCCCTCAGCCCCGCCGCCCTCGCCCGCTGCATCCCGTTCGTGGTCTTCATGGTGCTGCTGGCGCTGCGGGGCTACCTGCCCGACACGCTGGGCCTCGACACCCGCTGGATCTACGGCGGCCAGGCGCTCATCGTTGCCGGCCTGCTGGCGTACTACTGGCGCAGCTACGGCGAGCTGGTGCGGCAGAACCTGCCAGACGCGCGCGAGACCGGCTGGGCCGTCGTCGTCGGCATCGCCGTGTTCGCGCTGTGGGTGCAGCTGGACGCGCCGTGGATGCAGCTGGGCAGCGCCACCGCCAGCTTCGTGCCGCTGGACGCCGACGGCCAGCTCATCTGGCCGCTGATCGCGCTGCGGCTGATCGGCGCGGCGCTGGTGGTGCCGGTCATGGAGGAGCTGTTCTGGCGCAGCTTCCTGATGCGCTGGGTGCAGAACCCGGCCTTCGAGCGCGTGGACCCGCAGACCGTGGGCATCAAGGCCATCGTGCTGTCCACCTTCGTCTTCACGCTCGCCCACACGCTGTGGCTGGCCGCCATCGTCGCCGGCCTGGCCTACGCCTGGCTGTACCGCCGCACCGGCAAGCTGTGGACGGCCGTCATCGCGCACGCGGTGACGAACGCGATGCTGGGCGTGTGGGTCATCCGCACCGGACGCTGGGAGTTTTGGTAACGCGCCGGTCGGGGTCACAGCGGGCTGCTACCTGCCGCGCCGCCATCGTTCGAACAATCGCCTCACGGCACCGGCTCCAGGCGGAGCGGGCCGGCTCAAGACTGGAGACGACGATGACGCGCAAGATCCTGATGCTCTGCGGCGACTACGCGGAAGACTACGAAACCATGGTGCCCTTCCAGGCCCTGCAGGCTGTGGGCCACACGGTGCACGCCGTGGCGCCGGACAAGCGCGCCGGCGACTGGGTGCACACCGCAATCCACGACTTCGAAGGCGCCCAGACCTACAGCGAGAAGCCCGGCCACCGCTTCACGCTGAATGCCAGCTTCGACGACGTGAACCCGGCGGCCTACGACGCGCTGGTCATCCCCGGCGGCCGGGCGCCCGAGTACCTGCGCATGAACAGCGCGGTCGTCGACATCGTCAAGCACTTCCTGGCCGCAGACAAGCCGGTGGCCGCCGTCTGCCACGGCGCGCAGCTGCTGGCGGCCACCGGCCTGCTGAAGGGCCGCCGGGTGTCCGCCTACCCGGCCTGCCAGGTGGAAGTGGAGCTGGCCGGCGCCGAGTACGTCGGCATCCCGGTCGACCAGGCCGTGACGGACCGCAACCTCGTCAGCGCCCCGGCCTGGCCCGCGCACCCGGCCTGGATCGCGCAGTTCCTGCAGGTGCTGGGCACGCGCATCACGCACTGAGCGTCTAGAGTTGGGGGCTGCCTTCCCAGGAGACGACGCATGTGCGAGGTGTTCATCAGCGCCGACCCGCAGAGCTACGACAGCCGCACGCGCTCGGTGCGGCTGCACGGCGTCGTCACCAGCATCCGGCTGGAGAACCTGTTCTGGCAGGTGCTGGAGGAGATCGCCGGCCGCGACGGCCTGGGCGTGGCGCAGCTGATCGAGAAGCTCTACGACGAACTCGTGATCGCCCGCGGCGAGGTGGGCAACTTCGCGTCCTTCCTGCGCGTCAGCGCGCTGCGCTACGAGGCCTTGCTCGCGCAGGGGCGCATCCCGGCCGACCGCAGCATCCCGCTGCGCACGCTGGACGCGCCCACCGTGCTGCGCGACCTGCACACGGGCTGGGGCGGCACGCCGCGCGGCCTGACGAACTGACTCAGCGGGCGCGCGAACCGGGCGACCGGGCCAGCCCCAGGCCCGGCCGCTCCAGGTCGCGGAAGGCCTCGAACACCCACGACCGCAGCCCGATGACGACGCTGTAGGGCCGCTTCTCGGCCGATGGCAGCTTCTGGTCCAGCAGGTGCTGGCGGGCGAAGTCGTCCGCCGCGCGCTGCAGCCGCTCGGCCAGCTCGCGCGCATGGCCGGCGCCGAACTCGCCGTGCACCAGCGTCAGCAGCTCGCCGTCACCGTCGAAGCCGCCGGCGAAGAAGTCGGCCATCACGCGCTCGCGGAAGAACGTCATCACCGGCCCCTGCGGCCGCCAGCGCAGCGTCTTGGCGACCTTGAGCCGGTAGCGGTTGTGGGCCCGCAGCTCGATGACACCCAGCCGGTCCAGCTTCACCAGCGCGGCCACGGCGTCCGCCTCGCTGAGCCGGTAGCGGGCCAGCACATCCTCCAGCGCCCACAGGCTCAGACAGCAGATGGCCACCAGCAGCAGCTTGGGGTCGGCCACGACGGCCTTCTCCTGCTCCAGGCTCAGCTCGCGCTGCGTGGGCGCCTGCGCGGCCATGCGCGCGGCCAGCTCGGCGAACTCCAGCTTCAGCACGCGGCAGATCTCGTCCACGCGCGACAGCGGCATCTCCCCGCCCGGCGCCAGCATGCGCTTCACGCTGGACTCCGACAGCGCCAGCTCCCGCGCCAGCTCGGCGTAGCTCAGGCCCTGGCTCTTCAACTCGGCCTTGATGAGGGCCACGAGGGATTGGGTGCTCGACATGGGCGCGAACGGTAGCGCATGGCGCGCCCTGCGCACGACATCCGCGCCGCCGGACCGCGGTTTTCGGCCTCGCGGTGTCACAAAACGCTACCGGACGTCGCTCGCCGCGCGCCTCGGAACTATTCCCGAGGGCAGCATCCCCGGCTTCGCGCAAGATCGCGGCCATTCCAGAACACAGGGAGTCCCCCAGCATGTCCTCTTCCCCCTTCATCCGCCGTGACACCAGCGCCTGGCGCCTGCAGGTCTGGGTGTCCTTCGGCCTCAGCGTCATGCTGTGCGGCTCGGGCCTGGCCTGGCTGCCGGGGCAGGACCTGGACCGTGCGTTCATGGTGATGGGCTATGTGTTCTGCCTGTCCACGGCGTTCGCGCTGGCCAAGTTCATCCGCGACAACCAGGACCGCGCCGTCGACACGCCCATGTGGCGCCTCGTCGTCTGGACCGGCTTCGCGCTGGCCATGGGCCTGACGGGCTGGGGCCTGTGGCGCATGGAGATCCAGCCGGTGTGGAAGGCCTACCTGGGCGTGTGCTGGCTGTACCTGATCTCCAACGTCTTCACACTGGCCAAGATGCTGCGCGACGCGCACGAGGCCGACCTGCTCGAAGCCCGCATGCAGGGCCGCCGCGAGGCCGCCATGCCCACCGACGGCCAAGCCCAGTAACCCCGGGAGCCCCTCATGAAGCACCTGTTCGCCCTCACCAGCCTGTGCCTGACCCTGAGCCAGCCGGCGCTGGCCCACACCAGCCCGTCCGAAGCCAGCGCGGCGCTGTCGCTGGCCCCCGTGGTGCTGTCGGTCGGCGTGGTCAGCGCCACCGGCGTGGCGCTCAGCGCGCTGCCGGTGGGCATCCTGTCGGCCGGTGTGACGCTGGTGGTCGTCAGCGTCGAGGTCGTGGGTGGCGCCACGGTCTGGGTGCTGGAGCGCGCGTCCGACGGCGCCCGCATCAGCATCAAGGCCTCGGGCAAGCTGGCCGAGGGCGTCGTCGTGTCCACCGGCGCGGCGGTCACGGTGTCGGTCATCGGCGCGGGCACCGTGCTGTCGGTGGCCGGCGAGGTCATCGCCTTCATCCCCAACGAGATCGGCAAGGCGCTGCTGTACAACGAGCAGGTCACCCGTTGAAGCCCGCCCTGGTGCTGGCGGCGCTGGTCGTCGCCACGGCCGCGCACGCCGGCCGGCCCTGCGAGGAGAAGCAGCCCACGGTCCGCCAGATCGAGCAGGGCCTGAACCTGGCCCAGGCCACGGCGCGGCAGCTGGACGCCAGCGGCGCGCAGGTCGTCATCCTGGCGCGGGCCGGGCAGGACCTGTCCAAGTACGGCCTGCAGTGGTCGCACCTGGGCTTCGTCTACAAGGACCCGCAGGCCGGCGTCTGGCGCGTCGCACACAAGCTCAACCAGTGCGGCACCGACCACGCGGCGCTGTACCGCCAAGGCCTGGGCGAGTTCTTCCTTGACCGCCCGCACCGCTACGACGCCGCCTTCGTCGTGCTCAAGCCCGAGCTGCAGCAGGCGCTGCTGCAGGTGCTGCCGCAGAACGCCTTCATCGCGCGCTTCAACGAGCGCCGCTACAGCATGGTGGCCTACGCGTTCGGCACCACCTACCAGCAGAGCAACCAGTGGGTGCTGGAGACACTGGCCGGCTCGGCCGCGCCGGGCATCAACAACCGCCGCGACGCGCAGGCCTGGCTGAAGGCCCAGGGCTACCAGCCCACCGACCTGCACCTGTCCACGATGACACGGCTGGGTGGCCGGCTCACCAAGGCCAACATCGCTTTCGACGATCATCCGAGTGCCCGCCGCTTCAGCAGCCACATCGACACGGTCACCGTCGACTCGATGTTCGCCTGGCTGCCGCGTGCCAATCTTTCGGAACCTCCGCAGCTGGTCAAGCAATGAGCCAAGAGCATCCCAATCAGTTCGCCCTGCTGGGCCAGCGCCGCTTCGCGCCCTTCTTCTGGACGCAGTTCCTCGGCGCCGCGAACGACAACGTCTTCAAGTTCGCGTTCACGCTGATGGTGACCTACCAGCTGCAGCTGGACTGGCTGCCGCCCAGCATGGCGGGCCTCGTCATCGGTGCGCTGTTCATCCTGCCCTACGTGCTGTTCTCGGCCACCAGCGGCCAGCTGGCCGACAAGCACGACAAGGCGCGGCTGATGCAGCTCGTGAAGAGCCTGGAGATCGCCATCATGGCCATCGCCGCTTGGGGCTTCTACGCGGCCAACGTGCCCGCGCTGCTGGGCTGCGTGTTCCTGATGGGCCTGCACTCCACGCTGTTCGGCCCGGTCAAGTACGCCTACATGCCGCAGCAGCTCAGCGAGCGCGAGCTGACCGGCGGCAACGGCATGGTGGAGATGGGCACCTTCGTGGCCATCCTGCTGGGCCAGCTGGCCGGCGGCATCCTCGTCGACACACCCGTCGTCGGCCCGCAGCATGTGGCCTGGGCCTGCCTGGCGCTGGCGGTGCTGGGCCGCGCGACGGCGCAGGCCATCCCCGCCAGCCCGTCCACCGACCCCCACCTCGTCATCAACTGGAACCCCTTCACCGAGACCTGGCGCAACCTCAAGCTGGCGCACGAAGGCCTGGCGGTGTTCCGCTCGCTGCTGGGCATCTCGTGGATGTGGTTCTTCGGCGCCGTGTTCCTCAGCAACTTCCCGGCCTTCGCGAAGGAAGTGCTGCACGGCAGCCCGCAGGTGGCGTCGCTGCTGCTGGCGGTGTTCTCCATCGGCATCGGCATCGGCTCGCTGCTGTGCGAGATGCTGTCCAAGCGCCACGTCGAGATCGGCCTGGTGCCGCTGGGCGCCATCGGCATGAGCATCTTCGCCATCGACCTGTACTTCGCGTCCACCGGCCTGCCGGCCAGCGCGCCGTACACGGTGAGCGCCTTCCTGGCCGTGCATGCGCACTGGCGCGTGCTGGCCGACCTGACACTGCTGGCGCTGTTCGCCGGCCTGTACAGCGTGCCCATGTACGCGCTGATCCAGCTGCGCGCGCAGCCCACGCACCGCGCCCGCATCATCGCGGCCAACAACATCCTGAACGCGCTGTTCATGATCGCCAGCTCCGTCATCGCCGGCGCGCTGCTGGGCGCGGGCCTGACCATCCCGCAGGTGTTCCTGGCCGTGGGCCTGGCCAACGCGGTCGTCGGCATCTACATCTTCCTCATCGTGCCGGAGTACCTGCTGCGCTTCGCGGCCTTCGTGCTCACCAGGCTGATCTACCGCTTTCGCATCGTCAATGACGAGCGCATCCCCACCACCGGCCCGGCCGTGCTGGTGTGCAACCACGTCAGCTTCGTCGACGCCGTGCTGCTGATGGCCGCCAGCCCGCGGCCCATCCGCTTCCTGATGGACCACCAGATCTTCAAGATCCCCGTGCTGGGCTGGATGTTCAAGCTGGCCAAGGCCATTCCCATCGCGCCGGCCAAGGCCGACCCGGCCACGTATGAAGCCGCCTTCGCCGCCGCCCGCGCGGTGCTGGCCGACGGCGAGATGGTCTGCATCTTTCCCGAGGGCGGCATCACGCGCGACGGCGAGCTGCAGCCGTTCAAGGGCGGCGTCATGAAGCTCATCGACGGCCTGACCGACGTGCCCGTCATCCCGATGGCGCTGGGCAACCTGTGGGGCAGCTTCTTCTCGCGCGTCGAGGGCGGCAAGGCGATGGTGAAGCCGCTGCGGCGCGGGCTCTGGAGCCCCATCAGCCTGACGGTGGACGCGCCGATGAAGCCGGCCGACGTGACGCCCGACGTGCTGCGCGCACGCGTCGCGGGCCTGCTGGCATGAACCCGCTGGCACGCGGCCTGCTGACCGCCGTGCTCGGCGCCGGCGCGCTGAGCTTCCTGGCCATCAGCGCTTGCGCCGGCTACGTCACGCTGATGGTGCTGGACATGCCGGGCCGGCCCTTCCTGGTGCTGGCACTGCCCTGCCTGGTGGGCGGCTTCGCCCTCGCCTGGTGCTGCGCGTTCCTGATCAGCCGCCTGCCGGACGGACCGCGGCCGCCAAAGGACTTCTCATGACCGACAACACCGACTCCAAGTTCTGGCGCTTCCTGGCCATCGCGCTGCTGGCCGCGGCCACGCTGGGCTTCGGCCTGGCCGGGCTGTGCGGCGCGGCGTTCACGCTGATGGCACTGCCCGACGTCCTGTCCAGCCGGTCCGGCAGCTACGCCGGCGCGGCGCTGGTCATCGCCGTTCCCAGCCTGCTGATCGGTGGCGCGCTCGCGTGGTGGTGCGGGCGGCTCCTGCGTCGCGCCTGGCTGCGGCGCACACGTCCATGAGCGACGGGCTCGCACGCGCCTGGCGCTTCATCACGGCTTGCCTGCTCGTCGTGGCCACGCTGGGGTTCGGGCTGGTGGGGCTGTGCGGCGGCGTGTTCACGGTGATTTCCGCCACCGTCAAGCCTGCCTTTCTGGGCATCGCCCTGCCGTCGCTGCTGATCGGCGGCGGACTGGCCTGCCTGTGCGCGTGGCTGCTGCTGCGCTCGCCGCGCGAAGACGCTTGATCGCCAGCGCCACCGTCGCCGCGTGGGCGCACACCGCCTTTGCCTGGGCCGGCATGGCGCTGGGCGCGGCGATGTGGCGCCGCACGCTGAAGGGCCAGCAGCGCGGCGGCGCGCTGGCGCCAGGGAACTTCGGCGTGCTGGTGGGGCTGCTGATCGGCGCCGCGCTGGGCAACAAACTCGTCTTCCTCATCGAGCGGCCGGACATCGCACGAGCACTCTGGGAGAGCCGCTCACTGGCCTGGCCGGGCCAGAGCATCGTCGGCGGCCTGCTGGGCGGGCTCATCGGCGTGGAGATCGCCAAGCAGCTCACCGGCCAGACCCGCAGCACCGGCGACGCGATGGTGTGGCCCATCGCGGTGGGCTTGGGCCTGGGCCGTGTCGGCTGCTTCCTCGCCGGCCTGCATGACGACACCTACGGCCTGCCCACCGCCCTGCCCTGGGGCGTGGACTTCGGCGACGGCACGCCACGCCACCCGACGCAGCTGTACGAGATCGCCGTCGTGCTGCCGTTGGGCTGGGCGTTGCGCGGCGCCCGCTTCGCCACGCCGGGCCTCGCGTTCAAGCTGTTCCTCGCCGGCTACCTGCTGTGGCGCTTCGCCATCGAGTTCCTGAAGCCCGTGCCCGTGGCGTACCCGCTGGGCCTGTCGGGCATCCAGTGGACCTGCCTGGTCGCGCTGGCCGTCTACCTGCCCCTCACGCTGCGCGCCGCGCGCCGAACCGCATGACCCGCAAAGTCCGCCCCTACCTGTTCTACGACACGACACAGTCGGTCTGCACGACCTGCCTGCGGCCCTGCGAGGCCAAGATCGTCATCAAGGACGAGCAGGTCTACATGGACAAGTGGTGCCCCGCGCACGGCACCGAGCGCGTGCTCGTCAGCGACGACGCCGACTACTACCGTCTGTGCCGCGAGGTCTACGTGAAGCCGCCGGAGATGCCGCAGCGCTTCGCGACGCCCATGCACTACGGCTGCCCCTACGACTGCGGCCTGTGCCCTGACCACATGCAGCACAGCTGCCTGTCCATCGTCGAGATCAGCGACCACTGCAACCTGCGCTGCCCCACCTGCTACGCGGCCTCGGGGCCGGAGCGGCTGACGCACCGGTCCCTCGCCGAGGTCATCGCGATGCTGGACGCCATCGTCGCCAGCGAGGGCGAGGCCGACGTCGTGCAGCTCTCGGGTGGCGAGCCGACGCTGCACCCGCAGTTCTTTGACATCCTGGACGCGGCCAAGGCCCGGCCCATCAAGCACCTGATGGTCAACACCAACGGGCTGCGCATCGCGCAGGACGCGGCCTTTGCCGAGCGGCTGGCCAGCTACGCGCCGGGGCTGGAGGTCTACCTGCAGTTCGACTCCCTCAAGCGCGACGCGCTGATGGACCTGCGCGGCGCCGACCTGCGCCGCCCGCACGACGAGGCGCTGGCGCGGCTGGAGGCACTGGGGCTGTCCACCACGCTGGTGATGACGGTCAAGCGCGGCGTCAACGACGACGAGATCGGCGACGTGATCCGCCACGGGCAGTCGTTCTCCTGCGTGCGCGGCGTGACGCTGCAGCCCATCCAGAACGCCGGCCGCGTGGAGGCCTACGACGCGGCGAAGCATCGGCTCACCGTCAGCGAGCTGCGCCGCCGCATCGCCGAGCAATCCGGCGTGTTCACCACCGCCGACGTGCTGCCCGTGCCGTGCAACCCCGACACGCTGGCGATGGCCTACGCCATCCGTGGCGAGAGCGGGCTGGTGCCGCTGACCCGCTACCTGGACGCCCAGACGCTGCTGGCCGGCGAGCGCAGCACCATCGTCTTCGAGGGCGACCCGGCGCTGAAGGCGGCCGTGTTCAAGCTGTTCTCCACCAACCACTCGCCCGAGAGCGGCGCCAGCTGCCTGTCGGAGCTGCTGTGCTGCCTGCCACGCGTCGACGCGCCGCAGCTCAGTTACCGCGACGTGTTCCGCGTGCTGATCGTGCAGTTCATGGACGCGCAGTCGCTGGACATCCGCGCGCTGAAGAAGAGCTGCATCCACATCGCGCGCCCGGACGGCCGGCTGATCCCGTTCGAGGCCTACAACCTGTTCTATCGCGACGAGCGGCAGCAGCAGCTCGCTGCCATCCGCGCCGAGATCGACCAGGGCCGCGCCTGGCGCGCCGGCACGGCCCTGCCAGCACCCGCCCCCGTGCGCGTGACCGTGGGCTGAGCGCCACGGCGCAGCGGACAAGTTCACGGCCGCAGCGCCGGGGCGGGCGCGTTGCGGTGGGCAAGCCGGGCCGCGGTGCCCACAATGGGTGCACCGCCCCCGCTCCTGGAGCCCCGATGAAAGCCCTCTCCCTGCTGCTGGCCGTTGCCGGCCTGGCCGCGCCTGCCGCGGCGCAGACGGCGTACAGCTTCTCCCCGGTCAACCAGGCCAACATCACGACGGCGGCGTCCTACTGGAACCCCATCGTCGCCTACGTGTCCGAGAAGAGCGGCGTCAAGCTGTCGCTGAAGCTGGGCCGCACCTCGGCCGACACGACCGCCTACGTGCTGGCGCAGGAGGTGGAGTTCGCCTTCACCAACCACCTGTTCAGCCCGGAGCGCGAGCAGATGGGCTGGAAGGTCTTCGGCCGGCGCAACACGCCGCCGCTGCACGGCCAGATCGTCGTCGCGGCCGACTCGCCGGTGAAGAGCCTCGCCCAGCTGGAAGGCAAGGAGATCGGCTTCCCCGGCCCTGAGGCATTCATCGCGTACAAGACCACCTACGCCCAGCTGCTGCAGCAGAAGGTCAACGTGCGCACCGTGTTCGGCGGCAACATGGACGGCGCCTTCGCGCAGCTGTTCAGCGGCAAGGTGGCCGCGGTGGGCGCCAATTCGCAGCTCGTGGAGGGCTACGCCAAACGCGAGGGCAAGCAGTTCCGCGTGCTGTGGAACTCGGAGCCGTATCACGACCTGGCCCTGATGGTGTCGCCCAAGGTGCCGGCGCGCGACGCCCAGGCCGTCGCCAAGGCCTTCATCGGCATGGCGCAGGACCCGCAGGGCCGCGAGATCCTGGCCAGCGGGGCCAAGCTGGTGGGGCTGCCGGCCGACGCGGTGTTCGTCGCCTCCGACGGCCAGGAGTACGCGTCCTACCGGCGCTTCTACCAGTCCGCGCCGGCCGCGCTGCGCTGAGCCCATGCACCGCATCGACGCCCTGCTGCCGCGCTCGCTGGTCGCCCGCGTCATGCTGGTCTACACGGCGGCGTTGACGCTGCTGGTCACGTCCGGGTTCGGCGTCTTCCTGGCCTATGCCTTCAAGGCTACGCTGGACGACGCCGAGGCCGGCGCGCAGGCCATGTCGGCGCTGCTGTCGCCGGCCGTCGCCGACTCGGCCATCGTCGGCGACTACGACACCATCAAGCGCACGCTGGACCGCGCCATCACGCACCCGCTGTTCGAGCGGGCCGCCTTCATCGACCTCAAGGGCGGGCGCATCGAGGTGGTGCGCCAGGACCGCCCCGACCCCACGCCACCCGACTGGCTGGTGCACCACGTCGCGGCACGGCAGGCGCCGGTCAACGCCACCATCACCGTCGGCGGGCGCGACTACGGCATCACGCGGCTGACGGTCTGGAGCGAGCGCGTGGCGGCCGACATCTGGCAGGTCATGCGGCTGGCGCTGCTGCTGGCCGTGGCCGGCATCCTCGCGGGCATTGCGCTGGTCTGGTGGCCGCTCAAGCGCTGGCTGGGCCAGCTGGACCGCGTCAGCGACCTCGGCACGCGGCTGCAGCAGGGCGGCGGCCAGGCGCTGCTGCCGATGCGGGTGGACGAGGCGCCGCTGGAATTCCAGCGCACCTTCGAGGTGGTCAACCAGGTGGCGGCCTCGCTGCAGGCCGAGCGCGCGCAGGCGGCCGTCACGCTGGCCTCCATCGCCGAGGGCGTGGCCACCGTCAACCGGGCCGGCGTCGTCGTGCTGGCCAACCCGGTGCTGGGCGAGCTGCTGGGCGGCGCCAGCGCCACGCTGCTGGGCCAGCCCATCGCGGCGCTGCTGCCCGAGCTGGACGTGGACCCCACCGTGCAGGAAGGCTGGCACGGCCGCCGCTTCGAGCGCGGCGAGCGCATGCTGGAGGCCAGCCTCGCGCCGGTGCGCTCCGAGCCCGGCGACGCGGCCGGCGCCGTCATCGTGCTGCGCGACGTGACCGAGCGCCAGCTGCTGGAGAACCAGCTGCGCACCGAGCTGGACGCCCGCGCCCACGCGATGGAAACGATGAGCGAGATGCTGGGCTCGGCCGGCTCCGCCGCCGACGGCCTGCGCGCGGGCGCCATCGAGCAGCTGTCCAGCCAGGTGGGCGACATGGTGGCGCGGCTGCGCCGCCAGACCAGCCAGCTGCACGCCATCTTCAACCTCACGCCGGACGGCTTCATCGCCTTCGACGCCGAGCACCGCGTGCAGTTCGTGAGCCCCGCCTGCGTCTTCCTGACCATGCTGCCGGACCGGCAGGTGCTGGGCCAGGACGAGGCCGGCCTGGAGGCACTGCTGCAGGGGCGTCTCGCCGAATCGGATGCCCAGCGGCCGCTGCGGCTGCAGGAGCTGCGCGACGCGCCGCGCATCGTGCAGATGGCCAGGCCGATGCAGCGCATCCTGTCGTTCGCGCTGCACGACGGCGGCGGCGCCGAGACGCCGCAGCTGCTGCACATCCGCGACGTCAGCCAGCAGTTCGAGCTGGACCGGCTGAAGAGCGAGTTCCTGTCCACCGCCGCGCACGAGCTGCGCACGCCCATGACCAGCATCTTCGGCTTCGTCGAGCTGCTCATCCACCGCGAGATGGCGCCGGAGCGCCACCGCGAGCTGCTGCAGCGCGTGCACCGGCAGAGCCGCGCCATGATGGACATCCTGGACGAGTTGCTGGACCTGTCACGCATCGAGGCCCGCCGCGCGCTCGACTTCCAGTTCGGGCCCGTCTGCCTGAACGAGCTGCTGCGCCGCACTGTCGACGACTTCGGCGTGCCCGCGGGCCGCGAGGCGCCGGCGCTGCTGCCGGCGGCGCAGCCGCTGTGGGTGCACGCCGACGCCAGCAAGCTCGCGCAGGCGCTGCGCAACCTGCTGTCCAACGCCTACAAGTACTCGCCCGGCGGCGGCCCCGTCACGCTGCGGCTGCGGCCGGCGGAGGACGGGCAGGTGGACATCGAGGTCGAGGACCGCGGCATCGGCATGACCGCGCAGGAACTGGAGCGCGTCAGCGAGCGCTTCTACCGCGCCGACCGGTCCGGCGCCATTCCAGGCACGGGGCTGGGCATGTCCATCGTCAAGGCCATCATCGAGCTGATGGACGGCAGCCTGCTGCTGCGCAGCGAACCGGGCCGGGGCACCACGGCCACGCTGCGCCTGCGCGTCACGGCGGCGCCGAGCGGCGCCACGCCTGCCAGCGGCGCGCCAGCCGCAGCTTGACGGCCCGCGCCGCGCGCCACACGGCGCTGGCGCGCACCCAGGCCAGCAGCTCGGCCTTCCAGGCCGTCCAGCGCGCATGCAGCCGCGCGAACCAGGCCAGCTGCATCAGCGCCGGCTGGATGAGCTGGAACAGCCACGCCAGCAGTGCCGTACCGAACAGCTTGGCCGCGATGATGACGGCCACGCCCAGCGTGACCCGCCCCTCGGCCACCAGCCACACGGCCAGCAGCTTGACCGGCAGGATCAGCAGGCTGGGCAGCACCAGCACCACCAGCGCCCAGCGCGGCGGCAGACGCTTGAGCAGCGCCTCGACCTGCCGGATGACCGGCAGCTTCGCCAGCAGCGCGAACGCGCGGCGCAGCGGCTCCCAGCCCCATTCCTCGAAGAGGATGAGCAGGGCCAGGACGACGCGGACGAGCCAGCGCAGCGGCGCCAGCAACAGCTTCAACATGCTCAGAGTTTGACGCGGCAGCGCAGCCCTGCCGGAAGTTCACCCTTGGCGTTGGCGATCTCGGCCACGATGCCGAAGGTGCCCGCGGCCGCGTCGACGACACGGTCCACCGTGCGCACCCTGGCCTGGATGGGCTTGCCCGAGAACGGCGCCTCGGGCGTCACGCTGACCATCTGACCCGGCTTGACCGCCGTGAACGCCTTCACCGGCAGCAGCGCCTGCACCTTCAGCGGGTCGGTCTGCGCGATCTTCAGCACGGGCTTCTTGGTGTCGCTGCTGTCCATCAGCGCGCCGGGGTAGAGGTACTGGTCGACGACGACGCCGCTGAACGGCGCCAGGATCTGGCGACGGCGCAGCTGGTCGACGGCCTGGCGGTGGTCCAGCCGCGCAATCTGGTTGTTCTCCGTGGCCGTCTTAAGCTCGGCTTCCGCCAGCTTGAGTTCGGCCTGCGCATCGTCCACCGCCTGAGTCGACACGAACTCCTCGGCCAGCAGGTCCTGCAACCGGCGCGCCTTCTCGCGCAGCGCGCCCACCTTGGCGCGCGACATCTCGGCCTGGCCCTGCGCATCGGCGCGCGCGCGGGCGGACTCCGCCGCGCTGGCCTCCACGCTGCTCTCGATGCTGACGAGCACCTGCCCCTGGCGGATGGCGTCGCCACGGCGCGCGTGCACGCGCTCCAGGATGCCGACGACCGGGCTGCGGATCTCCACCGTCTGCGCGGGTTCGATCATGCAGTCGTACTCCTGCGCCGAGGCGGGCAGGCTCGGCAGAGCAAGGAGGGCAAGAAGGGCAGGAAGGGAAGGAGAAAGAGGCGTGGGCTTCATGTCGTGGAACCGGCAATGCCGATGATGCGGTGCAGTTCGCGGTCCTGCCGCAGGGTCTGTTTTCTCATCTGCCAGGCGCGGCGCTCGGCGTCGCGCTGCGCCAGGCGCACGGCCAGGGCCAGGCCTTGCCCGCGGGCGAGCGCAGTGCGCAGCGCGGCCGGCAGCGTCTTGAACAGCGGGTCGTCGGCCGCCACCAGCGCGCGCACGGTGCCCGGCTGGCCCTGGCGGCCGCTGCGGCCGAACAGCTGGCGGTCCACGCGCGGCGACTCGTGGAACTCGGTGAGGACGACGTGCAGGCCGCCAGCGGCGAGCGCCTGCGCGTCGGGCTTGATGTCGGTGCCGCGGCCGGCCATGTTGGTGGCGATGGTGATGCGGCCCGACGCGCCGGCCCGCGACACGATGGCCGCCTCCTCGGCGTCCTGCCGCGCGTTCAGCACGGTGGCCTCCACGCCGCGCTCGGCAAACACCGCGGCGACGGCCTCGCTGGCCTCCACGCTGCGCGTGCCCACCAGCACCGCCTGGCCGCGCGCGGCGGCCGCCATGGCTTCGTCGGCCACGGCCTGCCACTTGGCGGCGGCATCCGGCAGCACGGCGGGCGGCAGCTCGCGGCGCTGGATGGGCTTGTTCGTCGGCAGCCGGCGCACGCGCAGCCGGTACGTGGCCCACAGCTCACGGGCAGCCTCGGCGGCGGTGCCGGTCAGCCCCGCCAGCAGGTAGTAGCGGCGGAAGAAGCGCTGGAAGGTCATGCGCGCCAGCGTGTCGCGGCCGGCCGTGAGCTTGACGCCCTCCTTGGCCTCGATGAGCTGGTGCAGGCCCTGCTCCCAGCTGCGGTCGGCCATCACGCGGCCGGTGCTCTCGTCGACGATCTGCACCTTGAGGCCCTCTTCCGGCTTCTCGCCGGGGGCCAGGATGTAGTGCTGGTCGCGCTCGTAGAAGTGCAGCGCCGTCAGCGCCTGGCGCAGCAGCTGCTCGCGCCAGGGCCGCGCGCGCCACACGGGCCGCACGCCGTCGGGCAGCGGCGGGCAGGTGTCCAGCGCGCCGGGCTTGAGCTCCACCTCGCGGGTGGCCAGCTTCAGCGTGAAGTGCTGGCCCTCGCGCAGTTCGCGCGCGGCGGCGATGGCCCAGGCCAGCAGCGCCGGCTCGTGGATGCCTTCGGACTCCTGCGAGATGATCATCGGCGTGCGGGCCTCGTCGATGAGCACGCTGTCGGCCTCGTCGACGATGGCGAAGTGCAGCGCCGGGATCAGCGGCTCTGCCGACTCGCCGCGCACGAAGCCGCGCAGGCCGGCCACGCGGCCCGGCAGCAGCCCGTGGCCGGCGAGGCGGTCCTTCAGGTAGTCGAACACCAGCTCCTTGCCGCTGACGTAGCAGACCGCATGCCGGTAGGCGGTGCGGCGCTCGTCGGGCTCCATGCCGCCCTTGACGAAGCCGCCGTCGAGGCCGAAGAACGCGAACAGCGGCGCCATCTCCTCGCAGTCGCGCTGCGCGAGGTAGTCGTTGGTGCTGACGACATGCACGCGCGCGCCGCTGGCGGCCATCACCGTGGCGGCCAGCGCGGCCACCAGCGTCTTGCCCTCGCCGGTGCGCATCTCGGCCAGTTGGCCAGTGATGAGCAGGCGCGCGCCGGCGAACTGCACCGGGTGCGGCCACAAGCCCAGCCGGCGTCGCGCCGCCTCGCCGACGGCGCCCAGCGCACGGGCCAGTGCGGCGCCGTCGCGGGCGTTCGCGCGCAGCGCGGCCATCGCATCCTGCAGCTGCCGCACGACGGCCTCGTCCTCTGCATCGCGCTGCGGCTGCGCGGCGATGGCGGCACTCAGCGCGGCCACGCTGGCGGCCGACTCGCTCCTCACCGGCAGCCAGCCGGCCACGTCGCGCAGCCAGCGTTCCAGCTTCTGGTCACCCTCGGCACCGCGCTCGTCGCGCAGCGTGTCGGCGCGGCGGAACTCGGGGCCGGCCAGGGCCTTGAGCCAGCGCAGGTCGGCGGCCAGGCTAGACATTCAGCCTCGCGAGGAATGCCTGGCGCAGCCGCAGCAGCCACTGCGCGGCCAGCGGCGTGGCGCCGAGGTCGAAGCGCACCCAGACCTTGTCGCCGAACACGGCGCTGGGCGACGGCCCGGCCAGCTGCAGCTCGATGTCGAACACGCGGCGCAGGCTGTGCTTGCCGCCCTCCTTGGACGGGTCCACCGCCACCTCGCCGCCGCCCGACGAGCCCAGCGCCGGCGACACCAGCTCGAAGCCGCCGCCCGGCACCTGGCGGCGCACGCTCGCGTCCTGCGTGGCGTGCGGCCACTGCATCAGCCGCACCTGCACGCCCTGCACGCGGTGCTTCACGAGGTCGGCATCCTCCTGAGACACCGCCACGCGCGCGCGGTCGGTCGGGCCGGCGACTAGGTAGCCCAGCAGCTCGCCGCGCTTAACGGCGCGGCCGGTCAGCTCGGTGGGCGCGTCGGGCACCCAGCGGCCGGCGACGTTGGCCGCCACGTCCAGCGCGGCGACGCGGGCGCGCGCTTCCTCGTAGCGCTGCTGGCGCGCGGCCAGCTCGGTGCGCAGCGGGATGGCGCGCGCCGGCTCGGCCACCTCGGCGCGGCGCAGCGTGGCCTCGGTCTGCGCCAGGGCCGCGGCGGCCTGCGCGAGCTCGGCCTGCAGCGGCAGGTTGTCGATCCTGAGGATGGCGCCGCCGTGCGCCACCGTGCTTCCCGGCGCCGCTTGCACGGCGCTGATCTGGCCGGCCGCCTCGGCACGCACCAGCGCCTCGTCCGGCAGCCACACCACGCCCTGGTGCACCGAGTAGAACGGCAGCGGCACCAGGCCCAGAAAGCCCAGCACGCCCGCCGCCAGCAGCAGCGCGCGGCGCTTGGCCAGGTCGCGCCGGCGCGCCAGCGAACCGCCTTCGTCCAGGTGCTTCCAGGCCTTCCACAGTGGCATCACCAGCGCCTGCCAGCCCGCCATGACGGCCATGATGGCGCCGATCAGCAGGTACTCGCTGGCGACGAACCAGATCAGCCCGACCGTGATGAGCAGCCGGTAGACGGGCGCGATGGCGCCGTAAAGGAACAGGAGCCAGCGCTCGCCGTCCGACACCATGGGCGGCTCGGCGTCGCGCGCGCCGAACAGCCAGCGGTCGCTGAGGTAGACCCAGTAGGCCTGCGCGCGCTGCGCCAGGTTGGGCAGCTCCAGCAGGTCGGTGGCGATGAAGTAGCCGTCGTAACGCATCAGCGGGTTGCCGTTGACCAGCAGCGTCGACACACCGGCGATGAGGATGACGTTGTAGGCCACCGCGGTCAGCAGCCCCGGCTCGGCCGCCAGCCACACGAACAACGCGACGGCGCCCAGCGCCAACTCGGCCAGGATGCCCGCCGCCGCCACCTGCGCGCGTGCCCACTTGGACGGGAAGCCGTAGGACGACGTCGCGTCCACATACGGCACCGGCGTGAACAGGATGAACAGCAGCCCCACCTCGCGCACCGTGCCGCCATGCGCCTTCACGGCCAGGCCATGCGCCCACTCGTGCACCGCCTTGACGAGCGGGTAGACGAACCACAGCAGCACCAGGTTGCTGGCGGACAGCACGCGGTCCGACAGGTTCTGCGTCAGCGCCTGCCAGTGCTGCGCGCCCAGCACCGCCGCGGGCACGACGAGGGCCAGCCACAGCAGCAGCGCCGGCAGGCTGAACAGCGCGCGTGCCAGCGCGGTCTGCCGGTCGAACCACGCGTCGGGGTGGAACAGCGGCAGCCGCAGGCTCATCAGGTTCAGCCAGTTCTGCTTGAACTTGGCCTTGCGCTGGCGCTGGAAGCGCTCGAACACCTCGCCGGCATCGGGCGAGACCTGCGTCTGCAGCAGGTCGTTGGCATGCAGCGACGACACCAGCTGCACCAGCTCATGCTGCGAGATCGTCGCGCCGTCATCACTGGCCGCGGCGCAGGCCGCGTCCCAGACCTCGTCCAGCGTGCGGCGCCCGTCGCACAGCGACAGCACGCGCCACACCTCGGGCGTCATGCGGTGAAAGCGCTGGGCCACGGGGTCGGACAGCAGCACCCACGAGCGGCCACGCAGCCGGCGGTGCAGCGGCTCGACGCCGTCACGCAGCCGGGGGCGCAGGTGGCGCAGTGCGTGCCAGTGTTCGGAGAGCAGGGCTTGCATGACGTGGGCTCAACGCGGGCCGTGCGCCGGGCCGCTCCCAAGCCGGCCCGCCAGGGCGATGTGCTTGGCGGTCAAGCCGCCAAGCATCGCCGTCCCCTCGGGGGACCGACCAGGCTTGCCCGCGTTCAGCGGCGCAAGAGTGGGCGAGGGGCTGTCCATTTCAGATCCAGTACTGCCAGAGCTTGAGACGCAGCCAGTCGACGGACTCGCGCGTCCAGATCGTCAGCAGGTTGGAGCGGCCGACGACCACCTTGGCCACGCCCTGCATGCCCGGACTCAGCGCCGGCACCTCGCCCTGCCACGCGGCCTCGGCGCGGAAGCCGTTGGCACCGTCCTGCACGCTGGCCGTCGCGGTCACGCGGCTGAGCTCGAAGTCGTGGCCGGCATGCGGCTGGCCGGCCAGCCGCAGCACGCCGGGCTGCCCCACGCGCACGCGGGCGATGTCGCGCTCGGGCACGTGCAGCACGACGCGGTAGCCCTCGGCGGCGATCTCGAACATCTCCTTGCCCAGCTCCGCCGGGCTGCCCAGCTGCTGCACCCAGTCGCCGCTGACGACCAGGCCGTCGATGGGCGCCACCAGCTGCGCGCGCGCCAGCTTGGCCTCCACCAGCGCGAGCTGGCCTTCGGCGCCCTGCAGCTCGGCGCTGGCCAGCGCGACGGACGCGGCCTCGCGGTCGGCCATGGCCTGGCGCAGCTTGGCGGCGGCCTGGTCACGCTCTCCGCGCAGCCGGGCCTGGTCCAGCTTCAGCTCGCGGTCGTCCAGGCGCAGCAAGACCTGGCCCTGGCGCACGCGGTCGCCCGGCCGCACCAGCGCCTCGGCGATGAAGCCCTCGAACGGCGCCGTGACGAGCTGGCGCGTGCGGCCCTCGATGACGGTGTGCGCCGTGACGCGGTCGTCCACCGGCACCAGCAGCAGCACGGCCAGCACCACGGCCACGGCCGCCGCGCCGACCTTCCACGCCCGGTGGCCGGGGCCGCGCAGGCGGTCCACCACGCGGCGCAGCGCGCGCCAGGCCTGCACCGGCAGCGGCAGCTCGGCCGTGCGCCAGTGGCGCAGCAGCGGCTCGGCCAGCGTGGCGCTGGTGCGCAGCACCTGCTGCGCGGCGGGCGATGTGTCGCCCTGCGCCACCAGCACGGCCACCACCTCGCCCTGGTCCAGCAGCGGCAGCGCCCAGACGCCGTCTTCCACCAGCTCACGGCCCTCGACGAAGGCGCGCTGCGCGACCTCGCCTGCCGCCCGCAGCGCGGGGCTGCCGGTCTCGGCATCGGCCACGTCGGCGGCCACCCACCAATGCGTGCGCTCGTGCCGCACCTCGAACAGCGACAGCCGCAGCTCACCTTCGGGCGGCAGTTCCCGCCGCGCCCAGGCGGCCGTGCGGTTGACCCAGTCCTGCGCCGCGGCGCGCGCGCGGCGGTGCGACGCCACGTGGCCCATCAGCTCCAGCAGTTCGGCCGCGCGCTGGTTGTGCGCGAGGCTGGCGGCGCTCAGCGTCAGTTGCAGCCAGCCCAGCGACAGCAGCAGCAGTTGCAGGCTGCGGTCGTTGTGAGGCGGGCTGAGCAGCGCGCCGACGATGCCGGGCTGGCCGCTGGGCAGGGCCAGGTGCGTGGCCACCATCAGCTCGCCGGTGGCCACGCGGCTCAGCGCGACGGGGCTGTCGCGCGTGACGCGGGCACGGGCCTCGGCCCAGGCGTCGGCCACATCGGTGCGCTCGAACGGCGCACGCCAGGCGGCGTCCGCTGCGTGCAGTGCCACGCCCTGGCAGCCCAGGCCGGCCGCGTGCAGCCGCTGCAGCCACATCGCCAGCGCCGGCGCCAGCTCGGCCGCCTGCGCGACGGGCGCGGGCGGCGGCAGCACGAGGTCGTGGTCGTCGGCCGTCATGAGCCGCTGCGATCGCGAGCACGGTTGAGGTCGACCGGCCGGTGGGCGACGAGCTGCGCGTCCAGCGCCTGCCAGTCGGCCTCGCCGAGCTGGCCCGACAGCGCGCGCAGCCTGAAATAACCTGCCCACGCGTCGTGCCGGGCACGCGACAGGTCACGCCGGGCCTCGAAGAGCTTGCCCTGCGCCTCCAGCACGTCGGCGTTGGTCTTGATGCCCACCTCGAAGCCGCGCTGGTTGGCGCGCACCGACAGCGCCTGCGAGCGCTCGGCCGTCGCCAGCGCCTTGGCCTGCGACAGCGCCGACAGCGTGGCGACGAAGGCCTGGCGCACACCGATGACCAGCGTGCGGCGGGCCAGGTCCAGCTCGCTGGCGGCCTTGTCGCGCAGCGCCAGCGTCTCGACGACCTTGGACTGCGTGGCGCCGCTGGCGAACAGCGGGATCGTCAGCGTGGCGCCGATGGCCGACGAGTTGCCGCGGCGCGGGAAGATGCTGGTGGCCGTGCCGGTGTCGCTCGAGTGGGTGTAGTTGTAGTTGATGTCCACCGTGGGCGCATGGGCCAGCGAAACCTTGCGCGTCTCGGCCTGGGCGGCGTCCACGGCCAGCCGGGCCTGGCGCAGCTGCGGGCTCTCGGCCTCGGCCTGGGACAGCCACTCCAGCACGCTGTCGGCCGGCAGCACGGGCAGCGCCTCGGGCGCCACGGCGCGGGCCAGCAGCGCCGGCACGGGGCCGTTGGCCACCTCGGCCAGCACCTGCTGGCGCAGGTCCAGCTCGGCCTCGGCAGCCAGCAGCTGGGCGACGGCGTTGTCCACCCGCGCCTCGGCCTCGCGCACCTCGGGCGCGGCCGCGCGGCCGACCTGGAAGCCGCGCCGTGCCGCGGCCAGCTGCTCGCCGTAGGCCTCGCGCAGCGCCGTGGCGTGGACGACCACGTCACGCGCCTTGAACACCTCCAGCACGGCCTCGGCCAGCCGCTGCTGCGCCTCCATGCGCGACTGCAGCAGCGCGCTGCCGGCCTGCTCCAGCTGGCTGCGCGCAGCCTGCAGCGCGGGGTACAGCGCGCCGCGCCAGACGGGCTGGCTGACCTGGAACGCGTACTGGTCGGCGCGGAAGGGCCGTGTCTGGCCGGCCGGCAGCTCCTGGTAGCGCGTCTCGGTGGACGTGGCGGTCAGGTTGGCCGTGGGGCCGTAGGCAGCGCGCGCCTGCACCAGCCGCTCCTCGGCGGCACGCAGCGACGCGCCGGTGGCACGCACGGCGGGGTCGGCGGCCAGCGCGCGGTCGGCCAGCTCGGGCAGCGTCTGCGCCGCGACCGGCAAGGCCACGATCAGAGGCAGCAGGGGCAGGAAGCGGGTGAAGCGTCGGATCACGGCAGGCCCAAACGAAACGCGCCGGCCAAAAAGGCCGGCGCGCGAGTGTCCGTGAAAGCGTCAGTCGCGGCGGCGACGGCGTGCCAGCGCGGCACCGGCCACCGCGATGCCGGCCAACACGGCGCTGGCGGGCTCGGGCACCGTGTTGCCGGGCGTGCCGGTGTCCGGCAGCACGAAGGTCAGCTCCAGGAAGTCCACGGCGCCGCCGTCGAAGTCGTCGGCCGGGCGGATCTCGAACAGGTCGTTGGTGCCGGTCAGCAGGTTCAGCAGGTCGATGAGGTCGAAGCTGTCTTCGACGACCTTGTTGAACTGCTCGGTGCCCGGGTCGCCATCGGAGATCTTGCCGACGAACTCGCCGTTCAGGTAGAGGCTGGCCCGGCCGCCGAAGCCCCAGCCGCCGCTGACGACCTTGAGCACGGCACTGTCCACCAGGTCGCCGCTGTAGCCGGTGTTCAGCAGCGCGCTGAAGCCGCCTTCGGCGATCCAGGCGTCGGTCTCGGACGCGCCGCCGGCCGTGGGCAGGTCGGAGAACAGGAACTGGCCGCCGACCGCGGTGCCCGGCGTGGTGCCGAAGCCGTTGGCGGTGCCGTACAGCGTGACGACGGTGGGCGCCGCCTGGGCGGAGCCGGCCAGTGCGCCCAGGGACAGCAGGGCGGCGGACAGCCAGCGGCGGGAGGAGGTGGCGAGGGTCATGGAACAGTCCAGAGGTCGGGCGCGCCAGAGCGCGGATGGGCGCATCCTAGGGAAGCCGCCGCGCAGCGACTATCCCCGGAGCACGGGACGCGGGCGTAGCGCCCAGGCGACGAACGGTCGTCATTGCCACACCGGCCGGTCACCAGGGCGCAAAACCTGTGGGGTCGAGGCTCACGCGTCGCCCTGCGGTGGTGCGTAAGGATGCCATTCACCGTCGACACGCCGGAAGAGCTGCGGCGTCAGCAGGTGGTCGCAACTCTCGGTAACGCGCTCCGCGAGCGCCTGCAGCTCGGCGATCCCGCTGGCGCTGGCCGCATCGCAGAACGCCAGCACATCCCGGGCAGGAATGGCGACCACCGCGCCGTGCGGGGTCAGGTGGCTCAGGGCTTGGTCCCACAGCTTGTCCAGCAGGATCAGGCTGGCCTCGAACTGACCGTCGAGCTGAAAGCCGTGGATGGCGCCGTGCTGGATCAGCTTGAGCCCGGATGACGCCAGCCGTTCGAGATTGACCAGGCCGAAATCCATCAAGCCACGCGGATTGGCGCCGATCTGGTTCACATGCCTGTGCTGGACGTAGACGAGGCGGTCCCCCTCGTCCACGAGATAGACCACCATCAGGCCGTTGTCCAGCAGGTCGATGACAGGGCTCTGCTCGTCGTCGACGTGCACTGCCTGCCCGGCCACCTCGGTGCTGGCCACCTTGACGCAGGCCACTGCGCGAACGAGAAACTCACCGACGCTCATCAAGCCCCCGCATAGATGCCGAAGTACTGCGGGAAGCCTGCCAAGCCCGCCAGCCGGCGGCGAAAGAGGTCCGGACGGGGATCTGGCACCCGCTGTTGTCCATAGCGCGCAGCGCGATCAGCCAACGCCGGATCGCCGGCGCAGTGCGCCAGCGCCAAACCCGCAACCGCAGCCTGAACGACGACGCCCGGACCGGCTGGATGACCATCGGCGCGCAGATAGCCCGCCAGATCCGTGGTGGCCTCCAGCACTGGCAACAGCGCCTGATCGACCCAGTCGGCGTAGATACCGACAAAGCGCTCCAGCCTGTCGATGCCGACACATCTGAAGGACGCATCGAAGGGGATACGCGTCTCCGGCTGCGAATAGAAGTCGGCCAGCGCCGGCAAGCTCTCAAACGTCAGCGGAATCGTGTCCTGCGGTTCGCACCACTTCAGCAGGTCGGCCGGCAAGCGGGGCGCGAGCACGCAGGACAGCCACAGTTCCCAGTGCTGCTCAGACCAGGAGGTCGGCGTCAGCTCGATGCGCTGCTGTCCGAGCGCGGTCTCGCGCAGCAATGCCAGCGCGTCGTGCGTCTGCAGACCCGTGCGCCACGCCAGCCGGAAGCCCTTGGGCGCCAGGCGCGGCAGCAACAGTGCCCGCACCCGGGCCTCCAGCAGTGCGCGCCCCGCGTCCAGCTCGAGCCCCGGGGCCGCTGGTGCTGCGGCCGCGGGCTGCCACGTCAGCGGCTCGCGCCCCTCGGGCGTGAGCCGCCAGCGCCCGGGCAGGAAGACTTCGCCGGATTGACCGTCATAGACCGTCAACCCCAGCGCAATCGCCTGCTCCACCAGCTCCGGCACCACCCGGTCCAGCTGGTTGGCATCGACACCCAGTGCCCAGACTGCCTCGTCGACCTGGCCGTCCGGCGCGCCTTCGATCCACGGTGACGACGAGGTGGCATCACGCCGGTGAGGAAAGGCCCGCAGCAGCCCTTGCGCCAACCGCGCGAACTTGGGGTTGGGCGGTGCCGATCGCCCCTCCAGGCGAGCCTGCAAGGCATCGGCCTCGGCCCAGGTCGTCGGGCTGGCATGCTCCCAGATGTGAATGACGTAGCTCATCGGCCGCGCAGTTCCTGTTGATCCATCACTGAGTTCATTTTCCTCCGACCAGCTGCTGCCACTGCGCCTTGGCCCGCTCTTCCAGCTCCTTGAGCCAGGCGTCGCTCAGGGCGCGGGCACGGTCGGCCTCGTCCTGGGCGATCTCGGCGGCGGTGCGGGGCAGCGGGGCCGGTGTGGCGCCGGCGTCCAACCGGCCGCGGTCGTCGGCCAGCAGTGCCAGGGCGGCGGCCGACGGGTCGGCCACGGCAGAGCTGCCGGCCTGGCGCTGGGTGGCCTGCGCCTGCGTCGCCGTGACGACGAAGGGGTTGACCCCCACCGGCGTGGCCACCGCGGTGCCGGGCAGCACGCGCACGGTGAAGCCCTGGCTGACGCTGGCGCTGGCGCCGTTGCTGGTCTCGACGCTGGCGGCTACTACCGTGAGGCCGAACTCGCCGGTGAAGCCCGCCGGTGCCGTCAGGCTGAGGCGGGTCAGGTCCCAGCCGGCCAGGTCCACCGTCACGCCGCCGGCGGCGCTGCGCACGCCGTCGGTCAGCGTGGCACCGTCCGGCAGGCCCAGCAGGCTGAGCATCAACCTCTCCCCACCTGCCGTGTTGGCCAGCGCGGCCTCGACACGCGGCAGCGCGACGCTGCCACCGGCCAAGCCATAGACGACGCCCGCGCCCACCGGCAGCGTCTCGACGAGGTGGATGTCGTCGATCATGGCGCTGCGCTGCGGCACGGTGGTGCCGACGGCGATGGTGTCGCCGCCCTCCAGCACGATGGCGACGGTGCGGCTGGCGCCGTTGCCCGCGAAGCTGAAGCTCAGCGCCTGCCAGTTCAGCCCGCTGTTGGGGCTGGTGCCAGCGTGGGTGGCGATGCGCACGCCGTCGACGTAGATGCCGATCTGCGTGTTGGCCACCAGGAAGCCGAGGCCGCCGGCGTAGTCCAGGCTCAGCGTGTAGGTGGCGCCGGCAATGGTGTCCACGCTGCGTTCCACGCCGAGGGTCTGGTAGGTCGCGTTGCCGCGGCCGTTGCGCAGCGACAGCCACTGGCTGCCGTTGCCGGCCATGGGCTGCACGATGGCGAGGTTGCCACCCACGGTGGTCATGCGATCGCCGGCGGACCAGATCTCGAACGCGGCGGTCTTGCCGGTCGTCGGCGTCTGGATCGTCCAACCCTCCAGCACGCGGCCGGTCAGCACGGTGGACGACGTCGTGCCGTTGGTCGGCGTCTCCCAGCTGGTGGCCAGCAGCTCGCGGCTGACGGCGACATCGCGCGGGCTCAGCGCCAGCGAGGGCGCGTCGGCCACGGCGACGAACTGGGCCGTCACCACCTGGCTGGTGGTCGCGTACGCGCCGGTGGCACCTTCGAGGGCGGTGGCCTGCAGCTGCAGGGCCACGCTGCCATTGAAGTCGCGCGGCGGCGTCAGCGTGAGGGCGTCCAGCTGCCAGCCGGCGAGGTTGACGACTCGCTGCGTGGCCGACGGCGTGAAGCTGTGCGTGCCGTCGGACAGCAGGAAGCCGTCCGGCAGACCCGTCAGCGTCAGCACCAGCGTCTCGGAGCCGTCGTTGTCGACGAGGCCGGCGACGATGGCGTGCAGCGCCAGCGCCACGTCCTCCACGCCGGCGACGGCGTTGCCGCCGGTGACGGTGAGGGTGGGCGCGTCGGCCACGGCCGCGATGTCGACGACCAGGCTGGCCGGCGCGCTGTAGAGCTCGCCATCGAAGGCGCGGAAGCCGATGCGGGCGTAGTGCTCGTGGCGGTTGCCGTCGCCCGGCGTGGCGTAGCCGGCACCGCCCGACGCGTCGGCGGCCGGCACGAAGCGCAGGCCGCGTGCGGCCAGGTCGGCTTCGCTGAAGCGCTCGCCAACCACGACTGCTGCCCAGCTGCCGTCGGCCTGCTGGCGTTGCAGCTGGCCGTCCAGCGGCAGCGCCGTGATCTCGACCTGCAGCACGCCCCCGTCGGGCAGCGTGTCACGGTCGGCCACGGCGAAGTTGGCCCACCCCAGCGACAGCGTGCCGTCCTCGACGCCGCTGACCAGCGAGCTTGCAGCCGTCGGCGCCTGGTTGGTGCTGGTCGGGATGCTGCCCAGCAACGCCACGTCGCGCACGGTCATCGCGCTGCCCAGCGCGGCAAAGCCCAGCAGGTCGAACGACAGCAGCAGCGACTTGCCGACCAGGCTCTCGGACAAATCGACGAAGTAGGTGGCGCTGCCATCCGCATTGAGCCGCCGGGTGACGCTGGACGCCAGCCGCTCGCGACCGTTGGTCTGCAGGTTCATCAGCGCATCGCTGCCGTCGAGCTGCACCTGGCCTGCCGCCGGCAGGCCGGTTTGTGCATCCAGCAACGCCACCTCGAAGGCATCGGACGGGCCGCTGCCGTTGTCTCGCAGGCCCGTGCCCGCCAGCGTGAAGCTCAGCACACGCTCGCCGGGCTGCAGCACGAAGGCCTGGCCGAGATGGCTCTGCGCACGCCCATGCTCGCGCAGCACGGCGCCCTCACCGACGACCCAATCCACCGCGCCGCGGGTAGTCCATGCCGCGTTGGGGCCGTCCGTCAGCCCGCCGCCGACCAACGCCGAGGTGGCTGCGACAGCCTGCCAGGCGGGCACAGCCGCAGCGGCGGGTGCCGGCGCTGCGATGCGCAGTGCCGTGCGCGGCGGCGCGGCTTGCGCCAGCTCCACCTTCACGGACAACAGGCTCGCATCCGGCAGGCGACGCTCGCCGGCCTGCAACGTGCCGGACATGACGAACCCGGTGGGCTCGAGATCGACCAGGCCCAGCGTGTGGCCCATCTCGTGGATGAGCACCGACAGCAGGTCCACGTGATGGCGCGTCCCTTCGCCGGCACGAAGCACCAGCGTGCCGCCACGAGTCTCGAACTCCTCCGACTGCAATGGCGTCTGGTCGACGTACCAGCCCCAGCCCGCGGCATCGGCGGACAGCTTGATGCGGCTGCCTTCCGCCTGACCCAGTTCACCAGCAGGCAGATGCTGCAGCTCGACCTGGACCTGGGCCAGCCGCGACGCATCCGCCCCGGCCGCGATCCAGTACTGCCGCGCGGCTTCCACCATGACCTGCAAATGCGAGGTGTCCAGCGCCACGGTCGACAACAGATCGGGCAGTTCGTCGATCTGCTGCTTGGCCGTGCTCGCGTCGTACTTGGCCCAGACGAAGGTGAAATTGGCGTCCAGATAGGCGCGCGCATTCGCCACGCTGCCCGGGTTCTGGCGCGGGTCGGTACTGCCCGGGGCCAGATCGAACTTCTCGTCCGGCCGGATTGGCATGCCCGTGTTATCGAAGCGGTGAGACGCGGTGGCGATGATGACGTCGCGGCTGATCTGCGCACCGTCGAGCACGGTCTCGCCCACCTTGATGTCGTTCTTGGCGAGGAACGCACGGAACTCGGGGCTGAGCGGGGCGTTCTGCGATTCGACGAACCTGAAGTCGACGAGGTCGCCGCGCGCAATGGCCGGGAAGGCCACCTTCTGGCCCTTGGTCAGCGCTCCGGTGAGGTTCACCTTCGGATCGGTGTAGTCCTTGATCTGGCTCAGCTTGGCATCCACGATCTCGAACGTCAGGCTGCCGTCCTGCGCCACCTTGAGGCCCAGCACGTCCGGGCGGATCTCGACCTCGACGATATTGCCGCTGGCGTCCTTGACCCGGGCCTTGATGGACACCTGGTCCCAGGCGTCCTTGAAGCGGGCCTTGTCGGCCCGGACTTCGGACAGCACGCGGTCCTCATGCGCCTGCACCATGGCCTTGAGTTTCGGGTCCTGGGCGCGCAGGGCCGGCCCCTGCACATGCGCCTCGTCGGCCTCCTCCTGCTGGCGCAGCTTCTCCTCGTAGATCATGTCGTCAGACAGATTGGCCGCCTCGTCGTGGTACTTCTCGATGTGTGCTTCCAGCTGCTTGGCCGTCATGCCGCGGTTCTCCTGGAAGGCCGCGTAGAGGCGGCGCAGCTCGGTGAACTCGTGCAGGGTGGCAGCGCTCAACGCATCCATGCCCTTGTTGAACGTGTTCTGGGGCACACGGATCAGGAAGACACCGCTCTGGCTCTGCGCGAAATGCTGATCCCAGGTCAGCACCGTGTTGTTGTCGTCCGAGGCGTACTTGCGCTGGATCTCGTAGATCGCCAGCGGCAGCTTGCCGTCACGGTTCATCGCCTGGGCGTCCGGTGTTTCCTCGAGTCGCACCACCAAAGGCTTGCCTTCGGAATCGACCAGATGGCCCAGCTCGATGTCGGTGAAGACGTTGCCGTCCTTGGTCACGCCAACCTTGACCACCTTGTCCTTGGTTCCCAAGGCCCCGCGGTCGCGCAGCGTGTTGACGGACTCGACGAACTTGACGCGGTCGACCGCGGTGCTGATGTCCCAGGCCGGCACGCTGTTCTGCTCGTCGGCCAGCGCGTTGCCTTCCGAATGCGGCGTGTTGCGGTCCGCGGCATCACGGCCCTTGCGGATCGTCGGGTCGGCGGACTTCTTGCCCGGCTGGTCGGAGAAGTCCTGCAGCGCCTTCACCAGATCGCGCGCCTTGCGGTTGGCCACGTCGGCCAGGCTGTTCAGCTCGCGCTCCATGCGCGTGAGCTCCTTGAGCCCGCCCGAGAAGCTGCCGGCCCGTTCGGCGGCCACGGCGGCCTGGTAGTTCTTGGTCGCCACGCGCAGGTCGCGCTGGCTGGCCGCCGCCCCGAAGCTGGTGGCGATCAGCTGGTCGAGCTCGACGTTGCCGGCGATGTAGCCGATGGTCGCCTCCAGCTGGTCCTTGAGCGTCATCGCGGCGGACACCAGCGGATTGCGCTGAGCCACCTGCATGATGGGCGCCATCAGCAGTTCCAGGCGCGAGACGTTGCCCTCGTCGAAGCCGCGGGCCAGGTCGCTGATCGGTGGCAGCTCGACGATCTCGCCCTCGCCGCCCGCCGCGGCATAGGCCAGCACGTGCGCCGTGCGCAGCACGGTGTCGGCCGCCAGCAGCGGCACGTCGGCGATGCCCTTGATCATGCCCTCGGCGAACATCGCCAGGCCGCGCGTCAGCGCATTGCCCTTGCCGGCGTAGCTGACCGAGTCGGCCAGCTCGCGGGCGCGGTTCATGCGTTTGAGCGCGTCGGCATCGTCGAAGCCGAAGCTGCGGCGCAGGCCCACCTCCAGCGCGCTGACCGCGCCCAGGAAGTACGCCCCCACCTTGGTCGCCAGCACGCCGGCCACCGTCGTGGGCGGGTCCATCGGCCGGTCGGTGAACGTCACCATCTCGACCGTGTAGTCGTTGTTGTAGACCGGCGGCGGTGCCGGCGGCAGCACCTGCTTCTCCAGCGTGACGATGTCTTCCTTCTCCGCGAAGTTGCCCAGGCCGTAGATCCAGCCAAACATCTCGCCGGAGGAATACTCGTCGTAGCGACCCGGTGCGACACGTTGATCGCGCGCGCCGACGCTGCGGTCGAACGGCGATGCGATGGTGCGCCCCTGGGCCTCCAGGGCTGCCTGGATCAGCGCGCCCGCATTCCAGACGAACAGCGACTTGTACATGCGCCCGCTGCCGATGGACTGGCTCTCGTCGATCCAGACCTCGGCGAAGAGGCTGCCCGTTTCGGACAGCGACAGCTCCTTGATGCTGCCGCCCGGGATGGGCGTCGTCGCACCCAGGTACTTCGGCGCGCCCTTCTTGCCGAACGGGTCCTGGATGACGCCGATCTTGCCGCCGATCTGCTTGCCGAAACCGTAGTTCTCGTAGTCCACGAAGTGGACGTCGTTGAACAGGAAGTTGTAGTCGGCAACCAGCGCGTACTCTTCATCGCCATACAGCGCGATGACCGTGTCGGCCGCACGCTGGATGTTCATCTGGTGCTTGCGCTGCAGGTAGCCGGAATCCCACTCCTTCGGTGACAGCCAGGCGGCCACCTGGGTGGACTCGCCCGTCAGCTTGCCGCCCTCGCCGAGCGCGAACGTCACGCCGCTGACGCCCCGGTTGTAGGCCTTCGCGTCGGACAGCAGGAATTCACCCGCACGCGCACCCGCGGTGATGAACTGCGGCCCCTTGTTGGCGTTGTAGGCGGTGTCGATCTTCATCTTCACCGGCCAGCCCTCGATCTCACCCCATTCGTTGGTGTCGTAGAGGTCGATGACGTAGACGTTGCCGCGCTGCGTGATGCCGCCATTGGTCAGCGGGATGCGCTCCTTGGGTGCCGTCACGGCCAGGTAGCGGCCGGCGCTGACCGCCATGTCGATGAAGCCCAGCGGCGCGTCGACGAAGCTGAAACCGCGGATGGTTTCCTGTTTCTTCAGGAAGTGCTCGGAGGTCTGGTCGATGTTGATGCGCGTGATGCGCCCGCCACCGCCGTAGTTGCTGCCCTCCGCCACGTACAGCCAGCCGTCGTTGACCGCCAGGCTGGAGATCTGGTTGGCCCCGCCGTCCACACGCAGCGTGTAGAAGATCTGGTAGGTCAACGGGTCGTAGACGTGGATCTTGCCGCCCTGAGCGGCGATGAAGGCCATCGTGCCGTCCTGGCTGAAGATGATCTGGTTGGCATAGCCGCCGAACAGCTTCAGCGGCGCACCCGTCTCATCCGCCGTGATGCGCTTGATCAGCGCGATCGGGTCGGGCGTGTTCTGCGGCACGTCGGTGCGCGGCGGGCCCTGGAACACGTTGATGGCGTTCGCCGTCGTCACCAGCGTGTCGCTGTCGTTGCGCCGGTCGGCGTCGTAGTTGTTGTAGCGGATCCAGAGTTCGGCCAGGCGCGACTCCGACGTCTCCGGCATGCCGCCGACCACGCCGTTGTTGTCCGGCGCCAGCGCGATGCGTTCGACATACACGAAGTGCTGCGACAGCGCGATGCCCTCGGGCAGCGTCACCTCCAGCGTCTGCTTGCCGCCGCTGCTCCACTGGAACGCGTCATAGCCCTGCCAGACCAGGCCGCGCTCCGGGCGGGTGCCCGGATAGCTCGGCTCCTGCAGCGCATCGCCGCGCGGCATCAGCCAGACCTTGTAGGAGAAGTTGCCTCGCGCCGAGCCGGACGGCACGAAGTTCAGCCCTTCCACGGTGAGGCGCTGCGTGCCCTGGTCGTAGGTGAGACCCGTGATGACCGGTGCCGTCTCGCTGTCGCCCGGCGCGGGCGGGAACTCGCGGTTGATGGTGTCGGGTTTCAAGGCCGACGTGGGCACCTGGCGCTGGAAGCTGCCATCCAGGCGGTACTTGATCGAATAGACCGGCGACGGTGACGAGGCAAAGATGCCCATGGCCGCGACCGCCATCATGGCGCTGGGCGCCATGGCGATCATCATCTGCTGGGCCCAGATGGCGTCCCAGTTGATGAACACGCCCTTGACCTCGACCTCGCCGGTGTCGTGGTTCGTCTCCTTGCGGACGGTCGCCACGAGCTGGCTGCCGGAGCCCACGCCCCCATACGGCGGGCTGGAGGTGCGGGCGATGCCGTCCGCACCGATGAAGCCGTTGTCGACAAGCCACCAGGTGTCGTGCGACACGCCCTCGCCGTCGATGATGGTGCCCTTGCGCCAGAAGAAGACCTCGGTCCCGGCCGCGAGGTTGCCCTGCACCTTCAGCGCGAGCTGCACGGGCAGGTTGGACTTCTGGCCGCCCAGGTCGATGTCCCAGGCGCCGATGGCGTCCAGCACGTTGGTGGCCGGCAGCGGGATGTCGAGTGCACCCAGGTCCTTGGACTGGATGGACACCTTCGTGCCGGTGGGCAGCGCGCCCTGGGCAACCAGCAGCTGGTTGCCGGCGGCGTCCTGCGCGACCACACCGTCGGCGGTGACGGTGGCCTCGCCCAGCATGGCATGGGTGACGAACAGCGTCAGGTCGACCTGCTTGCCACCGTTGATGATGCTGATGCGGGTCGTGCCTTCGGCCTTGGCAACGATGAGACCGTCGGCCGTGATGGTGGCCAGCGTCGGGTCAGCGATGTAGTAGCGCGTGCCGCTGGCAGCGGTCTGCAGCGGCGAGTTGTCTGGCGCACGTACGCGCAACTGACGCTGCCCGCCATTCACCAGCGTGATGGCGCGCGGATAGACGTCCACTTCGAGGCCGTCTCGCTCGGCCGGGGCGTCCGGATCGACATCCACCGTGAACGCATTGACGCCCTCGATGCCGCGTGCCGCCACCTTCACGGTGGCCGTGCCGGCGGTCTGGCCGCGCAGCCAGCCGTTGGCATCGACCGACAACACGGCGTCGTTGCTGCTCGTGTACGTCAGGTAGCGGCCGCTCAGCGTGACGCCGGATTCATCGGCGAAGTCGCCGGTGATGCGCATCTGCGCGCTGTTGCCCAGCGCCAGCGTCGGCAGTCGCTCGATGTGGATGCGCAGCAGCCTGGCGTCGCTGACGCTGACCTTGAGCTCGATGGGCGCCGACGTGGAGTACCCGTCATCGGCCTGCAGGCGCACGATGGCGTCGCCGGTGAAGCCGGCGTCCGGCTTGAACAGCAGTGTCTTGCCGTCGCCCCCCAGCGTGGCCACGCCATGCTCGGCGCTGAGCACCTGCCAGTACAGGCGGTCCCCCTCGCGGTCGAAGGCCACCGCGTCCAGCGCCATCGTGGCGTCCAGGTCCTGATGGCTCTTCAGCGTGGCGGGCGCACCCGCCAGCGGTGCGAGGTTGGCCTGCCAGCCATAGTTCGCGTAGGCGATCTGGCGGTCGGTGTCGTTGGTCGTGCCGTCGCCGTTCAGGTCGGTGCCCGGTTGGGCGTTGCCGAACATCGCGGTATCGGTGCCGTCGATCTTGCCGTCGCGGTTGATGTCACCGGCCACGCTGATCTTCAACGACGCAGCACCCGTGCCGCTCAGGCTCAGCAACTTGAGACCGGCCTCGGTCACCCGCAGCAGCGTGACCGTCTTGCCACCGATGCTGGCCTGGCCGACGACTATGGCGCCTTCGGCCGACAACGTCGTCCCGGCACTCGTCTCGACCGCATACAGGATGGCTCCCGCCGCGCCGGGACGCTTGACGGTGCTGGCCAGCTCGCTGTCACGGGTGTTGAACGTGAAGTGGACCGGTGTGCCGGCGGCGAGGTTGCCACTCCAGCTGTTCGTCGCCGTGCCGACGCCTGCCAGCCATGTGGCTGCGCCGCCCAGCGCCACGGCGCCGGTGGTGTTCAGCAGGCTGCCGTCGGCGCGGTAGCCGATGTTCTGGTTCAGGCTGCCGGCACCGAACAGGCTGCGCGCCAGCACGAGGCGGCCTTGCGTGTCGTAGCGGTAGATGTAGGCCGCCTGATCGCCGCCGGCCTCGCGGCCGATGACGCGCTCGATGCGGCCGGTGCTGTCGCGCTCGAAGCGGATGCGCTCACCCACGTCACCACTGCCCACCAGCGCCACGCCGGCATCGCTGACCAGCCACTGCTGGCCGTCGGCGAAGCGAACGCGTTGCACGACACCGCGTGCATCGAGGCGATACGCCGTCCCGTCAGGGCCGGTGAGTTCGTAGCCACTGGGCTGCCAGGGCAGGCCGGTGGCACGGTCGAGCAGGCGCAGGCCCTGAGCCTGCAGCGCGACGGCGACGTCCGGATCGGCGTCCAGCGCCTTCAGGCTCCAGCCGGCCGTGCCGGTGAACACCGGGCGCAACACCTGCGGCGATGCCGCATCGGTGCCCAGCGCCTGGGCCATGGTGCCCAACGTGAAGCTCAGGTAGGCCGTGCCCGCCGACGCGTCGGCCAGGTTGGCAGGCGCCTGCAGCCACACGCGCGCTCCCGTGCGCCAGGCCGCGGCCGCGCCGAGGCTGTCGGCGCCGGCTTGGTCGTGGCTGAGGCGGGTGTCCAGCAACGGCAGCGTCCAGTTGCCGAAATCACCGCGGCCCGCGTTGTCCAGCGAGCGGGCCAGCGCCAGATCGTGGTTGCCCAGGTGGAAGACCGCGTCGGTCGCCACGGACTTGACGATCTGCTTGGTGGCCGAGTCGACGAGGATGCGCGCGCTGATTTCGGTCGTGCGGCCGGCCAGGTCCCAGCCGCGCAGGCGCAGCACGTAGACGCCATTGGCCCATTGCGACGGATCCAGCGTCGCCAGCGTCTGCTCGCCGTTGACCGTGACCGCCGCCAGCGAAGCGCTGGCCACGATGCGCCAGGCGGACTCGTCCACCCGGTCGCCATTGGAAGGGGCGGCTTCCAGCACATAGCCCATCAGCTGCAGGTCGGCCAGCCGTGCGGTCAACGCCGTGGAAGCGCCGATGATGGCCGGCGCCAGACCGGTCTGCTCCGGCGACAGCGCGCCCGTGAAAGCCAGCGTCGGTGCGGCGCTGTCCTGCGGGTCGCGCACGCGAACCGTCTGCGTGCTCGTGGCAGAGAAGCCATCGACGTCCAGCGCGGTCACGCGGATCTCGATGAGGCCCGGCGCCGTGGGCGTCAGGCGCAGGCGGCCCAGCCCGTCGAGGGCCACGGTCGTCCAGTCGCCCTGGCCGATGCCGGTGCCGCGCACCTGCACCAGCGTGCTGGCGATGGGGCTGAAAGCATCGGCACGCACCGTGGCCAGCACCACCTGGCCCGGCAGCACCGGGGTGCTGGGCGTCAGGTTGACCAGCAACCGCGGCGCGTTCGCCGCAGCGTCGGCAACCACGCGGAGCACGAAGCTCTCGGTGCTGGTGTTCCTGCCGTCGCTGACCGTGGCCAGGACGGTGAAGTCGCCGACCTGGCCGGGGCCGGGCGTCCAGCGCAGGCGCCCATCGGTCGCGTCGTAGACGGCGCCTTCGGGCAGGCCGCGGAAGCTGACCGTCAGCGCCGAGGTCTGCGCGGCACCATCCGGGTCGCTGACGGCGATGACGCCGGTTGGTGCGCTGCCGCCCTTGACGACGGGCAGCTCAAAGCTCTGGCCGACCAGCAGCGCGTGGCTGGCGGTGCGGATCTCGGGGGGCTGGTTCACGTCCAGCACGCGGACCTGCACCGTCCGCATGACGGTGGCCTGGCCGTCCGTCGCCCGGAAGGTGAAGGTGTAAGCGCGACTCTCGGCGTCCTGGTTGTCGACGATGTCGGCGCCAGGCGTCCATTCGAAGTAGCCGCTGGCGGCATCGAAGTAGACCCCTTGCGGCGTGGTTGCGTCGTAGACCAGGGCGATCTGCGTCGCGTCGTTGTCGCCGTCCGTCGTGCGCATCGTGAACGACAGCGTCTGACCTTCCGGCACCAGTTGCAGCGGCATCGGCAACAGTACGGGCGCCTGGTTGACGTTGGCAACAACGATCTCCAGTTCGCGCGTGAAGCTGGCGCTGCCATCGCTGGCGGTCAGCTTCAACAGGTAGCGCCCCGGCGCCGCCCCGTTCTGGTTGTCGCTCTGGGCCGCGAACAGCCCCGGCGTCCAGCGCAGTTGAAGGCGGGTCTGGCCGCCGCTGGCCGCGGCGGGCGCGAACTGCATACCGACCGGCAGGCCTTCCACGGTCCAGTGCAGCAGGTCGAGGTCGGTGTCCAGGCCCGACAGGTCCACCGTCAGGGGCGTTCCTTCGTCGACCTTGACCACGGTGCGTGTGCCGGCGAGCGCATCGCCCTGCACGGCGCCGCCGCTGGCCGCGATGGCGAACAGCGTCGGCGCGGCGTTGCTGGCACGCACGGAGATCCGCAGATCCTTGACCGACGTGTTGGGCACCGGCGGGTTCTGCGGGTCGACCACGTAGCCGGCGTCGGCCGGCGGCAGGCCGGCATCGGTCACCGCGAAGCTGATGTCGAAGTCCCCGCTCAGCCCGGCGGCGGGCGTCCACACCAGCATGGCGTGGCCGTAGCGGGCATCGGTCTCGATGCGCGCGCCGGCCGGCAGGTTGGTGGCGGCGTAGGTCAGCGCGTCCTGGTCCATGTCGGACACGACGATCGGCACGCGCAGTTCGGTGCCGGCGACCGCCACGACGCGGCTGGGCATCGTGATGACCGGCGCCTCGCTGGGGCTCTTGACGGTGACGACGAAGCTCTTCGCAACGGCGATGACCTGGTTGACGTCGCCATCGCCGTTGTCCTGCGCGGCCACGGTCACCGTGTAGTCACCGCGGTGGCCGATGCCCGGCGCGAAGCGCACCACGCCGGTCAGCTTGCCGGCGCTGTTGAGCGTCTGCGTGTAGGTTGCGAAGCTCGGCAGTCCGCTGACGGTCAGCTGCAGCGGGTTGCCGTCGGCATCGGTCGCCTCCAGCGGAATCTCCAGCACCGCACCGCGGTCGACGAAGGCGTTCGTCACGTCCTTGATCTCGGGCGCGCGATTGGCGTTGTTCACCACGATGGGCAGCACGATCTGGCTGCTCAACGGCGTTCCGGTCCCGTCGCCGTTGTCGGTGGCCTTCACGGTGACGCTGTAGCTGCCCGCCTGCGCATAGCCGGGCGTCCACAGGATCTCCAGGGTCTGCTCGTCGAAGCTGGCACCCGGCGGCAGGCCGGTCACGGTGTAGCTCACCGTCGCAGCCGTCGTCTCGGGCCCGGTAGCGGGGCCGCCCGCCGTCAGGCGCACGCGCGGCTCGAACGTCGGGTTGTCCGGGTCGAAGGCAAACACGCTGATGCGCAGCGGCTGAGCTTCCAGCACCGACCAGGTCTGCGCCGCATCGAACACCGGTGCACCGTTGGCGTTGAGCACCTGGAACTCGATCTCCTGCGTCACCTGGGCGTATCGCGGCAGCTCGCCGCCCACGCTCGGGTAGTAGGCCCGCAGCGTGACGGGCAGCTTCAAGGTGCCGGCCTGCGTGAATGCCGGCTGCCAGCTGAACCAGCCGGTTTCGCTGTCCAGCGTGGCGCCTTGCGGCAGCCATTCCGCGGACCAGCTCAGGCGGACTTCCGCGCCATCAGACTGCAGGCCCGCGCCCGGCAGGCTGCCGGGCAGTTGCAGGCTGATGCGCTCGCCCTCGCGCACGACCTGCCTGGCCACGCGCGGGAACACCGGCTGCGCCAGGCCCTGCGTGACACGCACGTTGAAGCGCTGCGTCACCTCGTGCTTGCCGTCGCTGACGACGACGGTGATGTCGCGGTAGTCGCCCGCCTGGTCGTAACCCGGCGTCCAGCTCAGCTCGCCCGTGGCGGCGTCGAAGACGGCACCCGGCGGCAGGTTGCGCACCAGCATCGTCAGGGTGTCGCCATCGGCATCCCCGGCAACCAGCGGCAGGCGCAGGGTTTCGCCCTCGCCCAGCTCGAAATCACTGATGCGGCCCAGCACCGGCACGTGGTTCGCGCCGGCGACCTCCAGCGTGAAGCGCCGCAGCGCAACACCACCGCGACTGTCGATGACGCGCACCAGCACCACGCTGTCGGCCCGGTCGTTGGCGGTCGGCGTCCACTTCAGCGTGGCTCGGTTGCCGTAGCCGCTGGCGCTGCTTTCGACGCGCGCATCCTGCTCGATGGTCATGCCCTTGGGCGCGCTGACGATCTCCCAGAAGAACAGGCGGCCGTCCACGTCCTGCGCACCCAGGTCGGCGCTCCAGGCCTGACCCACGGTGGCCTTGGGCAGACCCGGCGTCGTCAGATCGATGGCGCCGTCAGGCTCGCGCTGGCCCAGCACGGGCGGTGTGTTGTCGTAAGGCAGCGCATAGACGCCATGGCCCAGGTTGAACTTGACCAGCGTGCCCGAACCCGGCGTCGTGCCGAAGCTGGACGCGGGACGCACCGAGACCGTCTGGCGGCCCAGCGTCTGGCCGGTCTTCAGCGCGCCGCCCTGCAGCGCTGCCGTCAGGTCCAGCACCCACAGCTCCGATTGCGCACCGTCGCCCTGTGCCGCGCCGGTGATGCTGCCCCCGAAGTAGCGGCCCGGGTCGAGCAGCAGCATCAGCGGACCCTTGAGGTCGTCGACGCCGATGTTGGTCACGCTGACGTCGTAGCTCACCGCGCCGGTCAGGCGGTCGGCGCGCGTATCGACGAACTCCAGCCGCACGAGGTTGGAGATGTCCGTCACGGCGGTGAAGACCAGATCCCAGTCGTCACCCAGCGCGATCTGCTGCGCGCTGCGCAGGTTGCCATTCACCTCCAGGCGCCAGCCGCCCGCGGGCAGGTTGGGCAGGGTCAGGATGACGCTCTTGCTGGCGGCATCCCAGCGCACGCTCTCCGGCAGCAGCGTCAGATTGCTGTTCGCGCCGGTGGCAACCAACCGATAGCTGTTCGGATTGAGCACCGACGTCACGCCGGTGGTGTCGGCGCCGTCGGCACCGGTCCACATCGGCTGGTCGAAGCTGACCGCCAGCTGCGTCAGCGGCAGCGGCACCAGCGCACCGTCGGCCACGCTGGCCGTGACCACCTTGGGCGCCTTGATGGGCGCCAGCTCGTCGATGCGGTTCGTCTCGGCGACGAGGATGCGGCCGTCGGCAGTCGCGACGATGCTCTCGCCGCGGGTGCCGCCTTCAGCGAGCTTCAGCGCGCGGCGGCTGCGCAGCTCGACGGCCCACACGGCGCCGGTGTGCGCGGCAGTGCTGCTGCCATCTGCCGCGACGGGGCGCTGCGGCGTGTTGCTGCTGGCCAGCAGCAGGCCCGCGAGGCCCGTGCCGGCCTTGCCGAAGGTGATGCTGTCGACGAGGCCGGCGAGGCGGTACTCCAGCTCGGCGCGGCCCTTGGTGGCGCCGCTCATCGGGAAGCTGACGATGTCGGTCGTCGCCTCGGGCAGCGCGCCGCGCACGTCGCTGCCGGTCCAGCGCACCGCCCACAGGCGGCCGTCCTGCCCGAAGGCGAGATCGCCGACGCGGGTGTTGCTGAAGTGGGTCCAGGCGCGGTTGGCTTCGGCGGTGGGGTCGAAGATCTCGACGCCGTTGCCGCTGGCGACATAGATGAGGCCCGTGCCCGGCTGGATGGCCAGCGCATGCGTCAGCGGCTCGCCGGCGGGCGCGCGGGTGCGGCTCACGACGGCACCGGAGCTGGCGTCGACCATCAACAGCTCGACACCGGTCATGACCCACAGGTTGCCGACGGCGTCCAGCGCCATGTCGAGGATGGCCGCGGTGGTCGTGAACAGCGGCTGCACGGAGCGGCCGCCGTCCTTGCCGAAGCGGAACACTTCGTTGCGATAGTTGCCCGCGCTGGCCAGCACCGAACCATCGGCCAGCTCGACCATCGCGAGCGCACCGACGTCGCCCTGGCTGGCCGTGAAGCCGCTGGCGAAGCCGCGCAGCTGCAGCGGGGCGAGCACCGACTGCAGGTCGCTGCCGAGACCGCCGAGGGCCGGCGTGATGACGAAACCGGGCAGTTGCTGGGCCGCCTGCGCGAACAGGTCGCTGGCGGTGTAGCTGCGGTCCGGCGCCGCGGCGGGCAGCTCGGCGCTGGCGTCCAGCGTCTCGGTGACGCCCAGGCCTTGCTGCGCCTCGCTGCGGCTGCCGTCGTCCGGCAGCACGGCGTTGGACACGCTGGCCGCCTCACGGTTGCCGGCGTTGTCCGTGGCGACGGCCAGGAACTCGTAGTGCTTGCCGGCCTGGCCCGTGAAGATGGCGGTGCTCTCGGCACCGGCGACCTGGCGCTGCCAGATCTTGAAGTCGCCACCGTCTTCGGCGACGTAGACGGTCACATGCTTGACGCCGGCTGCGTCGTCGACGGCCTTCCAGTTCAGCTTGTAGGTCGGCTGCCCGCCGGCGTTGTTGCCGTTGCTGGTGACGGTCAGCGTCGTCACCGGGGCGTCGGCATCCAGCGTGTGGCTGACGGCCGCGCTGACGATGGGCGGCGTGGCATCGAAGAAGACCCGCGCCGCGGCGGTGATGTTGGCGCCAGTCCGTGCCAGGTCGCTGGCACGGATGGTGTACGACACGAAGCCCGCGGTGGCCTTGCCATTCGCGTCCGGCGGCAGCAGGCCGCGGGCGGGGTCATGCAGCACCTCGCCGGTGTCGGGGTCGATGGCCTGCAGCAGCCAGGTGGCCACGCGGGCCTCGGCATCGATGCCGGCGCTGACGCGCAGCACATAGCCCTTGCCGGCGGCGCCCGTGAAGTTGAAGTCGCCCTGGAAGACGGCCTGGCCGTCGGGCACATGGATGTTGATGTCGCCGATCTTCAGGTCGCCCAGGCGCAGGCTGCGCGCGTCCAGATCGGGGTCGATGGCCGTCACGAGACGGATTTCCCCCACCGGCGCACTGGTCGGGTTGGTGAAGGACAGCGTGTAGGGCAGCGCGTAGTCGGTCGGCACATACGTCGAGCCGTTGGCCGCCGGCAGCGCTTGCGGGCCGCGCACGCTGATGGTGGCACCGGCGTTGGCCTGGGCCTGTGCGGCTTGCTGCAGGTAGTTGGTCAGGTTCAGCGCCTGAGGACCGACGGGGCGGAACTTTTCGTCCAGCACGCCGATGTGGCGCAGGTATTCCAGCTCGGCGCGGTTGCCGGCGAAGACGTCGAAGCTGATGAAGTGGGTCGACTGGCCCGCATGCTGGTCGTAGTCGGCCGCGTTGGGCGCGACGGGCACGGGGACCTCGACGGTGCCGCCGTCTGACAGCTCACGGACTTCCACGTAGTCGACCGGCGCGTGTGCCGCGTCGCGGTCACCGGCGTACTTGGCCGTGTCGCCGTACCACTGCTGCACCTTGGCGAAGAAGCCCAGCAGGTCGGCCTGGGTGCGGTAGCTGTCGCCGCCCTTGGCCAGCAGGATGCCGGTGGCCAGCGTGGCGTTCAGGCTCAGCACCAGCTCGTCGCTGCGGATGGCCGGGGCCTGGCCCTCGGGGCGCAACAGGCCTGTCGTCTCCAGCGCGCCCAGCCAACCCTTGACCCACTGCGCCTCATCGGCGGCCAGCACGGCCAGCGTGCTCGGCGCCGTGGTGTCGGCGAGGATGGCGGTGCGCAGGCGCTTGGCATGCGCCGTCTGCTCGGCGACGAACTCGGCACGCGTCAGCGTCGTCACGCTGGCCAGCGTGTCGAAGCGGAAGGGCATGGCGAGCGCCTCTTCCTCGGTGATGTGTTCCTGCGGGTCCTTGGACAGGAACTTCTTGGTCAGGCCCTTGGAAATCTTGTCCAGGCCGGTGACGCCCTCATCGAGGATGCCGCTGGCCTTCCAGTCGGGCCGGATGGCGTAGAGCTTGTCGCGCAGGCCCTCGAAGTCGTAGTTGATCCACTCGGCCAGGCCCGGATAGGTCTGCACCTTGAAGGTGGCGCCGGCAAAGCCGTTGGCCGCCAGGTCGAAGGCGTAGCCGGGCGCGAGGTTCCAGCCGTTGGTGTTGGTCATGCCGTCGAGCGACGCCCACGGCACATCGGCGCGCACGCCGGTGACCGGCGTCGTGCCATAGGCCTGGTTGTTGCCATCGCCCGCGGCGATGGCGCCGTCGGGCCGGCCACCGATGTTGGTGCCGAAGACGACGTAGGGCAGCGACAGGCCTTCCAGCACGTACTCGCTGTTGCCCATGTCGGTGGCGCCGACGTTGAAGCGGATGTAGGGCGTGTCGACGTTGGTCAGGCTCTGCAGGCTGACGCTGTAGGTGGCCGCATCGCCCGGCTCGATGTTGCGCGGGCCGCCGACGCCGATGGCGGCGTCGACCTCGATCATGCGTTCGACGAGGTAGCGGTAGGGCTCGACGACGCGCGAGCCGTCGGGGTTGGTGACGACGACGTCGTACAGCCCCATCGGCACGTGGCGCAGGTCGAAGACGGCGCGGATGTGGGTGGCGTCCAGGACTTGCCAGCGCTCGGGTTCGATCTCGAACTCTCCCGGGCGTGCCAGCTTGACCAGGGCGCCCGCCGCGAAGCGGGCGCCTTCAATGTCCATGGTGACCCAGCGGTGGTCGTCGTCGCCGACGCCGCCCTGGTCCGGCGTGACCTTGGTGATGGACAGCGGCAGCAGGTCGGCGCGCAACGTGACGGGCGTGGCCACGCCTCCCTGGCGCGAGCGCACGAGGATGTAGTAGTCGCCCGCCTTGGTGGTGGGCACCAGCAGCGACTGGTCGGGCGACACGGGGTTGCTGTAGGCCACGTCGAACAAGCTGCCGGTGGGCACCTCGTTCCAGCGGATGTAGACCTCGTTGGCCCCCGTCGAGGCGGTGGAATCCAGCAGCACGCGCAGCGTTTCGCCGGCGCCCACGCTGACCTTGTAGACCTGGGTCTGGCCATCGGTCAACGTCGTCGCCAGCGTCTGCGCCACGGTCAGCACGGGCACCTCCACGCGCAGCGCAGCGCCCGAGGCCGTGCGGTTGTTGGCCTCGCCCGGCGGCAGGTTGACGCCGGTCTCGGTGTAGGTGATCTTGCCTTCGAAGACCTCGTTGTAGAGGTCGGGCCGCACGATGACGCGCCAGTTACCGTCCTTCAGCGCGGGCAGCTTGGCGGTGAGCTTGGCGGTATAGCTGCCGTCCTTGTTCAGATCGCCGACGTGGGCGACCTTGCCCAGCACGATGTCGTTCAGGTCCCAGTTGTTGTCGGCGGACAGGTAGAGCGCGTCCGTCCAGCGGCCGTAGGCCGGGTTGATGGACGTGTTCTGGATCGTGAACGTGATCTCGACGTCGTCGCCCACCTTCGCGCTGGACGGCACGACGACGTTGGTGACCACGAGGTCGGCGGGCGGCGGCGTCTCGATGCGCATGGGCTGCACGGCCGCCGCGTTGTTGTTGTCGTCCTTGCCGAACTCCAGCACCTGGCCGGTCTCGCCGCTGCCCCAGATGCGGGCCGGGTCCGTGACGACGAAGACGTAGTACGGCCCTTCCAGGTCGCGCGGCGCGGTGTAGGTGAGGCTGCCGGTGTAGCTGCCGCCGGCGGCCAGGCCGCCGCCGTGCTGCACGTAGCCGAGGTAGCGGTCCTTGTTCAGGTCCAGGAAGCGGTCCTTGGACAGGTAGACCATGTCGTACCACGTGCCCTGGTCCACCGGCGTCTTGCCGCCGAGGTTCTCGACCTTGTAGGCGACCGTGAAGTTCTGGCCGGCGATGACGGCCTCGGGCGCAGTGACGCTGGTGACCTGGAGGTCAGGCGGCGTGGCCAGCGTGATGGGCAGCGCCAGCTTGGCCGTGTTGTTGGCCTCGTCCTTGAACTCCAGCACGCCGTTGGTGCCGGTCTCGCGGATGACGGGCAGGCCCGTCCGGATGGTGCTGGGCACCTCGTTGTAGAAGTCCTTGAAGACGCCGGTGTCGGCCTTGACGATGAGGTTGAAGTTGCCGCTGATGGACGTCGGGATCGCGAACGTGGCCGTCTGCGTGTAGCTCTCGCCTGGCTTCAGGAAGCGCGGCTTGCCCTGGGCGTCGGTCAGATAGACCTGGCGGGCGCGCAGCAGCACCTCGATTTCGCTGCCGCGGTCCACCAGTGGGTAGTCGCTGGGGTCCAGCGTCTCGTCGCGCGACAGGTAAACGCCGTCCATCCAGCCCGGCACGCGGGTGTCTCGCGTGCCGCGGTTGGTGACGGTCCACGTCGCCGTGATGGTGTCGCCGGAGCTCGGGTTGGGGTTGTCGACGGTGATCTTGTCGATCTGCAGGTCGGGCTCGCGGTAGACGATGTTCAGCGTGCCGCGGCCGAGGTTGTTGTCGCGCCGCGCGCCTTCGAACACCGAGGTCGTGTAGTAGATGTCGCGGGTGTAGGCGTTGTAGTCGCTGTGGGGCGTCGGCGGTGCGTTGACTTCGTCCTGCGACTGCTGGGCTGGCGTGGGGCTCTCGCCGCGGCCCAGCTCAGGTGCCAGCGACTCGGGATAGTGCTTGCCATCCGTCATCACATAGACGTAGTACACCCCGTCGGTACCCGGCGGCAGCTTGACGACGGCGCTGGCGGTGTAGCTCTCGCCGGCCCCTAGCGTTGTCGCGTTGCTGTGCACCACGGAGCCGATCTGCGTGGCGCGCGACGGGATGAAGGTCGGATCTGGGCTGACCCAGATGTGATCCAGCCAGCCCTTGGTGCCGCTCCAGACGGCGCTGCCGAAGTTCTGCACCGTCCAGGTAACGGTGGTGTCCTCGCCGGAGAAGTTGGTCGGCAGCGTCGTGACGTTGGTGACGCGCAGGTCCGCCGGTGCATTGGTCACGCTGGACACGGCGCGGTTGACGTTGTTGTCCTCCGCCACTTCGGCGACGTCGTTGCGGCCCAGGAAGCTGTAGCCGGCGTCCGTCTGGACGACGAGGTAGCCGCCGCTCACGGCGGGGCTCAGATTGACGGTCTGAGTGACGCTGTACGTTTCGCCGTTTCCGAGTGTGCGCTGCTGCTTGAGCTCGGCGATCAGCCAGTAGACCTTGGCCTGCGCAGGATCGGGGTTGTCCATCAGCCAGACCTTGTCGGTCCAGCTGCCATCGAAGGCGTCACCGCGGTTCTTGACCGTGTAGCCGAAGCTGTAGCTGCCGGCCGCTTGCGCACTGGCCGGCGCCGTCACACTGCTGACGACGAGGTCGGGCGGCGTGATGCCCAGCACGCTGACGGGACGGGCCTTGTAGTTGTTGTTGTCGACCTGCGTGGGATCGTCAGGATTGATGTTGCTGGAGAGCGTGTCCTCCAGGATGGCGTCGTAGGTGTCGCTCCAGACGGTGAGGAAGTAGTTGCCGCTGCGCACGCCATCCGGGATCTGCACGTCCAGCTGGCCCAGGTAGTCCTCGCCGATGGCGAGCTTGCCGGTGTGCGTGATCTGGCCGATCTTGATGTCGCCCTTGGACGGGTTGGGGCGGGTCTTGTCGACGGTGAGCCAGACGGTGTCGGTCCAGCTGTTGGTCGTCGCGGCATCGCCGCGCGTGGTGGCCGAGCCCTTGTTGGTGACCTTGTAGTTGACCTGCACGGTCGCGCCATGCACGACCTGGTCGGGCGCCACGACATCGCTGGTGACGAGGTCGGCAAACGGCACCGGATTGATGTGGAAGCGTTCAGCACGGGCGTTGTTGCCCTCGCTGGGGTACTCGTCCACGCGGTTGCCGCCATCGGCCACGACGATCAGGTAGACGTCGCCGCGGTAGCGGATGGGGATTTCCACGCCGTTGACGGTCGTCGTGTAAGCATCACCGCCCGGGCTGAGTGCGGCGCCGCTGTCAACACGGGCCAGCAGCACGTCATCGGAGCTGACGATGCCGTCCAGCGACAGATAGACGTAGTCCTGCCATTGGCCTGCCGTGGCTTCGGGGCCGGTGTTGGCGACGGTGAACTTGAAGCCGGCTGTCGTGCCGGCGGTCACATCGGTGGGCACCTCGACCTTGGTGACTCGCAGGTCCGGCCGGTTGTTCAGGCTGACGATGATGGCGTCGGTATCCGTCGCCGTGTTGTTGTTGCGGGCGTCGCCGTACTCGTAGACCTGCGGCTGGCCGCCGGTGCCCAGCAGGCTGTTGGTGACGACGCGCAGGCGGTAGCCGCCCTCGATCTTGCTCGGCAGGCGCACCTGCTCCGTGCGGGTGTAGTTCTTGCCCGCGTCCAGGCCGCGGTCGTAGACGTAATTGCCCAGCACGACGGTGGAGCCGTTGGGCGCCAGCAGCAGCACGGTGTCCTGCCACTGGCCAGCCGCGCGGGCCTGGCCGTCGTTGACGACGCGCCAGCTCACGTCCACCAGCGCGCCTTCCTGCGCGGTGGCCGGCGCGTCCAGCATGTCCACGCGCAGGTCGGGCGAGTCGCTCAGCGTGACCGGCACGGCCAGCGAGTGGCCGACGTTGTCGTTGCCGTAGATGAACTCGTACGGGCCGCCGGTGGCGACGTTCAGGAACCAGTCGCCCGAGATGCCGTCGGGCAGGCGCACGACGATGCTGCGGTTGTAGGTGTCGTCCACGGCCATCTGGCCGAGATGGCCGGCGCTGCCGAGGTCGAAGCGCTGGCCGCTGCCGTCGGCGTTGCGGCTCAGCCAGACGCTGTCGGTCCAGCCGGTCGTGTTGGTGATGCCGATGCCGCGGTTGGCCACGGTCCACTGCACCGTCAGCTCGCGGCCGCTGTAGGCGGTGCTGGGCGTGGTGACGGACTCGACGCGCATGTCCGCGTACGGGATGGGCATGACGTCGGTCGCGTGGCCGGCGTCCTTCACGTTGTTGGCTTCGCTGGCGTTCTCCCACACCGCGCCCGTCGCATCGCTCTTCACGAAGATGGTGCCGTGGCGGCTGAAGGCCGGGCCGAACTGGTAGTCCAGGTGACCGGTGTAGCTCTCGCCCGCGGCCAGCGCGCCGTTGCGCACGACGTCGCCCAGCACGATGTCGTCCTGGTCGCCCAGCACGGCATTGGTGCTGTAGATGATGCGGTCGGTCCAGCTGGTCGCGCGGCCGGCGCCCGGGCCCTCGTTCTTCACCGTCCATTCGACGGTGATGCTGGCCGGGTCATCGATGACGCGCGTGGGCGCGCTGACGCTGAGCACGGCGAGGTCCGCGTAGGCGTCCTGCGCCACGTCGATGGCCAGCGAGTCCTGGTTGTTGCCTTCCTGCGTGGACTCGTTGTTCGCCGCGCCGGTGTCGGTCACGACGATGAGGCGCCACGCGCCCGACAGGTCCACCGGCAGCGTGAAGCCCAGGCTGCCGGCGCTGCTGGCGCCTGCGGCCAGGCTGGCGATGCTGCGCTCGCCCAGCAGGATGTCGCCGCTGCCGACGACACCGTCCCTGGACAGGTAGACCTTCTCGCGGATGTCCGCGGCCAGCGCGCTGCCGATGTTGCGCGTCGTCCAGGCCAGCGAGATCGCCTCGCCGCCCTGGAGCAGGCCGGTGGTGGTGAGGCTGCCGACGACGAGGTCGGGCGCGACGAGGGTGACCGCCCGCGACGCGACGTTGTCGGTCTCGTTGGACTCGGCCACATAGTTGCCACGGTCGGCTGCAATCTCCAGCCGCCAGTTGCCCGGCGGCAGGGCCGGCACGGCGAGGCTGAGGTTCTGCGTCAGCGCGCCGCCGGCACCCAGCGTCTGGAAGGCCCAGGTGCTGGTGAGCACCTGGTTGGGCATCAGGCCCAGCGTGTCGACGAGGCGGATCTCCTCACCGAAGAAGCCGCTGATGTTGTCGTTGCCGGCGTTGCGCACGGTGTAGCTGACCTGCACCGTCTGGCCCACACGCCATTCCGCGGGCGCGGTGACGCCCTCGATCTGCAGGTTGGGCTTGGGTTCGGCCTTCACGGTCGTGGCGGCGTTGGCAACCACGATGTTGTTGTCGGTGCGGCCCAGCTCGTAGACGGCCGCGAAGGCATCGGTCTTGACGATGACGTAGCGCGCGCCCACGGCGTCGCGCGGCACGGTGAAGTCCAGGCCGGCGGCGTAGCTGTCGTCCTTGGCCAGCGTGCCGACGCGCGTGACCGAGCCCAGCAGCGTGGACTGGGCCGTCAGCGTCGGCGTGCTGCTGAGGTAGACCTGGTCCACCCAGCGGTTCACGTCGGTGGCGATCGTGCCGCTGTTGCGGACGGACCACTCCACCCGCGCCGTGCGGCCGGCGAACATCTCGGCGGGCACCAGCGTCAGCGTGGGCGCGAGGTCGGCATAGGTCTGCGTGACGTTCAGGCTGGCGGACAGGCCGGCGTTGTCGGCACGGGTGTCGGGCTCGGTGACCTTGGACGTCGCATCGGCGATCACGGCGATGCGGTAGGCGCCTTCGATGCGCGTGGGGATGCGCACGGTGGCCGTCTGGCGGTATTCGTCCAGGCTCGCCAGCGACGTGCCGCGCGGCACCTCGGCCAGCACGACGTCGTCGCCGTTGCCGACGATAGCGTCGCGGCTCAGCACGATGCGGTCGACCCAGCCGCTGGCGGCCGTGGCCGCGGCAGCGCCGTTGTTCTTGACGACCCAGGCAACGCTGATGTCGGTGCCCGCGCTGGCGCTGGGCGGCACGTCGACCGACGTGACGGCCAGGTCGGCGTAGGTGCGCAGCGCGGCCGTGAAGCTCCACGCTGCGTCGTTGTTGCTCTCGGCCGTGCCGTCGGCATTGGCCTCGAACAGCACGCCCGCGCCGCCGTTGCCACGGTCGGGGCTGACGATCACGTCGAAGGTGCCGGCGCCGCGCAGGCCTTGCGGCAGCACGAAGCCATAGCTGCGCTGGCGGCTCTCGCCGGCGGCCAGCGGCAGCGCAGCGCTGCCGGTGAAGCTGACCAGCGTGTCCACCAGCACCGGGCCGGCGCTGCCGTCGGCGTTGCGCTGGCGGATGACGACGCGGTCCTGGTAATTCAGGTTGGTCGCGACGCGGCCCTGGTTGACGTCTTCCCAGCGCAGCGTCAGCACGTCGCCGGACATCGGCGTGGCGCTGTCAAGGCTGAGATTGCGCGCGATGAGGTCGCTGCCGACGTTGACGTTGGCCTGCAGCTGGTTGTCGTTCTCCAGCGTGCCGTTGCCGTTGAACTCGGCGATCTCGTTGCCGGCGTCCACGGTGACGCGCAGGCGGATGGCGCCGGCCGCGTTGGCGCCGCCGGGCCAGCTGAAGCTGGCGGTGCGGTCCACGCTGGCGCCGGGAGCGGCCTCGGCGGGCGTGCCGTTGCGGGTGAGGCTGGCGATGACGATGCCGGTGGTCTGGTTCAGCACCTCCACGCGCTCGGTCCAGCCGCGGGTCGGCGTGATGGTGCCGGCGTTGCTGGTGGTCCAGCCGACGGTGACGGTGTCGCCGTTCTGCCAGTCACCGGCCGGCGTGATGCTGAGGTTGCTGGCGACGAGGTTGACGTAGTTGACGTACTCGGCCAGCGTGCTGGCGAAGCCGACCTGGCCGCGGTTGTTGGTCTCGGTGGTGCCGCCTTCCTTCTGCGTGTTGCCGTAGTCGCTCTCGATGACGGCCAGCAGGTTGCCGGCACCGGTGGGGCCGTCCGGCAGCTTCAGCGTGACGGTGCGCGTGATGACTGCGCCGGACGCGAGCGCGCCGGACGTGGCTTCGACATAGGGCACCAGCAGTTCGGCCAGCACGTCGCCGCCGGCGGTGCGCAGCGTGACGCGGTCGGCGAAGTCGCCGATGGTGGCGGTGGCGCCCTGGTTGACGGTGGTCCAGGTGACGGTGACCTGGCCGCCGGACAGGAACTGGCTGGCGCCACCGGCCGGCGCGACGCTGACGTCGCGCACGATGAGGTCCATGCCCACGGCCTTGTCGACCTCGGCGACGAGGGCGTTCAGGTCCCACGTCGTGCCGTCGTCGAACTTGACCTGTTGCAGCGGGTTGTAGGCGTTCTTCGGGTCGTTGTTGTAGAAGAAGTAGGCGACGGTGAGCTTGTCGTCGCTGTTGGCCAGGCCGATGCTGATGGCCGTGTACTGCGCGGTGCGGTAGTCGAACACGCGGCGCACGATGACGTCGGCCGGCGTGATGCCCGGCTTGAACTGCAGCGTGTTGACCTTGCTGGTGTTGTACGGCGTCTCGATCAGCGTGTCCTGGCCGTCGCCGCGGCCGAACAGGTAGGTGTTGTTGCCGTTGCCGGCGCTGAGCGTGTCGTTGCCGGTGCCGCCGTCGAGGACGTCGTTGCCCTCCTCGCCCGACAGGCTGTCGTCACCCGCGCCGCCCTTGAGCGTGTCGTTGCCGTTGCCGGCGATGAGGGTGTCGTTGCCGTCGCCGCCGTCCAGCGTCTCGGCCCACGAGGTGCCGCGCAGCGTGTCGTTGCCCGCCGTGCCCTGCTGGGTGCGGGCGACGATGTCGGCCAGCGTCCAGACGGTGCCGTCGTCGAACTGGATCTTCTGCAGCGGGTTGTAGCCGCGGTTGGGGTCCTCGTTCTCGAAGAAGGCGTTGACGGTGAGCTTGTCGCCGCCGTTGCCGTAGGCCACTTCCAGCGCGCGGTAGCTGCGCGCGCCCTCTTCCAGCGCGCGGCTCAGGCGCACGTCGGCCGGCGTGATGCCGGCCTTGAAGACCAGCGTGTTGGTCTTGCTGGTGTCGTAGTCGGTGTAGGCCAGCACGTCCACGCCGTCGCCCAGGCCCAGCAGGATGGTGTTGCTGCCGTTGCCGACGTGGAAGTAGTCATTGCCCGCGCCGCCGTCCAGCGTGTCGTTCTCGCCGCCGCCGTACAGCAGGTCGTCGCCCTCGCCGCCTTCCAGCGTGTCGTTGCCGCCCTCGCCGTACAACGCGTCGTTGCCGCGGCCGCTGCGCAGCGTGTCGTTGCCGCTGCGGCCGGACAGCGTGTCGTGGCCATCGCCACCTTCCAGCGTCTCGCCGGCGGCCGTGCCGATGAGGTTGTCCGCGCCGTCGGTGCCCGCGTTCACGCGGGCGACGATGTCGGCCAGCGTCCAGACGGTGCCGTCGTCGAACTGGATCTTCTGAAGCGGGTTGTAGCCGCGGTTGGGATCGTCGTTCTCGAAGAAGGCGTTGACGGTGAGCCGGTCGCCGCCGGTGCCGTAGGCCACCTGCAACGCGCGGTAGCTGCGCGCGCCTTCCTCCAGCACGCGGCTGAGCTTGACGTCGGCCGGCGTGATGCCGGCCTTGAACAGCAGCGTGTTGGTCTTGCTGGTGTCGTAGTCGGTGTAGGCCAGCACGTCCACGCCGTCGCCCAGGCCCAGCACGAGGGTGTTGTTGCCGTTGCCGACGCTGAAGTAGTCGTTGCCCGCACCGCCTTCCAGCGTGTCGTTGCCCGCCTCGCCGTACAGCAGGTCGTCGCCCGCGCCGCCCTTGAGCGTGTCGTTGCCGGCGCCGCCCAGCAGCGTGTCATTGCCGTCACCACCGTCCAGCGTGTCGGCCCAGGACGTGCCGCGCAGCGTGTCGTTGCCCGCCGTGCCCGCCTGCGCGCGGGCGACGATGTCGGCCAGCGTCCAGACGGTGCCGTCGTCGAACTGGATCTTCTGCAGCGGGTTGTAGCCGCGGTTGGGGTCCTCGTTCTCGAAGAAGGCGTTGACGGTGAGCTTGTCGCCGCCGTTGCCATAGGCCACTTCCAGCGCGCGGTAGCTGCGCGCGCCCTCTTCCACCACGCGGCTCAGGCGCACGTCATCCGGCGTGATGCCGGCCTTGAAGACCAGCGTGTTGGTCTTGCTGGTGTCGTAGTCGGTGTAGGCCAGCACGTCCACGCCGTCGCCCAAGCCCAGCAGGATGGTGTTGTTGCCGTTGCCGACGCTGAAGTAGTCGTTGCCCGCGCCGCCGTCCAGCGTGTCGTTGCCCGCCTCGCCGTACAGCAGGTCGTCGCCGTCGCCGCCCAGCAGCGTGTCGTTGCCGCCGCGCGCGCTGAGCTGGTCGTTGCCCGCACCGCCGCTGAGCGTCTCGCCGGCCGTGGAGCCGGTCAGCGTGTCGTCACCCGCGGTGGCGGTGTTCAGGCGGTTGAAGATCTCGGTGGCCGTCCAGATCGTGCCGTCGTCGAACTGCAGCTGCTGGACCGGGTTGTAGGCGTTGGTGGGGCTGTCGTTCTCGACGAAGTAGTTGATGACCAGCCGGTCCGCCGTGCCGGCGATGCCGATCTGCAGCGCGCTGTAGCGGAAGGTCTGGCTGTCCAGCACGCGGCGCAGCACGAGGTCGGCTGGCGTGATGCCCACGCCCAGGCGCACCGTGTTCAGGCGGCTGGGGTTGGTGTCGCCGCTGTAGAGGATGGTGTCGACGCCATCGCCGCGGTTGAACAGGTAGGTGTTGTTGCCGGTGCCGCCGGACAGGAAGTCCGTGCCGGCGCCGCCGGCCAGCGTGTCGGCGCCGCCCAGGCCGTTGAGCGTCTCGTTGGCGGCCGTGCCGGTCAGCGTGTCGGCACCGCTGGTGCCGTTGATCGTCGTCGTCGCGGGTGCCGTCTCCAGGCGGGCGCCGATGGCGGCCAGGTCCCAGGCGGTGCCGTCGTCGAAGCGCAGCTGCTGGACGGGGTTGTAGAAGCTGGCGGAGCTGCCGCCCTGGAAGAAGTAGTTGACGATGAGCCGGTCGGCGCTGTCGACCAGCGTGATCTCCAGCGACTCGTTGGCGCCGCCCTGCGTGCCGGTCACCTTGCGCAGCACGACGTCGGCCGGGCTGATGCCGGCGCGGAACTGCACGGTGTTGAGCTTGCCGGCCGCCGAGTCGTAGGTGGAGACGATCAGGTCCTGCCCGTCGCCGCGGCCGAACAGGTAGGTGTTGTTGCCGTAGCTGCCGTCCAGGTAGTCGTTGCCCGTGCCGCCGTCCAGCGTGTCGTTGCCGTTGCCGCCGTACAGCGCGTCGTTGCCGCTGCCGCCCAGCAGCGTGTCGTTGCCGTCCAGGCCCTCCAGGCTGTCGTTGCCGCGGCCGCCGCTCAGCGTGTCGCCGGCGGTGGTGCCGCGCAGCGCGTCGTCGCTGGCGGTGCCGGTGCCCATCGCGGCGAGGATGTCGCCGATGCTCCACGTCGTGCCGTCGTTGAAGCGGATCTGCTGGATGGGGTTGTAGTAGCTGCCGGGGTTGTCGGCCTGGAAGAAGTAGTTGATGAGCAGCCGGTCGGTCGTGCCGACGATGGACAGTTCCAGCGACTCGTTGCCGCTGCCCTGCGTGCCGCCCACGCGGCGCAGCACGACGTCGCCCACGGCCACACCGGCCTTGAGCTGCACGACGTTGAGCTTGCCGGCCGCCGAGTCGTAGGTGGACACCAGCGTGTCCTGCCCGTCGCCGCGGCCGAACAGGTAGGTGTTGTTGCCGTAGCTGCCGTCGAGGTAGTCGTTGCCGGCGCCGCCGTCCAGCGTGTCGTTGCCGTTGCCGCCGTACAGCGCGTCGTTGCCGCTGCCGCCCAGCAGCGTGTCGTTGCCGTCCAGGCCCTCCAGGCTGTCGTTGCCGCGGCCGCCGCTCAGCGTGTCGGCACCGGTGGTGCCGCGCAGCGCGTCGTCGGCCGCCGTGCCGTTGCCCAGCGCGGTCAGGATGTCGCCGACGCTCCACGTCGTGCCGTCGTTGAAACGGATCTGCTGGACGGGGTTGTAGTAGCTGCCGGGGTTGTCGGCCTGGAAGAAGTAGTTGATCAGCAGCCGGTCGGTCGTGCCGGCGATCACCAGCTCCAGCGACTCGTTGGCGCTGCCCTGCGTGCCGCCCACGCGGCGCAGCAGCACGTCGCCCACGGCCACGCCGGCCTTGAGCTGCACGACGTTGAGCTTGCCCGCCGTCGAGTCGTAGGTGGACACCAGCGTGTCCTGCCCGTCGCCGCGGCCGAACAGGTAGGTGTTGTTGCCGTAGCTGCCGTCGAGGTAGTCGTTGCCGGCGCCGCCGTCCAGCGTGTCGTTGCCGTTGCCGCCGTAAAGCGCGTCGTTGCCGTCACCGCCCAGCAGCGTGTCGTTGCCGTCCAGGCCCTCCAGGCTGTCGTTGCCGCGGCCGCCGCTCAGCGTGTCGGCACCGGTGGTGCCACGCAGCGCGTCGTCGCTGGCGGTGCCGGCGCCCAGCAGCGCCAGCAGCGTCGGGATGTCCCAGGTCGTGCCGTCGTCGAAGCGGACCTGCTGGACGGGGTTGTAGTAGCTGCCGGGGTTGTCGGCCTGGAAGAAGTAGTTGATCAGCAGCCGGTCGGTCGTGCCGGCGATGGACAGCTCCAGCGATTCGTTGCCGCTGCCCTGCGTGCCGCCCACGCGGCGCAGCAGCACGTCGCCGGCCGCGACGCCGGCCTTGAACTGCACCGTGTTGAGCTTGCCGGCCGTGGAGTCGTAGGTGGACACCAGCGTGTCCTGCCCGTCGCCGCGGCCGAACAGGTAGGTGTTGTTGCCGTAGCTGCCATCCAGGTAGTCGTTGCCGCTGCCGCCGTCCAGCGTGTCGTTGCCGTTGCCGCCGTACAGCGCGTCGTTGCCGTCGCCGCCCAGCAGGCGGTCATTGCCGTCGTTGCCGCTGAGGATGTCGTCGCCGCGGCCGCCGGTCAGCACGTCGGCACCGTTGGTGCCACGCAGGTTGTCGTTGGCCTCGGTGCCGGCGCTCATCAGCTCGACGAGGCGGGCGATGTTCCACACCGTGCCATCGGCGAAGGTGGCCCGCTGCACCGGGTTGTAGCCGTTGGTCGGGTCGTCGTTGTAGAAGAAGTAGTTGACCGTGACGCGGTCGTTGCTGCCGACGATGGCCAGCTCCAGCGCCGTGATGCCACCGTTCTGGCTGTCGTAGACGCGGCGCACGCTGACGTCGCCCGGCAGCACGTCGGCGCGGAACTGCAGGGTGTTGAGCTTGCCCGCCGTCGTGTCGTAGCGGTAGCCGATGGTGTCCTGCCCGTCGCCGCGGCCGAACACGTAGGTGTTGTTGCCGGTGCCGCCGTCCAGCCAGTCGTTGCCGGCGCCGCCCACCAGCGTGTCGTTGCCGTCCTCGCCGTACAGCGTGTCGTTGCCTTCCTCGCCGTACAGCGAGTCGTTGCCGCCGCGGCCGGCCAGCGTGTCGTTGCCGGCGCCGCCATGGATCTCGTCCGCCGCCACCGTGCCGGCGATGCTGTCGGCCGCCGACGTGCCGGCGTGCAGCTTGGCGAGCAGGTCGGCGATGCTCCATTCGGTGCCGTCGTCGAAGCGAACCTTCTGCAGCGAGTTGTAGGGGTCGCCCAGCGGGTTGTCGCTGCGCTGGAAGCCGTTGAAGGTGATCTTGTCGGTGGTGCCGACGATGCTCAGCTCCAGCGCGTTGTTGTTGCCGCCCCAGTAGTTGTCGTAGACCTGCTTGACGACGACGTCCGCCGGCGCCACGCCGGCCTTGAACTGCAGCGTGTTGACGTTGCCGCCGGTGTTGTAGCCAAAGTAGACGCGGTCCTGACCGTCGCCGCGGCCGAACAGGATGGTGTCGCTGCCGTAGCCGTCCTGCAGCGTGTCGTTGCCGGCACCGCCGTCCAGCACATCGTCGCCGTAGCTGCCGTTGAGGCTGTCGTCGCCTTCGCCCCCGGTCAGCAGATCGTTGCCGTAGCCGCCGTCGATGGTGTCGTTGCCGTCGCCGCCGCTCAGCGTGTCGTTGCCATTGCCGCCGTTGATCGTGTCGTTGCCGGTGCCGCCGATGACCTGGTCGTCACCGTCGTCGCCGCCCAGCGAGTCGTTGCCGGGCCCGCCATCGACGATGTCGTTGCCCGCGCCGCCGCTGATGCTGTCGTTGCCCAGACCGCCGCTGAAGTTGTCGTTGGCAATCGTGCCACGCACGCTGTCGTCGCCGTCCGTGAAGGTCTGGCTCTTCGCGATCAGCGTGGCCAGGTCCCATTCGGTGCCGTCGTCGAAGCGCACCTTCTGCAGCGAGTTGTACGGGTCGCCCAGCGGGTTGTCCGCGCGCAGGAAGCCGTTGAAGGTGATCTTGTCGGTCGTGCCGACGATGCTCAGCTCCAGCGCGTTGTTGTTGCCGCCCCAGTAGTTGTCGTAGGCCTGCTTGACGACGACATCCGCCGGCGCCACGCCGGCCTTGAACTGCAGCGTGTTGACGTTGCCACCGGTGTTGTAGCCAAACCAGACGCGGTCCTGGCCATCGCCACGACCGAACAGGATGGTGTCGCTGCCGTAGCCGTCCTGCAGCGTGTCGTTGCCGGCACCGCCGTCCATCACGTCGTCGCCGTAGCCGCCGTAAAGGTTGTCGTCGCCCGCGCCGCCGGTCAGCTGGTCGTTGCCGTAGCCACCATCCAGCGTGTCATTGCCATCGCCACCGGTCAGCGTGTCGTTGCCGTCACCGCCGTTCAGCGTGTCGTTGCCGTCACCGCCGATGAGCGCATCGGTGCCGTTGCCGCCGGACAGGTTGTCGTTACCCGGGCCGCCGATGAGCTGATCGTCGCCGTCATCGCCCGACAAGGTGTCGTTGCCCGGCCCGCCGTCGAGGATGTCGTTGCCGCCACCGCCGCCGATGGTGTCGTTGCCCAGGCCGCCGCTGAAGTTGTCGCTAACGAGGGTGCCGCGCACGCTGTCGTCGCCATCGGTGAACACCTGGCTCTTGGCCAGCAGCGTCGCGATGTCCCACTCGGTGCCGTCGTCGAAGCGCACCTTGTGCAGCGAGTTGTACGGGTCGCCGGCCGGGTTGTCGCCGCGCAGGAAGCCGTTGAAGGTGATCTTGTCGGTGGTGCCGACGATGCTCAGCTCCAGCGCGTTGTTGTTGCCACCCCAGTAGTTGTCGTAGGCCTGCTTGACGACGACGTCCTCGGGCACGACGCCGCTCTTGAACTGCAGCGTGTTGACGTTGCCGCCGGTGTTGTAGCCAAACCAGACGCGGTCCTGCCCGTCGCCGCGGCCGAACAGGATGGTGTCATTGCCGTAGCCCACCTGCAGCGTGTCGTTGCCGGTGCCACCGTCCAGCTGGTCGTCGCCGTAGCCGCCGTAAAGGTTGTCGTCGCCCGCGCCGCCGGTCAGCTGGTCGTTGCCGTAGCCACCATCCAGCGTGTCATTGCCATCGCCACCGGTCAGCGTGTCGTTGCCGTCACCGCCGTTCAGCGTGTCGTTGCCGTCGCCACCGATGAGCGCATCGGTGCCGTTGCCGCCGGACAGGTTGTCGTTGCCCAACCCGCCGGTGAGTTGGTCGTCGCCGTCGTCACCGGCCAGCGTGTCGTTGCCAGGCCCGCCGTCGAGGATGTCGTTGCCGCCACCGCCGCCGATGGTGTCGTTGCCCAGGCCGCCGCTGAAGTTGTCGTTGGCAACCGTGCCGCGCACGCTGTCGTCGCCATCGGTGAACACCTGGCTTTTGGCCAGCAGCGTCGCGATGTCCCACTCGGTGCCGTCGTCGAAGCGCACCTTGTGCAACGAGTTGTACGGGTCGCCGGCCGGGTTGTCGCCGCGCAGGAAGCCGTTGAAGGTGATCTTGTCGGTGGTGCCGACGATGCTCAGCTCCAGCGCGTTGTTGTTGCCGCCCCAGTAGTTGTCGTAGGCCTGCTTGACGACGACGTCCGCCGGTGCCACGCCGGCCTTGAACTGCAGCGTGTTGACGTTGCCGCCGGTGTTGTAGCCAAACCAGACGCGGTCCTGGCCGTCGCCGCGGCCGAACAGGATGGTGTCGCTGCCGTAGCCGTCCTGCAGCGTGTCGTTGCCAGCACCGCCGTCCATCACGTCGTCGCCGTAGATGCCGTAGAGGTTGTCGTCTCCGGCGCCGCCGTACAGCGTGTCGTTGCCGTAGCCGCCATCCAGCGAGTCGTTGCCGGCCGCGCCGTTGAGCAGGTCTGCGCCGCTGCCGCCGTTCAGCGAGTCGTTGCCCGCCGTGCCCATGCCCAGCAGGAACAGCAGGTGCGACACGTCCCAACTCGTGCCGTCCGCGAACACGACCTTCTGCAGCCCGTTGAACGCATTGGCCGGCGTGCCGCCGTAGAGGAAACCGTTGAAGGAGATGACGTCGGCGGTGCCGTTGATCGTCAACGCCAGCGCGACGTTGCCGCCGGCCTGGCTGTCGAGCGCGCGCGCGACGCTGACGTCCGCCGGCGCCACGCCGGCCTTGAACTGCAGCGTGTTGACCTTGCCGAGGTTGGGGTCCGAGTAGGACTGCACCGTCGTGGCGCCGTCGCCGCGGCCGAACAGGTAGAGGTTGTTGCCCGGGCCGTTGGTGACGACGGCCTGGGTGGCTCCCGACTCCGCGGCCAGCGCCTGGCGCTGCGGGCCGGTCTCGATCAGGCCGGGCAGCTCGTCCGCCGTCCAGCGCGTGCCGTCCGCGAACGCGACCGCCTGCACCGGGTTGGCGTCGGTGAAGAAGCCGCGCAGCTGCACGCGGTCGCCGCTGCCGCGCAGCGCCAGCTCCAGCGCGTTGGCCTCGCCGGTAGCGTCGTCGATGACGCGGCGCACCGCCACGTCGCCCGCCGAGATGCCGTTGCCGAACTGCAGCAGCCCGCTGGCGCCGTCACCGGCCGCGCGCGCGTCCACCCAGGCCGCGCCCTCGCCGCGCTCGAAGCCGTACACCTTGGGCGCCTGCGCATCCGCCTGCGTCGCCAGCAGGTGCACCGCCGGCAGCGCGTCGGCCGACAGCAGCAGCTTGGGCTCCAGCGTCTCGACCTTCCACGACGTCGGCCGCGGCGCCGCGGCACGGGCGGTTGCAGAGCTGGAAGCACGGCGCAGGGCAGCGGCAGCGCGAGCGCGCAGGGACTTGATCGACATCGGGAGGCCTCGAGAGTTCGTAGGACCCACACCGCTGTATCAAACGGTTACAGCATGGCAGACGCGGCGCCTGCACCGAGCGTGGGCGGGCGAATTCTGGGCTGCGGCATGTGACGGATTAATCCGTACTCACCTGTAAACGAGGGGGGAATTTCAGGCCTGCAACACCTGCCCCCCTAGCTTTTGGGATGCGGTCAGACGCCCCGGGCACGGTCCGCGTGGAACTGGGCCCGCCAGGCCTCGAAGCGGCCGGCGTCCAGCGCGTCACGAATCTCCTGCATCAGGGCCAGGTAGTAGTGCAGGTTGTGCACGCTGGTCAGCATCGGGCCCAGCATCTCGCCGCAGCGGTCCAGGTGGTGCAGGTAGGCACGGCTGAAGCCCCGGCAGCATTCGCAGCTGCAGGTCTCGTCCACCGGCTTCTCGTCGGCCTTGTAGCGGGCGTTGCGCAGCCGCAGGTCGCCGAAGCGCGTGAACAGGTGGCCGTTGCGCGCGTTGCGGGTGGGCATGACGCAGTCGAACATGTCGATGCCCTGGCTGACGCCCTCGACGAGGTCTTCCGGCGTGCCAACGCCCATCAGGTAGCGCGGCTTGTTGGCCGGCAGCTGGTGGCCCGTGTGTTCCAGGATGCGCTGCATCTCGGCCTTGGGCTCGCCCACGCTGAGGCCGCCAATGGCGTAGCCCGGCAGGTCCAGCTCGGCCAGGCCGGCCAGCGACGCGTCGCGCAGGTTCGTGTACATGCCGCCCTGCACGATGCCGAACAGCGCGTTGGGGTTCTCCAGGCGGTCGAATTCGGTGATGCAGCGCTTGGCCCAGCGCAGGCTCAGCTCCATGGAGGTCCTCGCCTCGCGCTCGGTCGTCAGCACGCCCTTGCTCTCGTAGGGCGTGCACTCGTCGAACTGCATGACGATGTCGGAGTTCAGCACCGTCTGGATCTGCATGCTGACCTCGGGGGTCAGCAGCAGTTTGTCGCCGTTGACGGGCGACGCGAACTTGACGCCCTCCTCGCTGATCTTGCGCATCGCGCCCAGGCTCCAGACCTGGAAGCCGCCGGAGTCGGTCAGGATGGGCTTGTTCCAGCTCTCGAAGCGGTGCAGGCCGCCGAACTGCGTGACGACATCCAGGCCCGGCCGCATCCACAGGTGGAAGGTGTTGCCGAGGATGATCTGCGCGCCCATCTCCTCCAGCGACCGCGGCGTGACGCCCTTGACCGTGCCGTAGGTGCCCACGGGCATGAAGATGGGTGTCTGCACGACGCCGTGGTTGAGCGTGAGCGTGCCGCGGCGGGCGCGGCCTTCGGTGGTGAGGAGGTCGAACTTGAGCATGGACCCCGGATTGTCGCAGCCGGGGCTGCGCGACAATGCGCCATGCCTCGCCGAAGCCCGTCCTGGCGGCATATCGCCGCGTTCTGCGCCTGGTCGTGCGCGTGGGCCGGCACCGCCGCAGCGGCCGAGCCCGCTCCGCGCTGCGGGCCGCACGTGGCGGGCCTGTATGTCTACAGCCCGTTCTACGAGGAGGTGCCGGAGCGCCGCGGGCTGGACCTGGACATGCTGCAGGAGCTCGAGCGGCGTTCGGGCTGCGCGCTGCGCAGCGTCGTCGAATCCCGGCTGCGCATCTGGGACCAGATGCGCCGCGGCGTGCTGCAGCTGACGCTGTCCTCCGTCATCACGCCCGAGCGGCGCGAGGTGGCCGAGATCCACCCCTACCTGCAGGCCCGCTTCCAGCTGCTGCTGCAGGGCCGCGCGATGACCGGCGTGTCCACGCTGGCGGACTTCGAGGCGACCCCGGGCCTGCACCTGCTGGGCGTGCGCGGCTATGCCTACGGCCCCTCCTTCGGCCCGCTGGTGCAGCGGCTGCGCCTGCAGGGCCGGCTGGTGGAAGCCAGCGACTTCCAGACCGCCACGCGCATGTTCCGCGCCGGCCGTGCCGAGGGCCTGATCCTGGCGCCGTCGGCCATTCCCGAGGTTCTGCAGGCCTACCGGGGAATCCCGCTCCCGCGCGTGATCGACCCCACGCCGCATGAGCGGCTGCTGGTGGGCATGGCCATGAGCCTGACCATGCCGGAAAGCGACCGCCAGCGTCTGACGCAGGCACTGGCCGCCATGCGGCAGGACGGCACGCTGCAGACGCTGGTGATGCGCCATTTCGGCGAGTACGGCGCGCGCATGATGCTGCCGCGCGGCGAGTGACGGAACCCCATGCCGCTGACCCTGGCCGCCCCTGCGCGGCATGAGCTGATCGTCAAGAAGAGCCGTTTCCTCGGCTGCGTGGAGCCCTGCGCCGACCGCGCCGCGGCGCTGGCCCGCGTGGCGCAGCTGCGCGCCGAGCACCCGGGCGCCGCCCATGTCTGCTGGGCGCTGCTGGCCGGCGGCCATTCCGCCGCCAATGACGACGGCGAGCCCGGCGGCACCGCCGGCCGGCCCATGCTGGACGTGCTGCGCCACCAGGGGCTGGAGGGCGTGCTGGCCACGGCCGTACGCTACTGGGGCGGCGTGAAGCTGGGCGCCGGCGGGCTGGTGCGGGCCTACACGGACTGCATCGCCCAGGCGCTGCTGACGGCCGACAAGATCGAGCGCGTCGCCCAGGCCGAGCTGGGCTGCGAGCTGCCCTACGAGCTGGAGGGGCGGCTGCGCCGGCTCGTCGAGCAGCACGGCGCACAGCTGCTGGACGTGCGGCACGAGGCGCGCGTGCACATGCGCTTCGCGCTACCGGTCACGGCACGGCCGGCGTTCGTCGCGGCCGTCGATGAGGCTGCTCAGGGCCGCGTCGGCTGGGTGCGCGACAGCAGCATCGCGTCGCCGTAGCTGAAGAAGCGGTAGCGCTCGGCGATGGCATGGCGGTACAGCGCCATGACCTGCGCATGCCCGGCCAGCGCGCTGACCAGCATCATCAGCGTGCTCCTGGGCAGGTGGAAGTTGGTGACGAGCCGGTCGACGACGCGGAACTCGAAGCCCGGCGTGATGAAGATGTCGGTCTCGCGGGCGCCGGCCTGCAGCGTGCCGCCACGGGCGGCGGACTCCAGCGCGCGCAGCGTCGTCGTGCCCACGGCCACCACCCGGCCGCCGCGCGCGCGGCAGGCGGCGACGGCGTCCACCGTGGCCGGCGGCACGTCGAACCATTCGCTGTGCATCTTGTGGTCGGCCAGCTTGTCGACGCGCACCGGCTGGAAGGTGCCGGCGCCGACGTGCAGCGTCACGTGCGCGCGTTCGACGCCGCGCTCGGCCAGGCGGGCCAACAGGGCCTCGTCGAAATGCAGCGCCGCGGTCGGTGCGGCAACGGCGCCGGGCTCCTTGGCGAACACGGTCTGGTAGCGGCGTTCGTCATCGGCGCTGTCGGCATGCTCGATGTAGGGCGGCAGCGGCACATGGCCGTGAGCCTCCAGCAGCGCGAACGGGTCGCCGGCAAAGCGCAGGTGGAACAGACCGTTGTCGGGCCCGCAGCGGCCCAGCACCTCGGCGTCGAAGGCGTCGGCGAAGCGCACGCGGCTGCCGGGCTTGGGGCTCTTGCTGGCGCGCAGGTGCATCCACACCTCCTGCGTGCCGGGCAGCACGCGCTCCACCAGCGCCTCGACGTTGCCGCCGGTGGCCTTCACGCCATACAGCCGCGCCTTGATGACGCGCGTGTTGTTGAACACCAGCAGGTCGCCCGGCGACAGCAGCGCGGGCAGCTCGCGGAACACGCGGTCCACGGGCTCGGGGCCGGTGGCGTCGAGCAGGCGCGACGCGGTGCGCTCGGCGGCGGGGTGCTGGGCAATCAGCTCGGGAGGGAGATCGAAATCGAAGTCGGCGACCGTGTGGGACATGCGCTTGAGGGCCGGACGGACCCGTGCCAAACCAGTGGCGGGAGGCGGATTCTCCCATCGCCACCTTCTTGATGCAGCGCAATGCGGCGCCGCGGGCAGGCTGCCAGCATGGGTGCCAGGAGGTTCCATGACCACTGCCCTCACCCCCGGCCAGCATGCCCTGCTGGAGACCGAGTTGACCCTGGCACGCCAGCGCGTGCGCGCCTCGCTGCAGGCCCAGCGCGAAGGCGTCGACCGCATCACCCATGCCGCCGCACTGCTGGCCGACGACCCGCACGACCGGCGCGAGCACGACGCCGACCGCACGCTGGACCAGGCCCGCGACGACCACCTGCTGGCCGAGCTGGACGCCCTCGACGACGCGCTGCTGCGCCTGAAGACGCCCGGCTACGGCCGCTGCATCGACTGCGCCGCCGTCATTCCCTTCGACCGGTTGCAACGCCAGCCGCAGGCACTGCGCTGCGTCGACTGCCAGGCCGCCGCCGAAACCACCCGCTGACATTCCCCAGGAGATCCCGCATGTTCCACGCCGTCGTCCATCTCGACCACCACCACGCCCAGGTGCTGCATTTCGATGCCCACCAGGTGCACGCCGCGCGCATCGAGGCGCATGAGCGGCACGCGCACGGCGATGACACGCGCAGCGTGCAGGCGCTGTTCGCCGCGCTGTGCCAAGCACTGCAGGACACGCCCGAGGTGCTGATGACGGGCTCGCACGTCGTGCTGGGCCAGTTCCGCCACTACGTGGAGGCACACCGGCCGCAGCTGGCGCCGCACATCGCCGACTACCGCCCCGCGGCCGAGTTGAGCCAGGGCCAGCTGCTGGCGCTGGCCCGCCAGTTCTTCCGCGCCCACGACCGCATGGCCGGCGTGCCGACGCCGGGCTGACCCCGGCCGCGCGGCGCGGCGCGGGAAATCGCACACCCGGCCCGCGGCGCTGCAAAGGCTTGTCATGCGGGCGACCTAGACTCGGCCGCCGTGAAACGCCGCTCCTGCCTCGCGCTGACCGCCCTGCTCGCCGCGCCGCTCGCCATCGCGGCGGCCGACGACGCGGTGCTGCAGGGCTTCACGGAGAACCTGCCGCCGCTGAACTACCAGGACGACGGCGGCGCCCAGGGCTTCAGCGTCGAGCTGCTGCGCCTGATGGCCGCCGGCGCCGGACTGCGGCTGGCCCTGCAGGTGCTGCCCTGGCAGCGCGCCCTGCAGGCCGCCGAGGCCAGCGCCGGCAGCCTGCTGTTCTCGCTGACCCGCACGCCCGAGCGCGAGGCGCAGTTCCAGTGGGTCGGACCCATCGCGCAACGCCGCATCCTGCTGTATCGCCTCGCCAGCCGCAGCGACCTGGCCATGACCCAGCTCGCCGAGCTGGGCGCCGCGCGCATCGGCGTCGTGCGCGACTCGGCGGCAGACCGGCAGCTGCAGGCCGCCGGCCTGAGGCCCGGCCTGCAGCTGGAGCAGGGGCTGGACGACGCGACCAACGTGCGCAAGCTGCTGGCCGGCCGCATGGAGTACGTGGCGCTGCTGGACTGGGCCGCCGCCTGGAACCTGCGCCAGCTGCAGCTGCCCTACGGCACGCTGCAGCCGGTGATGGAGCAGGACGTGACGCGCAGCTACTACTACGGCCTGCGGCCCGACGCCGACCCGTCCATGGTGCGCCGGCTGCAGGCGGCGCTCGACGGCCTCAAGCGCGACGGCCGCTACGACCGGCTGCGGCAGCGCTACTTCCGCTAGCGAGGGCCTGCCAAGCCGCCAGAATGCGGCCCATGCCCGAGGCCGCCCCCCTGCCCCCCGCCAACAAGCCCAAGTCCGCCCCGCAGAAGGCGATGGAGAAGCTGGGCCTCGTGCGCGACATCGACCTGGCCCTGCACCTGCCGCTGCGCTACGAGGACGAGACGCGCATCACCCCCATCGGCGCGCTGCAGGACAACGAGGCGGCGCAGGTGGAGGGCGTCGTCGTCGACAGCCAGATCGAGCTGCGCAGCCGCCGCCAGCTGCTGGTGCGCGTGAAGGACGAGACCGGCTCGCTGCTGCTGCGCTTCCTGCACTTCTACCCGTCGCAGCAGAAGCAGATGGCCGTCGGTGCGCGCCTGCGGCTGCGCGGCGAACCGCGCATCGGCTTCTTCGGCCGCGAGATGGTGCACCCGGTCGTCAAGGTGGTGGACGACGACACGCCGCTGGCCCAGTCCCTCACGCCGGTCTACCCCGCCTCGGCGCAGCTGCCGCAGGCCTATCTGCGCAAAGCGGTGGCGTCGGGCCTGGCCCGAGCCGACCTGCGCGAGGTGCTGCCCGCCGGCGTCGTGCCGCACGGGCTGCCCACGTTGAAGGACGCGCTGACCTACCTGCACCACCCGCCGCCCAGCGCGTCGCAGGAAGCGCTGCACGAGCACCACCACCCGGCCTGGCACCGGCTCAAGTTCGAGGAGCTGCTGGCGCAGCAGCTGTCGCAGCTGCAGGCGCAGCGCGAGCGGGCCCTGCTGGTGGCACCGGCGTTGAAGGCGCGCCCAGGTGGCCTGCACGAGAAGTTGCTGGGCGTGCTGCCGTTCCAGCTGACGGCAGCGCAGCAGCGCGTGTGCGAGGAGATCGCACACGACCTAGCCCGGCCGCAGCCCACACACCGGCTGCTGCAGGGCGACGTGGGCTCGGGCAAGACGGTCGTTGCCGCGCTGGCCGCGGCCATCGCCATCGACGCCGGCTGGCAGTGCGCGCTGATGGCGCCCACCGAGATCCTGGCCGAGCAGCATTTCCGCAAGCTCATCGGCTGGCTGGAGCCGCTGGGGCTGAAGGTGGCCTGGATCACCGGCAGCGTGAAGGGCAAGGCGCGGCAGAAGATGCTGGACGCAGCCGCGTCGGGCGAGGCGCAGCTCATCGTCGGCACGCATGCCGTCATCGAGGACAAGGTCAAGTTCGCGAAGCTGGGTCTGGCCGTCATCGACGAGCAGCACCGCTTCGGCGTCGCGCAGCGGCTGGCGCTGAGGAACAAGCTGAAGGCCATGGACCTGGAGCCGCACCTGCTGATGATGAGCGCCACGCCCATCCCGCGCACGCTGGCGATGACCTACTTCGCCGACCTGTACGTCTCCACCATCGACGAGCTGCCGCCCGGCCGCAGCCCCATCGTCACCAAGGTGTTCACCGAATCCAAGCGGCACGACGTCGTCGACAAGATCCGCATGGCGGTGGCCGACGGCGCGCAGGTCTACTGGGTCTGCCCGCTGGTGGAGGAGAGCGAGGCCGTGGACCTGCGCAACGCCACCGAGACGCACGCCGAGCTGAGCGAGACGCTAGCCGGCACGTCGGTGGGCCTGCTGCACGGGCGCATGTCTCCGGCGGACAAGGCGGCAGTGATGGCGCAGTTCTCCAGCGGCGCGATGAGCGTGCTGGTGGCGACGACCGTCATCGAGGTGGGCGTGGACGTGCCCAACGCGAGCCTGATGGTCATCGAGCATGCCGAGCGCTTCGGCCTGGCGCAGCTGCACCAGCTGCGTGGCCGCGTGGGGCGCGGCAGCAAGGCCAGCGTCTGCGTGCTGATCTACACGCCGCCGTTGTCCGACACCGGCAAGTCGCGCCTGAAGGCGATGGCCGAGACGACCGACGGCTTCGAGATCGCGCGGCGCGACCTGGACATCCGCGGCCCCGGCGAGTTCATGGGCTCGCGCCAGAGCGGCGCCGAGCTGCTGCGCTTCGCCGACCTGCAGGAGGACGCGCCGCTGCTGGTCGCCGCCCGGGAGCTGGCACCGTGGCTGCTGGACGAGCATCCCGACGCGGCACGACGTCAGGTCGCGCGCTGGCTCGGGACGAAGGCGGAGTTCCTGAAGGCTTAGGCCTTACTTGCAGCTGAAGCTCTTGGCGCTGACTTCCTTGACGTTGCCCGCCCCACAGGCGATCAGCGCGCGGTCGCTGTTCTTGGCCAGCGCGTCGGCGTCGAAGGCGTTGGACGAGTTGGAAGGCGGCGCGAAGACGCAGGCACTGAGCAGCGCCGCGGCGGTCAGGGACAGGGCGAAGGCGGCAAAGCGGTTCATTTGGAGTTCTCGGGGTCAGGTGTTGAGGGAAACGTGATCGTCGCCGACGCCGGCTGCGGGCGAACGCGACGTGCGACGAACTGCACAACGCCTGGGACAGGCTGCACGCCGACAGCGTTCCTCAGAGCTCCAGCTTCTCGCGCAGCAGCTTGGCCTGGCGCCGCGACACCTCGACCTGGTGGCCGTCCTTCAACGTGACGCGGTAGCCGTCGTTGCGCCAGGGCTCGATGCCCTGCACCCAGCGCAGGTTGACGAGGTGACTGCGGCTGGCGCGGAAGAACAGCTGCGGGTCCAGCTTCTCTTCCAGGCTGGTCAGCGTGCGGTTGATGAGCGGGCGCTGGCCGTCGAACCAGGCCTGCGCGTAGTTGCCGCAGGACTCGAAGCCGGCGATGTCGCCCAGCCGCACGAACCAGCAGCGCTCGCCGTCGCGCAGGAAGACCATGTCGTCGGCTCCCTTCTGCGCCGCGGCCGGCGCGGCGGGCGGCCGCGGCCGCAGCCGCTCGCGTGCCTTGGCCAGCGCCGCCTCCAGCCGGGCGGGGTCGATGGGCTTGAGCAGGTAGTCCAGCGCATTGCGCTCGAAGGCGGCCAGCGCGTGCTGGTCGTACGCGGTCGTGAAGACGACCAGCGGCAGGTGCTCCAGCTGGTCCAGCAGGTCGAAGCCGGTGGCGCCGGGCAGCTCCACGTCCAGCAGCAGCAGCTCGGGCTGCAAGGTGTCGATGGCGTCGCGAGCGGGCGCCAGCTCGGCGGCCTCGCCGACGATGTCGGCATCGGGGATGGCCGCCAGCAGCGTGCGCAGCTCCTGGCGGGCCAGCCGCGAGTCCTCGACGATGTAGATCTTCATGCAGCCAGTGTCACGCAGACCTGCACGCGCCCGCCCGCCGCGTCGATGCGGCAGTCGGCGCCGTCACCGCCGGCGCGCGCCAGCCGCTCGCGCAGGTGCACGAGGCCCAGGCCGGTGCTGGTGGGCGCGTCGGCAGCATTGGCCGCGGGCTTCCAGTGGCCGGGGTTGTCGACGGCGATCTGCAGCGCGGCGTCGTCGCGGCGGATGCGGATGTCCACCACGCCGCCGCCCGCCGTGCGTGCGATGCCGTGCTTGATGGCGTTCTCCACCAGCAGCTGCAGCAGCATGGGGGGCACGCTGGCGCCGGCGGTGGCGGGGTCCACCTGCCAGTCCACGCGCAGCCGCTCCTCGTGGTGCAGCTGCTCCAGCGCCACGTAGTCGCGCACCACGGCCAGCTCGTCGGCCAGCGGCACGCGCTCCTTGGCGCTGTGCTGCAGCGTGTGGCGCAGCGTGTTGGACAGGCGGCTCAGCATCTCGCGGGCGCGGGCCGGGTCTTCGTTGATGAGGGCGCGCAGGTTGTTCAGCGCGTTGAACAGGAAGTGCGGGTTGATCTGCGCGCGCAGCACCTGCAGCTCCAGCTCGCGCGCGGCCGTCTCGGCCTGCCACTTGGCGATCTCGCCCAGGCGCCAGCGCTGCACCATGGTCACGCCCACCCACACCGCCAGCCACAGCCACAGCAGGATGGTGCTGTTGATGGCGTAGCTCAGCAGCACCAGCCAGCCCTGCGGCGTGCCGGGCGGGAACTGGAGCAGCCCCAGCAGCAGACCCGCCCGGTTGACGAAGAAGACGAGGGCCTGCAGCGCGAAGGCGAACAGCGGCGGCACCAGCAGCAGGCGCAGCAGCAGCGCGCGGGGTGGCTTGTCCAGCCAGGCCCGGCGCAGCGCCAGTGCGCGCAGCGCTTCGCTGCTTGCCCACAGCCCGGCGCCAACGAACACCATGACGAAGGCCAGCGAGCCGGTCACCACGCCGAAGTTCGCGATCATCGCGAGCGAGAGGCCGACGTAGAAACTCCACAGCAGCGCCTGGATGGCGTTGCGCCTGCGCGTGTTCATGCCCCCTCCGGCGTTGGCTGCTTACCTGGCCGCCAGGAAGGCCTTGACCTCACCCACCAGCCAGTCGGCATCGTCCCACATGAGGAAGTGATGGCCGCCCTGGCTCATCGACACCTTCACGCCCTTGAGGCCGGCGTACTGGCCCTCGTACAGGCTGCGGGTGCTCTCCAGCGTGGCGCCCATCGGCTGGTAGGCGGCCCAGGCGCCCAGCACCAGCGTCGGCGTGGTGATCCTGGGCAGCAGCGGGCGCAGGTCGTCGCTCCACAGCTCGGACATGGCCTGCGCCGTCGTCGCGCGGTCGCTGGCCAGGCCCCAGGCGATGACGCGCTCGGTGTTCGCCGGGCTGCGGCTCATGCCGCCAGCGCCCTGGCGCGTGCCGGCCTCCCACTGCTCCTTCGTGGCGGCCGCCATCTGCTGGCGCATGCCCGCACCCATGCCCTTGGCCTGCTCGGGGGTCATGCCGCGCAGGCCGGCGAGGAAGGGCAGGCTGTCGACGATGACGAGGCGCTCGATGCGCCCCGGCTTCTCGGCCGCCATCTGCAGCGCCAGCACGCCGCCCAGGCTGTGGCCCATGACGACGGGCTTGTCGAGCCGGCGGTCATCCACATAGGCCAGCAGGCGGTCGCGCATGCCGCTGAGGAAGTTGTCGGTCACCACGGCGGGCGCGCCGGCAAAGCCGGGCAGCTGCACGAGGTGGCACTGCACGCCGGGCTGCAGCGCGGCGCAGGTCTCGGCCCAGACGGACGCGGCGCTGTTCAGGCCCGGGATCATGACGACCGGCCGGCCCTCGCCGATGACGTCGACCTTCAGGTCGCGGAACTCGACCGGCGCCGCGTGGGCGTGGCTGACGTACAGCGCGGTCAGGATGCCGACGGCGGCGCCGAACAGGCCGGCCCAGGAACGCTTGCGGGACATGGTGACTCCATCGAGGTGTTGACGGAGGCCATGTTGCCCAGCCCGGCGGCGCCCCGCGCGCGCCGGATGACGAACGGCCAGCCGCGCGGACGAATGGCGCGCCGGCCGGGCCGGCGGGTGCTACTTGAGCCGCTGCATCCAGTACACCAGCACTTCGGTGCGCGGCTGAATGTCGCTCTGGCTGTAGGTGTAGGTGGGCACCACGTTGATCGCGTCCAGCGTGTTCAAGCCCGAGATGATGCGGCCGAACACCGCGTAGCCCGGGCTGGCAGCGCTCTGGTAGTCCAGGCTGGTGTTGTCCACCACGTTGAAGAAGAACTGGCTCGTGGCCGAGTCGGCGTCGCTGCGGCGCGCCATCGCGAGGGTGCCGCGCAGGTTGGAGAGGTTGTTGTTGCTCTCCAGCTTGATGGGCGCATACAGTGGCGTCTTGGCCACCATCCCCGACGTGTAGCCGCCGCCCTGTACGACGAAGTCGCGGTCGACGCGGTGGATCAGCGTCTTCGTGTAGAAGCCCGCGGCCACGTACTTGTAGAAGTTGGCGACCGTCTGCGGCGCATAGCTGTCGTACAGCTCGACGACGATCTCGCCGCTGCTGGTCAGCATGCAGACCGTGCCCCACTGGCTGGCCGCCGACGCGGCCAGGCCCGCCGCGCTGCAGGACAGCGTGGGCGGGTTGGGCGTCGGGTTGGGCTGCGGGTAGGACGTGCCGCCACCGCCTCCACCCCCACCGCCGCCATGGTGGTAGTCGCCATCTCCGCCGCCGCAGGCGGCCAGGCTCAGGACGGAAAGCAGGACGGCGAGGCGGCGCAGCATGGCAGGACCCGTGTGTGGCTGGGCCTGCCCAACGGGCCGGCGGCTCCCGCCGCCGACACGCTGATTCAGTTGGTTACGGAATGACCTTGGCTTCCGTGATCGTCACGTCGACCAGCGGCACGTCCGACGTGTTGGTGGACACGGCCTTGATCTTGTCCACCACGTCCAGGCCCGCCGTCACCTGGCCGAACACGGCGTAGCCGGGGCTGGAGCTGCTCTGGTAGTTCAGGTTGTTCAGGCCGGTGCCGTTGTTGTCCACGACGTTGACGAAGAACTGGCTGGTGGCGCTGTCGGGCACGTTGGTGCGGGCCATCGCGAGCGTGCCGCGCAGGTTGGACAGGCCGGTGCGGCTCTCCAGCGCGATCGGGGCGTAGGTGGGCGTCTTCTCCTGCAGCACGCCGGCACCGTTGCGGGCCACGCCGCCGCCCTGGATGACAAAGCCGTTGATGACGCGGTGGAAGACGGTGCCGTTGTAGAAGCCGTCGTTGACGTACTTCAGGAAGTTGTCCACCGTGACGGGCGCGTGTGTGCGGTCCAGGCCGATCTCGATGACGCCCTGCGTCGTCGTCAGGCGCACCTTGTGCGTGACGGTCAGCGTGACGGAGCCCGGCGCGGGCGGCGTGGGCGTGGTGCCACCGCCGCTGTCACCGCCGCTGCCGCCACCACCGCCGCAGGCGGTGAGGCTCAGGGCCAGGGAAGCCGCCAGGGCCAGCAGGGGGCGGCGGTGCAGTCGATTCAGTGCCATTTCAAACTTCGAGGTTGTCGATCAAACGGGTGCTGCCCAACTTGGCAGCGGCGAGGGCCACGAGCGGTTCGCCGTCGACGGCCGCTCCCAGGTCATGCTGGCGGCGCAGTGTGACGTAATCCGGCGCCCAGCCGGCGTCGCGCAGCGACTGCATCGCGTCGGCTTCCAGCGCGGCCGAGTCTCGCTCGCCGGCCTGCCAGCGAGCGATCAGGTTCTTGAGCGTGCGCGACAGCCGCAGCGCCTCCACCTTCTCGGCGTCGCTGAGGTAGCCGTTGCGCGACGACAGTGCCAGGCCGTCAGCGCTGCGGCGCGTCTCGCCGCCATGGATGGCGATGGGCAGGCCCATCTGCGCCGTCATGCGGCGCAGCACCATCAGCTGCTGGTAGTCCTTCTTGCCGAACACGGCCAGCGTCGGCTGCACGATGTTGAACAGCTTGTGCACGACGGTGCAGACGCCCGTGAAGAAGCCGGGGCGGAAGTGGCCTTCCAGGATGTCGGCCAACGCCGTGGGCGGCACCACCTTGTAGCCTTGCGGCTCGGGGTACAGCTCCTTCTCGGACGGCGCGAAGACGATGTCGCAGCCGGCGCTCGCCAGCAGCTCGCAGTCGCGTTCCAGCGTGCGCGGGTAGGTGTCGAAGTCCTCGTGCGGCGCGAACTGCAGCCGGTTAACGAAGATGCTGGCCACCACGGCGCCGGCCGGCCCCACCAGCTCGCGCGCCTGCTTGACGAGCGCCAGATGGCCGTCGTGCAGGTTGCCCATCGTCGGCACGAAGCCGCGCTGGCGGTGGATGGCGAGCGCGTCGCGCAGTTCGGGGATGATGTGGATGACTTGCATGTCAGTGGTGCCCGGCCGCCAGCAACCACTGACGCGCCCCCTCGGGGGGCAGTGAGCGCAGCGAGCTTGGGGGCATGTTGTCCTAGAACCCGTGCACCTCGTTGACCGGGAAGGTCCCCGCCTTGACCTCGTCCACATAGCCCTTCACGGCCGCCAGCACGGAGTCCTTGCCGGCCATGAAGTCCTTGACGAAGCGGGGCTTGCGGCCCGGCGTGATGTTGAGCATGTCGTGCAGCACCAGCACCTGGCCCGACGTGCCCACGCCCGCGCCGATACCGATGACGGGCACCGGCGACGCGGCGGTGATCTCGGCTGCCAGTGCGGCCGGCACCATCTCGTACAGTAGCATCGCCGCACCGGCGTCGATGGCGTCCTGCGTCTCGCGCTTCATGCGGGCGGCGCTCTCCTCGTCGCGGCCCTGCACCTTGAAGCCGCCCAGCGCGTTCACCGTCTGCGGCGTGAAGCCCAGGTGCACGCAGACCGGGATGCCGCGTTCGCTGAGGAAGCGCACCGTCTCGGTCGTCCAGCCGCCGCCTTCGAGCTTCACCATGTGGGCGCCGGCCTTGACCAGCGCGGCCGAGCTCTTCCAGGCCTCTTCCTTGCTGACGTGGTAGCTGTCGAACGGCAGGTCGGCCACGATCCAGGCCCACTTGTGGCCGCGCGACACGCACAGCGTGTGATAGACCATGTCCTCCAGGCTTACCGGCGCCGTGGAGCCGCGGCCCTGCAGCACATTGCCCAGCGAATCGCCGATCAGCAGGACGTCCACGCCGGCCTCGTCCAGCAGCGATGCGAACGCCGCGTCGTAGCAGGTCAGCATCGCGATCTTCTCGCCGCTGGCGTGCATCTGCGCCAGCTTCGGAAGGGTCATCGGCTTGCGGTCAGCGGTCATGGGAATCCTCGGTGTAAACCCTTGTGGCCCTTGTGGGGCGGCGGCAGTGTAGCGTTCGGGCTATGACCCTGACTGAGCTCCGCTACATCGTCGCCGTCGCCCGCGAACGCCACTTCGGCCGCGCCGCCGAGGCCTGCTTCGTGTCGCAGCCGACGCTGTCCGTCGCGATCAAGAAGCTGGAGGAGGAGCTGGACGTCAAGATCTTCGAGCGCGGCGGCAGCGAGGTCAGCGTGACGCCGCTGGGCGAGGAGATCGTGCGCCAGGCGCAGTCGGTGCTGGACCAGGCCGGTGCCATCAAGGAGATCGCCAAGCGCGGCAAGGACCCGCTGGACGGCGCGCTGCGCCTCGGGATCATCTACACCATCGGCCCCTACCTGCTGCCCGAGCTGGTCAAGCACACCATCGAGCATTACCCGCAGATGCCGCTGATGCTGCAGGAGAACTTCACGGTGAAGCTGCTGGAGATGCTGCGCACCGGCGAGCTGGACTGCGCCATCATGGCCGAGCCCTTCCCCGACACGGGCCTGGCCACGGCGCCGCTGTACGACGAGCCCTTCGTCGTCGCGCTGCCGGCATCGCACCCGCTGGCCGACCGCGCCGCCATCAGCGCCGAGGAGCTCAAGCGCGAGACCATGCTGCTGCTGGGCACGGGCCACTGCTTCCGCGACCACGTGCTGGAGGTCTGCCCCGAGTTCGCGCGCTTCTCCAGCGACGCCGAGGGCATCCGCCGCAGCTTCGAGGGCTCGTCGCTGGAGACCATCAAGCACATGGTGGCCTCGGGCATGGGCGTGACGGTGGTGCCCAAGCTGTCGGTGGCGCGCGACCCGTCGGCCCACCTGCGCTTCGTGCCGTTCAGCGCCCCGGTGCCCACCCGCCGCGTGGTGCTGGCCTGGCGGCGCAGCTTCACGCGCTACGAGGCCATCGCCGCGCTGCGCAACGCCATCTACGCCTGCGAGCTGGGCGGGGTGACCCGGCTGTCCTGAGCGCCAGCTTGGATGCTGCACCGCAGCATTCGCGTGTTCTACTTGGCGCATCCCTGGACTCTTGCGCCGCGCGCCTCACGCCATGAGCAGCCCTCCTGTCGACACCCCGGCCAGTGCCATCCATTTCGTCGGCGGAGAAAAGGGCGGCGTCGGCAAGTCGCTGCTGTCGCGACTGCTGGCGCAGTACCTGATCGACCACGGCCTGCCGTTCACCGGCTTCGACACCGACCGCTCGCACGGCGCGCTGCTGCGCTTTTATGCCGACTACGCCTCGCCGGCGCTGGTGGACAACTTCGAGGCGCTGGATGCCATCGTCGAGAGCGCAGTGGCCGAGCCCGGCCGGCGCGTGCTGGTGGACCTGGCCGCGCAGACGCACGAGCCGCTGGCGCGCTGGATGGACGAATCCGGTGTGCTGGAACTGGCCGCCGAGTCCGGCGTGGCCGTGCGCTACTGGCACGTGATGGACGCCGGCCGGGACTCGGTCGACCTGCTGGCCCGCCTGCTGGACCGCTTCGGCGGCCGGCTGGACTATGTGCTGGTGCTCAACCAGCTGCGCGGCGACGACTTCTCGCAGCTGGAGCGCTCCGGCCAGCTTGCCCGTGCGCAGGAACTCGGCGCCCGCACGATGCCGCTCAGGCATCTGCAGGACGCCGTGCTGCGCAAGATCGACGCGGCAGACGCGAGCTTCTGGTCGGCCCGCAACGCCGCCAGCAGCGAAGGCGCCCGGCTCGGCCTGCTGGAGCGCCAGCGCCTGCGCGTGTGGCTCGCGCAAGTGGAGGGCGAGTTCGAGCGGCTGGGCGTGTAGAGCCTGCGGGCTGAATCCGTTAGGCTCGCCGCCATCTCATTGTTGGAGCCACGCATGGCCAAGAAATCTTCCGCCCCGTCCATCAGCATCGGCATCAGCGACAAGGACCGCGCCACCATCGTGGCCGGTCTGTCCAAGCTGCTGGCCGAGACCTACACGCTGTACCTGACGACGCACAACTTCCACTGGAACGTCACCGGCCCGATGTTCAACAGCCTGCACGCGATGTTCATGGCCCAGTACACCGAGCTGTGGAATGCGGTGGACCCGGTCGCCGAGCGCATCCGCTCGCTGGGCCACGCCGCCCCCGGCAGCTACGCGCAGTTCGCCAAGCTCAGCGGCCTGCCCGACGCGCCGGCCACGCCGCCCAAGGCGATGGAGATGGTGCGCATCCTGAAGGAAGGCCACGAGGCCGTCGCGCGCACCGCCCGCGAGCTGTTCCCCGCCGTCGACAAGGCCAGCGACGAGCCCACGGCCGACCTGCTGACGCAGCGCATCACCGTGCACGAGCAGACCGCCTGGATGCTGCGCAGCCTGCTGGAGGAGTGAGCCAGGCTGCCCTCAGGCGGGGCCTGAAGGCCGTCGCCTGGGCAGCGCTGGCCCTGGCGGTGGCCGGCCTGCTGGCACTGGCCCTCGCGGTGCAGCGCGCGCCGCGCTGGCCGGGGCCGGCCGAGGTGTCGGCGATGGACATCGCCCGGGCGCGCGAATTCCTGCGCCGCAACGACCCGCGCCAGCCGGTGCCCGGCCCGCTTCGCACGCTGGTCGCCTCTGAGCGGGAGGCCAACCTCGTGCTGCACCAGCTGGCACGCCGGCTGGTGCCGGGCGCGTCGGCACAGCTGGTGCTGGAGGCTGGGAGCGCCCAGCTGCAGGCCAGCCTGCCGCTGCCCCACAGCCCCATCGCGGCCTGGCTGAACATCGCTGCCACGCTGCGCGAGACGCCGGGGCTGCCCGCCCTCGAAGACGTGACCGTGGGCCGCCTGCCGGTGCCGGCCTGGGTGGCCGCCCGGCTGCTGCCGCGCCTGGCCGAGCGGCTGAACGCCACGCCGGAGGGGTCGCTGGCGCTGGACATGGTGCAGCGCGTGCGCCTGAAGCCGGCGCGGCTCGACGTGGTCTATGAATGGGGCGATGACGGCCTGCAGCGCCTGCTCGGCACCGTGCTGCCGCCCGCAGAGCAGGCCCGCCTGACGGCCTATGCCCAGGCGCTGACCGGCGCGATCCAGGCGCATGCCGCGGCGGGCGGTGGCGCCGGCGTGTCGCTGGCGCGCCTGCTGCCGCCGCTCTTCACGCTCGCCAGCCAACGCAGCGTCGGCGGAGGCGACGCGGTCGCGGAGAACCGTGCGGCGCTGCTGACGCTGGCGCTGCAGTCCACCGGCCGGCGCCTCTCCGACCTGGTGCCGGCGCTGCAGGCGGCGCCCTACCCGCGGCGGGTGACGGTGACCCTGGCCGGCCGCGATGACTTCCCGCAGCACCTGCTGATCTCCGCCGTGCTGGCGCTGGAGGGCGGCGGGCCGCTGGCGAACGCCATCGGCGTCTACAAGGAGACGGCTGACCTGCGCGACGGCAGCGGCTTCAGCTTCAACGACATTGCCGCCGACCGTGCCGGCACGCGCCTGGGGCTGCTGGCACAGCGTGACCCGCGGGCGCTGCAGGCGCGGCTGGCACGCGGCGTGGCAGAGGGCGACTTCATGCCGGACGTGGCCGATCTGCCGGAATTCCTCAGTGCACGCGACTTCCTCGCCACCTACGGCGGCGTGGATGCGCCGCCGTACCGCCGCATGCTGGCGGAGATCGAACGGCGGCTGGACGCGCTGCCGCTGCTGCGCTCGCCCTGAGCGCCTGCGCTGATGTCGGTTTTTCGACCCTTGCTGCACGCGCCGGCGCCGTTCGCCCCGTTGCCCCGCGGTGCGGGCGTCGCCGCCCTAGTCTGCGTGCGGGCCGATTCTGGCCCGCCACGGGAGATTGATCGATGAAAGCCTCCGCCATCGTTGCCGCCATCGGCGTCGGCGTGCTCGCCACCGCGCTGGCCAAGCCTGAGAGCCTGCCGCCCGGCTGGCTGCAGACCGGCGACGCCCAGACCTGCAAGGGCGACGTCGTGCCCGCCAGCGGCGCCCCCAGCACACGCGTGTTCAGCCTGGACTGCCAACCCGGCACGACCGGCTTCACGACGCTGATGCAGCAGGTGGCCGGCACCGACTACGCCGGCAAGCGCGTGCGCCTGACCGCCCAGCTGCGCGCCGACCAACTGGCCGCCTGGGGCGGGCTGTGGATGCGCGCCGACGTCGGCCAGCGCGCCGCCGCCTTCGACAACATGTACAACCGCCCGCTGCGCGGCAGCTTCGCGTGGCAGCCCGCCGAAGTCGTGCTGGACATCCCGGCCGACGCCACCGCGCTGAGCTTCGGGTTTCTGCTCAACGGTGCCGGCCAGCTGCAGGCCACGAAGTTCCAGCTCGAGGTGGTGGGCAACAGCGTGGCCGTCACCGGTGAGAGCGGTGCGCCCGTGCTGCCGCGCCAACCCCGCGCGCTGACGCCGCCTTGAACACCGCGTTGAACAACACGCTGAGCACGGCCGCACCCACGTTCGGCAGCGATCTGGCCCAGGCCGTCCGCGAGGAGGGTGTGGGCTGGCGCCGGCCCGCGCCGCTGCTGGCCGGGCTGGCACTGTTCGGGCTGTCCGCCTTCTTCCTGCGCGGCCACCCCGCGTGGGCGCTGTCGCTGGGCCTGTGGGCCGGCCATGCTGCCGCCGACGGCCTGTGCGGCCTGCTGGCCCGCCGCACCCGCCCGCAGGACGACGCACTGCTGCCCGCCATCCTGCTCGTGGCCCTGCTGGCGGGTGCCACGCTGGGCTGGGTCATCGAACAGGCGCTGGTGAGCGCGTCGCCACAGCCCGCCGACCGGCTCACCCGCTTCTGGCTGCACCTGAGCTTCGGCGCCGCGTTGCTGGGCCTGCCGCTGACGCAGGGCCTGCGCCGCCTGCGCGCGCTGCGCCGCGTGGAGCAGGATCGCGCGCGGCTGCGCGCCGAGCTGCAGATGCTGCAGGCGCAGATCGAGCCGCACTTCCTGTTCAACACGCTGGCCACGCTGCGCAGCTTCATCCGCCAGGGGTCGGACCAATCGCTGCCGCTGCTGGACGCGGTCAGCAACCTGTTCGATGTCACGCTCACGCGGGCGCGGCAGGCCGGATCCACGCTGGGCCAGGAATGCCAGCTCGTCGAGCACTACCTGGCCATCATGGCGCTGCGCCTGGGCGGCCGGCTGGCCTGGCGCATCGACGTGGACACCGCGCTGCTGGACCTGCCGCTGCCGCCACTGATGCTGCAGCCGCTGGTGGAGAACGCGATCCAGCACGGCATCGAGCCCAGCGAGGCCGGCGGCGAGGTGCGGCTGACGGCCGAACGCGACGGCGCCGGGTTGCGGCTGCGCGTCGTCAACAGCGGCTGCCCGCTGCGCCCCGACGCCGAGCCCGCCGGCCACGGCCTGGCGCTGGCCAACCTGCGCCAGCGCCTGCGCGCGCTGCACGGCGACGCGGCCGCGCTGACGCTGGCCACCACCGCCGACGGCCTCACCGAGGCGTGCCTGACACTGCCGCTGGCATGACCACCGCCCTCATCGCCGACGACGAACCCCAGCTGCTCGACGAGCTCCAGCAGCTGCTGGCCGACGCCTGGCCCGACCTCGCCATCGTGGCCCGCGCCCGCAGCGGCACCGAGGCCCGCCGCCTGCTGGACGAGCTGCGACCGGACATCGCCTTCCTGGACATCCGCATGCCCGGCATCGACGGCCTGTCGCTGGCCGGCCTGGCGCCGGCCGGCACGCGGCTGGTGTTCGTCACGGCCCACCCCGAGCACGCGCTGGACGCCTTCGAGCACGGCGCGGTGGACTACCTGCGCAAGCCGCTGACGCCCGCGCGCCTGGCCGCCACCGTGCAGCGCCTGCAGCAGCAGGGGCAGCCGACGGCCGAGAAGCTGCGCTTCCTGCAAGCCTGGACCGGCAACACGATGAAGCTGATGGACGTGGCGCACATCGCCGCGCTGCGCTCGGAGCTGCGCCACACGCGCGCGCTGAGCCAGGGCGGCGAACAGCTGCTGCTGCGCACGCCGCTGGGCGAGCTGATGGAACAGCTGGACCCGCAGCTGTTCTGGCAGATCCACCGCGGCTCGGTCGTCAACGCGCGGGCCATCGAGCGCATCGAGCGCCGCGACGACGGCGAGCTGTGGGTGCAGCTGCGCGGCCTGGCGCAGCCGCTGCCGGTCAGCCGCGCGCAGCGGGGGCGGTTCAAGGGGATGTAGGCGGCCGGTGGGGGCCACGGATAATCGCCAGTTAGCCCCGCCAGAAGAACTCCATGTCCGAACCCATCGCCAGCCGCATCGAGACGGAAGTCCGCCGCCGCCGCACCTTCGCCATCATCAGCCACCCCGACGCCGGCAAGACCACGCTGACGGAAAAGCTGCTGCTGTTCTCCGGCGCCATCCAGATCGCCGGCTCGGTGAAGGCGCGCAAGGCCACCCGGCATGCCACGTCGGACTGGATGGAGATCGAAAAGCAGCGCGGCATCTCGGTGGCCTCGTCCGTCATGCAGATGGAGTACCGCGACTGCGTCATCAACCTGCTGGACACCCCGGGCCACCAGGACTTCTCGGAAGACACCTACCGCGTGCTGACCGCCGTGGACGCGGCGCTGATGGTCATCGACGCGGCCAACGGCGTCGAGCCGCAGACGCGCCGCCTGCTGCAGGTCTGCCGCGCCCGCAACACGCCCATCCTCACGTTCGTCAACAAGATGGACCGCGAGGTGAAGGACCCGCTCGCGCTGATGGACGAGATCGAGCAGGAGCTGGGCATGACCGTCGTGCCCTTCACGTGGCCGGTCGGCATGGGCAAGCAGTTCCACGGCGTGATGGACCTGCGCCAGCAGCGCATGCGCGTGTTCGCCGGTGGCGAGGACCGCGCCGCCGGCACCGAGGAAGTGCTGGAAGGGCTGAACAACCCGGCCTACGCGGAGCGCTTCGGCATGCAGTACGAGCAGGCCGAGGGCGAGATCGAGCTGGTGCGCGAGGCCGCCCCCGAGTTCGTCCACGGCGACTTCCTGACCGGCAAGCAGACGCCGATGTTCTTCGGCTCGGCCGTCAACAACTTCGGCGTGCAGGAAGTGCTGGACGCCCTCGTCGAGCTGGCCCCGCCGCCCGACGTGCGCCAGGCCATGCAGCGCACCGTCAAGCCGGAGGAGCCCAAGTTCACCGGCGTCGTGTTCAAGATCCAGGCCAACATGGACCCGTCGCACCGGGACCGCATCGCCTTCCTGCGCGTGGCCTCGGGCCGCTTCGAGCGCGGCATGAACCTCAAGGTGGTGCGCTCGGGCAAGACGCTGCGCCCCAACAGCGTGGTGACCTTCATGAGCCAGAAGCGCGAGCTGCTGGACGAGGCCTTCGCCGGCGACATCATCGGCATCCCCAACCACGGCGTGCTGCAGCTGGGCGACACCATCACCGAAGGCGAGGCGCTGCAGTACACGGGCCTGCCCTTCTTCGCACCGGAAATGTTCCGCTCGGTGGAAGTGGCCGACCCGCTGCGCACCAAGCAGCTGCGCGAGGGCCTGCGCCAGCTCGGCGAAGAGGGCGCCATCCAGGTGTTCCGCCCCGAGGCCGGCAGCATGCTGCTGCTGGGCGCCGTGGGCCAGTTGCAGTTCGAGGTTGTCGCGCACCGGCTGGAGCACGAGTACGGCTGCAAGGCCCGCGTGATGCCGGCGCGCTACAACGTCGCGCGCTGGGTCACCTGCGACGACGCAGAGGGCCAGCCCGGCAGCGGCGAGAAGGAGCTGCGCCGCTTCATCGACCACAACGCGCACCGCGTCGCCTGGGACGCGGTGAACGCGCCCACCGTGCTGCTGGAGTACGCCGGCGAACTGCGCGCGATGCAGGAGAACTGGCCCCGCATCAAGTTCCACGCGCTGCGCGAGCACGCGGGGCTGGTGTTCCAGCAGCGGATGGAGGGCTGAGGCCTAGCGGGCCATCCAGCTCGCGGCGGCGCGGCCCGTCAACTTTTCAAGATTGCGCCAGGCCTGTTGCTGGCGCCGTTCAGTCTCTGCGGTACGTCGCGCAAGACCCTCACGCTTTTGCTCGTCGCAAGCCGCCATGCAGGCCGCCGACCGATCCGGTGGCGACAGTTGCAGGATGTCCGCGTCGAATGCACGTTGGTCCCTGCTCAGGCGATCCGTCTGCTGCTTGCAGGCGGGCGAGCAATCCAGCGCCGATAGCCGACGCCCGCAGGATTCGCGATCAACGGCCTGGGACGTCAACGCGACCATATCCTCCAGATACTCGTAGGTCTCCGCGGCCCGCAACCGCAGATGGCTGGGCCGGTCTGCAGGAACCAGCCTCACCAACAACCTGTCGATCCTCAGGCGCTGCAGGGACGCGGCCGTCAGTCCCAGACTCCTGCGCTGCTCCGAGGTTGCCGCCCAGCTTCGAATGTATTTGATCGGCTGCACGGCACCTACCCGTTCGGAGCTCATCAGCACGGAGACGCCCGCCAGCCCTTGCAGATCGGCGTTGTGTTGCAAGAACGCCGCGGAGATGGCGGGAAACCTCTCCGCTGCTGCGGCGGGAATCTCGGTGAAGGGGTCCATCCAATCCGGTGGCCGCAACCGCGGCATGTCGCTCAGCACCGGGTAGTCTGTAGGACTGACGACATAGAGAACCAGCCAGTCGGCGTGTTGCGCCGCCAGCCCAGGTAGGAGCTGCCTCAGCGGCAGTGCGCTCGCGTCGCCCTCAGGAAGATCGATATGCCATGCCGGGTCATCGCATCGCCCCGTTGGACAGGCCGGCTGATTGAGACGCAGGCGTTCGCCCAGCCAATGCGTCGAACTCGGAGACGGCGGAAGATCGGCGCCCCAGTTCAGCACGTCCGGACATGAAGGCCCCTCCAGGTATTCCTTGAGCCGAGGCGCCCCGAATCGCTCCAGATCCATCAGCGCCTGCGAGGCCGACTTGCGCCAGGACTTGCCCGGCAACTGGCCGAGCTGGCTCCTCGGCGCACGCACGATGAAGTGGCTTCGCCTGCCATCCGTCACCCACAACGCCACCGGCCAGCCACCGCTGGCATCGGCATCCGCACGGCCGACGATGACGTCCTCCGCCGCCGGCGCCGGCATGCTGGCCATCAGCGCGATCCACAGCGACAGCAGCCGCCAACGCCAGTTGCGCATCGCTTTTTTCTCAGTGTTCAGGGGCCGCGATGCTAGCGGGCCGCCGAAGCCAGCGGCTTGCGTCAGCAGTCCCCGCCCAGCCACCGCCCCGTGGACAGCATGCGCTGGTCCACCTCCACGCCGCCTATCACCTCGCCGGTGCGGCCATCCACGGCGTTGCCGCGGCCGTTGAGTTCCAGCTGGTAGTTCGTGGGCCCGTAGGTGGCCGAGAACTTGCCCTGCGTGCTGCCACCGCCGCTCGTGCGGCAGGCGTAGCGGCCCTCGGCCGCGCTGCTGTCCAGCTTGCTGGCATTGGCCTCGCAGCGCCACGGGCCGCCGGTACTGGCCAGCGCCGTTTCCAGGTAGCGCGCCAGGTCGATGCGGGCCTGCTGCGGCGTCAGGCACGACTGCTTCTCAGCCGCCTGCCGGCGGTCCAGCTCGCGCTTCTGCTCGTCGGTGAGCTGGCCGCGCACCTTGGTGCGCAGCGCGGCGAGGCCGGGCTTCAGCGACTGGCCGTTGATCCAGATCTCGCTGTCGTGCGACCACAGGCCGGGCTTCAGTTCGAGCACCGGGGCGGCGGTGGCCGGCAGCGCGCACAGCGCCAGCAGGGCAGCCGCAAGCAGTGAGGGGCGGGAAGTAGGCTGGGTCATCGGCAACACGGTGAAGGAAAGCGGTGAAGGCGCGCATTGCAACAGCGGCGCCCGCGCGCCGGAATCCCCTGCTTCTCAGGCGGCAACCCGGCGGCGCCTCTAGGATGCCGTGATGCCCACGACACGTTCGCGCCCCTGCCCTTCCTGCGGCGACGCCCTGCAGGTCCACACGCTGCCCGGCCAGTACGGCGGCGAGGTGGAGCTGGACTTCTGCTTTGCCTGCCACGGCCTCTGGTTCGACCAGATGGAGAACCTGAAGCTGGCGCCGGAGGGCGTCGTCACGGTGTTCCGCGAGATGCACCGCCACCAGGACGCCCCGCGCCGCCCGCTGGCCTCGCGGCTGGCCTGCCCCACCTGCCGCGGCGCGCTGGTGCAGGGCTTCGACCTCGTGCGCAGCGGCCGCTACATCACGCACCGCTGCGTCAGCCGCCATGGCCGCTTCAGCAGCTTCTCGTCGTTCATGATCGAGAAGGGCTTCGTGCGCCAGCTCACCCGGCCCGAGATCGCCAGCATCGCGGCCAAGGTGGGGGTCATCCACTGCAGCGCCTGCGGCGCGCCGGTGGACCTGCGCAAGGAAGACGCCTGCTCGCACTGCCGCTCGGCGCTGTCGCTGCTGGACCCGCAGGCGGTGGAGAAGGCGCTGAAGACCCTCACCCAGACCCCATCGCCCGCGTCCTGGGGCAGCCCGTCGGACGTGGCCGATGCGCTGGTGGCGCTGGAGAAGGAACGCTCGCGCCGGCAGCGCGAGCAGCCCCGCGACGCACTGCAGCCCCCGGCCGGCAGCCTGCTCGCCGTGGACCTGCTGAGCGCGAGCCTGGGGCTGCTGGGCCGCCTGTGGCGCGACTGAATGGCCGGCTGCAGCCTCCGGGTTTGGCCGGGCTGCGATGATGCGCGCCCTCTTCGCAGCCACCTCACGCCATCCCCATGAGCAAGCGCCTGATCGCCCTGGCCGCCGCCCTGACGCTGGGCACCGCCCACGCCGCCCCGTCGCTGGAAACCGTCGTCGACGGCCTGAAGACGCCGTGGGCCGTGGCCTTCCTGCCGGACGGCCAGTTCCTCGTCACCGAGCGCGACGGCACGCTGCGCACCGCCAAGGCCGGCGGCAAGCCGAGTGCGCCCATCCAGGGCGTGCCGGCGGTGGACGCCGTGGGCCAGGGCGGGTTGCTGGACGTCGTCACCGACAGCGACTTCGCGCGCAACCGCACGATCTACTTCTGCTTCGCCGAGCCCGGCCCGGACAAGACCAACGGCACCGCGCTGGCCCGCGCGCAGCTCAGCGCCGACAACAAGCGGCTGACCGACGTGAAGGTCATCTTCAGCCAGCGGCCCAAGATGGACAGCAAGCTGCACTTCGGCTGCCGCATCGCTGAGGCGCCGGACGGCAAGCTGTTCCTGAGCCTGGGCGAGCGCTACAAGGGCATGGACCGCGCGCAGACGCTGGACAACCACTTCGGCAAGATCGTGCGCGTGGGCAAGGACGGCAGCGTGCCGGCCGACAACCCGTACGTGAACACCGCCGGCGCGCTGCCCGAGATCTGGACCTACGGCCACCGCAACTCGCAAGGCCTGGCGTTCGACGAGAAGGGCCAGCTCTGGCAGCACGAGCACGGCCCGCAGGGCGGCGACGAGCTCAACCTCATCCGCCCCAAGCAGAACTACGGCTGGCCCGTCATCACCTACGGCGAGAACTACGGCGGCGGCAAGATCGGCGACGGCCTCTTCGCCAAGGCCGGCATGGAGCAGCCCATCGTCAAGTGGGTGCCCTCCATCGCGCCGGCCGGGCTGGTGAAGCTCAAGAGCGCCAAGTACGGTCCAGCCTGGCAGGGCAACTTCTTCATCGGCTCGCTGAAGTTCGGTTACCTGGAGCGCGTGAAGCTGGACGCCGACAACCGCCCCGCCGAACAGGAGAAGCTGTTCGAGGGCGCCGGCCGCATGCGCGATGTCCGTGAGGGCCCGGACGGGCTGCTGTACCTCGTGCTTGAGGCGTCCGGCAAGATCGTCCGCGTCAAGCCTTGAGCGCCACGCTGCTTGCAGCGCTGGCGCTGGCGCTGGCCGGCGGCGCAGAGACCGTCCAGCAGCTCGACACCATCGTGCTGCACGGCCGCGCCGCGGCGCCCACGCTGGCGCTGGAGCGCGTGGACGCCGCCACGCTGGCCCGCGACGCCGACGCGCAGGACCCCGCCCAGGCGCTGGCCCGCACGCTGTCGCGCATCCCCGGCCTGTACGCCGCCAACCGCGGCAACGACGCGCAGGACCTGCAGTTGTCCAGCCGCGGCTACGGCGCGCGCGCCAGCTTCGGCGTGCGCGGGCTGCGGCTGGTGGCCGACGGCATCCCCGCCAGCACGCCCGACGGCCAGGGCCAGCTGGGCCACTGGCTGATCGCCGATGCGGCGTCGCTGGAGGTGCTGCGCGGCCCGTTCTCGGCGCTGTACGGCAGCGCCAGCGGCGGCGTCATCGCACTGCAGAGCCGCTGGCCCACGCAGGAACGCACGCAGGCCGCGCAGACGCTGGGCAGCTTCGGCCTGCGCCAGGCCGGCATCAGCCTGGACCGGCTGCCCGCACAGGGTCAGGCCTTGAGCCTGGCCGCGCAGGTCACGCGCCGTGACGGCTGGCGCGCCCACAGCGAGAGCGAACGCCGCCTGGCCCAGGCGCGCTGGCAGCTCGCCACGCCCGGGCAGCAGCTGCTGGTCGTCGCGCAGCTGCAAAGCCAGCCCACCGACGACCCGCTGGGCCTGACCGCCGAGCAGTTCGCCGCCGACCCGCGCCAGACCGCGCCGCAGGCCGCGACCTTCAACACCCGCAAGACCGCCGCGCAGCAGCAGTTGGGCCTGCGCTGGCTGCGCGACGTCGACGCGCAGCTGCGCGTGCAGGTGGCCGGCTGGGTGGGCCACCGCGCGGTGGACCAGTGGCAGTCCATCCCGCTGGCCGTGCAGAACGCGCCCACGCACCCGGGCGGCGTCATCGCGCTGCGGCGCCGCTTTGGCGGCGTGGACGCGCGCGCGAACTGGGCCCTGGCGCCCGAGCAGGAGCTGACGTTGGGCTGGGCCGTCGAGACACAGCGCGACGCGCGGCGCGGCTACCTCAACCAGGCCGGCGAGACCGGCGCGCTCAAGCGCGACGAGAACAACCGCGCCACCAGCAGCGAGCCCTACGCGCAGTGGCGCTGGACGCCCACGCCCGACTGGGAGCTGCTGGCCGGCCTGCGCGCCAGCCGGCTGCGCTTCGACAGCGCGGACCGGGTTCTCGCCAACGGCGACGACAGCGGCGCGCGCAGCTTCAGCAGCGTGCAGCCCGTGGCCGGCGTGGCCTGGCGGCCGGTGGCGGGCCAGGTGGTGCGCCTGGCGCTGGGCCGCGCGGCCGAGTCGCCCACGCTGACGGAGCTGGCCTACCGGGCGCAGGGCAGCGGCTTCAACAACGAGCTGCGCGCGCAGCGCAGCCGGCAGGTGGAGCTGGGCTGGGAGATTCGCGAGCCGGGGCGCGACGGCGAGCGCCGCCTCGCGCTGACCGCCTTCCACGCCGAGACGCGCGACGAGATCAGCGTGCTGAGCAGCAGCGGCGGCCGCACCGTGTTCACCAACGCCGCGCAGACGCGCCGCCGCGGCCTGGAAGCCGCCGCCACGCTGCCGCTGACCCGCGGCTGGGCGCTGGACCTGGCCGCCACGCGGCTGGCCACCCGCGTGCTGGCGACCGGCTTGCCACTGCCCGGTGTGCCCGCCACGTTTGGCAGCGCCGAGCTGCGCTGGCAGGGCGACGGCCTGGACGCCGCGCTGGGCGTTCAAGCCCGCGCGCGCCTGCCGGCCGATGACGCCGGCACCGCAGCGGCGGCCGGCGGCGGGCTGTGGGGTTTCAACGTCGGCGGCGCGCTGACGCCCGAGCTGCGCTGGCGCCTGCGCGCCGACAACCTGCTGAACCGCGCGACGGCCGCCAGCGTCATCGTCAACGAGGCCAACCGCCGCTTCTTCGAGCCGGCCGCGCCGCGTGGCTGGAGCGTGGCGCTGAGTTGGCAGCCGCGCTGACCGCGCTGACCTTGTTCAGGGCTGTTGCTGCCACTCCGCCGCCGTGCGGCCGGTCAGCGATTCCACCCACCGCCACGCAAGCGCCTGGCGCTGCGCCGCGGACTTGAGCTGGCCCGGCAGGTCTTCCTCGATGCGGCGCTTTTGGAACTCGCAGGACTGCAGGCAGGCCGACAGCCGCTCGGCGGGCGTCAGGCGACCCAGGGCCATCAGCTCGGGCGACACCCCCCGGGCCAACCTCACCCGCACCTCCTGAAGGCGCTCGGCGCAGACCGGCTCGCAGCGCAGGGCGGCCACCTGGTCGCGGCGCGCCTGCACGTCGGCGGGTGCGGGCAACAGCGCCCGCAGCGTCGCGAAGTTGCCGTCCACCGAACGGGCCAGCAGGCTCAGCGTGGCGGGCCGGTCGGCCGGATGCAGCCGCAGCAGCAGCCGGGCGAGGCCGCCGGTGCCCGGCGAGACCGACTGCAGCCCGAGAGCCGCTCGCTGGCTGGCACTGCCATGCCAGGAGCGCACATACCCGATGCGCTGCACAGAGCCCAGGTTGTCCGCGCGCATCAGCGTTGACGTCGCCTCCCGCCCCTGCGTGCGCGCCAGCTGCATCAGCATCGCCGTGTGGATGGCCGGGAACTGCGCCGCGGCCTCGGCAGGCAGGATGGCCCGCTTTGCAGGATCGGCAGCAGGCTGCAACGGCGCCGGCACGGCCAGATAGCGCACCTCCATTAGCCCCGGTGCGGCATGCCGGCTCACCACGTACAGCGCCAGCCAGGCCGGCGCATCCGCGCCCAGCTGCGGCAACAGCCGAGCCAACGGCAGCGTCTCGCCGCTGCCCGGTGGCAACTCGATGCGCCAGGCCTGTCGCGGTGCACAGCCGTCGCCGGCACAGGCCGCGTGGCGCAGCTCCAGGCGTTCACCCGGCCAATGCGCAAGGGGTGGGAACGACGACATGCGCGACGGTCGCTCCCAGTCCAGCACGGCTGCATCGGCACCGGGCTCCGCCAACGCCAGCAGCCGCGGCGCGCCGAAGTGCTCCAGGCTCATCAGCGCGTCGGCATCCACCGGTGCCCATGCCGCGCCGGGGATCTCGCCCAGTTGCGCCCGCGGCGCGCTGATGACGACGCTGGAACGATCCCCGTCCACGACCCACAGCACCACCGGCCACCCGCCGCTTGCGTCGGCATCGGCGCGGGCCAGCACCGCGTCCGGGGTCACGTCCTGCGCCTGCGCGGGCAGTGCCCACGCCACACACAGCACCAAGCACAGCGCCCAACTTCGACCCCGCAACGACATGCCGCCCCTCGTGTGATTCACCGGTTGACCTCGATGTTAGAGGCCGCTCACCGACTGCGCGTCAATCCTCAGGCGCCAAACAGGACCAGCGTCATCGCCGTCAGGTTGAGCAACGCGTGCGGCACCGCTGCAGCGGCGAAGGCATGCCAGTAGCCCCGCGGGCGCCAGGCCAGATAGCTGCAGGTGAACACGTAGAAGCTCCAGAAGGTGCCGAACAGCCAGTACAGCGCGACGGTGCCATGCAGGCAGCCCCACAGCAGGCCCGAGGCCGCGGCGACGAACAGCGGCCGTGCGGACAGGCCCGTCAACGGCACCAGCAACGCGGAGAGCAGCAGCGTCTCCGCCAGGGGTGCAAAGACCACCGCACCGAAGAAATCCGCCAGCGAGCCCTGGCGCGAGGGCGGCTTGTCGAGCAGGGCCGTGTCGATGCCGAGGGCCACCGCCAGCCCATACGCCAACCCCAGGAACGCCAGGCTGGGCAGCAAGGCCATCGGCCAGGCCAGCAGGATGTGCAGCGGCAGCGGCCCTGCGCGGCGCGCGCTCACCACGGCCGCCACGCGCGCCGGCCAGCGGCCGCTGCGTGCCGCGGTGGCGGGCGTCGGAGGAGAAGACTCAAGGACGGTCATGCGGTGGGCGTGGTGGCAAGCCGGTGAAATCCGGCGACCGGATGATGCGGGCGCGGGCACCCGCCGCCGACGTGAAGATGCACCCGCGCCGCCGGGGCATCCGCCGCACCAGCCCGCCCGCCAACGCGCCGCGCTGTGTTGGAATCCCCCGCGCCTCGGCCCCACCGAGCCCAGGGAGACCCACGATGACGCGATTCACGACGACGCTGCTGCTGTTGCTGACCACCGGCCTTGCCGCCCACGCCGCGCCGCTGACGCCGGCCGAGCTGCCGCCTGCGCTGCGCGACTGGCTGCCGTGGGCGCAGCAGGGCCAGCCGCCGCTGGGCTGCCCGGTGGACGCCGTGGCCTCGTCGGAGCAACCCTTCTGCGTCTGGCCCGGCCGGCTGCAGCTCAATGCCGGCGCGCGCGAGGCGACGTTCCGGCTGGACGTGCAGGTGTTCGGCGCCCCGGCCCGCGTGGCGCTGCCGGGCGAGCCCGGCGCGTGGCCGCAGGACGTGAAGGCCGGCGGCAAGCCGCTGCCCGTCACCGAGGGCGACGGCCACCCGGCCGTGTGGCTGATGCCGGGCACGCATGTCGTCGAGGGACGCATCGCCTGGGCGCAGACGCCGCAGAACCTGGCCGTGCCGCCGGGCCTGGGCGCCATCGTCGTGAGCAGCGACGGCGCCGCGCAGGCGCGCACGCCCGATGGCGACGGCCGGCTGTGGCTGCGCGCGGCGGCCAGCCCCGCCGAGGCGACCGACAGCGTCAGCGTGCAGACCGTGCGCCTCGTCGACGACGAACTGCCGCTGACCGTGACGACGGCCTACGAGCTGCGCGTGGCCGGCCGCGCCCGCGCTGTGGAGCTGCCGCTGGCGCTGCTGCCCGGGCTGGTGGCGATGCAGCTGGACAGCCCGCTGCCCGCGCGGCTGGCGGAGGACGGCCGGCTCGTCGTGCAGGCGCGGCCGGGGGCGTGGCGCATCCAGCTGACCGCGCGGCTGAACTCGCCCGTGCAAGCCCTGACCCTGCCCAAGACGGCCACCGACGAGGAAGTCTGGGCCGTCAAGGCAGCACCGGCGCTGCGGCTGATCCGCCCCGAGGGCGTGCCCAGCGTGGACCCGCGGCAGGTGGAGATGCCCGAGGGCTGGCGCGCGCTGCCGGCCTTCCGCCTCAAGCCCGGCGAGACGCTGAAGCTGACTGAACTGCAGCGCGGCAACGCCAAGCCGGCACCCGATGCGCTGCGCCTCAACCGCACGCTGTGGCTGGACTTCGACGGCCGCGGCCTGACGGCCAGCGACCGCTTCGACGGCACGCTGTCGGCCAGCGCGCGGCTGACGATGGCCGCGCCGGGCCAGCTGGGCCGCGCCGCGCTGGCCGGCGACGACCAGCCCATCACCCAGCTCGCCAAGGACGGCCCCGCCGGCTTCGAGGTGCGCAACAGCCGCGCCCTCATCGAGGCCGACAGTCGCTGGCCGCGCGACGGCGCGCTGCCCGCCAGCGGCTGGGCCGGCACGGTGGACCACGTCCAGGCCACGCTGCAGCTGCCGCCCGGCTGGCGGCTGCTGCATGCGCAAGGCCCCAGCCGTGCCGACGGTGCGTGGGTGGCGATGTGGACGTTGTGGGACTTCTTCTTCGTGCTGCTGGCCGCGCTGGCGGCCTACCGGCTGCTGGGCTGGCGCACCGGCGCGCTCGTCGGTGTGGCGCTGGCGCTGACCTGGCACACGCCCGGCAGCCCGCCGGCGGTGCTGTGGTTCGGCCTGCTGGCGCTGACGGCGCTGGCGCGCGTGATGCCGGCTGGGCGGGCGCAACTCGTCTTCGCGCGCGGCCGGCTGGCCGTGGCCGGCCTGCTGGTGCTGGTGCTGCTGCCGTTCGCGGTGAAGGAAATCCGCGAGGCGATCTACCCGAGCCTGGAACAAGTCCACGGTGGTCTGGGCTTCGCTCACAAGGAGGAAGTCGCCATGCCCGCCGCCGTCAACGAAGACATGCCCGACGCGCGGCGGGACGCCGCCGTGGCGGAGCGGGTGGTGCCGCCGCCCTCGCTGATGATGAAGGCGCCGCCCAAGGGCATCTCCTCCTACGGCAGCGACCTCGGCCGCGTGGACCCCGGCGCCCGCGTGCAGACCGGCCCCGGCCTGCCGACGTGGAGCTGGCGCGCGCACACGCTGAGCTGGAGCGGCCCCGTGACGCCCGAGCAGACGCTGAACCTGTGGCTGCTGCCGCCCTGGGCCACCGCGCTGCTGAAGCTGCTGGGCCTGGCGCTGCTGGCGCTGGCCCTGGTGGTGGTGACCGGACTGAAGCCGCCCACGCTGCCGCAGCGCCGCAGCGGCGCCGCCGTGGCGGCCGCGCTGTGGGTGGCGCTGGGCCTCGGCCTGGCGCCCACGCCCAGCGATGCCGCCGACGACAAGCCCGCCGCCACGCCCACCGCACCGTGGCCCAGCGATGAACAGCTGCAGGCGCTGCGCGGCAAGCTGGCCGCGCCGCCCGACTGCGTGCCGCAATGCGCCGACCTGGCGCGCCTGCTTGTCAGCGCGCAGGGCTCGTCGGTGCAGCTGCGCGCCGAGATCCACGCGCAGGCGCTGGTGGCCGTGCCGCTGCCCGGCCAGGGCACCGGCTGGCAGCCCGCCAGCGTGACGCTGGACGGCCAGCCCGCCGCCACGCGCCGCGACAGCGACGGCAAGCTGTGGGCCGCCGTGCCAGCCGGCGTGCACCAGCTGGTGCTGAGCGCCGACGTCGGCGCTGTCAGCGGGCTGGACATCGCGCTGCCGCTGCCGCCGCGCGTCGTGCAGACCGACCTGAAGGGCTGGACGCTGGCCGGCCTGGACCCGCGCGGCCTGAGCACCGGCGCCATCACGCTGAGCCGCGAGGCCACCGCCGGCAGCGCCCGCGCCGAGGACGCCGGCACGCAGCGCGACGCGCTCGCGCCGCTGGTGCGCGTGGACCGCCGGCTGGAACTGGGCCTGCGCTGGCAGGTCGTCACGCGGCTTGAACGCATCGCCCCCAGCCGTGCGCCGCTGCGCGTGCAGTGGGCGCTGCTGCCCGGCGAGGCCGTGGGCGACGCGGGCGTGACGGTGGCCGACGGCGTCGCCAGCCTGCAGCTGGGCGGCGACGACGCGGTGGAGGTGGCCAGCAGCCTGGCGCCCACCGGCACGCTGACGCTGGTGGCTGGCAAGGCCGCGAACCAGGTCGAGCGCTGGACGGTGGCCGCGTCGCCGCAGTGGCATGTGGAGGCCTCCGGCCTGCCGGCCACCGCGCTGCAGCAGAGCGGCGAATGGCGGCCCGAGTGGCGCCCCTGGCCCGGCGAGACGCTGAAGCTGGCCATCACCAAGCCCGCCGGCGTGGGCGGCCAGACGCTGACGCTGGACAACGTGCAGACGACGCTGGAACCCGGCGAACGCAGCACCACGGTGAACCTGGCGATGAAGCTGCGCGCCAGCCTGGGCGGGCCGCACGCGCTGAAGCTGCCGGCCGGCGCCGAGCTGCTGAGCGTGAAGATCGACGGCCAGGTGCTGGCGCTGCAGCCGCGCGACGGCGCGCTGAGCCTGCCGCTGACGCCCGGCGCGCAGAGCGTGGACATCCGCTGGCGCGCACCCGACGGCATGGGCGTGCTGTGGCGCCACGAAGGCCTGGCGCTGGGCCTGCCCGGCGTCAACGACGCGCTGCAGCTGCAGGTGCCCGAGGACCGCATCGTGCTCGCCGTGGGCGGCCCGCCGATCGGCCCGGCCGTGCTGATCTGGGGCGTGCTGGTGGTGGTGCTGGTGCTGGCCTGGTTCGCACCGCGCGGGCTGCCGGGCGTCATGGGCCGGCCGGCCTGGCTCATCCTTGCGCTGGGCGTGGCGCCCGTGTCGCTGTGGGCACTGGGCGTGCTGGCCGGCTGGTTCGCCGTGCTGGAGGCGCGCCGCCGCTGGGGTGGGCAGGGCGGCGCGCGCGGGCTGCGCATCCTCCTGCAGCTGGCACTGGTGCTGTGGACGCTGTTCGCCATCGGCGCGCTGCTGGACGTGCTGCGCACCGGCCTGCTGGGCTACCCCGACCTGCTGGTGGCGGGGCCAGGCTCCAGCAGCCACCTGCTGCAGTGGACCAACGACCGCTTCACCGAGCAAACGGCCGGCGCCTGGGCCGTCAGCGCACCGGTGTGGCTGTACCGGGCGCTGATGCTGGGCTGGGCGCTGTGGCTGGCGACGTCGCTGCTGAAGTGGGTGACGTGGGCGTGGAGATGCTTCAGCGAGGGTGGCGCGTGGCCGGAGAAGGCCGTGGTTGCGGCGGAGGCCGGGAAGGAGCGGGCGGGGGAATAGGGAACGGGGGCAGCGGGTCTGCGCAAGGCTGGGAGCGCTCAGCAGCCCAGTCGGCCCGGCTGCCGGCTTTCGGCCATTTGCGGTAGTCCCCTCGTGACTGTTTTGGAGTCCTTCGCTCGCGATATGCGGGTCCCGAAGCGACTGAGGCTACCAATGGGAAGTTCTTAACTAATCCAATCATGGGCGAGAACGGAAGCATTGCTATGGAAATCGCTGCCCACGACACGGACTTCTTTATGCGCCTGGAGAAGCTGCAGGCGCCTCGCGTCTTCTTTGAGGCACAAGGCAGCTCGCATGGCGACATCGATCTTCGGCTGGTGCAGCGGATCGATGATTTGCTCGTGCCCCTCCTTGGCCCGTGGGAGCAATCCAATCAGTGGTTCCATCAGATGGACTACTACGGAGACGGCGTCAGGTCACTAACGTTTCGCCGTAGCGCATTTCCGTTCGCCGTCGTTGAAGCGCTGCAAGGCTTGTTGCAAGGCGAGCATGAACGGTTCTGCATCTTGTGTGCCGTGTCTGACAAGCTGGGCGTCACACCGCCGACAGAGGAAGCTGAGAGCGAGGACGACTACTTGGCCATCTTTTCCAAAGAGATGTTGGCAACGAAGGGGCTCGCACGCAGCCTGCAATGATGCTCAACCTATTGCTGCTGCGGACGGCTTCGCTGGCAGCTAGGCGCCGACGTTGATCGTCAGCTTTTCGGCATTCCAACCCAGCTATGCGGTAGTCGCCTTTCGGTCGTTGAGAGCTATTGGCGGTCACTGTCGCCAGCGACCGCAACCGCTGCAAACCGCCGTCCCCCGCCACCTCCCCTCCCTCAACCGATGAATCTCGTCGATGAGGTCCACCACCAGCGCCGCGAGCTCCTGGTTGGCGTCGAAGTCCCGCTCAATGGCCAGCAGCCGCCGCGCGCGTTGCAGTCACAGGCTGGCGAAACGGAGAGCATCGCCGTCGCCGCTGCAGCACCCAACCGCCCTCACCGGCCGACGGGCAGGGCCTGCGCGCGCGCCTCAGGGATTGGTCAGGTCGTCCGCACTGCCTCGCCTCGCGCCTCGCCCCCACGGGCGAGGCAGGCACGGCGCGATGTAGCTGCCAAGCCAGAGGCCCGAGATCAGCAGGCCTGGCGCCCACAACAGCATGCCCCACCAGGCAATGGCGCTCAACGCGGGCTCCACGTTGACGGCCGCCACGAGGCACGGCTGCGGCCACTTGTCCGCCACCGGACACCCCCACGCCGCGCCGATGACCGGCGCCAGCTTCCAGCCGCAGTAGGGCAGCAGGAACGGCAGGCAGGCCAGCGCGTACTTGCGCTTGGTCACGGCTGAAGCCCGGGGTGGGGTGTGCAAGCCGTCAAGGCGCCCGGCGCCGTCACTGCGGCTGCCGCGGCGCCGCAGGCCGGTGGTCGAAGCTCAGCACCCGGGCCAGGCGCCAGCCGGTGGCTTCGCGCTTCCACAGGTGCACGAACCTGGCTTCTTCCGAGCCGGGCTCGCCCGCTCGCGCGAAGACGTGGCGGCCGATCTGCACGGCGCCGTAACCCTGCATGGGGTAGACCTCCAGGCTGCCCGGTACCAGCGTGCGGGTGACGCCGTTGTCGCGCGGGCAGGACTTCAGCGTGCGGACCGCGTCGCCAAAGCTGGCGCCGGTCTTGTCGTGATAGAACTCGGCGTCCTCGGTGAAGACGGCGCCGAACGCGGCGGCGTCGCAGGTCACGAACGCGGCCTGGAACAGTCGGGCGTCCATGGCCGCCAGCTCGTCGTGCAGCGGGCCGCTGCGGGCGCCGTCCTGGGCCAGGCTGGCGCCGGCCGCAAGGCCCAGCAGCGCAGTGGCAGCGCCGAGGCGGGCGCGGCGGGCCCACGGGAACGCGGGGCGCGAGAAAGTGGGCATCGGTCGCATGGCGGCGGTCCTGGGTGGCGAGGCGAGCGGCCAGTGTCGCGGCGGCAGCGCCACCGGCCGGGAGTCATGGCGGGACAATGCCGCCGATGTCCGATTGGTTCTCCCCCGCCCAGCTGTTCGGCTATGTGGCGTTCGTGCTCGGCGTCGGCTGCTTCATGCAAACCGACGACCGGCGTTTCAAGTGGTTCATGGCCGGCGAATGCCTGGCCTATGTCGTGCACTTCGCGCTGCTGGGCAACCCGACGGCCGTGGCCAGCTCGCTGATCTCGATGACGCGCTCGCTGCTGTCGCTGCGCACGCGCTCGAAGTGGGTGGCGGTTGCCGTCGTGGCCGCCAACCTCGGCTTCGGGCTGGCCATCGCCACCAAGCCCAGCGACTGGCTGCCGCTGACGGCCTCGTGCCTGGGCACCATCGCCCTCTTCACGCTGCAGGGCGTGCCGATGCGGCTGCTGATGCTGTGCGGCACGGGGCTCTGGGTGGCCAACAACGTCATCGTCGGCTCCATCGGCGGCACGGCGCTGGAGGTGGTCATCGCGGCGATCAACGTGACGACGATCGTGCGGATGCTGCGGCAGCGACCGGCCGAGCCAGCCTGAGCGCGCCGCGCGGCCCATGTCCATCGGCATGCGGGCGGCGGCTGCCTAGACTTGGCTGCATGACGCCCCTCCTGCGATGGCTGGGAGCCGCGCTGCTGGCCGCCACGGCCGCGCAGGCCCAGCCCGAGACCGACCTGACGCTGCCCTTCACGCTGGACGCGGGCCTACCCGTGCTGCAGGCCCGCATCGACGGCCGCGACGCGCGGCTGCTGATCGACTCCGGCGGCGCCGCGGCGCTGGCGCTGCGGCCCGACTGGGCCCCCGCGCCCGATGCGGCCGGCGGCGCCGTGACATCTCAGGATGCGCAAGGGCAGTTGCGGCAGCAGGCCCGACTCGCCATCGGCGAGCTGGTGCTGGCGGGCCAGGCGCTGCCGGTCGCCCCGGCCGCGCAGACCTGGGGCAAGGCGAAGCGCCCGGCCGGCACCGATGGCTACCTGGGCTGGGGCTGGCTGCGCGAGCGGCGCTGGGTGGTGGACTACGCGGCCGGGCAGCTGCTCCGGCTCGCGCCGGGGTCTGCATGGCCGGCCGGCTGCGGCGGCGCGCCCCTGCCTTTCGAGACGATCGGCAGCCTGGCCGTCGTGCGGCTGCAGGCCACCGACGGCCAGCCGCTGGTGCTGGGCCTGGACACCGGGGCGTCGCGCAACGTCATCCGCCCGGCGTTGAGCGGGGCCGTGGCGGGCGCCCTGCGGGGCGCGGACGGCCGGCCGCTGCAGGCCGGTGCATTCGTCAGCGTCCCCCTGCAGGTGCCCGGGCTGGACGGCTTCCTGGGCCAGGACTTCTTCAGCCGCCACCGCGTCTGCGTGGACCCGGCCGGCCGGCAGCTGTGGCTGCAGCCGCTGGCGCCGTGACGGCGCAGCCGCTTCAGCGGTTGGTGGAGTAGTTCACCGGCAGCCAGTCGTAGCCCTTGCCGTCCACGCGCAGGCGGCCGATGCCGGGGAAGCTGACGTGGGTGACGGCGACGTAGTAGCCGTCCTTGGCCGCGGCGGCGTAGGCGGCCTCGCGGGCGGGGCGGGCGGCCTTGGGGTCGCTGTCGAACTGGATGGTCACCGACGGGTCGGGAAACTGCACGGCGGCGACGTGCATCAGGTCGCCCCAGAACATCATCTTCTGGCCCTTGCTCTCGGCAACAAAATTGCTGTGGCCGGGCGTGTGGCCGTAGGCGGGGAAGGCCTTCACGCCGGGCGCGATCTCCACGCCACCCGGGCTGCCCTCGAAGGGCTTGAAGCGGCCGGCGTCGGCAAAGCCCTTCACCAGCGCCGCGATGGCCTTGCCACCGTCACCGCCCTTGGCGACCTGCTCCGGCGCGAGCCAGAAGTCGCTGTCGCGCTTGTCGATGCGCAGCGTCGCGTTGGGGAACACGCTGCTGGAGGCGCCGCCGATGTGGTCGCCGTGCATGTGGGTGATGACGATCTCGTCGACCTGCTCCGGGCTGTAGCCCGAGGCCTTGAGGTTGGCCAGCACGCGGCCGGCGGTGGGGCCGAACAGGCCGGCGGTGCCGGTGTCCACGAGGACGACCTTGCCGCCGGTGTTGACGAGGTAGGCGTTGACCGAGGTCTCCAGCGGCACGCCGAGGTAGGCGTGCTGCAGCGCGCGCAGCGTGTTGGCGGCGGGCTGCTGCAGCAGCTTGTCGACGGGCAGGTCGATGCTGCCGTCGGACAGCGCGGTGATCTCGAAGTCGCCCAGCTGCAGCCGGTACCAGCCCGGCGCCTGGCCCTTGAGCTGGGGGCCGGCGGCGAAGGTCGTGGCGCTGACGCCCAGGGCGAGGGCGGCGGGAAGCAGGCGTTTGAGCATCGGGGGTCTCCAGGGGGGTGGGGAAGCTGAGCGGCGCAGCATATCGGCGCGCCCGCGGCCTTGCAGCCCCCGGGGGTTGCTGTCTGGCATCTGGACAGCGCCGGCGCGGCGCGGTGACTGGAATCCGGACAGGCGGCGCAGCCGCGGGCGCAAAAACTGGGGTCAACCCGCAAGGGTTGGCACGGGGTTTGCCCCAAGTTGGCCTGGGCATGGCTTTTGCGCAAGACGGTTGGCACCACGAAAACCACACCAGGAGACAAGCCATGCCCCGACGCCTACCGGCGCCTTCACGCCTGCACCTCGCCGCCCTTGCCGCGCTCGGCGCGCTGACCGCCCTGCCCGCCGCCGCCCAGACCGCGCCGGCCGAACCCACGGCCACGCTGGAGGCCGTGAAGGTCACCGCGCGCAAGCGTGAGGAGACGCTGCAGGACGTGCCCGTGGCCGTCACGGCGCTGACGGCCGAGCAGCTGGACAAGCTGGCCATCAAGGATCTGGGCGACCTGCAGGGCCAGGTGCCCAACCTGACCATCTACGCCGCGCGCGGCAGCAACACGACGATCACGACCTTCATCCGCGGCGTGGGCCAGGCGGACCCGCTGTGGGGCGTGGACCCGGGCGTGGGCATCTACTTCGACGACGTCTACATCGCCCGCCCGCAGGGCGCACTGCTGGACGTGTACGACGTGCAGCGCGTGGAGATCCTGCGCGGCCCGCAGGGCACGCTGTACGGCAAGAACACGGTGGGCGGCGCGGTGAAGTACGTCAGCAAGCCGCTGCCGCAGAAGACCGAAGGCGCCGTCACGCTGGCGCTGGGCAGCTACGGCCAGGTCAACGCCAAGGGCGCGGTGGGCGCGGCGACCGACGACGGCCAGTTCCGCTTCCGGCTGGCCGGCGCCAGCCTGAACCGCGGCGGCTTCGGCAAGAACCTGACCGACGGCAGCCCCGTGAGCGACCAGGACACGACCAGCGGCCGCGTCTCGGCCGGCTGGTTCCCGACCGGCTCCACCTTCAACGCGCAGGTGTCGGTGGACCGCACGGTGGACGCGTCGCACATGCGCGGCTTCCAGCGCCTGAACGTGAACGCGTTCGACCCCGCGAAGACGCCGCCGACGACGGGCCGCTTCGACATCGCCTCCGGCATGCCCAACGCCAACCGCACCACCAGCGAGGGCGAATCGCTGGCGCTGAACTGGGGCGTCAGCAACGACTGGAGCCTGAAGTACATCCTGGCGCACCGCGCGTCGGACACCAACACGTCCATCGACTTCGACGGCCTGCCCAACAAGATCGCTGACGTGCGCGCCGAATACCACGACAGCTCACAGAGCCACGAGCTGCAGGCCATCTACGAAGGCGACCGCAGCTCGGGCGTCGTGGGCCTGTACTACTTCGACGGCAAGGCCGGCGGCACGGTGCGCAACAACTTCTTCAACCTGAGCTTCGGCACCACCAACGGCACGGTGTTCACGAAGGGCCAGGCCATCTTCGGCGACTGGAGCTGGCGACTGACGAAGGACTTCTCCGTCAGCACCGGCCTGCGCTACACGAAGGAGACCAAGCGCGCCGTCGTACTGAACCAGACCTTCGCGAACGACAGCTTCGGCGGCACGCCGCTGACGACGCCGGCCAACTTCGACAACTCGCGCGAAGTGACCAACACGTCGCCACGCCTGTCGCTGGAATACAAGGCCAGCAAGGAGATCAAGCTCTACACGACGGCCTCGCGCGGCTTCAAGAGCGGCGGCTACAACATCCGCGCCAACACGCTGGCCTTCCCCTCCTCGGGCCGGCCATTCGAGGACGAGAAGCTGGACTCGCTGGAGGTGGGGGCCAAGATGGTGCTGGACGGCGGCCGGCTGGAGCTGAACACCGCTCTGTTCCACAACAAGTACAAGAACGTGCAGCTGTCGGTGTTCACCAGCTACACGACACCCGCCGGCCAGCCGGGCTTCTTCGGCGACTTCACGAACGCAGGCAAGGCCACGCTGCAGGGCGGCGAGGTCGAGTTCCTGTGGGTGCCGGCCAGCGACTGGCGCATCAGCGGCCACCTGGCCTACCTGGACGCGAAGTACGACGAGTACATCGACCGCGGCGTCAACGTGGCGGACCAGAAGAAGTTCACCAACACGCCGCGCATGCAGGGCGGCATCAACATCGAGAGCACTGTGGCGCTGCCGGTGGGCCTGCTGCGCACGCGGCTGGGCGTCACGCACCGCACCAAGGTCTACCCGACGACGGACCTGTCCGAGTCGCTGGCGCAATCGGCCTACACGCTGGTCAACGCCGGGCTGATCTGGGAGAAGGACGCGAAGCTGAGCTTCTTCGTGCAGGGCGCCAACCTGACCGACAAGGCCTACAAGACCGACGGCTACAACATCGCAGCGCTGGGGGTGCTGAACGCGTACTACGGCGCGCCGCGCACGTTCACCGTCGGCGGGACATACAAGTTCTGAGGTGAAACCCAGTGCCTTCGAGGGCGGCCCGGCGGGTCGCCCTTTTGCTCTTCAGGAGTCGCTTCGGGAGCGGTTGCCGGCGCGGTACATTGCGCCGGCCATGCCGCTGTCCAAATCCCAGACACCCGCAGACATCCCGCAGGACGTCGACGGCCTGCTGCGCCTGGCCGCGCAGTCGATGTTCGACGTGCTGGCGCGGTCGACGGAAGGGATGATGGTCATCGACCGCCATCACCGCGTCGTCTGGATCAGCGACGGCTACAAGCGCTTCCTGCCGGCGCTGGGCTTCAGCGACGAGCACGAGTTCGTCGGCAAGCGCGTGGAGGACGTCGTCCCCAACACGCAGATGCTGCAGGTGCTGGAGAACGGCAAGCCGGTGCTCGTCGACCTGCTGACCAACAAAGCCGGCACCTTCCTCGTCAGCCGGCTTCCTTTGAGAAACGACGCCGGTGAGGTCATCGGCGCGCTGGGGCTGGTGCTGCTGGACCACCCCGAGACGACGATGCAGCCGCTGATCCAGAAATTCGCGCGGCTGCAGCAGGAGCTGGAGGACACGCGCCGCCAGCTCGCCGCGCAGCGCCGGCCCAAGTACACGATTGCCAGCTTCATCGGCGCCAGCCCCGCGGCACTCGAAGTGAAGCGCCAGGCGCGCCGCGTCGCGCAGACCGATTCCACCGTGCTGCTGCTGGGCGAGACCGGCACCGGCAAGGAGCTGATGGCCCACGCCATCCACTCGGCGTCGCGCCGCGCGCACCGGCCGCTGGTGGGCGTCAACATTGCCGCCGTGCCCGAGACGCTGCTGGAGGCCGAGTTCTTCGGCGTCGCCCCGGGCGCCTACACCGGCGCGGAGCGCAAGGGCCGCGACGGCAAGTTCAAGCTGGCCGACGGCGGCACGCTGTTCCTCGACGAGATCGGCGACATGCCGCTGGCGCTTCAAGCGAAGCTGCTGCGCGTGCTGCAGGAGCAGGAGGTGGAGCCGCTGGGCAGCAACACGGTGATGCGCGTGGACGTGCGCGTCATTGCCGCCACCAGCCGCGACCTGGCTGCCATGGTGGCCGCAGGCACCTTCCGCGCCGACCTGTACTACCGCCTCAACGTGCTGCCCATCCGCGTGCCGGCGCTGCGCGAGCGGCTGGACGACATCGAGGCGCTGGCCGAGGCGCTGGGCGAAGACATCGCCCGCCGCAGCGGCATGCCGCAGAAGCTGTTGAGCCCCGATGCCATCGACTGGCTGATGCAGCAGCCCTGGCCCGGCAATATCCGCGAGCTGCGCAACACGCTGGAGCAGGTCAGCCTGATGAGCGACGACATGCAGCTGACGGCGGGGCACTTCCAGGGTGGCGCGGCGTTGCCGCAGGCAGCGGCTGCCGCTGCGCCGGCACCTGCGCCGACTCCGTCGCCTGCCGCGGTGACAACGGCCCAGGCCGTGGCCCCGCTGCCCGAGCTGATCGAGGCACTGGAGCGCGACGCCATCCGCCGCGCCCTGCAGGCCACGGCCGGCAACCGCATGGCCGCCGCCCGCTTGCTGCAGATCTCGCGGGCGTCGTTGTACGAACGGCTGGCACGCTGGCCGGACCTGGAAGTCCAGCTTCCGGACAACGCCTGAATTTCAGACACTCCCGCCGTCCCTAACGGCCAAAAACCTCGGGACAACCCGGACGAAAACTGGCCCAGGCGCCCCTTCCCCGCCGGGCACGGCCCTTGCAAAAAGGGAAGACACCGTCTGCCGACAGAGCAGACCGACGAACTAGGAGACAAAGCCCATGCGCCTCACCACGCGCCGCTTCGCCCTCGCGGCCGCCACCCTGGCCGCGGCCCTGCCCGGCCTGACGCTGGCCGCCGGCAACGAGATCCGCATCGCCCACGTCTACAGCAAGACCGGCCCGCTGGAGGCCTACGGCAAGCAGACGCAGATCGGGCTGATGATGGGCCTGGACTACGCCACCGGCGGCACGATGACCATCGCGGGCAAGAAGCTGGTCGTCATCGAGAAGGACGACCAGGGCAAGCCCGACGTGGGCAAGAGCCTGCTGGCCGCGGCCTACGGCGACGACAAGGCCGACATCGCCGTCGGCCCTTCGTCCAGCGGCGTCGCGCTGGCCATGCTGCCGGTGGCCGAGGAGTACAAGAAGATCCTGCTGGTGGAGCCCGCCGTCGCGGACTCCATCACCGGCGACAAGTGGAACAAGTACATCTTCCGCACCGGCCGCAACTCGTCGCAGGACGCCATCGGCAACGCCGTCGCGTCGGACATCGCCGGCCTGAACATCGGCATCCTGGCCCAGGACTACGCCTTCGGCCGTGACGCCGTGAAGGCCTACAAGGAAGCGCTGAAGAAGGCGAAGATCGTCCACGAGGAATACCTGCCCACCGCGACGACCGACTTCACCGCCGGCATCCAGCGCCTGGTCGATTCGCTGAAGGACAAACCGGGCCCCAAGGTCATCGCCGTCGTGTGGGCGGGGGCCACCACGCCCTTCGGCGCGCTCGCCGCGCTGGACCTGCAGAAGCGCTACGGCATCGCCGTGGGCTCGGGCGGCAACATCCTGCCGGCCATGACGGCCTACAAGCAGTTCCCCGGCATGGAAGGCGCAACGTACTACTACTTCGGCATCCCGAAGAACCCGGTCAACGAGTGGCTGGTGGCCAACCACTACAAGCAGTTCAAGGCACCGCCCGACTTCTTCACGGCGGGCGGCATGAGCGCCGGCATCGCGCTGGTGGAGGCCCTCAAGAAGACGGCGGGCGACACCACCACCAACAAGCTCATCAAGGCCATGGAGGGCATGAGCTTCGAGACGCCCAAGGGCAAGATGACCTTCCGCGCCGAGGACCACCAGGCGATGCAGTCGATGTACCACTTCCGCATCAAGGCGGACCCGGCCTTCCCGTGGGGCGTGCCGGAGCTGGTCCGCGAGATCAAGCCGGAAGAGATGCAGGTCCCGATCCGCAACAAGCGCTGAACGCGGGCGGCCCGTGCTCGAAACCAAGAACCTGACGATCCGCTTCGGCGGCCACGTGGCCGTCGACGGCGTGTCGTGCGCCTTCCAGCCAGGCACGCTGACGGCCATCGTCGGCCCCAACGGCGCGGGCAAGACGACGTACTTCAACCTGATCTCCGGCCAGTTGCCCGCGACCAGTGGCGAGGTGTGGCTGGACGGCGAAAACCTCACCAAGCAGCCCGCGCCGGTGCGCACGCGCCGCGGGCTGGGGCGGGCCTTCCAGCTGACGCAGCTGTTCGCGCACCTGACGGTGCTGGAGAACGTGCGGCTGGCGGTGCAGGCGCGGCGCGGCCTGGGGCTGCGCATGCTGTCGGTGTGGCTGTCGCACCGCGAGCTGATCGACGAGGCCCGTTCGATTCTTGAGCGCGTGCGGCTGGCCTCACGCGCCGATGACCTGGCCGCGAGCCTGCCGCACGGCGACCAGCGCAAGCTGGAGGTGGCGATGCTGATCGCGCTGGACCCGAAGGTCTATCTGTTCGACGAGCCGACGGCCGGCATGAGCGTGGACGAGGTGCCCGTGGTGCTGGACCTGATCCGCGCGCTGAAGGCGGAGAAGAAGCACACGCTGCTGCTGGTGGAGCACAAGATGGACGTCGTGCGCGAGCTGGCAGACCGCATCATCGTGCTGCACCAGGGCAAGCTGGTGGCGGATGGCGACCCGGCGACGGTCATCGCCTCGCCCGTCGTGCAAGAGGCTTACCTGGGGGTGGCGGCATGAGCGCCGAGCGCTGGGCCGCTCCCGAGCCGGCGCGCGTCCCCCTGGGGGACCGCCCGGCGTATGCGCCGGGCGAGGGGCCGACACAAGCATTGCTGTCGCTGAAGGGCGTCCACACCCACGTCGGCGCCTACCACCTGCTGCACGGCGTGGACCTCGACGTGCCGGCCGGCCAGGTGACGATGCTGCTGGGCCGCAACGGCGCCGGCAAGACGAGCACGCTGCGCACGCTGATGGGGCTGTGGACGGCCAGCGCCGGCACGGTGACGTTCAAGGGAGAGGACATCACGAAGCTCGCCACACCCGACATCGCGTCGCGCGGCATCGCCTACGTGCCCGAGACCATGGGCATCTTCGGCGAGCTGACGGTGGCGGAGAACCTGCTGCTGGCAGCCCGCTCGGCGAAGCGGCTGGCCGACCTGGATGCGCAGCGGCTGGACTGGCTGTTCGGCCTGTTCCCGGCGTTGAAGACCTTCTGGCAGCACCCGGCGGGCAAGCTCAGCGGTGGCCAGAAGCAGATGGTGGCCATCGCCCGTGCGCTGATCGAGCCGCGCGAGCTTCTGGTCATCGACGAGCCGAGCAAGGGTCTGGCGCCGGCCATCGTCGAGAACCTGATCGCGGCGCTGCGCGAGCTGAAGAAGACGTCGCGGACGACGGTGCTGCTGGTGGAGCAGAACTTTCGCGTCGCGGCTGAGTTGGGTGATTCGGTGGCCGTCATGGACGACGGGCGGATCGTGCATCGCGGGGCAATGGCCGAGTTGATTGCGGATGCGGAGTTGCAGCAGCGGCTGCTTGGGTTGTCGTTGGGGGCGCATCAATGACGTTGATCTTCCGCCCCTCGCTACCCCTGGTTGCTGGCCAATATGGCGCCGGGAGTCCCGCCCGGCACGGCACTCGCCACCACCCAGAAGTAGCGAGCAAATGAAACTCGACCCCAAACCCATTGCACTGCTTGCTGCGCTGGCACTGCTCGCGCTCCCACTGACCGGCAGCGCCTCCAGCTGGCTCAACCTGACGCTGGCCGGCATCGCCATGGGCCTGATCATCTTCGTCATCGCCTCCGGCCTGACGCTGGTGTTCGGCCTGATGGACGTCCTCAACTTCGGCCACGGCGTGTTCATCGCGCTGGGCGCCTTCATGGCCACCACCGTGCTGGCGGCGATGGCGCCGTGGGCATCCAGCCTAGACGTCCTCGCCAACCTGGCAGCCCTCGCGACAGCTTGCCTGGCCGGCATGGCCATCGCCGCCGCCGTGGGCCTCGTGTTCGAGCGCGTGCTGGTGCGACCCGTCTACGGCCAGCACCTCAAGCAGATCCTCATCACCATGGGCGGCATGATCATCGGCGAGGAGCTGATCAAGGCCAGCTGGGGCGCGCAGATGATCCCGCTGCCGCTGCCCGACGCGCTGCGCGGCATCTTCCTGTTCGGCGACGTCGCGGTAGAGAAGTTCCGCGTGCTGTCCATGCTGATCGGCCTGGCCGTGCTCGTCACGCTGCTGCTCGTGCTGAACCGCACCAAGATCGGCCTGCTCATCCGCGCCGGCGTGCAGGACCGCGAGATGGTCGAGGCGCTGGGCTACCGCATCCGCCGCCTGTTCGTCGGCGTGTTCGTCGCCGGCTCGGCGCTGGCGGGCCTGGGCGGCGTGCTGTGGGGCCTAGTGCAACAGGGCGTCACGCCGCAGATCGGCGCGCAGGTGAACCTGCTGCTGTTCATCGTCATCATCATCGGCGGGCTGGGCTCCACGGTGGGCTGCCTGGTCGGCGCGCTGCTCGTTGGCCTGGTGGCCAACTACGTGGGCTTCATCGCGCCCAAGGCGGCGCTGTTCTCCAACATCGGGCTGATGGTCGCCATCCTGCTGTGGCGCCCGCAAGGCCTCTACCCGGTGGGGGCCAAGTGATGTTCCGCGCACTGCTGTCCCATGACCTGCCGCGCAGCCGCATCCTGGCTGCCCTGCTCATCGCCTGCTTCGTTGGCCTGCTCGGTGCGCCGTTCATCTTCCCCGGCACGCAGGCGCTGAACGTCGCAGCCAAGATCCTCGTGTTCATCCTGCTGGTGGCCAGCTACGACCTGCTGCTGGGCTACACCGGCATCGTCAGCTTCGCGCACACGATGTTTGTCGGCATCGGCGCCTACGGCATCGCCATCGCGTCGACACGGCTCGGCCCGGACTGGGCGTCGCTGGGCATCGGCTTCATCGCCGCGCTCGCGCTGAGCGCCGTGCTGGCGCTGGGCATGGGCCTGGCCAGCCTGCGCGTGAAGGCCATCTTCTTCGCGATGATCACGCTGGCGGTCGCGTCGGCCTTCATGACGCTGTGCTCGCAGCTCAGCGACCTGACCGGCGGCGAGGACGGGCTGAACTTCCAGCTGCCCGACGTGCTGCGACCGTCGACCGAGTTCATGGACGAACCAGTGCTGGGCGTCATGCTGGACGGCAAGCTGCTGACCTACTACGGGCTGTTCGTCGCCGTCACGCTGCTCATCGCGCTGCTGCTGCGCATCGTCAACTCACCGTTCGGCCGCGTGCTGCAGGCCATCCGCGAGAACGAGTTCCGCGCCGAGGCCATCGGCTACCGCGTGGTGGTCTACCGCACCGGCGCCAACATCGTCGCCGCGCTGCTGGCCTGCTGCGGCGGCGCGCTGCTGGCGCTGTGGCTGCGCTACACCGGCCCCGAGACGGCCATGAGCATGGAGATCATGCTGGACCTGCTGCTCATCGTCGTCATCGGCGGCATGGGCACGGTCTACGGCGCAGTCATCGGCAGCGTGCTGTTCATCGTCGCGCAGAACTACCTGCAGGCGCTGCTCAAGGGCGCCGGCTCGCTGGTGGACGGCGTGCCCGTGCTGAGCACGCTGGTGTCGCCCGACCGCTGGCTGCTGTGGCTGGGCCTGCTGTTCGTGCTGGCCGTGTACCACTTCCCCGGCGGCATCGTCGGGCGCCTGCGGCTGGCGGCGTGGACGCGAGGGAGAAGCAAAACATGAGATCGCGCTACCTGAACTGCCTGGGTCGCGAGATCCACATCACCGAATGGGGTGATGCCGCCGCGCCAACCGTCATCGCCTGGCACGGTCTGGCCCGCACCGGTCGCGACTTCGACGACTTCGCGACCGCACTCTGCTCGCGCTGGCATGTCGTCTGCCCCGACACGCTGGGCCGCGGCCTTTCGCAGTGGGCGGTGGACCCGGCGCGCGAGTACTGCCTGGCGTTCTACGTGGAGCAGGCCGAGGCGCTGCTGGACCAGCTGGGCCTGCAGAAGGTTCACTGGGTGGGCACATCCATGGGCGGCGCAATCGGCACGCTGGGCGCGGCAACGAGGCTGCGCGGCCGCATCAAGCGGCTGGTGCTGAACGACAACGGGCCCGAGCTGGCCGCGCCTGCGCTGGCCCGCATCCAGGCCTATGCCGGCCAGCCGCCGAGCTTCGCGACGGTCAGCGCGCTGGAGGGCTACTTCCGCGAGATCTACGCGAGCTTCGGTCACCTCAGTGACAGCCAGTGGCGCGCGCTCACCGAACACTCGCTGCGCCGCCTGCCCGACGGCCGCGTGACGCCGCACTACGACCCCGCGCTGGCACAGCAGTTCGAGCACCACCCCGACGACTACGGCCTGTGGGCGGCGTGGGACCAGCTGGACCTGCCCGTGCTGTGCCTGCGCGGCGAGGACTCGACGCTGCTGACCGCGGAAACGGCACAGGCCATGCGCGAGCGCGGCCCGCGCGCGGCGGTGGCGCTGATCCCTGGCTGCGGCCATGCGCCGGCGCTGAACACCCCCGAGCAGATCGGCTTGATCGAACGTTTCCTCTCTGCGGATCAAACCCCGTGAATGCCCGTAAGCCAGCGTCATGGCTGAGGCCCTAGAGTCGCAGCGCAACCGGTACGTCCATGAGCGAATTCATTCTCGAAACGCAGGACCTGACGAAGGAGTTCAAGGGCTTCACCGCCGTGGACGCCGTCAACCTGCAGGTGCGGCGCGGTCACATCCACGCGCTGCTGGGCCCCAACGGCGCCGGCAAGACGACCTGCTTCAACCTGCTCACCAAGTTCCTCACGCCGACGCGCGGCCGCATCGTCTTCGCGGGCACCGACATCACCGGTGAGACCTCGGCGCAGATCGCGCGCCGCGGCGTCATCCGCTCGTTCCAGATCTCGGCCGTGTTCCCGCACCTGACGGTGCTGGAGAACGTGCGCATCGGCCTGCAGCGCTTCACCGGCACGAGCTTCCATTTCTGGAAGGGGCTCACGGGCCTGAAGACGCTGGACGCCAAGGTGCTGTCGCTGCTGGAGCTGGTGGACCTGCGCGACATGGCGTCGCTGAAAGCCGCCGACCTGCCTTATGGCCGCAAGCGTGCTTTGGAGATTGCCACCACGATGGCCATGGAGCCGCAGCTGATGCTGCTGGACGAGCCGACGCAGGGCATGGGCCACGAGGACGTGGACCGCGTGACGGCGCTCATCAAGCGCGTGGCCGAAGGGCGGACCGTGCTGATGGTGGAACACAACATGAAGGTGGTGGCCAGCATTGCCGACCGCATCACCGTGCTGGCCCGCGGCGCCGTGCTGGCAGAGGGCGACTACGCGACCGTGTCCAAGCACCCCGCCGTGCTGGAGGCCTACATGGGCACCGAAGCCACCGAGCTGCAGGGAGCGCACTGACATGGCCACGCCCGCCCTCGAAATCGCCAACCTGCATGCCTGGTACGGCGAAAGCCACATCCTGCACGGCATCAACCTGTCCGTGCAGCCCGGCCAGGTCGTCACGCTGCTGGGCCGCAACGGCGCCGGCCGCACGACGACGCTGCGCGCCATCATGGGCCTGACCGGCGCGCGCAAGGGCTCCATCAAGGTCCACGGGGAAGAAACCATCGGCCTGTCCACCCACCGCATCGCCAACCTCGGCCTCGGCTACTGCCCCGAAGAGCGCGGCATCTTCGCCAGCCTGACGACCGAGGAGAACCTGCGCCTGCCGCCGCTGCTCAAAGCCCGGCGCGGCAAGGTCATGAGCGAGACCGAGATCTACGCCATGTTTCCCAACCTCGCGGAGCGTCGCAACAGCCCCGGCACGCGGCTGTCCGGCGGTGAGCAGCAGATGCTGGCCGTCGCGCGCATCCTGCGCACGGGAGCCGACATCCTGCTGCTGGACGAGATCTCCGAAGGCCTGGCCCCCGTCATCGTCCAGGCCCTGGCCCGCATGATCCGCGCGCTGAAGAGCCAGGGCTTCACCATCGTCATGGTGGAGCAGAACTTCCGCTTCGCCGCGCCACTGGCCGACCACTTCATCGTCATCGAGCACGGCGAGGTCGTGCTGTCTTTCCCCGCAGCCGACCTGCCCGCCCACCAGGCGCAGATGGACGAGCTGCTCAGCGTTTAGGGCCTGTTAACGCTATGGCAATGGGTCGCGTTGTTACCAAAAGGGCCGCGAGCAAGGCGCAAACCGGAGCCGGGTTGGGCACCCGGCGAGGATTTGCAACGCCGCGCGCGGCCCTTTTGGTAACAACCCTTCGGGAAGGCCCACCGCGAGGGGCCACTCGGCGTTGCACCGCTTGCCCGCACACGAGTGCGAGCGTCGCGCTGCGCCTTGATTGGCCCCTCGCGGTGGGCCTTCGCGACACATTGCCATAGCGTTAACAGGCCCCCTTCATCCCAGGAGACAAACCATGAAGAAGACCCTCATCGCCACCGCGCTCGTCACCGCCGGCTTCGCCGCCCAGGCCCAGATTTCCGGCGACGTCATCAAGATCGGCTTCCTGACCGACATGTCCAGCGTGTACGCCGACATCGACGGCGCCGGCGGCGTGGAGGCCCTCAAGATGGCCATCGCCGACATGAAGGGCATGGCCGCCGGCAAGAAGATCGAACTGATCTTTGCCGACCACCAGAACAAGGCCGACGTCGCCTCGGCCAAGGCCCGCGAGTGGATCGACACGCAGGGGCTGGACCTGCTGATCGGCGGCACCAACTCCGGCGCCAACCTGGCCATGGCCACCGTGGCCGCCGAGAAGAAGCGCCCCTTCATCTCCATCGGCGCCGGCAGCTCCGCGCTGACGAACGCCAGCTGCACGCCCTACACCATCCACTACGCCTACGACACCGTGGCACTGGCCAACGGCACCGGCGGCGCGGTCACCAAGGCGGGCGGCAAGAACTGGTACTTCCTGACCGCCGACTACGCCTTCGGCCAGGCGCTGCAGGCCGACACCACGGCCGTCGTGCAGAAGAACGGCGGCACGGTGAAGGGCAGCGTCAAGCACCCGCTGAACGCCAGCGACTTCTCCAGCTTCCTGCTGCAGGCCCAAGGCTCCGGCGCGCAGATCCTGGGCCTGGCCAATGCCGGCGGCGACACCATCAACGCCATCAAGGCGGCCAACGAGTTCGGCATCACCAAGGGCATGAAGCTCGCGGGCCTGCTGATGTTCATCAACGACGTGCACTCGCTGGGCCTGAAGACCACCGAGGGCATGTACCTCACCGACTCCTGGTACTGGAACCAGAGCCCGGAAGCGCGCGCATGGAGCCGCCGGTTCTTTGAGAAGATGAAGCGCATGCCCTCTTCGCTGCAGGCGGCGGACTACTCCGCCGTCACGCACTACCTGAAGGCCGTCGATGCCTTGAAGAGCGACGACGCCGACAAGGTGGTCGCCAAGATGAAGGACACGCCGATCAACGACTTCTACACGAAGGGCACCATCCGCAAGGAAGACGGCCGCGGCATCCACGACATGTTCCTGATGCAGGTGAAGTCGGTGAAGGAATCCACCGAGCCGTGGGACTACTACAAGGTCGTCGCCAAGATCCCGGGCGAAGAAGCGTTCACGAAGCTGGCCGACAGCAAGTGCCCGCTGGTGAAGAAGTGACCTCCTGAGTCGGCGCGATGACTGAGATCTTCGGTATTCCCCTGCCCGCGCTGCTCGGCCAGCTGCTGCTGGGCCTCGTGAACGGCTCGTTCTACGCGATGCTGTCGCTGGGCCTGGCGGTCATCTTCGGCATGCTCAACATCATCAACTTCGCCCACGGGGCGCTGTACATGATGGGGGCCTTCTTCGCCTGGATGGGGCTGGAGTACCTGGGGCTGAACTACTGGGTCATGCTCGGTCTCGCGCCAGTCGCCGTCGGTCTCGTCGGCATCGTCATCGAGCGCACGATGCTGCAGTGGCTCTACAAGCTGGACCACCTCTACGGCCTGCTGCTGACCTTCGGCATCACGCTGGTCATCGAGGGCGTGTTCCGCTCGGTCTACGGCGTGTCGGGTCAGCCCTACCAGGTGCCCGACGCGCTGCAGGGCGCCACCAACCTCGGCTTCATGATCCTGCCCAACTACCGGGCCTGGGTCGTCGTCGCGTCCCTGATCGTCTGCTTCGCCGTGTGGGCGCTGATCGAGAAGACGTCGCTGGGCGCCAAGCTGCGCGCCGGTACCGAGAACCCCAAGCTCGTGCAGGCCTTCGGCATCAACGTGCCCCGCATGGTGACGCTGACCTACGCCGGTGGCGTGGCGCTGGCGGCGTTCGCGGGCGTGCTGGCCGCACCCATCCTGCAGGTGTCGGCACTGATGGGCAGCAACCTCATCATCGTGGTGTTCGCCGTCGTCGTCATCGGCGGCATGGGCTCCATCCTCGGCTCCATCCTGACCGGCCTCGGGCTGGGCATCGTCGAGGGGCTGACCAAGGTGTTCTACCCCGAAGCGTCCAACACAGTCGTGTTCGTCGTCATGGCCCTCGTGCTTCTGGTTCGCCCCGCGGGCCTCTTCGGCAAAGAGAAATGAACAAGAAGCTGCTCGGCTACGCCGCCCTCTTCGTCGGCATCGCACTGTTGCCGACCTTCGGCGCCTACCCCGTCTTCGTCATGAAGGTGCTGTGCTACGCGCTGTTCGCGTGCGCCTTCAACCTGCTGGTGGGCTTCACGGGCCTGCTGTCGTTCGGCCACGCGGCCTTCCTGGGCACGGCGGCCTACGTGACCGGCCATGCGCTGAAGGTCTGGGGCCTGCCCACGCCGGTGGGCATCCTCGTCGGCATGGCCGGCGCTGCGGGCGTGGGCCTGCTGTTCGGCCTGCTGGCCATCCGCCGCTCGGGCATCTATTTCTCGATGATCACGCTGGCGCTGGCGCAGATGCTGTACTTCTTCTTCCTGCAGGCGCCGTTCACCGGCGGGGAAGACGGCCTGCAGAGCGTGCCGCGCGGCAGCTTCCTCGGCATCGATCTGCACAGCGACCTGACGCTGTTCTATGTCGTGCTGGGCATCTTCATCGCCGCGTTCTGGCTCATCTACCGCATCGTGCACTCGCCGTTCGGCCAGGTGCTCACCAGCATCCGCGAGAACGAGGCCCGCGCCACGTCGCTGGGCTACGACACCGCGCACTTCAAGCTGCTGGCCTTCGTGCTGTCCGCCGCGCTGGCCGGCCTGGCCGGTGCGACGAAGACGCTGGTGCTGGGCTTCGCGACGCTGACCGACGCGATCTGGACGACCTCCGGCCTCGTCATCCTGATGACGCTCGTCGGCGGCATGGGCACGCTGGTGGGCCCCATCGTCGGCGCGCTGGTCATCATCGCGCTGGAGAACAAGATCGGCGACTTCGGCAACTGGCTGGGCGAGCTGACCGGCATCGCCTGGTTCAACAGCCTGGGCGAATCGGTCAGCCTCGTCACCGGGCTGATCTTCATCGTCTGCGTGCTGGCCTTCAGGCGCGGGCTGGTGGGTGAGGTGATGGCGCTGCTGGAACGGAAGCCGAAGGCGTCTTCTTCCTGAACACGAGCACGTTGCCGGCCATGACGAGCACCAGCCCGATCAGCGCCGGCGCTGTCCACCGGTAGCCCTCCGCCCAGGCCGACACGTTCAGCGCAACGACCGGGAACAGCACCGTGCTGTAGGCCGCACGCTCCGGGCCCAGCCGCCCCACCAGCGTCAGGTAGGCCGTGAAGCCGATGACGGAGCCGGGGATGGCGAGGTACAGCAGCGCGCCGACGTAGCGCGCGCTCACGTCGAACGCGAACGGCACGCCGGCCACCAGCGCGTAGCCGGTCAGGATGGCCGTGCCCACCGCCATGCCCCAGGCGTTGGTCTGCACCGGCTTCAGCCCTTCCTTCTGCAGCGCGGCAGACAGCAGGTTGCCGGTGGAGAAGCACAGCGTGCCGCCCAGCGCCCAGGCCAGGCCGGCCGCGGTGGCATGCCCGCCGCTGATCTCGGGCCAGAACAGCAGCACCAGCCCCGACAGCCCCAACGCCCCACCGGCCAGCACCTGCGGTGCGATGACGCGGCCGTGCACCACGCGCGCCAGCAACGCGTTCCACAGCGCCGCGCTGGAGAACACCACGGCCACCAGGCCGCTGGCCACCGTCTGGCTGGCGTTCAGGAAGCAGACGAAGTTCAGGCAGAACAGGCACAGCCCCTGCGCCAGCACCCAGCCCAGCGCCTTGCCGCGCGGCAGCAGCAGCTGGCGCCGCCAGACGAGCCAGGCGAACAACACCAGCGCTGCCAGCCCGAAGCGGTAGGCGATGGACAGCGCGATGGGCACCGGCCCCAGCTGCCACTTCAGCGCGATCCACGTCGTGCCCCAGATCAGCACGACCAACCCGTAGAGAACTGCATTCATGCCGCCATCGTGGCGCGGCGGCCGGCCGGGCGATTGCACATTCCTGCGCATCGTCGCCCCCAGGGCGGCACGGTGAAGGGCTTCCCGCCTAGCATCGCCGCATGGCCCCACTGACCGCCGGCGCGACCGCTGACCAGCCCGTCTTCGACGTGCTGGGCCGCTCGCACGCGCGCCGCGAGCGCGAGCTGGCCCTGGCCGACGGGCTGCGCCTGGTGCAGTGGCACAACCACGGCGGCCGCATGGACTACCAGCGGCCGGGGCACCACACGCTGTCGGTCTACCTGCAGGGCGGGCACAGCACCCACCTCGTGGAAACGCCGCGCGACACCGGCCGCCCCGGCTGCCACTGCATCCTGCCGGCCGAGCACGAATCGCGCTGGAACGTGGCAGGGCCGCTGCGCTTCGTGCACCTGTACCTGTCGGCCAGCGCCTGGGCCGACCGCGCCGTGCGCCTGCTGGACGCCGAGCCGCGCGCCCTCACGCTGGAACAGCGCATCTTTGGCGAAGACGCCGTGCTGGCCACCTGGGCCCAGGGCGTCGCCGCGCGGGACTGGCGCGACCCGACCGAGCGCCTGCGCATCGACTCGCTGAGCCAGGCCGCGCTGGACCACCTCGTGCTGCAGGCGGCGCAACCGCGCCAACGCCAGCGGGCCGAGCGTTCGGCCGGCGGGCTCTCCAGCGCGGCGCGCCGGCGCGTGCTGGCCTTCGTCGACGCGCACCTGGACAGCGCCGACCTCAGCCTGCCCCGGCTGGCGGCCCAGGCGAACCTGTCGGAGTTCCACTTCGCCCGCATGTTCCGCGCCTCCATGGGCTGCACGGTGCACGACTGGGTGGCCGCCCGCCGGCTGGACCGCGCCCGCGCACTGCTGCGCGAGACCCGCCTGCCGCTGGCCGACATCGCCGCCGCCTGCGGCTACGCCGGGGCCAGCCACCTGAGCCGCCACGTGAAGACGGCCACGGGCGCCACGCCCGGCCAGTGGCGGGCCGGCTGAGGCGGCGCCCGCGCTGTCGACTGCTGCCAACACGCCGTCAGCATTCACTGATGAGTTAGGGGGAGCGCGCACGGCAAGCATGGCCCACTATCAAGCCATGGCCACGTCAGCCCGCTTCAAGTTCACCGCCACGCTGCTCGTGTCGCTGCTGGGCTTTGCGCTGACGCTGGTGGTGCTGCCCGCCAGCGACCTGCTGGACGAGCCGCTGGCCATGCAGGCGCCGCAGCGCTGAGCCGCCTCCCCAACTTGGGGAATTTCTCCGCCCAGATCCGTCGTTGAGCCTCCCTACACTCGCCGCGCACTCAGCGGAGAAACGGGATGGCATCCAGGCTTGTACAGGGCGCGATTGCGGCCGTGGTCGTGGCGGCGGCGGCAGCCGGCGGTTGGTGGGCCACCCACCGCTCACCGGCGCTGCCCAGCAGCGCCGAGATCGGCGCCGAGGAAGCGGCCTTCTCCTTCACCGAGTGCAAGGCGCGGCTGCTGGACGGCTCGCCGGCCATCGCCGTCATGTTCACGCAGGCGCTGGACCGCCGGCAGGACTTCGGCGCACTGCTGACCGCGGCCGAGGGCACGCCCGGCAGACGAGCCGACCCGGACGACCCGTCCTCCAAGGCCGCGCCCGCCGACCCGGCGAGCTTCAAGCCGCTGGCCGCCCGCTGGGTGCTGGGCGACAACCCGCGCGTGCTGTACCTGCCCTACGTGACGCCGGACCGCGCCTACCGCATCACGATGAAGGCGGAGCTGGCCTCGCACTCGGGCAACAAGCTGGCCACGGCGCAGACCTGCGACGCCGCCAGCGAGGCCATGCCGGCCAGCTTCTACTTCGCCAGCCGCGGCCTCGTGCTGCCGGCCGGGCAGAACGGCGGCCTGCCGGTCGTCAGCATCAACACGCCCGAGGTGGACGTGCAGTTCCTGCGCGTGAAGCCGGCGTCGCTGCCGGCCTTCCTGGAGCAGGTGGGCGGCCGGCGCGAGCGCGTCGAGCGCGGCACGACCGACGAAGAGGGCGAGTACTACTACGACGGCTACAGCGACAACCAGCGCCGCCTGCGCGGCACCGTGGGCGGCTGGGCGCTGGACGAGCTGCGCGCGATGACCGACAGCGTCTACATCACCCGCTTCAAGACCGACGAGCGGCCCAACCGCCGCAACGTCAGTTTCCTGCCCGTCGAGAAGATCAAGGCGCTGCAGGAGCCCGGCATCTACATCGCCGTGATGAGCCAGCCCGGCCGTTTCGGCTGGGACTACCAGGTCACGCACTACTACGTGACCGACATCGGCCTGCACCTGCGCCGCCATGCCGCGCAGCTGGACGTGTTCACGACGTCGCTGAAGAGCGGCAAGGCGCAGAGCGGCATCGAGCTCAGCCTCGTCGACGAGGCCGGCAAGGCGCTGGCCCAGGCACAGACCGATGGCGACGGCCACGCGATCTTCCTGGGCAGCAGCGACAAGGCCCGCGCCGTGCTGGCGAAGAAGGGCAGCGAGATGTCCGTGCTGTCGCTGCGCGACGCAGCGCTGGACCTGAGTGAGTTCGACGCCACCGGCCACCCGTCGCGCAGCAACAAGTTGTTCGTCTACGCCGGCCGCGACCTGTACCGGCCCGGCGAGACGTTCAACGTGTCCGTGCTGTCGCGCGACGCCGACGGCCGCGTGCCGGCCAAGCTGATCCCGCTGACGCTGACCATCAAGAAGCCGGACGGCAGCAAGCTCATCGAGCAGTTGGTGCAGCCGGGCAAGCTGGGCCAGGGCTACTTCCAGCACGCCGTCGCGCTGCCGGCCGACGCGCCCACCGGCGGCTGGACGCTGCAGGCCCGCGTGGACCCGGCCGCGAAGGCTCCCGACGCGCAATGGGCCTTCAAGGTCGAGGAGTTCCTGCCCGAGCGCATGAAGCTCACGCTGACCGCGCCCGAAGCGGCGCTGCAGGGCGACGTCACCCTGCCCGTGCAGGTGCAGGGCGACTACCTGTACGGCGCGCCCGCCGCCGGCAACCGCCTGCAGGCCACCGTCTCCACTGAGCGCCTCGCCAACCCGCTGGGCCAGAAGCTGCCCGGCTTCCTGTTCGGCGACTTCGCCGACGACAAGGCCCGCTCGCGCCAGGACGTGCCCGAGCAGGAGCTGGACGCCGACGGCAAGGCCGAGGTGGCGCTGACGGCCAACCTGGCCGAGCGTCACTCGCCGATGCGCGTGCGCGGCGCCTTCAGCCTGCTGGAGAGTGGCGGCCGGCCGGTGGTGCGTAGCCTGGAGCGCACCTGGTGGCCGGCGCCGGCGCTCGTGGCCGTGCGCCCGCTGTTCGACCGCAACGTCGCGCCCGAACAGGGCCTGGCCGGCTTCGAGATCGTGCGGGTCGACCCCACCGGCGCCTTCAAGCCGGCCAAGGACCTGAAGCTCACGCTCACCTACGAGGAGCGCAACTGGTACTGGCGCTATGACGACGGCCGCGGCTGGCACTCGGGCTTCAACACGACGGACGAGCTCGTCGAGGCCCGCGCGCTGAAGCTGGCCGCCAAGACCACCGTCAACCTGCCGGTGAAGTGGGGCCGCTACCGCCTGGAGATCGAGGACCCCGACACCAAGCAGACGCTGCGCTACGCCTTCTATGCCGGCTACGGCGCGCAGGACGCCGACGACCTCGGCAACCGCCCCGACCGCGTGCAGCTGCAGTTGAAGGGCGCGCCGTTCAAGCCCGGCGACACGGCCAAGCTGACCATCAAGCCGCCGCACGACGGCGAGGCCGTGGTGACCGTGGAAGGCGACAAGGTGCTGTGGAGCAAGCGCGTCGGCGTGAAGGCCGCGGGCACGGAGCTAGACATTCCGGTCGATGCCGCCTGGGCGCGCAACGACCTGTACGTCACCGTCGCCGCCTTCCGCCCCGGCAGCCAGGGCGACCGCGTGACGCCGGCCCGGGCGCTGGGCCTGGTGCACCTGCCGCTGAACCGGGAGGACCGCAAGCTGAAGGTGGCGCTGGAAGCGCCCGCCAAGACGCAGCCGTCCACGGCGCTGCCGATCAAGGTCAAGGTGCCGCAGTTGGCGGGCAAGCCGGCCATCGTCACCGTGTCGGCGGTCGACGTCGGCATCCTGAACATCACCAACTTCAAGACGCCCGACCCGGCCGACTTCTTCTTCGGCAAGCACCGCTACGGCGCCGACATCCTCGACCTCTACGGCCGCCTCATCGAGAAGATGGACGGCAACACCGCGCAGCAGCGCTTCGGCGGCGACGCCGGCAAGCGCGACACGCAGAGCATGCCGCGCAAGGTGCTGCTGGTGGACCTGTTCAGCGGGCCCGTCACGCTGGACGCCAAGGGCGAGGCTGTCATCAGCGTCAAGCTGCCGGACTTCAACGGCACGCTGCGGCTGATGGCTGTCGTGTCGAGCGCGGACAGCTACGGCAGCACGCAGGCCGAGACCGTCGTCGCCGCGCCCTTGGTGGCCGAGCTGAACCTGCCGCGCTTCATCGCGCCGGGCGACAAGGCGACCATCGCGCTGGACGTGACCAACCTCAGTGGCGCGCCGCAGGACGTGCGCGTGGCGCTGACGGCGACCGGTCCCGTGCGCATCACCGGCGCGGCCGAGAGCGTGAAGCTCGCCGACAAGCAGCGCCAGATCCTGCGCTTCCAGGCCGAGGCACTGGACGCCTACGGCCTGGCGCCGATCAAGCTGACTGTCAGCGCCGGCACGCTGAGCCTGGTGCGCGAGGCCGCGCTGCAGGTGCAGCCCGTCACGCCGCTGACGCGCGAGAGCCGCCGCATCCGCATCGAGCCCGGCGCCACGCAGGCCGTCGACAAGGCGCTGCTGGACGCCTACTGGAGCGGCTCCGCCAACGTGGCGATGAGCATCTCCAACACGCCGCCCATCGACATCAAGGAGCAGGTCAAGGGCTTGCTGATGTACCCCTACGGCTGCCTGGAGCAGACGACGTCCAGCGCCTACCCGCTGGTCTTCATCGACGATGAGGCCGCCAGGCGCTGGGGCCTGACCCCGGTGCCACGCGAGGAACGCGCCAAGCGGCTGGAGGGCGCCTTCGCCCGCCTCGCAGGCATGCAGCAGGCCCGCGGCGGCTACGGCCTGTGGGCCGCCAGCAGCCCCTACGAGGGCTGGCTGAGCGCCTACGTCACCGGCTTCCTGCAGGACGCGCGCGACGCCGGCTTCGCCGTGCCCGAGGCGCAGCTGAAGAAGTCGCTGGAGAACCTGACCGAGCAGTTCCAGCGCAGCCCCGGCCAGCAGACCACGCCACCCAAGGAGCCGCGCCGCACCGACAAGGGCGCCATTGCCGACTACCGCGACGCCGAGCTGCTGCGCATCGCGCACCAGCGGTTCGCGGAAGCGGCGCATGCCGGCTACATCCTGGCCCGCGAGCAGAAGGCGCCGCTGGCCACGCTGCGCACGCTGCACGACCAGCACCGCGGCAACGCGCTGTCGCCGCTGCCGCTGGTGCAGCTGTCGCTGGCGCTGAAGGCCATGGGCGACGAGGCCCGCGCCAAGGCGGCGCTGGACGACGCGATGACGCGCGGCTACGGCTACCAGCCGGACGACGGCTACTGGGGCCAGTGGCTGGGCGACTACGGCTCGCGCATCCGCGACCGCGCGCTGGCCTACGCGCTGCTGCTGCGCCACAAGGTCCAGCACGACAAGCGCGAGAACCTGCTGTTCGACCTGGCCGACGATTTCGGCCGCCGCAACTACTACTCCACGCAGGAGCGCCTGGCACTGTTCCTCGCCGTGCAGGCCGCCACCAACGGCGCCGGCAAGGACGACGGCTGGAAGACGACGCTGGCCGTCGGCGCCAAGAGCGACGCGTGGACCGGCAGCGGCACCGGCCAGCAGAGCTTCGACGTCGCGCAACTCAAGTCGGGCCTGGCGCTGAGAAACGACGGCGACAAGCCGCTGTACCTGGACGTCACGGCCCAGGGCTACCCGGTCAAGCCACCGGCGCCCAGCGCCGAGCGCATCAGCGTGGAACGAGCGATGTTCACGACCACCGGCAAGCCGGTCACGGCACGGCAGTTCACGACCGGCGAGATGTTCATCGTGCGCCTGCGCGTGAAGGCCGCGCAGCAGATCAAGGACGGCCTGGTGGTGGACCGCATCCCGGCCGGCTTCGAGATCGAGAACCTGAACCTGAGCCAGGGCCCGCAGGCCGGCGAGTTCACGGTGGACGGCGTCAACGTGGCGCAGGCCAATGCCAACGAGCGCATCGTCCACACCGAATACCGCGACGACCGCTTCGTGGCAGTGGCCCAGCTGGGGCAGCCGCTGGACCTGTTCTACCTGGTGCGCGTGGTGACGCCGGGCCGGTACGTGGTGCCGGCGACGTTTGCGGAGGATATGTATCGGGCGGAGATTCGGGGGGTGGGGAAAGCTGAGGGAGAAATCACGGTAGTCGACAAGAAGTGAAGCGACACCGGTCCAGCTGCAACTGGCGTCGCTTGTGACGAACTAGCATTCCCTTGTCAGGGAGCTGCCGCACCGGTGTGCCTGTTGCCAATCCGTTAGCAACGGCTTGCGTGACTCGTCTTGGTTTCGGCAAGTACAACGGCGCCATGCTTGGCGCCTGCCAGGAGGAACCCTTGTTGAACAACGCCCGCGCCACGCCGAGGTTTGCTGCAGCAAAAGCGCGCACCCCAATGCTGCTGCTGCTTTTGACACCCAACCTTGCCTTTGCCAAAGGCGGTGGCGGCGTCATCCTTGGCGTGATCTTTTTGCCGATCCTCGTCTGGGCGTTCGTGAAGATATGGACTTTCTGGTTTCGGCTTATTTTCGGTGGTAGCCGAGAGAAGATGTTCGCGGCGGCCTCGGGGGCGCTGCAACCTCAGTCACAGCCCACCTCGGATTCAGGGCAACCAGAAACCAAGGAATGCCCCCTTTGTGCCGAGCGCATCCTGACCAAGGCCAAGAAGTGCAAGCATTGCGGATCGGCAGTGGCTTGAGTCTCCAGGCGAACGCAAGCACACAAGTCGCAACGTCCTTCTTTTGCCGGTCTTGTGCCCTGGTCACCCCGCCGTTAACTCGGAATTAAGAGAGAGCACGGCAGACTGGCGCGCGTCTCGCGTCGCCCCCTGACGCGATCCCGGCCCGCCGAGCGGGAACGGCACTCCGCCGATGATCCACCTGGCCTGCATATCTCTTTCATCACATTGCGGCACGAGTCATCTCGCGACTATGACGCCGTGCGCCACCCTGGCTGGCTGTGGCGGTGGTGAAGGATCGGAGTCAGGTCTCAAATCTAAACCCCGTCGTCCCCAATCTCCCCGCCTCTGCTCGCCTGAGCCCTCACCATGACGGCCAGCTAACCAAGCACAAGCACGGTGCAGCGCCAGCGCCGCGCGACTGAGGCGCAGGCGCTCCATCACCTTCGACACAGCCCCGGCCCCGCTGCCGCGCGGCGAGCTACAGGCAAGGCCTCGTAGCATCCGGTCATGCGCACCGTCCTCACGTCCCTCGTGCTGTTCCTGCTCGCCCCCGTGGCGGGCGCCGCCCCGCTGCCCCCCGCCGCCCGCGCCGAGGTCGACGCGCTGCTGACCCGCCTGCAGGCCTCCGGCTGCGAGTTCAACCGCAACGGCAGCTGGTATGCCGGCTCCGACGCCAAGGCGCATTTGCTGAAGAAGCTGGACTACCTCGAAGGCAAAGACCTCGTGAAGACCGCTGAGCAGTTCATCGAGCAGAGCGCGTCCAGCAGCAGCATGAGCGGCAAGCCCTATCTCGTGCGCTGCGCGGGCAGGGCACCGGTGGAGAGCGCGCAGTGGCTCACCGCCGAACTGAAGCAGCTGCGTGCCGCGCATGCGGCGTCCAGCCCGCGTTGACCGACAACAAAGGAACGCCATGGGCGCCAAGACCTGCATGATGGGATTCAGCGACGGCGACCTCGCCCGTCAGCTGCGCACACTGCCGTCGCCTGATCGCGGCGCCAGCACGGCGCTGGCCGCAGCGCTGTTCGCCAAGGACAAGCTGACCCCGCTGCCGGACAGCGACCTGGGCGAGACGTTTGCGCGGGACGGCGAGGTCCTGGTGTCCCGCTTTGGCAGCGCGGGTGTTGCGGTGTCCACGGACTTCGCGATCGATCACCCCTCCAAGCTGCCCGCGGCTTTCCTCAAGGCGGCCGGTCCGCTGCCCACCGTCTGCCTGCATGCGATGCACAGCGTCGTGGACTGGTTCGCGTTTGCGCTTTGGCAAAACGGCCGGCTGGTGCGGTCGCTGAGCGTGGCGCCCGACAGCGGCGTCATGGAAGACATCGGCGAGCGCCTGCCTTTCGAGCTGCCCTTCTGGCGGGGAGACCACCCCGCAGACGACCCCGCGGAGCTGGAAGCCGGCGAGACCCCCTACCCGCTGCCGTTTCACCCCCTGGAGCTGGGCGAAGCCACGCTGCGGGAGTTCTTCGGCTTCACCATCGAGGGCGTCGTGTCGGCCGATGAACTCGACCCGCATGCGGTGCCGCTGATGCGCTTCAAGCGCAGCAAGTCACGGTTCAAGTTCTGGCGGTGACGGCCGCCCGCGCAGCCGCCCTGCGAACCGGCCGCCTGCGCCGCTTCGAGCTGGCCGTGGCCGCGCTGGGGCTGCTCGTCCTCGCGCTGGACTTCGCCTGCCCACTGCCCCAGCCCACCGCCACCTCGCCCACGCTGACCGTGCTGGCCGCCGACGGCACGCCGCTGCGCAGCTGGGCCAGCGACGACGGCGCGCAGCGCCACCCGACGACGCCCGAGGCCGTGTCGCCGCGCTACCTGGCCGCGCTGCTGCACTACGAGGACCGCTGGTTCCGCTGGCACCCGGGCGTCAACCCCGTCGCACTGGCCCGCGCCGCGTGGCAGTGGGCGCGGCACGGGCGCATCGTGTCGGGCGGGTCCACGCTGACGATGCAGGTGGCCCGGCTCGTGGACGAGCGCGCCGCCGGCCGCAGCGTGCCGGCCAAGCTGAGGCAGATCGCCCGCGCGCTGCAACTGGAGCTGCACCTCAGCAAGCACGAGATCCTGTCGCTGTACCTCAACCTCGCGCCCATGGGCGGCCCGCTGGAGGGCGTGGAGACGGCCGCGCGCGCCTACCTCGGCAAGGGCGCGGCCGAGCTGTCGCAGGCCGAGGCCGCGCTGCTCGTCGCGCTGCCGCAGTCGCCCACGCGGCTGCGGCCCGACCGCGCCGTCGCGGCCGCCCAGGCCGCGCGCGACAAGGTGCTCACGCGCATGCAGACGCTGGGCGTGTGGAGCGCCGCCGACGTGGCCGACGCCAAGCTGGAGCGCGTCTTCGCGCCGCCGCTGCGCGCGCGCTGGCTGGCGCCGCTGGCCGCCGAGCGGCTGCGCCAGCAGGCCCGCCGCGCCGGCCGTGCCGAGGCCGTCATCCAGACGACGCTGGACGCCGGCCTGCAGGCGCGGCTGGAGCAGCTGCTGGCCGACCGCCTCAACACGCTGCCCGACGCCAACTCCATGGCCGCGCTGGTGGTGGACAACCGCACGCTGGAAGTGCGCGGCTACGCCGGCTCGGCCGACTTCACCGACACGCGCCGCGGCGCGCACGTGGACATGGTGCGCGCCCACCGCTCGCCCGGCTCCACGCTCAAGCCCTTCCTGTACGCGATGGCGCTGGACGAAGGACTGATCCACTCCGAGAGCCTGCTCATCGACGCGCCACAGAACTTCGGCGGCTACGCGCCGGGCAACTTCCAGGCCGACTTCTCCGGCCCCGTCAGCGTGGCCGAGGCGCTGCAGCGCTCGCTGAACGTGCCCGCCGTGGACCTGCTGGAGCGCCTGGGTGCCGAGCGCTTTGCCGGCCGGCTGCGCCACGCGGGGCTGCGGTTGCGCATGCCGGCCAACGCGGCGCCCAACCTCAGCCTCATCCTGGGCGGCGGCAGCACATCGCTGGAAGAACTCGTCGGTGCCTACACGGCGCTGGCCCGCGGCGGCCTTGCGGCGAAGCCGCGGCTCACGCCCGGTGAGCCCGTGCAGGAGACGCGGCTGATGAGCGAGGGCGCCGCCTTCATCGTGCGCGAGATCCTGGAGAACGGCGGCCGGCCCGGCAGCCCGTTCCGCGAGGGCAATCAGCGCGTCGCTTGGAAGACCGGCACCAGCTTCGGCTTCCGCGACGCGTGGGCGCTGGGCGTGACCGACCGCTACACCTTCGGCGTCTGGGTGGGCCGGCCCGACGGCACGCCCAACCCCGGCCACTTCGGCGCCAACACGTCGGCCCCGCTGCTGCGCGACATCGCCGCGGCGCTGGGCCCCGACGAAGCCCGGCAGCAACTGGCCCCGCGCCGCCAGCCCGACAGCGTGCGGGCCGTGCCCATCTGCTGGCCGCTGGGCACGGCCGAGGCCGCCACGCCTCCCGAACACTGCCTGCAGCGCCGCACCGCCTGGACGCTGGACGGCGCCGTGCCGCCCACGCTGCCCGACCGGCTGCAGCCCGGCGGCCTCGTGCAGGCCGTGTGGACGCAGCACGGCCAGCGCGTGCGCCCCGACTGCGCGCCCGACGCCGTGCGCACCGAAGCCGTGCGCTGGCCCACGCTGCTGGGCCCCTTCCTCGACGCCGCGCTGCTGGACCCCGCCGAGCGCCTGCCCTGGGCGCCCGGCTGCATGCCGCGCACGCCGTCGGCGCAGGCGCTGCGCATCGTCGGCCTGGAGCCCGGCACCGTGCTGCGGCCCACGCCGGGCCAGCGCGACGTGACGCTGCGGCTGCAGGCCATTGGCGCGCAGCAGGGCGTGGCCTGGCTGCTGGACGGCCAGCTCGCCGGCAGCAGCGAGGCCGCCGGCGGCGTGCAGACGCTGACGCTGCGCCAGCCCGGCACGCATGCGCTGACCGCGCTGGACGGCCGCGGCCGCTGGGCGCGGGTGGCCTTCGAGCTGCAGGCGCCACCGCGGCCGGCCATGCCCTGAACCCGGCCAGAAACCGAGCAAAACTGCCGACAAGCCCGCATGACGAACGCAAGACACCCTGGCCTTCGTTAAGCTGCCATGCTTGGGCGCCAAGATGGCGCCTGCTGACCGCGATGTCGAGCGGTCCCCCCAACCATGAATGAGCTGTTGATCTGGATTCTGGCCGCCGCGGTCGCGGTGGTTGTCGTGTGGCTGGTGTGGCTGGGCCGTCGGCGCCAGCAGCGTGCCCGCGACGCTGCCGAGCACCGCGAGACCCAGCGCGCCGCGCTGGAGCAGGCGGAGCACGTCGCCCGCGCGCAGCGCCTGGCCGCCGAACGCGACGCCGCGCCGGCCGAGCCCCCGCTGGCCGCCGCCGCCGAAGCCCGCCGCCTGGCGGATGAGTCGCGCGGGAACACCGAGGCCGAGCGCGACGTCGCCGACATCACCCGCCGCATCGCCGAGGGCGAAGCTGCCCGCCTGGCCGGCGACCAGGCCCGCCATGACGCCGAGCAGGCCGCCGAGGCCGCCCGGGCGCGCGAGGACGCCGAGCGCGAGGCCCGTGAGCGCGCCGAGCGCGAAGCCGCCGAACAGGCCGCAGCCCGTGAAGCCGAGGCGGCCGAAGCCGCACGCCTGGCCGCCGAAGCCCGCGAACGCGAAGCGGCTGAGGCTGCTGCCCGTGAGCAGGCCGAACGCGAGGCCGCCGAGCAAGCGGCGCGTGAAGCCGCAGAGGCTGCACGCCTGGCCGCGGAGGCCGAGGCCCGCCGCGCCGCCGAAGAGGAAGCAGCCCGAGCCCGGGCCGCCGCCGAAGCTGCAGAACAACAGGCTCGCGAGCAGGCCGAGCGTGAAGCCGCCGAGGCCGCCGCGCGGGAACAGGCCCAGCGCGAAGCGGCTGCCGCCGAGGCCGCCCGCGCCGCCGCGGAAGCCGAGGCCGCGCGCCTGGCTGCCGAAGCCCGCGAACGTGCCGAACGCGAAGCGGCCGCCGAAGCCGCGCGCCAGGCCGAGGAAGCCGCCGCGAACGCCGCCGCTGCTGCCGCGGCCCAGCCCACCCGCGAGCTGCGCGCCGACGAGACGCTGGTGCTGGTGGCCGACGACTCCAAGATCGTGCGCGTCAAACTCAGCCGGCTGCTGGCCGCGCAGACCTACCGCGTCGCGCTGGCCGAAAGCGGCGAGCAGGCGCTGGAGCTGCTGGCCGCCGAGCGCCCGCATGTGCTGATCACCGACGTCGAGATGCCCGGCATCGACGGCTTCGAGCTGACCCGCCAGGTGCGCGCCGCACCGGCCACGGCCGAGCTGCCGGTGCTGATGATCACGTCGTCCGACGACAAGCAGGAGCAGGCCCGCGCCGCCGGCGTGACCCAGCTGCTGGGCAAGCCGTTCTCCGAGGAGGCGCTGCTGGCCGCCATCGAGAAGGCGCGGCTGGCGGTGCGCGTGCCCGCCTGACCTCGCGCCCGGTCGCGATGCTGGACACCGTGGCCGAGTTCATGCGCTTCACGGCGCCGGACGCCGCCGCGCTGGCCCGCAGCCTGGATGAGCAGCACGACCTGCTGGCCCGCGCTCAGCAAGCGGGTGACCGGCTGGCCATCGTGGACCACGCGGCCGACCTTGCGGCGCTGCTGACCACCGCGCGCCGCGAGCAGCACGCGCTGCAGCTGCTGCACGAGCATCTGCCGCTCGCCGAAGCCATGCCCGGCGAAGAGCCGGCGGGCTGGTTCTGGAATGCCTACGCCACGGCGCTGCAGTACGCCGGCCGGCGCGACGAGGCCAGCCGCGCCTTTGACAAGACGCTGGCACTGGCCCGCGCCGGTGGCTGGCAGCGCCTGCAGGCGATGGCCCTGCACCATTGGGGCCGCAACCTGATGGAACAAGGCCGCCTCGACGAGGCGCGGGCACGCTTCACCGAAGCCCTGGCCCAGCGCACGCAGTTGGGCGACGAGCGGGGTCGGGCGTCATCGCAGCGGGCGCTGGCGGCGCTCGACGAACGCCGGCCCGGCAAGGCGTGAGCGCGGATCAGCGAGAGCTGCCGCGCTGCACCTCGCGCGCCCAGCGCGGCGCCCATTGCATCAGCGGCTCCAGTGCCACCAGCAGCTTGCGGCCCTGCGCGCCCAGCCGGTAGCCGCTGCCAGCATCGTGCTCCACGAGCAAGGCCTCGCGCAGCTCGGCCAGCCGCTGGTTCAGCACCGAGGCCGACACATCGCCGCAGGCCGCCTGCAGCGCGCGGAAGTTCAGGCTCGCGTCGTCGCCGCGCAGCTCCCACAGGATGCGCAGCGTCCAGCGGCGCTGGAACAGCTCCAGCGCGGCGTTCAGCGCGTCCTTGCCGGAGGCCGGCGTGTCGTCGGCCAGCAGCGCGGCCAGGCGTGTCGTCGTCATGCTTTGATTTTAGAAGCAACAGCAGCTAGAGTCCGCCTCACCGCAACGCTTCTGATTCCGAAGCATGAAAACCCAACCCGCCTCGCCCCGCATCGCTCCCCACCCGCTGCCGCTGCCGGCAGACCTCGCCCGGCGCATGGACCGCCTGCTGCCGCCCGGTTTCCCGCCCCCGCAGATCTTCCTGACCGTGGCCCGCCACGGCGAGCTGTTCAAGGAGATGGTGGACAGCGGCTTCCTCGGCCCCACGGGCCTGGCGGACCGCCAGCGCCTGGCGCCGCTGCTGCGCGAGGCCGTCATCCTGCGCACCTGCGCGATGAACCGCTGTGGCTACGAGTTCAACCTGCACGAGCAGACGATCTCGCGCCGCATGGGCCTGAGCGATGCGCAGATCGCCGACCTGCGCGAGCCCGTGCCTGATGCCGCGCTGTGGACACCTGACCTGCTGGCCGTGCTGCAGCTCGTCGACGGCCTCGTGCAGCGCTTGGACGTGGACGACGCCAGCTGGGCGGCCGCCCGCGCGCATTTCGACGACGCCGCGCTCATCGAGATCACGCAGCTCGTCGGCCACTACACCGGCGTGGCGATGCTGGCGACGCTGGCGCGGCCGGCGCTGGACCGCTATCGCTAGCGGCAGTTGACTTGCACCCTACCAACTAGTAGAGTGCGACCCATCATGTCACCCGAACTCTCCCCCAAGGCCGCCGAGATCGTCGCGCACACGCGCTCGCTGCTCGTGGCCGGCGGCTACAACAGTTTCAGCTATGCCGACCTGGCCGAGCGGGTGGGCATCACCAAGGCCAGCATCCACCACCACTTCCCTAGCAAGGCGGAGCTCGTGACCTGCGTCGTCGCGCTGTACCGGCAAGAGGCGGCGGCGGGCCTGGGCGCGCTGCAGGCGCAGTTCGACGACCCGCTGTCCGAGCTGAACGCCTACGCCGACTACTGGGCCGGCTGCATCCGCAGCGGCGAGCACCCGTTCTGCATCTGCGCCATGCTGGCCACCGAACTGCCCACCATCCCGGCCGACGTGGCGGTGGAGGTCAAGGCCCACTTCCGAGACGTCACGGCATGGCTGGCCACCGTGCTGCAGCGCGGCGCGGCGCGCGGGCAGTTCCACCTGCTGAACAGCCCCGCCATCTCGGCGCAGGCCTTCATGGCCGTCGTGCATGGCGCCATGCTGATGGCCCGCGCGCAGGACGACGCCAAGGCCTTCGCCACCATCGTGCAACCCGCCATCCTGCGGCTGACCCAGCCCCACTGAACCCACCCGCCAGCGGCCTCGGCCGCGTTCTTTTCAACCCCAAAAACTACCTACTAGTAGGCTGCTACTGACGGAGCCCGCCATGCCCCACCCCTTGTCTGCCCTCGGCATTGCCCACACGCTGCTGAGCCTGCCGCCGGTCGTTGCCGGCCTGTACAGCCTGATCCGCGACCGGCGCATCGACCCCGCCACGCGCTGGGGCCGGGTCTACCTCGGCGGGCTGACGCTGTCGGTGCTGACGTCGTTCGGCCTGTCCAGCGTCCAGGGCGTCAACCCCGGGCATGTGCTGGGCGTGCTGGCGTTGCTGGCCGCGTTCTCGGCCACCTGGCTGCTGCCCAGGCTGGCCTTCCTGAAGGGGTTGCGGCCGCATCTGCAGGCGTTCGGGCTGTCGTTCAGCTTCTTCCTGCTGCTGGTGCCCGGCATTAACGAGACGCTGACGCGCCTGCCCGCGTCGGCACCGCTGGCCAGCGGCCCGGACGACCCGGTCGTGCGCACCGCGCTGCTGGCCTGGCTGCTGCTGTTCATCGTCGGCTTCGCGCTGCAAAGCCGGGGGCTGCGCGCCGCCCAGCGGCGCCAGCCCGAATAGGGCCTGTTCGCACTGCGGGAGCAGGCCCTAAGACTTCACCGCCGCCAGCACCTTGCCGATGAACTCGTTCAACGCCGGCCCGTTGTCGATCCAGCGCACGACGACGACGAGGTCGTTGTCCCAGTCGACGTAGACGATGTTCTGCCCGTTGCCGCGGAACGTGACGCTGCTCTCGGGCGCCGACGGCAGCGCCTGGCGGCCGGTGTTGAGGAACCAGTTGCAGTAGCCGTATTCCGCGTTCGCCGGCCCGGGCGTGCGGGCCTTGGCGATCCACGCGCGCGACACGATCTGGCGGTCGCCCCACCGGCCGTCGCGCAGGTGCAGGTAGCCGAAGCGCGCCAGGTCCCACGCGTCGATGAACATGCCGCCGCCCCAGTGCCCGCCGCCGGAGACCGACTGGAGGCGCTGGCCGTCCAGCTCCACCCACGAGTTGTCGTAGCCATGCCAGCGCCAGCGGGTGGACGCGCCGATGGGGTCCATGACCTGCTCACGCAGCACCTCGGGCAGCGGGCGGCGCCAGACCTGCAGCGCGGCCAGCGCCAGCACGTTCACGCGCACGTCGTTGTACTTGTAGTGCGTGCCGGGCGCATGCAGCGGCCGATTGGGCCAGTCCTCGGGCGTCTTGCCGACGGGGCGGTCGGCCCAGTCGGGCTTGCCCCACAGCGTGCCCTGCCAGTCGCTGGTCTGGCGCAGCAGGTGTTCCCAGGTGATGGGCGCGTTGTGCGGTGCCGTGAACAGGTCCACGCCCGGCGGCATGGTGTCCGCCGCGCGGTCATCGGTGCTCCTGATCAGACCCTGCTGCCAGGCCAGCCCCACCACCGTGGACAGGAAGGTCTTGGTGATGCTGTGGCTCATGTCCACGCGCCGCGTGTCACCCCACTCCGCCACCACCTGGCCGCGGCGGATGACGAGGCCGTTGATGGCCGCCCGCTCGCGCGTCGGGCCGAGCTGCCCGCCGAAATACGGCTCGGCCTTGCCGAAGCTCTGCGCCAGCGCGAGCGCCTGGTCGCGTGGCGCCGGGTTGTCGTGCGCCTGCGCGTAGGCGACGGCGTCGGCCAGCTTCGCGGCATCCAGGCCCACGGCAGCCGGCACGGCGCGCTGCCAGTCGCCACGGGGCGGGAAGTAGGCGGGCTCGGCGGCGGCCGGCGCGGCAAGGGCCGCCAGCGTGACGGCGAGAAGAAGGCGGCGGGTCGGGCTCATCCGGCCATTGTGGCGAGACGCTGCGACAGCACCGTGCCGCGCGCCCGCAGGAAGGCCCGCAGGCGCTGGGCGTAGTCGCCCGCCACCGCGGCCCGCACGGACGGCCGCGCCGCCAGCGCCCGCTGCCAGGACTGCACGCGGGGCAGCCCGTCGAACAGGCCGGCGGGCGGGATGACCTCGAAATAGCGGAACACCGGGCCGAAGACGGCATCCACCAGGCCGAAGCGCGCGCCGGCGAACCAGGGCCCGTCGCCCAGCACCGCCTCCAGCTGCGCCATGCGCTGGCGCAGCGTGGCCTGCGCCCGGGTGAAGGCGGGCTCGTCCGCCGCGCCGTACAGCGCGGCGATGCCGCCCAGCACCGCCGAGCCGACCTCCATCCAGGCCCGCTCGCGGGCCCGGGTCAGCGCGTCGGCGTCGTGCAGCCGCGGGACGTGGGTCTCGTCCAGGTACTCGCAGATGACGGCGGACTCGAACAACGCCTCGCCGCCCACCTGCAGCACCGGGGTCTTGCCCAGCGGCGACAGGCGCAGGAACCAGTCGGGCTTGTCCGCGAGGTCGACGTCCACGCGCTCGAAGGGCACGCCCTTCTCCAGCAGCACGATGATCGCGCGCTGCACGTACGGGCACAGCGCATGGCTGACGAGGGTCAGGCTCATCGCGGGCTCCACGTGAGCCGCGCGCTGCGGCGCAACGCGAGGGCGCCGTCGCCGGAGAGCCACTGCACCAGCGAGGCCACGGCCAGGAAGACCGGGTACTCCCAACCGCCGCCGGGCGCGGTGAACACCCAGCCATGGGGCCCATGCACCCAGGCCGCCCCCAGCAACACCGGCAGCAGCGCGAGCGCGACCTGACGCGGGTACACACCCGCCAGCAGCAAGACGCCGCCCAGCGCCTCGGCGGCGAAGACGGCATAGGCCAGCGCACCGGGCAGGCCCACGCCGGCAAAGAACTGCGCCGTGCCGGGCAGCGTGAAGACAAACAGCTTGAGCCCCGCATGCGCGAGGTACATGAAGCCCAACGCCGAGCGCAGCAGCAGCAGGCCCAGCGCGGGGCCGGCCGCCGGCCCGTCGGTGTGGACGGCGCGGGGAAGCGGGGCGGTGTGAAGCGTGGAAGCCGTCATGGCGACTCTCCGGGGAGTTGAGGATGGGCTCACTCTAGGTAGGCAACCGACGCACGAAAATACGCAAACCGATCAACCCAGATTGCAGGCATGCAATACGAACTCGCCCCCGCCGACCTCGCCCTGGTGCTGGCGCTGCACCGCGCCGGCACGCTGGCCGCCGCCGGCGAACGGCTGGGCGTGAATGCGTCCACCGTCTTCCGCATGCTGCAGCGGCTGGAGCGTGGCCTGGGCCAGGCGCTGTTCGAACGCGGCCGGCGCGGCTACCAGGCGATGGCGCTGGCGCGCACGCTGGCCGCGCAGGCCGAACAGGTGGAGGCGGCGCTGGAGACGGCCCGCGCCGCCGCGCAGGCCCAGCCCGGCGAGGCCGCCGGCACCGTGCGCCTGACAACGACCGACACGCTGCTGCACGGCCTGCTGGCGCCCGCGCTGGCCGCGCTGCACCGCCAGCAGCCGCGGCTGCAGTTCGAGCTGCACACCGGCAACGAACTGGCCAGCCTGACGCGGCGCGACGCCGACATCGCGCTGCGCGCCACCACCCGGCCGCCCGCCCACCTCGTCGGCCGCCGCGTGGGGCCCATCCGCGTGGCGCTGTACGCGGCCCGCAGCAGTTCGATCCGGCACTGGGATCAGGTGGAGGCGGGCGAGGCGGCCTGGGTCGCGCCCGACGACGGCCTGCCCGAGCACCCGTCGGTGCGCTGGCGTCAGCAGCACTTCCCGACGCTGCAACCGGCCTGGCGCACGGGCAGCGTGCAGAGCGTGGCCGAGCTGGTGAGCCAGGGCCTGGGCGTGGGCGTGCTGCCGCTGTTCCTGGCCGAGCCGCGGCGCGAGCTGCGTCGGCTGACCGAGCCGCTGGACGACGCCCAAACCGACCTGTGGCTGCTGACCCATCCCGAGACCCGCCACCTGCCTCGCGTGCACACGGTGTACGACCACCTGGCCCGCACGCTGACGCTGGATTGACCGGCCTCAACGCGAAAGCCGCTTGACCTTGCCATGATGGCAAGGTTGAGCATGCCGTCATGAACACCACCACCGCCCCTTCTTCCACCGCGCTCGCCGACGTCACGCTGCAGGTCAGCGGCATGAGCTGCGCGTCCTGCGTGCGCCGCGTCGAGAAGGCCTTGCAGGCCGTGCCCGGCGTGCAGGCCGCCAGCGTGAACCTGGCCACCGAGAAAGCGTCGGTGAAGGCGCTGCCCAACGTGCCCACGGCGGCGCTGGCGGCGGCACTGGCCAAGGCGGGCTACCCCGCCACCGTGCTCGAAAGCAATGCGCCGCCACCACCGGCCACGCCCCCCGGCCTGCCCGGCTGGTGGCCCGCCGCCGTCGGGGCATTGCTGACGCTGCCACTGGTGCTGCCCATGCTGCTGGGCCTGGTGGGGATCACCTGGATGCTGCCAGGCGTCTGGCAATTGCTGCTGGCCACGCCGGTCCAGTTCGGCCTCGGCGCGCGCTTCTACCGCGCCGGCTGGCAGGCGGTGCGCGCGGGCAGCGGCAACATGGACCTGCTGGTGGCGCTGGGCACGTCGGCGGCCTACGGGCTGTCGGTCTGGCTGCTGCTGGCGCATCCGGGCCACGCCCACCTGTACTTCGAGGCCTCGGCCGCCGTCATCACGCTGGTGCTGCTGGGCAAGTGGCTGGAGCAGCGCGCCAAGCGCCAGACGACCGATGCCATCCGCGCGCTGAACGCGCTGCGGCCCACGACCGCCCGCGTGCTGCGCGACGGCGCCGAGGTGGCGCTGCCCGTGGCCGACGTGCGCGTGGGCGACCTGGTGGCCGTGCGCCCGGGTGACCGCATCCCGGTGGACGGCGAGATCGTGTCGGGCCGCAGCCATGTGGACGAGTCGCTGCTGACCGGCGAGAGCCTGCCCGTGGCCAAGGCGCCGGGCGAGCGCGTGACGGGCGGCGCCATCAACGCCGAGGGTGCGCTGACGGTGCGCACGACGGCCGTGGGGGCCGAGACGTCGCTGGCCCGCATCATCCGGCTCGTCGAATCGGCCCAGGCCGCCAAGGCGCCCATCCAGCGCATCGTGGACCGCGTCAGCGCCGTGTTCGTGCCGGTGGTGCTGGCGCTGGCGGCGCTGACGTTTGCCGGCTGGTGGCTGCACGCGGGCGACGTGGAGCAGGCGCTGGTCAACGCGGTGGCGGTGCTCGTCATCGCCTGCCCCTGCGCGCTGGGCCTGGCCACGCCCACCACGCTGATGGCGGGCACCGGCGTGGCGGCGCGCCAGGGCATCCTCATCAAGGACGCCGAGGCGCTGGAGCTGGCGCACGCCGTCAGCGTCGTCGCGTTCGACAAGACCGGCACGCTGACCGTGGGCCAGCCCGCGCTGGTGGCGGCCGTGCCGGTGAAGGGCGGCACGCGCGACGGGCTGCTGCAGCTGGCCGCCGCGCTGCAGCGCAGCAGCAGCCACCCGCTGGCCGTGGCGGTGCTGAACGCGGCGAAAGACCTGCCCGCGCTGCCGGCCGAGCAGGCCGGCGCGCTGCCGGGCCGCGGCGTGCAGGCCGTGGTGCAGGGCCGCACGCTGTCGCTGGGCAGCGCGCGGCTGGCGCAGGAGCTGGGAGTCCAGTCCCCTGAACTGGCGGCGCGGGCGCAGCAGCTGGAGGCCGACGGCCACACCGTGTCCTGGCTGATGGACGGCGCCGAGCCGCTGGGCCTGCTGGCCTTCGGCGACCGCGTGAAGGACACGGCAGCCACGGCCATCGCGGAGCTGCAGGCGCGCGGCATCCGCACGGTCATGCTGACCGGCGACAGCCGCGGCGCGGCGCTGGGGGTGGCGCGGCAGCTGGGCATCGCTGACGTGCGTGCTGAGGTGCTGCCCGCCGACAAGGCCGCCGCCGTGCAGCAGCTGCGCGACGAGGCCGGTGCCGTGGTCGCCTTCGTCGGCGACGGCCTCAACGACGGCCCGGCGCTGGCAGCCGCGTCGGTGGGCTTCGCGATGGCCGGCGGCGCCGACGTGGCGACCGAGGCCGCCGGCGTCACGCTGATGCGCGGCGACCCGCGCCTGGTGGCCGACGCGCTGGACATCTCGCGCCGCACCTACGCCAAGATCCGGCAGGGCCTGTTCTGGGCGTTCGCGTACAACGTGGTGGGCATTCCGCTGGCGGCGTTCGGGCTGCTGAACCCGGTGATCGCCGGTGCGGCCATGGCCTTCAGCAGCGTCAGCGTCGTGGCCAATGCGCTGACGCTGCGGCGCTGGCGCGGCACGGCGCGGGGAGACGCGGCATGAACATCGGCGACGCCGCCCGCGCGGCCGGCATGTCGGCCAAGATGGTGCGGCACTACGAAAGCCTGGGCCTGTTCGCCGCGCCACCGCGCACCGACGCCGGCTACCGCGTCTACGGGCCACGCGAGGTGCACCTGCTGCGCTTCATCCGCCATTCGCGCGACCTGGGCTTCTCGCTGGAACAGATCCGCACGCTGCTGAGCCTGTGGCAGGACCGCGACCGCCCCAGCCGCGAGGTGCGCGCGCTGGCGCAGGCCCACCTGGCCGAGCTGGAAGCCAAGCTTGCCGAGCTGAACGCGATGAAGGCGACGCTGCAGGCGCTGGTGACGAGCTGCCACGGCGACGACCGGCCGGACTGCCCCATCCTCAGCACGCTGGAAGCCGGCACGGCGTGACAACGGCGGGACATGCCGACGCGTTATCGTTGCCCATCCTCGGCTCACCCCTGACCGCCATGCGCCTCGCCCTCGTCACCCTCCTCGCCCTGGCCGCCACCGCCGCCCAGGCCGAATCCTTCGCCTCCTCCGCCGCTGGCGCCGGCTCGGCATCGTCCGGCAGCGTGTCGGACTCGTTCAAGGCCTCCTCCGGCAGCAGCAGCGGCGGCGAAAAGCGCGCCGAGGGCCGCTACCGCGTCACCGAAGTCGCCCAGGCCGACGCCGGCAAGCTGCGCCTGACGCTGGCACGCGACGGCGCCCAGACGGTGGAGCTGACGCTGCCGCAGCAGGCACTGGCCGCGCGCGCCGTGACCGTGGGCGACGAAGTGCAGGCCACGCCGCAGCCTTACGGCGTCGCGTTCGCGCATGCCGACACGGGCAAGGCCTTCTTCCTGGTGCTGGAAGACGCGTGGCACCGCGAGCTGGCCGCGCGCGTCGTCAAGTCTTGACCCCTCGCGCCGCGCTGGCCGCGGCGCTGCTGGCCGCCGCCAGCGCGGCCCAGGCCGGGCTGCCACCGCGCGGCTGCGACCGCGCCACGGCCATCACCGCCCCGCAGCAGGACCGCCTGCTGCGCTTTGCCGCCGTCATCCGCGAGGCGCTGGCCGCGTCGGGCGCGCAGGCCGCGCTGATCGCCCGCTCGGGCACCGATCTGTCGCGCGTGGGCCTGCGTTACTCGCACGCCGCCATTGCGCTGCCCGACGGGCTGGACACGCCCTGGGCCGTGCGCCAGCTCTACTACGCCTGCGCCGAAGGCCGGTCGCGGCTGTTCGACCAGGGGCTGGCCGGCTTCATCTCGGGCAGCGATGACGCCGACGTGGGCTACATCAGCGTGCTGCTGCTGCCGCCCGAGGCCGCCGCGCCGCTGGCCGCCGCAGCGCTGGACAAGGACGTCGCGCTGGGCCTGCTGGACGCGCGCTACAGCGCCAACGCCTACCCGTTCAGCACGGCGTACCAGAACTGCAACCAGTGGGTGGCCGAGCTGCTGGCCGCCGCCGCGGGTGGCAGCCGCACGCGCGAGGCCGCGCAGGCCTGGCTGCGGCGTGAGGGCTACGCACCCGAGCCGGTGCGCGCGTCGCCGTGGCTGCTGCTGGCGGGCCGCTTCGTGCCCTGGCTGCACTTCCATGACCACCCGGTTGACCAACTGAACACCGGCGCCGTGCAGACCAGCCTGCCCACCAGCCTGGAGGCGTTCGCTCAGCGGCGCTGGCCCGCGGCGCGGCGGCTGGAGTTCTGCCACGGGCCGGCCGGCGTCGTGCAGCGCGACGGCGGCGCACCGCTGGCTGATGGCTGCCGGCCGCAGCCGGGGGACCGGGTCGTCGCGCTGGACTGAGCGTCAGCGCACCGCCTGCCAGCCGCCGTCGGTCCAGCGCAGCAGCACGTCGCTCAGCTGCCCCGGTGAGCGCCGCGACACCTCGCGCGCCAGCGTGCGCAGCGCCTCCAGCCCCGCGGGTGATGCGTCGGCGCCGTACAGCAGCACGTCCTTGGCCGGCAGGGCCACCACCAGCACGCCTTGCTGCGCGCGCGCCAGTGCCGCCCAGTCGTCGCGCAACAGCACGCGGCTGGTCTCGTAGTAGTCGCCCTGCAGCGTGCCCAGCGCGCCGGGCTTGACGGGCCTGGCGGCGTCGGCCGTGGGCTTGAGCGACTGGCGCAGGTTGGCCAGCGCGAGGTCGAAGATCTGGTCGGGCGTCAGCCCCAGCGCCTTGACGTCGCCGTCGCTGAGCAGGCGGGCGCTGCGCGGCGAGTCGACGAAGGGCACGGCCACCAGCCCGTCGGCAACGGGCCAGTGCAGCGGCGGCGGCCGCTTCTTGTCGGGGTCGGCACGCAGCAGGTTGTCGATGTAGTCGGCGGGGCGGATGGCCACGCGCACCGCGTCGCGGGTGACCGGGGCGATGGCGTTCTTGCGGACGTCCACGACGCCCTGCACATAACGCTGCAACTCGCCGTCGCAACCGGCGGCGTTCGCGCGGCAATAACCCCAGACGCGGTCCAGGTTGGCCTGCAGGTCGCCGACCTTCAGCGTCAGCGGCTCGGCGATGGCCACGGCATCCGCCCCCAGCTGCGCGCGCAGCAGCGCCGCCGCCCGTTCGGTGAACGCAGTGCGCTCGGCCAGGCTGCCCTCGCCGGCCTCCCACTGCACGCTGTTGAAGAATCCCTTCACATCGGCATGCACGGCCGCCGCGTCGCCCTTGCCTTCGAAGGTCAGCAGCGCCAGCGGCCCACCGGGCGACAGCAGCGCGTACTGCAGCAGGTAGCCGCTCTTGAACAGCCCCGATGCCTCGCTGCCGACAAAGTGCAACGCCGTGCCGTCGGGCAGTGTCTCGTGGGCCAGCGGCAGGACCACCTTGCCGGCCTTGGCGGCCTGCTCGGTCAACATGCGGTCCACGGTGGCCTGCATCCTGGCGCGGCCCTCGGCGCTGGCGTTGGCCGATGGCCCGGGGCGCAGCACCGTCACCAGCACCTTCAGGCCCTGCGGGCCGCTCAGCTCGAAGGGCGCCTGCGCGGACTTCAGCGTGTAGCCGGCCGGCCAGTCCAGCGACAGCGAACCGAGGCGGATCTCGGTGGCCCGGGCAACGCCGGCCGTGAGGGCCAGGCCGGCCAGGAGCATTGCAAAGCGCATGAGGACGACGCGGTAGCTCGGAAGAGCTGCGCACTATGCCAAAGCCGACCGGGAACGTGGCGGCGCGCGCCATCCCGACAGCGCACGCGCGGCCAACGCGCACGGCTCAACAGAACTGCGGATGGCATGCCAGGTCTTGCCGCGCACAGTCCACTCCCACAAACATCAACGAGGTTCCGGGGGCTTCATGGACGAATTGCTGGAGCGCGCCGTCGAGGCGGCGCAGGAGGAGGAGTTCGTGGACGGCGCTGCGCTGCAGGGCTCGTCCTTCGATTACCTGGCGCGGCCGGGCGCCGACCTGGCGGCAAAGGCGCAGGCCTTCCACGCCTGGGCGCAGAAGCGCGTGCACCACGGCGTGTTTCCGTACGCCAAGCGGCTGGGCGGGCGGCCCGGCGCCACAGCCGAGCTGACGCTGCTGGACGGCCAGCGCCACGCAGGGCTGAACTTCTCGTCGCAGGAGTACCTGTCGCTGGCCCGCCACCCCAAGGTCTGCGCCGCGGCGCAGGGCGCGATGGACCGCTACGGCGTGCACAGCGCCGGCTCCACGGCGCTGGCCGGCAACGTGGAGGAGGCCGCCGCCCTGGAGGCCGAGCTAGGCGAGCTGCTGCGCATGCCCGAGGTGCTGCTGTTCCCGACCGGCTGGGCCGCGGGCTTCGGCGCCATCAAGGGCCTGGTGCGCGAGACCGACCACGTCGTCATGGACCAGCTGGCGCACAACTGCCTGCACGAAGGCGCCCGCGCGGCCACGCCCAACATCCACCTGCACCGCCACCTGGACATGGGCCACGTGGAGCGCCTGCTCAGGCGCGTGCGCCGGCGCGACCCGCACAACGGCATCCTCGTCGTCACCGAGGGCTGCTTCTCGATGGACGCCGACTCGCCCGACCTGAAGCGCCTGCAGGTGCTGGCGCGCGAGCACGGCGCGCTGCTGATGGTGGACGTGGCGCACGACCTGGGCTGCCTGGGCCCGGGCGGCGGCGGCCAGCTGGCGCTGCAGGGGCTGCTGGGCCAGGTGGACCTGGTGATGGGCTCGTTCTCCAAGACCTTCGCGTCCAACGGCGGCTTCGTCGCCTGCCACGACCGTGCGATCAAGGAGTACCTACGCTTCTACGCGGCGCCCAACACGTTCTCCAACGCACTGTCGCCGGTGCAGGTGGCCGTCGTGCGCGCCTGCGTGGGCATCGTCCGCTCGGCCGAAGGCCAGCAGCGCCGCGACCGGCTGATGCACGCCATCCTGGGCCTGCGCAACGCGCTGACGGCGCAGGGCATCACGGTGCTGGGCCACCCGTCGCCCATCGTGCCGGTGCTGCTGGGGCCCGACGCGCTGGCCCGCGTGGCCTGCCGCGAGATGAGCCGCGCCGGGCTGCTGGCCAATCTGGTGGAGTACCCGGCCGTGTCGCTGAACAGCGCGCGGCTGCGCATGCAGGTGATGGCCGACCACACGCCCGCGCTGGGCGAGACGGCGGCGCGGATCGTGGCCGATGCGCTGCAGCGCGCCCGCCTGCTGACGGGCACGGCCGGCTAGCGCGCCGCGGTCAGGCCGTAACGGCCAGCGGCGGTTGCACCTGGTTGCGGCCGGCCTGCTTGGCGGCGTAGAGCTGCTCGTCGGCGCGGGTCAGCAGGTCCTCGCCGCGCTCACCGGGCCGGTACTCGGCCACGCCGAGACTGGCCGTCACGCGCAGCGCCTGGCCGCCGGGCAGCGCCACCGCGAGCGTCTGCTCGATCTGCTGGCGCAGCCGCTCGGCCACGTCCTGGGCCTGGGACAGCGGCGTCTCCGGCAGCACCAGCACGAACTCCTCGCCGCCGTAGCGCGCCACCCAGTCGGAGCTGGCGCGCAGCGCGTCGCGCAGGCAGTGCCCCATGGCGGCCAGCACCTGATCGCCGACCGGGTGACCGTGGTTGTCGTTGATGGACTTGAAGCGGTCCACGTCGCAGAACACCAGCGACAACGGCCGGCCATAGCGCTCGGCGTGCGCCAGCGCCTCCGGGTACTTCTGGCTGAACGCCAGGCGGTTGTGACAGGCGGTCAGCGGGTCGGTGATGGCGAGCACCTTGAGCTTGTCGAGCGCGATCTGCAGTTGCTCGGTGCGCTCGGCGACGCGGGCGTCGAGCTCGCGGACATGCTCGGCCACGCGGTCCTGCAGCGCGCTGAAGCCCGCGGCCATCAAGTCCATCTCGTCTCGTGTGTTGGTCGAACGCTGGCTCAGCTGCAACCGCTCGTCCAGCCGATCCGCGCCGAGGCGGTTCACGAAGTCCGCCATCTCGCGCATCGGCTGCTGGAGCTGGCGGCGCACGACGAGCAGCGTGGCAGTCAGCACCACCGCCGTGAGGAGCAGGCAGGGCACGACGGCTTCGGCCACCCGGGTGGCCACCTCGCGCTCGATGAACGCCTGGTCGATGACGACTTTCAGATGACCCAGCGGGCACCCTTTGGGCGGCTGGCAAGAGACGCGGGTCTTGTCGTTCGACGTCCACACGACCGGAACAAGCACCGCCGGCGGTCGGCTGCTCAACGCCAGCTTGCCGCTTTCGACCTCCACGGTGCCCTGGGCGCCCAGCACCGCCAGGTAGCCTGTCCCGGGGATGGTCAGCGCCGCGTCCAGCTGTGTCTTCGCCGCGGCGTACTGCACATCCCAGAGCGCATCCGCGAGGCTCGATGCCAGCGCCTGTGTCTGAGCTTGAAGCGAGGCGCGCAGCCGGGCGTCCGCCTCCCGCCAGGTGATGACTCCCTGACAAGCCCCCACCAGCAGGGCGCTCGCCACGCCCCACATCAGGATGGCACGCGTCAATCGGGCGGTGATCGGCTGGAACTGGGTCTTTGTCATGGCGGCGCGTGATGACGAGGCGCGATGGTAGAGACCGCCGCCATCGACTCACGGGCCGCGGGCCGTCCTATTTCACGGGAACGCCGCCTCGGTGCTCAGTCCCGCGCCGGAATCTTCATGCCGCGTTGCACGGCCGGCCGCGCCATGAAGGCCGCGCGCACGCGCTCGACATTGGCGAAGTCCGCGTAGCCCACCAGCTCGCCCGCACCGTAGAAGCCGATCAGGTTGTTGACCCACGGGAAGACGGCGATGTCCGCCACCGTGTATTCGTCACCCACCAGCCAGGTCTTGCCCTGCAGGTGCCTGTCCAGCACGGTCAGCAGCCGGCGGGACTCGGCCACGTAGCGGTCGCGCGGGCGCTTGTCCTCGAAGTCCTTGCCGGCGAACTTGTGGAAGAAACCCAGCTGGCCAAACATCGGCCCGACACCGCCCATCTGGAACATCAGCCACTGCAGCGCCTCGTAGCGGCGCGCGGGGTCGGCGGGCAGCAGGCGGCCGGTCTTCTCGGCCAGGTACACCAGGATGGCACCACTCTCGAACAACGGCAGCGGCACGCCGCCGGGGCCGTGCGGGTCGATGATGGCGGGGATCTTGTTGTTCGGGTTCAGCGACAGGAACTCGGGCGTGAGCTGGTCGTTGGTGTCGAACTTCACCAGGTGCGGCTCGTAGGCCAGGCCCAGCTCCTCCAGCGCGATGGACACCTTGACGCCGTTGGGCGTGGGCAGCGAGTACAGCTGCAGCACATCGGGCCGCGTGGCGGGCCATTTGCGGGTGATGGGGAAGTCGTTGAGCGTGGTCATGGCGGCTGGGGGGTAAGGAGAGTCGCCGCAATGTAGGTGCCGGCCGAGTGGCCGCAACGGCGATGGGGGATTTCAGCTTCGGGCAGCCGTCAGCCGGCGCGCGCCGTGGACCACCAGCGCCAGCAGGCCCGCCGCCACGCAGCCACCGTGCAGCACGGCCAGCGACACCACACGCCACAGCTCGTTGCCGGGGCTCCACGGCAGCAGCGGCCGGATGTCGGCATGCATGACGCTGTCCAGCAGCAAATGCGTCCAGGCACCCAGCAGCGCGCCGATGGCCACGCGGCGCAGCGTCAGGCCGGGCAGCCAGGCCAGCCCGGCGCGGCGCGCCCCCGAGAACGCCAGCACGAGTGCCAGCGCCACCAGCGAGGCGCCGATGTAGGTGTGCAGGAACGCATGCACCGGCTGGCGGCCCTGCACGAGGTTGTAGAGCGACTCCACGTCGATGACGACGTTGGCCGCACAAAACGCCAGAAAGCTGACCTGGCGCGGCGCGATGGCATGCAGTGCTGCCCCGGGACCGAAGTGGAAGGGGGTGATGGGCATGACGGCAAACCATACCTCGCCACGCGAGAAAATCCCCCCATGACCTCCACCGCTCCCGCCGCCACGCCCCCCAGCCGGCTCGCCCTCTACCTGCAGCTGATCCGCTGGGACCGCCCCGCCGGCTGGCTGCTGCTGCTGTGGCCCACGCTGGCGGCGCTGTGGATCGCCGCGGATGGCTTCCCCGGCTGGCACCTGCTGGCCGTGTTCACGCTGGGCACGGTGCTGATGCGCTCGGCCGGCTGCTGCATCAACGACGTGGCCGACCGCGACTTCGACAAGCATGTGAAGCGCACCGCCGCCCGGCCGGTGACGACGGGCGCCGTGTCGGTGAAGGAGGCGCTGGTGCTGGGCGCGGCGCTGGCGCTGGTGTCGTTCGGCCTGGTGCTGACGACCAACCCGCCGACCATCCTGCTGAGCTTCGCCGCGCTGGCCGTGGCCATCGCCTACCCGTTCGCCAAGCGCGTGCTGGCCATGCCGCAGGCGGTGCTGGGCGTGGCGTTCTCGTTCGGCATCCCGATGGCGTTCGCCGCGGCGCTGGGTGGCGCGGAGTGGCACCTGCGCTCGGTGCCGCTGTCGGCCTGGGGGCTGCTGGTGGCCAACCTGTTCTGGGTGCTGGCCTACGACACCGAGTACGCGATGGTGGACCGCGACGACGACCTGCGCATCGGCGTGCGCTCGTCGGCCATCGCGCTGGGCCGCTGGGACGTGGCCGGCATCATGGCCTTCTACGCCGCGTACCTGGCGATGTGGACGGGCCTGGGCCTGCGGCTGGGGCTGGGCCGCTGGTTCCTGGCCGGCATGGCGGTGGCGGCGGCGCAGGCGCTGTGGCACTACACCTTGATCCGCCGCCGCAGCCGCGCCGAGTGCTTCACGGCCTTCCGCGCCAACCACTGGCTGGGGCTGGCCGTGTTTGCCGGCACGGCGCTGGACCTGGCGCTGCGCTGACGCGATGACGAACACGAGGCGGCACTTCCTGGCCAGCGGCGGCGCGCTGCTGGCGGCAGCCGACGCACGCGCCACGGACACGGCGCCCACGCTGGTGCTGGTCAACGCCATCTACCCGCCGCTGGTGAACCCGCCGGGCGATGCCGGCGGCGAGGGTGTGGACATCGACATCGCCCGCGAGGCGCTGCGCCGCGGCGGCTACACCGGCGGCATCGAGCTGCAGTGGGTGCCGTGGAAGCGCGCCCTCTTCATGCTGGAGCGCGGCCTGGCGGACTTCACGACGACGATCAACTTCAGCACCGAGCGCGACCGCTTCCTGCGCTGGAGCAAGGCCTACCGCGCCGGCAAGCAGTACTACTTCTACACGCGCAAGGGCTCGGGGCTGCAGCTGCGCCGGCTCGGCGACCTGCGCGGCCTGCGGCTGGCGCTGAGCGACGGCTTCATCTACCCCCAGGCCGTGCTGGACGCCGCGACCGGCAAGCCCGAACTGGGCCGCAACGTGGCCGGCGCCGTGCAGCTGGTGGAGCGCGGCCGGGCGGACGTCGTCATCGCCACCGCGCTGGCCGGCGCCTGGGAGATCCACCAGCTGGGCCTGACCGAGCGCGTGGAGCGGCAGCCGCTGGAGCACTTCAACCCCGAGCCGACCTTCATGGCGTTCTCGGCCGCCAGCCCGCGCGCGGCCGCCGGGCTGGCGGCGATGAACGCCGGCCTGACCGGCATGCTGCGCGACGGCAGCATCGGCCACATCGAGAAACGCTATCTGCGCTGAGCGCCGTGGCGGCAAACCTGCGCCAGATTCCGCGTACATTGCTCCGCTCATTTCAGGGACTAGGACAAAGATGTCGACAGCGATTCGAGCGGCCGCCGTGCTGGCCACCGTGTTGGGCCTCGCCTTGAGCGGCTGCGGCGGCGGTGGGGGTGGCGGGGGCGGCACGACGGGGTCCACCGGGTCGACGGGCTCGACCGGCAACACGGGCAGTACCGGCAGCAGTGGCGCCGCCACGCCCGACCCCGCCGGCCCCTCGGCCAGCTTCGCGCAGCAGTGCGCGGCCGGCAACACGCTGGCCGCGGCCAACCTGCGCACGGGCACGCTGGACACCGAGAAGAAGTGGCTGCGCGCCTATGTCGACGAGGTCTACCTGTGGCGCGACGAGGTGCCCCGCGTCGACCCGTCGCTGCCGGCCTACGGCGGCAACAACGTGCAGGCCGCGATGGATGCGTACTTCGATGCGCTGCTGACGCCGCAGCGCACCGACTCCGGCGCCTACCGCGACCGCTTCAGCTTCACCTACCCCACCGCCAAGTGGAACGCGCTGTTCGACAGCGCCACCGAGGCCGGCTATGGCCTGGAATGGAAGATGACGCAGGACACGCCGCCGCGCCGCATCTACATCGCCCAGGTGGAGCCAGGCAGCCCCGCCGACGTGGCCGGCCTGCGCCGCGGCGACCAGCTGCTGACCGCCGACGGCACCAGCGCCGACGTGGCCGATGCCAGCGGCGTGGACCGGCTGACGGCCGCCATGTACCCCGACACGCTGGGCACGACGCGCACCTTCGTCTTCACGCGCACCGACGGCTCCACGATCACGCGCAGCCTGACCAGCGCCAACATCACCAAGACGCCGGTGCCGCTGTCCAAGGTGGTCACGACGCCGCTGGGCACCAAGGCCGGCTACCTGCTGTTCAACGACCACGTGGCGCCGTCAGAGGCGCAGCTCGTCACCGCCATGCAGGGTCTGCAGACCGCCGGTGTGCGCGAGCTGGTGCTGGACCTGCGCTACAACGGCGGCGGCTACCTCTACATCGCCAGCGAGCTGGCCGCGATGATCGCCGGCAGCACCGCGACCAGCGGCAAGGCCTTCGAGCGGCTGACCTACAACAGCCGGCGCAGCAGCGAGAACGAGACGACGCCGTTCTACACGACGTCCTGCTACCTCGTGAACGGCCGCTGCACGCGCGAGCAGGCGCTGCCGCAGCTGAGCCTGACGCGCGTCTACGTGCTGGCGCAGTCGGGCACCTGCTCGGCCAGCGAGGCTATCATCAACGGCCTGCGCGGCGTGGGCGTGGACGTGGTGCTCATCGGCGGCAAGACTTGCGGCAAGCCCTATGGCTTCAACGGCAAGGACAACTGCGGCGTGACCTACCTGCCCATCGAGTTCGTCGGCGTCAACGCCAAGGGCTTCGGCGACTACTCGGACGGCTTCGAGCCGACCACCGGCGCCGACACCGGCACCCGCTTCGTCAAGGGCTGCACCGTGGCCGACGACCCGGCCCACGCGCTGGGCGACACCACCGAGGCCATGCTCGCCACCGCGCTGGGCCACCTGGACACGGGCCGCTGCCCGGTGCTGCCGGGTGCCTCGGGCGCGACGATGCAGGCGCAGTCCTCGCCCACCGGCGAGGGTGCGACGCCGCTGCTGGCGCGCCGCCACCCGGGCCGCGACAACCGCGTGCGCCTGCCACGCTAGGGCCTGCCGAGAGGGGGCCTGTGAATCGGCTTACATTGCCGCGAGTCAGCTGGGAGTGAAGTGATGACGAATGCAATCCGCGGGACCTGGGCACTGGCCATGGCCGTCGGCCTGGCCCTGGCCGGCTGCGGCGGTGGCGGCGGGGGTGCCGGCACGCCCATCCTGGGCGGCTCGACGGCGGGGTCGTCGGGTTCTTCCGGGTCGTCGGGCTCGTCCGGGTCCAGCGGCTCCACGGGCAGCACCGGCAACACCTCGCCCGACCCGCAGGGCCCGTCGGCCAGCTTCGCGCAGCAATGCGCCGCCAACAACACGCTGGCCGCGGCCAACCTGCGCACGTCCACGCTGGACACCGAGAAGAAATGGCTGCGCGCCTACTTCGACGAGGCCTACCTGTGGCGCGACGAGGTGCCGCGCGTGGACCCGAGCGGCGCCGGCTACAGCGGCAGCGACGTCGCCGTCGCGATGGACAACTACTTCGAGGCGCTGAAGTCGCCCAACCTGACCGACACCGGCCAGCGCCGCGACCGCTTCAGCTTCACCTACGCCACCGACAAGTGGAAGGCGCTCAGCGACAACGCCGTCGAGGCCGGCTACGGCATCGAGTGGAAACTGACGAGCCCGACGCCGCCGCGGCGCATCCGCGTCGCCTTCGTGGAACCCGGCAGCCCGGCCGACCTGGCGGGCCTGGTGCGCGGTGACGAACTCACCACGGTGGACGGCACCAGCGCCGACGCCGGCGACGAGGCCGGCGTCGACAAGCTGAACGCCGCCATGTACCCGAGCGCGCTCAACGCGCCGCACAGCTTCGTCTTCACGCGCGCCAACGGCACGTCCATCACGCGCAGCCTGACCAGCGCCAGCATCACCAAGACGCCCGTGCCCCTGGCCCGCGTCGTCACGACGCCGCTGGGCACCAAGGCCGGCTACCTGCTGTTCAACGACCACGTCGCGCCGGCCGAGGCCCAGCTCATCGACGCGATGCGCGGCTTCCAGACGCAGGGCGTGCAGGAGCTGGTGCTGGACCTGCGCTACAACGGCGGCGGCTACCTCTACATCGCCGCCGGGCTGGCGCAGATGGTGGCCGGCAGCGCACGCACCAGCGGCCAGGCCTTCGAGACGCTGCGCTTCAGCGCCAAGCGTGCCGCCGAGAACGAGGTCACGCCGTTCTACACGCAGTCCTGCATCATGATCGGCGGCCGCTGCACGCGCGAGGAGCCGCTGCCCACGCTGAACCTGAACCGCGTCTACGTGCTGGCGCAGTCGGGCACCTGCTCGGCCAGCGAGTCCATCATCAACGGCCTGCGCGGCGTGGGCGTGGACGTGGTGCTCATCGGCGGCAAGACTTGCGGCAAGCCCTATGGCTTCACGGCCAAGGACAACTGCGGCATCAGCTACTTCCCGATCGAGTTCGCCGGCGTCAACGCGCAGGGCTTTGGCGACTACGCGGACGGCTTCGAGCCCACCACCGGCGGCACCGCCGGCACGCGCTTCGTGAAGGGCTGCAGCGTGTCCGACGACTTCGGCCGCGCATTGGGCGACACCACCGAGGCCATGCTCGCCACCGCACTGGGCCATGCCGACCGCGGCAGCTGCCCGGTGCTGCCCGGCGCCAGCGGCGCGACGGTGCGCGCGCAGAGCGCCGGCAACGGCGAAGGCGGCCTGGCGATGACGCTCAAGCGCAATCCGGCTCGCAGCAACCGGATCTGGATACCGCGCTGACCGCGCCTCAGCCGCGAAGCCCGCGGCCGTTGAGCAGTACGCGAGCGATGGCATCTGCCACCTGCTCCGCTGCCGGCTCTGTTGCCATGGCGCGGCCCAGTGACACCGCGCCCACCAGCATGGCAAGCGCCGCCAACGCGGACTCAAGGCGCTGCGGCTTGTCCGGGGATGCGGGACCGTCCACCACCGTCCGCGCCACCGCGCCAAGGCCCGCCTCGAACACTGCACGATCCTCCTCGCCGGCCCGCGCCACCTCCGGCGCCAGGCTCTGCAGGCTGCAGCTCTCGCCAAGATCACAGCTGCGCTTGTCGGTCAGGTAGAAGCGGACGAAGCGCTCCCACCACGTATCTGCAAACGACTGCTGGAAGTAGCGCACGCCCGCGTCCAAGTCGGCCAGCCCGCCCTCGACGGCAGCCCGGAAAGCCTCCTGCTTGGACCCGAAATGCACATAGAAGGCGCCTGACGTCACGCCAGCGGCCTTGGCCAAACCATCGACCCCGACGCCGCCATACCCGCTGCGCCGGAAGCTGCGCCCGGCCGCTTCCAGGATACGCCCCCGTGTCTGCGCCTTCTGCTCCTGTCTCGACATCGATGTCCCCGCTGTTGATGACTTGGAACACAGTCTAGTTGACGAGATAACGATCGTTATCTAATCTCGGATAACGGTCGTTATTCCAACGACCGTTGATTCGCAACTCACAGGAGCATCCATGCCCATCACCCTCACCCTGACCGAAGGCGTTCTTCCCGCTGGCAGCGAAAAGCAGGCCATTGGGGAGCTGACGCACGCGCTGCTGGCAAGCCACGGCCTGAGCGGCAACAAGGTCATGACACCCAACGTCACCGCCCACCTGCACGTGCTGCCCAGGGGCCGCACGTTCGCGGCCGGCGAGGAGGTCGACGGCGCATGGCTGGAAACGAAGACACCCGCCTTCGCGCTCGCAGACCGCGGCGTGCAGCAGGCCTTCTTCGCGAGTGCGATCGAGATCCTGCAGCGCTTGTCCAACGGGCGCCTGCAGGTCGCGAACATCTGGACGAACGGCGTACATGCCGTCGACGGTACCTGGAGCCTGGGCGGCCGGGCCCTCTCCAACGCCGAACTGGGTCAGGCCATCAGCGAAGGCTGATCCCGCAGGGCTGGGCGTACGGCCGCGTCAGCCCTTCTTGTTCACGCCACCCGGGAGCTTCTCCCGGATCGCGTCGCTCCAGCGCAGCAACCCCAGCGTCTCGCTGTGCGGCATGCGCGGGCTCTCCAGCAGGCCGGCGCGGATGCAGGCCTGCGCCTCGGCGATCTCGCCTTCGAAGCCGTTGCGCACGTGCGGCGCGTCGAAGCGCTGGGCCGGCGCCTTGCGCGTGACCAGCTCCACCGCCTCGGAGCCCCAGAAGTCCACCGGGAAGCGCAGCCCGGCCTTGGCGCCCAGCGCCTCGAACGCGTTCACCGACGACGCATCGAAGCCGCAGCGGAACTGCGACGTGATGCCGCCGGGGAAGTGGAAGGTGGCCGTCACCGACGCGTCCACGCCGGTGGTCGCCAGTGTGGCGGCCACGTCGATACGCTCCGGCTCGGGGCACTCGCCGCCGTTGAACTGCTGCAGCACCCAGCGCGTGACGACCAGGTTATAGATGCCGATGTCCCACAGCGAACCACCGGCCAGCGCCGGGTTCCAGTTGCGGTGCGACGGGTCGAAGGCCGACGAGAAGCAGAAGCTGGACTGCATCGCCCGCAGCTCGCCGATGGCGCCCTCGCGCAGCAGCCGGCCGGCCAGCTCGTAGGCCGGCAGGAAGCGCGTCCACACCGCCTCCATCAGGAACACGCCCTTTTCGCGGGCCAGGGCGATGAGGGCCTGGCCCTCTTCCAGCGACGTCACCAGCGGCTTCTCGCACAGCACCGGTTTGCCGGCCAGCAGCGCGGCGCGGACGTACTCGCCGTGGTGGGAGTGCGGCGTGGCGATGTAGACGGCGTCCACACCGGGGTCGGCCAGCAGGTCTGCCAGCGCTGTCGTCACGCGCGCCGGCGCACCGGGCTGCTGCCACTGGTCGGCATAGGCCTGGCCCTTGGCAGCGTCGCGCGCGAACACGGCCGCCAGGCGTGCGCCCGGCACGGCGGCCAGCGCGCCGGCAAAACGGTTGGCGATGCCACCGGGGCCGATGACGCCCCAGTTGAAGGTGTGCTCATGGGCCATGGCTGAGTGCCTTTACGAGGTCTGACTGCGTGAGGATGCCGACGAGCCGGGCCTGCTCGCCGACGATGGGAAGGTGGTGGTGGCCGGTGGCCGAGAACAGCGGCACCAGTTCGGCGATGGCGCGCTCGGCGCTGGCCACGCGCACCTGGCGCGTCATGATCTGGCCCACCACCTCGGGCTTGGTGGAGTGCGTCGAGGGCGACGGTTTCAGCAGCGTCTGCAGCCGGCCCGCGAAGCCTTCGCGCTGCTCCGCCTCGGCGGCGCGCATGAAGTCGGCCCGCGTGACGATGCCGACGATGCGCTGCACGCGGTCCACCACCGGCAGCGCCTTGATGCGGTGCTGCTGCAGCAGCGCCCAGGCCTCGGCCAGCGGCGTGCCGAACTCGACGGTGATGACGGGCGTGGACATGATGTCCGCGCAGCGCAGCCCGCCCAGCCGGTTGCGGTAGCTGAGCAGCTCGGCCTCGTGCAGCAGGCCGGCGAGGTCGTCGCGCGGCACGTCCAGCACCTGGTTGTAGCGGGCCAGCACCTCGTTGAGCTCGGCATCGCCGAAGCGCGGCGGCGCCACCTGCGCGCCGGCGGGCGCCGGCGGCGCGGCCTGCACGTTCTGCGCGTGCGGGTAGCGGCGACCGGTCAGCGTGTTGTAGGCCATGCCGGCCAGCACCAGCAGCAGCGAGTTCAGCGCCACCGGCTCGAAGGCGACCCGCCAGTCGTGCGTGGCCGTCAGCACCATCAGCAGCGCCGCGGCGCCGCCGGGCGGGTGCAGGCAGCGCAGCAAGAACATCGTGCCGATGGCCAGTGCCACCGCCACGGCGGCCGTGGGCAGCGCCGGCAGCGGCAGCCAGTTCATGCAGGCGATGCCCACCAGCGCCGACAGCATGTTGCCGCCGACGACGGCCCAGGGCTGCGCCAGCGGGCTGGCCGGCACGCCGAACACCAGCACGGCGCTGGCACCGATGGGCGCCACCAGCCAGGGCAGGCCCGCCGGCATCTCGGCGCGGCTCAGCAGCCCTGCCAGCAGCAGGCCCAGCCCCGCGCCGAGCACGACGCGCAGCCTCTCGCGCGCATTGACGGCCTGCGGCGCGGGCCGCAGCGCGTTCAGCAAGGCGAGAAGTCGTTCAGGCAGGGAGGCGGCGAGGGACATGGGCGGACCGGGCGCAAAGCCAAGCCGACGATTGTGTCCGCCACCGGCGCCTGCGCCGGTTCAACCGGGTTTCAGGCCATTCAGCCCTTGCCCAGCAGGCTGGCCATCTCCGCCTTCAGCAACTGGGCCTGGGCGCGGCGCTCCTTGGTCGCGGCGCGCTGGTAGGCGGCCTCGGCCTTCTCGCGCAGCGCGATGGCGCGCTCCAGCGCCTCCTGGTAGCGCTCGATGGTGTAGGTGTTCTCGGTGCCGATGTAGACGCTGCGCGCCAGCGGCGTGTCGCCGAAGCGGGGTAGGGTTACCGCGAAGCTGCAATCACGGACACGACTTCCCGCACGCTGGCGAACGATAGGGCCGGAGATGCCCGACGGCAGGTCGCTCTGCTTCTTGCGGCTGGGCGTGCGGCGCAGGCGCGACGGCGCCGGCAACGTCGCGATGCGCTTGAGCAATTCCTTGGTGGCCAGGGCCAGCGCCTTGCGGGCACCGGTGCCGTCCTGGCTGTGGTCGGAGAACAGCTTGGTGCCGCCGTAGCGCAGCTGCCAGCCATGGGTGGAAAGATGATCGATGCGCTGAATGCACTGCGGCACGACAAAGCGCTCGCCGGTGAAGATCGCCACGTCACGGGTCTTCATGATTGCCCCACTCTTTTTATGCCTGCCTTTGCTGTGCTGCGGCAGGTCGTCTAACGCCCCTCTGCTGCGGCAGAGTTTATGGGTGCTCCGCCACGGGCCGCGAATAAATGAGCCCGTGGAAACATTTTCATCCTCGAAAAGTCAGCTGCCGGACAGCTAAACCCCCAACTGAGGGGGCCAGCCGTCCTAGGGTCTGCCCGGACGGTGGCAGCTCAGGCCCGGGGCGAACAGCTCCATGACGCGAAGCTGCGCGCCGCCGCGGCTGAACACCGAGTGGCGCGACCACAGCATCTGCGCCGGCATGGCCGTGCCGGTGGCGGCCTGCCACTGGCGCGCGGCGTGGCGGCGCGTGTGGCCGTGGCGGGACAGCCGGCGCGGCTGCAGCTCGCTGCGGTGGATGCGGTAGTCGTCGTACAGCAGGTGGGCCAGCGGCTTGGTGCCCAGGCCCTTGAGCGCGCGCCACGGCCCGGTGGTGGCGCGCTGGTGCACGGCCGAGCGGGCCCAGACCAACGGCTCACCGTCCACCCGCAGGATGACCTCGCGCACCACCGTGAGGCCACGCGGCGGCAGGCCCAGCGCAGCCCGCTCCAGCGCGCGGAACGGCGCGACGCGCTGGCGCAGCAGCTGCACGCTGAAGCGCTCGCCCAGGCGCGCCAGGCGGCGACTCAGCGAACCGGGGGCGCGCAGCCAGTCGCGCAGGCTGTCTCTCGTCGAAATGCCCATGGGCGCTTCAGCCGAACTCCCGGCCCAGCTCGGCGGCGCGCTGCTGCGCGGCGATGACCGCGCGGCGGATCGCGGCGTCCACGGCATCGGCCTGCAGCGACGTGATGGCCGCATGCGTGGTGCCACCCTTGCTGGTGACGCGCTCGCGCAGCGTCGTGGGCGACTCGTCGGACGCCAGGCCCAGTGCCGCGGCGCCGGCGCAGGTGGCCAGCGCCAGCCGGCGACCCTGCTCGGCGGTCAGGCCCATGTCCTGCGCCGCGGCCATCATGGCCTCGACAAAGAAGAAGAAATACGCCGGGCCGGAGCCCGACAGCGCCGTCACGGCGTCCAGGTCGTCCTCGCGGTCCACCCACAGCGTCTGGCCCGTGGGCTTGAGCAGCTGCTCCACCGACGCACGCTCCTGCGCCGACACCGCCGGCCGCGCGTACAGCCCGGCGATGCCCTGGCCGATCAGCGCCGGCGTGTTGGGCATGCTGCGCACGATGCGCTCGCTGCCGGTCAGCTTCACCAGCGACGCCGACGGGATGCCCGCCATCACCGACAGGTGCAGCGCCCCGCCCAGCCAGGCCTGCAGCGGCTCGGCCGCGGCGGTGAACAGCTGCGGCTTGACGGCCCAGACGACCGTGCCGGCGCGCGCCAGTGACGCATCGCCGGCGGCCAGCGCTTGGATGCCAAGGTCGGCGCGCAGCTTGTCGCGCTGGGCCTCGTGGGGCTCGACGACGATGACGTCGGCCGGCCGGACCTGGCGCGCGCGCAGCAGGCCGCCGAGGATGGCGCCGGCCATGTTGCCGCCGCCGATGAAGGCCAGGGTGTACGCTGGAGTCATGGGCCGCGAGTCTAGGGCCTGGGCGACACTGCGGCCCACCATGCTGCGCCTGCTGACGCCACCCGCCTGGGCCCCCGAGGGCGCCCCTGCCCTGCCCCTGCCGGCCACCGTGCCTGCTGCGCTCATCGTCGTGCTGGCCGCCAGCGAGGCCGGCCTGCCGCGCGAGCGCCTGGCCGCGCTGTTCTGGCCCGATGCCAGCGCCACCGACGCGCTGCACCACCTGCGCGTCAACCTGCACCGCGCCCGCGCGCTGCTGCGCGGCTGGGGCGCGGCCGACAGCCTGCAGGCGCAGGGCCAGCAGCTGCGCCTGGACCTGCCCACCGACCTCGACGCCCCGGCCGACACGCCGCCGCCGGACCCCGCCGACTGGCCGCCCGCCTGGCGCCTGGCCGGCTACGACGGTTTCTCGCAGTGGTGCCGCGACACCGCCCAGGCGCTGCGCCGGCGCCAGCTGCGCGACAGCCGCCAGGCCCACGCGGCGGCCGGCGCCGCCCCCGCGCCGCCGGCCCGCGAGGCCCTGCACCGCCAGCTGCGCCACAGCACGGCCCCCGCGCTGCTGCTGCTGGGCGAGCCGGGCGCCGGCAAGAGCACGCTGCTGACCGCCGCCTTCCCGCACGCGCCCTGCCTGCGCGGGCTGGAAGGCTTGCACGGCATGCCCTTCCGGCCACTGCTGGACGCGCTGCGCACCCGCCTGCCCGCGCTGCAGGCCGCGCTGGACGACCCGCTCGGCGCGCTGCGCCCCTACCGGCTGGACCTGGCCCGGCTGCTGCCCGAGCTGGCGCCCGACGAGCCGCTGCCGGCACTGGACGCTCTCACCGCCCAGGCCCGGCTGGCGGAGGCGCTGACGCGCGCCTTCGAGGCGCTGGCCCCCGTGCTGCTGGTGGACGACCTGCAGTGGTGCGACACCGCCACCGTCGAATGGCTGCTGCTGCTGGCCCATGGCGACCGCCTGCGCTGGCGCGCCGCGGCGCGTCGCCACGAAATGGGCGCCGCGCTGCAGCAGGCGCTGCAGCCGCTGCACGGCACCGGCCGGCTGGAAACGCTGGACCTGCCCGCCCTCACACGCGCCGACCTCCCCGCCGTCTGCCGCGCCCGCTGGCCCGACAGCGACTTCGGCGCCGAGCAGCTGGACCGCCTGCACGACCTCAGCGCCGGCAACCCCTTCGCACTGGGCGAGCTGGTGGCCGCCGGCGCGCCGGCCGTGGCGGGCGGCGACGCGCTGCCCCAGCGCGTGCGGCAGATGGTGCAGCGCCGCCTGCAGGCGCTGCCCGCGCTGGCGCGCAAGACCGTGGAGGCCGCCGCGGTGTTCGTGCAGCCCGTGCCCGAAGACGGCCTGCGCCGCCTGCTGGGCCTGCCCGCCGGTGCGGCCGGCGATGCAGACTGGGCCACGGCGCGCGACCAGGCGCTGGCCGCCGGCATGCTGCGCGCCCAGTCCCCGGGGCTGGCCTGCAGCCACGACCTCATCCGCACCGCCACCGTCGCCGACCTGGCCGCGCCGCGCCGCGCGGCCCTGCACCGCCATGCCGCGCTGTGGCTGGCCCACCAGCCCTGGGCCGACGCCATGGCCATCGCCGAGCACTGGCGCGCTGCCGGCGAGCCGCAGACCGCGCTGGCCTGGCGCCACCAGGGCGCCGAACAGCTGAAGGCGCGCGGCCGCTTCGACGAGGCCTGCGCCGTCTGGCGCGAGGTGGCAGACGAATCGCTGGACCTGGCCCAGTCGCTGCGCGCGCGGCTGGAGCTGGCCGCCTGCGACCTGCTGGAAGACCTGGCCCGCGGCGAGGCTGCGCTGACCGCCATCCAGGCCCAGCTCGACGGCGTGGCCGACCCCGAGCAGCACCGCCTCATCGAGGGCCGGCTGCGTGCCGCGCTGGTGGACAACCGCGTGTTCGCCGGCGACCTGGCCCAGGCCGTCCATCACGCCGCGCGGCTGCGCGAGCTGCTGCCGGCGCTGCCCGAGGGCGAGCGCATTCACGCCTACGAGGTGCTCATCGAGCTGGCCATGCGCGAGCCCGACATCCCGGCCGCCTGGGCGCTGCTGGCGCGGCTGCGCGAGGCCGCGCCGCGGCTGCCCGCGCTGCTGAGCTTCGAGGGCCAGATCCACTGGTTCGGCGGCCAGGTGCGCGCTGCGCACGACGCGCTGGCGCGGCTGCTGGAACGCCACCCCGACCACTGCCGCGGCCTCACCATCGAGAACGACCTGGCCGTCATGCTGCACGCGCTGGGCGAGGTGGGGCAGGCCGAGGTGATGGCGCGCCGCAGCCTGCAGAGCTGGGCCGGCGTGGCCCACACCGAGACGCTGTCGCTGCTGGTGCTGGGCAGCGTGCTGACCACGGCCGGCCGCCATACCGAGGCCGAGGCCGCCCTGGCGCAGGCGCTCACGCTGGCGCAGGCCCAGGCCAGCGCCGGCTTCGAGGCCGAGGCCCGCGTGCGCCAGGCGCGGCTGCTGCTGCAGTGCGGCCAGCACGACGACGCCGCCCGGATGCTGGCCGCCGCCGCGCCGCTGCTGCGCGACAGCCGGGAGCCGCTGCGCGTGTCGAACTGGGTGCTGATGACCACGCTGACCGCCACCGCCCGGGGCCTGACGCCGGACGCCGACGACATCGCGCGCCTGCGCGACGCCAGCGCCCGCCTGCAGCACCCGATGGTCCAGGCCCGCGAGGCCCGCGTCGACGTGGCGCTGGCGCTGGCCGCCGGCAACGGCCCGGCCGCCCTGGCCGCCGCCGAACGCCAGGCCGCCGTGGCCCGCAGCCACGGCCTGCAGGAATGGGCCGCCGAGGCGGCGCTGCTGCAACTGCGCGCCCGCCAGCTGCTGGGCGAGCCCGTCGCGGTGCTGCGGCCGCTGGCGCAGGACATCGAGGCCCAGGCAGCGGCCAAGGGCTACGCCGAGCTGCAATGGCGCGCGGCCGCCTGGCTGGCCGCCCACGGCGGCAATGCCGCCGACGCCCGCCGCGCCCGCGCCGCGCTGGCGGTGCTGCGCGGCCCCGAGCGGCCACCGCTGTTCGACGCCGACGCCGCCGCCCGCCGCGAGCCGCGCTGGGGCTGAGACCTCGGGGCGTCCCCTGCGCAGGTTCCCCTGGGCGCGGGGGGTGCACAAGCCAAAGCAGTGCCTGTTGGCCACACGGCTGAGACGCCGCTGAGACGCCGGCCGGGGAGCATCCAGCGCCATGAGCCGCTACCGTCACCCCCTGTCCCGCATCGCGCTCGCGCTGCTGGCCCTGACCTCCACCGCCCTGGCCTCGGCCGGCACCGTCACCTGGACCGGCCCGCAGGGCGGCAACTGGGCGGATGCCGCGAACTGGAGCGGCGGCGTGCTGCCCACGTCAGGGGACGACGTCCAGCTGGGCACGTTCGACACGGTCATCACCATCCCGGCGACTCTGGCCCACCGCGTGACAGGCACCGGAACGCTGCAACTTCTCAGCTCTGGCAACGCCTTGGCCCTCAGCGGCGACAGCACACTGGGCGGCCTGACGATGGGAATGACGAGCGGGCGATTTACCAGCAGCGCGAACACCGTGATCACGGGCCAACTGAACTGGCGCTCTGGCAACTTCAACGGTCTGGGTACGACACGTGTCGAAGGCTCGGCAACGCTGGATCTGTCCAGCGGCGGCGTACTCGAGACAGGCCACACACTGCTGCTGAACGGCAGCAACCACGCCCGGGCAGACGGTACCGGCTTCAATGCTTTGGGCATCGGCAGCAACGCACGCCTGGTGAATGCCGGCAACTGGCTGGACCAGACCAGCGCCAACACGACCTACACCAATCCCTTCGCCGGTGGCCTGGGCAAATTTGACAACACAGGCAGCTTCACCAAGGCAACGGCGACGGTCACCACCTTTGCCCAGGGTGTGCTGTTTGCCAACAGCGGCGCGGTGAACGTCAACGCAGGCACGCTGCGGCTGGCCGGCAGTTTCAGCAACGACGGACTGATCAACGTGGCCAGTGGTGCAGAACTGCACGGTGCCATCGCCAACTTCGCCAACGCCGGCACGCTGGCCGGCACCGGCACCGTGCGGGCGCTGACCTCGCTGCGCAATGCCGGCACCCTGGCGCCCGGCGGCGTGAGCCAGGTCGGCACGCTGCAGCTGCTGGGCAACCTGGTGAACACCGGCACGCTGAACGTGGACCTCACGCGCAACGTGGCCGACGAGTTCGTCGTCGGTGGCGTTGCGACGCTGGGCGGCACGCTAGGCCTGGCTGTGCTGGACGGCCAGCGGCTCGCGCGCGGCAGCCAGTTCACCGTCATGAGCTGGAGCGCACGAACGGCAGGCAGCGAGTTCGCGGCGCTGGACTTCTCGCAGGCCTCGGGCTACCGCTTCGCCACCACTTACGGCGCGACCGGCCTGAGCGTGACCGTCACGGGCGTGCCGTTCAACTGGACGGGCGCGGCAGCCGGCGGCGTCTGGGACGTGGCCAACAACTGGAACAGCGGCAGCGACGGCCTGCCGCAGGCCGGCGACACCGTGCTGCTGGGCGGCGCCAACACCGTGATCCGCAACACCCGATCGATGGGCGCCGCGACCGTCAACGGCACCGGTACCCTGGCCATCAACAGCGGCGCCACGCTCACGCTGAGCGACAGCGCCAGCCTGGGCGGCCTGAACCACAGCGGCACGCTGAACAACACCGGCCGCGTAGTTGTCACGGGAGCCAGCACCCTCTCAGGCGCCATCCTCAGCGGCGCTGGCACCACACGCTATGAGGGCGCGCTCGCCATCCAGGGCAATACCAGCGTCCTGCAAAGCGGGCAGGTCCTCGAAGCGGCGGGCACGACCACGGTGCAGGGCAACACCGTCACCGGCCTGTCTGTCAGCACCGGTGCGCGCATCGTCAACCAGGGCACGTGGGTCGATGCCGCAAGCGCCAACAGCAGCGTGAGCGGCAACAGCGGCACGAGCGTCTTTGACAACCAGGGCAGTTTCACCAAGACCAGCAGCACCACCTCCACCATCGGCGGCTTCGGCCTGACCTTCAACAGCAGCGGCAGCGTCAACGTCGATGCTGGCACCCTGCGCTTGGTTGCCAGCGGTGCGAGCACCGGGCAGATCCGCATCGCCAGTGGCGCCACGCTGGACTTTGCCGGCAGCGCTGCCACCTTTGGCTTGAACCACAACGTGACCAACGCCGGCACCTTCCAGGTCGGCGCCGGCGTCGTCAACGCGGCGCAAGGCCTCGAGCTGGGCGGCAACACCGTCATCACCAACGGCCGCCTCAACCTGGCCGGCAGCAGCCAGTTCGACAACCTGTCCTTCGTCGGCAGCGGCACGCTGAACAACAACGGCACCCTCGTCGTCACCGGCCCCACCACCTGGGGCGGCAGCGTGTTCTCCGGCACCGGCACCACGCGGCTGGAAGGCCCGGTGGCCCTGGCCGGCGCCAGCTCCAGCGCCCTCAGCGGCGGCATGCTGGTGATGGCCGGCACCACCACGCAGACCGGCACCGGCGGCATCAACATCAACGCCAGCAGCGCCCGCCTCGTCAACGAGGGCACCTGGCTGGACCAGGCCAGCGGCAACACCAGCATCGGCGGCAGCGGGGCCCGCTTCGACAACAGCGGCAGCTTCACCAAGACGGGCGCCTTCACCACCACCATCGGCAGCTTTGGCACCGCCTTCAACAACAGCGGCAACGTCAACGTGAACGCGGGCACGCTCAGCCTGGCGGGCGGCGGCGCCAGCACGGGCCGCATCGCCATTGCCAGCGGCGCCACGCTGGACTTCACGAGCAGCGCGGCCTACAGCCTCAACCGCCAGGTCGGCAACGCCGGCACGTTCCAGATGCGGGGCGGCATCGTCACGGCCGCCGAGGGGCTGGCGCTGGGCGGCAACACCGTCATCACCAACGGCCGCCTCAACCTGGCCGGCAGCAGCCAGTTCGACAACCTGGCCTTCGTCGGCAGCGGCACGCTGAACAACAACGGCACCCTGGTGGTGACCGGCCCCACCACCTGGGGCGGCAGCGTGTTCTCCGGCAACGGCACCACGCGGCTGGAAGGCCCGGTGGCCCTGGCCGGCGCCAGCTCCAACACCCTCAGCGGCGGCACGCTGGTGCTGGCCGGCACCACCACGCAGACCGGCAGCGGCAGCATCAACATCAACACCAGCAGCGCCCGCCTCGTCAACGAGGGCACGTGGCTGGACCAGGCCGGCGGCAACACCAGCATCGGCGGCAGCGGGGCCCGCTTTGACAACACCGGCCGCTTCATCAAGACCGGCGCGTTCACGACCGCCATCGGCAGCTTTGGCACCGCCTTCAACAACACCGGCACGGTGGACGTGCAGGCCGGCAAGCTGCAGGTGGCCTCGGGCTTCAACAACCAGGGCTTGCTGACTGTAGCGGCAGGCGCGGAGCTGCACGGCACCGTCAGCGCCTTCGCCAACGCCGGCACCCTGGCCGGCGACGGCACGGTGCGCGCGGCCGACCGCCTCACCAACACCGGCACCCTGGCCGCCGGCGGCCTGAACGATGCCGGCACGCTGACGCTGCTGGGCGGCCTGACGCAGCAAGCCAGCGGCACCTTCCTGGTGGACCTGGGCAGCACGGAGGCCGGCGGCTTCGACCTGCTGAGCATCAGCGGCGCCACCACGCTGGGCGGCACGCTGGCCGTGAACCTGCTGGCAGGCGCGCATTTCAACGTCGGCGACAGCTTCACGGTGATGACCTGGAACCAGCGCCTGGGCAACAGCCAGTTCGCCAGCCTGGACCTCACCCAGGCCGGCGGCTATGGCTTCGAGGCCGACTACGGCGCCAACAGCCTGACGCTGCGCGTGATGACCGCCCCCGTACCCGAACCCGGCAGCTGGGCCTTGATGGCCGCCGGCCTGGCGGGCCTGGGCGCGCTGCAGCGCCGCCGTCGCCACGCGCCGACCACCGCTTGAACGCACCGTTTGCCAACTTCTTCTGTCTCAGGAGCCGCCATGAACCCAGCCAAGCCCCGCCTGCCTTTCCCCACCACGCCCTCGCCTGCAGCACGTCGTGCGCTGGCGCTGCTCGCCGCGCTGTGCCTGGCCACCAGCGCACGGGCCGCCGACCAGACCTTCAGCAGTGAAGCCAGCTTCCTGGCCGCCGTGCCCGGGCTGACGATGGAAAGCTTCGAGACGCTGGACGGCACGCCGCTGGGCACGGCGCCGGTCGTCACGCCGCTGGTGAGCCTGTCGGTCAGCCTGCCCGGCCTGGCGGTGCAGACGGGCCCGAACACGCCGCAACCCGGCTTCGACACGACGGCCTCGGACGGCAGCCACTACGTGCTGGTCTATGCCCCGGGCACCACGCCCGGCACGCTGACCTTCACCTTCTCCCGGCCGGTGACCGCATTCGGCTTCACCAGCTCCGACATGGGTGACAGCGCCGTGCGCGCCGGCGCGCTGCGCCTGACCACCAACACCGGCACCTATGCATCGGGCGTCGCGGTGCTGAGCCTGCCGGATGTGCTGCCCAGCGGCGCCACGCAGTTCATCGGCCTGTCGCAGAGCCTGCCCTTCACGCAGGTGCAGCTGACGTTCAGCGGCTTGGACGAGGCCTACGGGGTGGACGGCATCTACCTCGCCGCCGCCGCGGTGCCCGAGCCCGAAAGCTGGGCGCTGCTGGCTGCCGGCCTGGTGGGCGTGGCGCTGCAGTCACGCCGCAAGGCAAGCCGCAACGCCTGAGGTCGAACGCCCATGTCGCACACCCTGCCGGCGCGCCGGCGCCTGACAACCCTCGCGCTGGCCGGCCTGCTGCTGGCCGGCCCCACCGCCCTGGCCGCACCGGCCGGCCGCACCACCGTCGTCTTCACCACCGGCGACAGCCTCAGCGGCCTGGAGGCCGGAACCACGCTCAGCCGGGTGGAAGGGCCGATCACGCTGAGTAATGACGGTGCACTCGGCTTCATGAGCCAGTTGGCCGGCAAGGCGGTCACCACCGACAACGATGCAGCCTACTGGCAGCGCAGCACGCTGGTTGCCCGGGAAGGTGCCGCGGTCACCGGGCTGGCCAAGGGCCAGACGCTGACGGGCTTCAACCCGCTGGGTGGCGGCAGCTTCATGGGCTTCATCACCGGCCCGGGCACGGTGCTGGGCAACGAGGTGGGGCTCTGGACCGGCACCCGGCTGCTGGCCCGCACCGGCACGCCCATCGGCAAGGACGCCTCCGGCCGCGCGGTGAACGGGCAGCTAACCCGCATCGACAACACCTGGCGCAGCCGCAGTGGCGCGCTGCTGTACGCCGCGGCGCTGCAAAGCACCAGCCAGCCTGCCGACCCGCCCCCGGCCAGCCTGTGGCGGGACGGCAGCCTGCTGCGGCTGGGCGGCGAGGCGGCGCCGGGGCTGGCCGGCAGCTTCACGGCGTTTCTGCAGGCAGACAGCAATGCCGCCGGCGAGCTGGCCTTCATCGGCCGCCATGACGACACCAACCATCGCTTCACCGACGGCACCTCCGGCTTCGTGTCGCAGGAGGGCGTGTGGCGCGGCCAGACGCTGTTGGCCCGCGCCGGCGGCAGCGCTACGGCGGCCGGCGAAGGGCAGCGCTTCATGACCTTCAACGGGCTGAGCCTGGCCGACAACGGCCAGGTGGCGTACAGCGCCCGGGTGACGTCGGGCAGAGCAACGGAGTCCCGGCTATCGATCTGGCGCGACACCAGCCTGGTGGCGCTGTCCGGCAGCACCGTCACGGTGGACGGGCAAGCCCTGAAGCTGGGCAACCCCCTGCTGCATGGCACGACCCGCGACGGCGCGGTCATCTACAGCGGCCAGCTCCTCAGCCAGGCCGAGCCCCGAGATGCCCTGTGGCGCGACCAGACCGTGCTGGCCCGCGGCGGCCAGGCCAGCACGGCCGCGGGCCTGCAGGGCCTGACGCTGGGCAGCCTGAGCTTCAAGGCGCTGGCTGGCGGCGGGCAGGTGCTGATGCAGGCCCAACTGCTGGGCAGCGGCATCACGGCCAGCAATGACCATGCCCTGGTGCTGACCGATGGCATCGAGCAAGTGCTGGTGGCCCGCAACGGTGACGCCGTGGGCCTGAGCAACGTGGTGCTGAGCCTGGGAGACGCGACCATCAACGACAAGGGCCAGGTGGCCTACCAGGCGGAGCTGACCAAGGGCAAGGACAACGTGTCCCTGTTCACGCCCACGCTGCGCTGGCGCAGCAGCACCAGCGGCAGCTGGGACGACAGCGCTCGCTGGACGCTGGGCCTGACCCCAGCCGACGTGCACGACGTGGTGCTGGACACCACCAGCCGCCTCGACGTCACCGGCCCCACCGGCGCCGTGACGCTGAAGTCCCTGCAGGTGGGCACCGGCACCGGCCTGGTGACGCTGCAGATGGTCGGCGGCAGCATCGACGCAGCCGACCCTATCGTGATCGGCCCGCGCGGCCTGCTCAGCGGCACGGGCAGCTTCTCGCGGCTGGTCATCAACCAGGGCACGGTGCAGGCCGACCCGCTGGTGATGAGCGCCAGCCTCAGCAACGCCGGCCTGCTGCGCGGCGTGGCCGGCGGCCCGCGCAGCGGCGCCGGGCTGGACGCCGACCTGCTCAACCAGGCCGGCGGCCGCGTGCTGGTGCAGCCGGGCGAGACGCTGCAGCTGCGCGGCGCCAGCCACCGCAACCTCGGCGTGTTCGAGATCAACCAGGGCCGGCTGGAGCTGGCCGGCACGCTGCTCAACGGCAGCGGCGGTGTCATCGACCTCAACCGCTCGAGCACCCTGGCCGAAGGCGCCTGGACCAACGCCGCCGGCGCGCGGCTGCTGCTGGGCGACGCCCGCCTGACGGTGAGCAAGGGCCTGACCAACGCGGGCCAGGTGCTGGTGACCTCGGGCGACAGCGACCTGTTCGGCGCCGTGGTGAACCAGAAGGGCGGGCAGGTGATCCTGTCCGGCAACGGCAGCACCACCTTCTACGACGCCGTGGAGCTGCAGGCCGGCAGCGAGCTGCGCACCTCGGCCGGCGCCACCGCCGTGTTCTTCGGTGCCGTCGCGCAGCGCAACGGCGCGCTGCTGACGGGCACGGGCCACAAGTACTTCGAGGGCGGGCTGAGCGTGGGCAACTCGCCCGGCCTGGGGGAGGACGCCGGCAATGTGGCCTTCGGCCCGGGCAACGTCTATCTGGCCGAGATCGGCGGCACCACGCTGGGCACCGGCCATGACCACTACCGCGTGGCCGGCACGCTGACGCTGGGCGGCACGCTGCAAATCGTGTCCTGGGCGGGCTTCACCGGCCAGGCCGGCCAGAGCTTCGACCTGTTCGACTGGGGCACGCTGCAAGGCCAGTTCGGCAGCATCGACAGCAGCGGCCTGCAGCTGGCCGCCGGCACGCGGCTGGACGTGTCGCGGCTGTACGTGGACGGTGTCGTGAGCGTCACCGCCGTGCCCGAACCGGCCAACTGGGCGCTGCTGATGGCCGGCCTGTTCGGCGTGGGCCTGCGCGCCCGCAGCGCCCACCGCCGCACCGGCCCGCAGGCCGCCTGACACCTCGTTCCCGTCATCCACATCCATCCATCAGGGAGTTCTCATATGAAACGTCAAGCACGCATCGCACGCCTGATCGCCGCCACCGCAGCGGCCAGCGCCCTGCCCGCCCTCGCGGCCACGGCCACCTCCGCCGTGTTCGTCACGCCGACCACGGCCTACCTCTCCAGCGCCGACATCCCCGCGGGCTTCTACGGCAGCGGCGCCCCGTTGCTGCTGGAGACGCTGGAAGACGGCGTGCTGGACCCGACCCTGACCGGCACCAACGGCCGGGTGATCTTCGACACTTTTGCCGGCACGCGGGATGCCGTGGATGCCGAAGACGGCGTCATCGACGGCACCTGCGGGCCGCAGACCAACGGCCGCTGCGTGAGCTGGTTCCACGACAACGGCGCCGCCGGCGTGACCTTCACCTTCGTCGGCAGCGGGCCCGCGCCCACCGCCTTCGGCCTGGTGTGGACGGACGGCGCCGGCAGCGTCACGTTCAGTGCCGTGGGTACCGACGGCCAGAGCCTGGGCAGCGTGACCCGCAGCGGCTTCGCCGACGGCAGCGTCAGCGCCACCACGGGCGAGGACCGCTTCTTCGGCGTGCAGTTCGCCGGCGGCATCCGGTCCATCACCATCAGCAACAGCGCCGGCGGCATCGAGGTCGACCACATCCAGTACGGCGCCATGGCGCCGGTGCCCGAGCCCGGCAGCTGGGCTCTGATGGCCGCCGGCCTGGGCCTGCTGGCCCGGCGCCGCCTCTTCGCAAGGACCTGACCATGAAGCACCGCCTCGCCCTGCGCGCCCTCCCGGCCGCCCTCGCGCTGATCGGCCTGCTGCCCGCCCCGGGCGGCGCCGCCGTGCACACCTGGACCGGCACCGCCAGCGTCAACTGGAGCGACACCGCCAACTGGGCCGGCGGCCTGCCGGTGGCCGGTGGCGAGCTGCTGCTGGACAGCGCCGCACGCCCGGCCACGTTCAACGACATCGCGGGCGGCTTCACGCTGCTGGGCCTGACGCTGGGCGCCAGCGCGCCGGCGCCGCTGCTGGAAGGCAACGCGCTGCGCTTCCAGGGTGCGGGCGCCTACCTGCGCATGCTGTCCAACGCCGGCCACGGGCATGTCGACAACGACCTGGTGCTGGACAGCACGCTGCACCTCACCGGCGGCCCCGCTCTGGGCAGCCAGCTGTTCCTGAACGGCGACATCAGCGGCGGCGGCGGCCTGACCGTGGCGGGCGGCCGCGCGGTGCTGAGCGGCAACAACAGCTTCAGCGGCGCCACCACCATCGCGGCGGGCGCCACGCTGGGCGTCGCCGGCGGCGCGCTGGCGGGCAGCAGCGGCATCCAGGTGGCGCAGGGCGGCGAGCTGCAATTCGTCAGCGCCAACGTCGCGACCTCGCTGACCCGGCCCGTCGCGCTGGGCGGCCGCCTCAGCAGCAGCGCCGCGGACGTCGCCACCATCTTCGGCATGGTGCCCGGCGCCAGCGTCGGCGGTGCCGTCACGCTGACCGACAGCGCCGAGATCATGGCGCTGGGCGGCAGCGGCGCCGCGCCCGTGCGCTTCATCGTCAACGGCACGGTCGACCGCGCCGGCCAGGCGCTGACGGTCCGCACCGGCGGCGTGAACAACAGCGTCAACGTCAGCAACATCATCGGTGCCGGCCGGCTGGTGCTGCGGCCCGACGGCGGCACGGTCAATGTCGGCGCCGTCAGCGGCGCGGGCGAACTGGCGGCGCTGGGCGCCGGCGGCACGGCCACCGTGGGCAGCGTGGCCGGCGACGGCCGCGTGCTGGTGGACTTCGGCGACGGCTTCGGCCAGCTCACGATCACGGGCGCGCTGGCCGGCCAGCGCGACCTCGACGTGCGCCGCGGCACGCTGAACCTGGGCACCGTCACGCCGCTGAGCTTCACGGGCCAGATCACGCTGCGCGGCGAGGGCACGCTGAGCCTGGGCCGCGAGAGCTATCTCGGCAGCGCCAGCCCCGTGCTGCAGTTCGACGGCGGCGGCCGGCTGGTGCTGCGCGACGGCTTCGGCCTCACGCGTGGCATCGTCACCCAGGGCGGGTCGGGCAGCGTGACCTTCGGCGTCGGAACCACCAACACCGTCAGCGGCACCATCAGCGGCGACGGCGGCATCAGCTTCATCGGTGGCGTCATCACCGTGACCGGCAACAACACGTTCGCGGGCGGCCTGGGCGTCTTCAACGACGGCACGGTCAACGCCGCCGGCCTGCCCAACACGACGACGCTGCGCTTCAACCACGACGGCAACCTGGGCGCCGCGGGCCAGGGCATCACGCTCAGCGGCGGCCTGGCGCTGCCGGACGGCTACGACCTGAGCCGCCCGCTGACGCTGGCGGGCAACGCCGCCAACCTCAGCGCCAGCGGCGAGCACACGGTCACCAGCGCCATCACGGGCGACGGCCGGCTCAACCTCGGCGGCGCCGCGCGCTACGTGCTGGCCGGCAGCGCCAGCCACACCGGCGGCGTGGCGCTGGCTGGGCAGTCCAACGGCCAGGCGGCGGTCCTGGTCATCGACAGCGACGCCCGGCTGGGCGCCGCCGGCGGCGTGCTCAACATCGGCCGCGCCAGCGGCTTCTTCTCGCTGCCCGGCACGCTGGTGGCGGCCGGCAACCTGGACATCGCCGCCACGCGCAGCACGAGCTTCCGCGACATGACGGTGGACACGGCCGGCTTCGACGTCGTGTTCAACCAGCCCATCGCCGGGCGCGGCATGACCAAGGCCGGCGCTGGCACGTGGACGCTGAACACCGCCAACACCGGCACCGGCGGCGACAACCTCGTCAGCGTGCTGCAGGGCCGGCTGGCGCTGGGCGTGGACGAGGCGCCGGGCGCGCGCAGCCTGGTGGACGTGGCCGCCGGCGCGCAGCTGGCGCTGGGCGGCCACGCGCTGACGGTGACGTCGCTGAACAGCGCCGCCGGCAGCACGGTGGACCTCGGCGCCGGCGGCACGCTGCGCCCGCTGTTCGGCGCGCTGGACGGCGCGCTCACCGGCCAGGGCAGCCTCGTCGTCGGCCGTGCCGGGTTCTCGCCAGCCGCCGTCACGCTGAACGGCGCCAACAGCTTCAGCGGCAGCATCGCCGTCACGAACGGCAGCCGGCTCACCGTCGGCCATGTCGACGCGTTGGGCGCGGCCGGCAACCTGATCCGCCTGGACAACGGCTCGCTGGAAGCCAGCAACCGCCTCGCCGGGCCGCTGGTCATCGGCAATGCCACCAACCTGCAGATCGGCGCGGGCGGCGCTGGCTTCGTGGCCGGCGGCCAGTCCGTCGTCATCGAGCGCACGCTGACCGGGCCGCTGGCGCTGAGCATCCAGGGCGGCAGCCTGCCCGGCAGCAGCGAGAAGTACGACGTGCGCCTGGCCGCGCGCGACAACAGCTTCACCGGCGACCTGCAGCTGGGCGACCCGCAGGGCTTCGGCAGCGCAGTGCTGGGCATCACGGCCGACGGCTCGCTGGGTGCGGCGGGCAACAAGCTCGTGCTGGGCAAGCGCTTCTTCGACGGCGAGAGCACGCGCGTGGCCCAGGGCGGCCTGCGCGCCTGGGACTCGCTGACGCTGGCGGCCACGCGCACCGTGCTGCTGGACGGCGAGTCCGGCGACGCCGCCGGCTTCATCGACACCAACGGCCACACGCTGGTGCTGGCCGGCAGCATCGGCGAGCTGCAGTCAGGCCTGGGCCTGCTCAAGACCGGCGCGGGCACGCTGGTGGTCAACGGCGTGCAGGGCTACACGGGCCTGACGACGGTGGAGGCCGGCGCGCTGGGCGGCCACGGCGAGGTGGAGCGCCTGGCCGTGCGGGCCGCCACGCTGGCGCCGGGCGAGAGCGCCGGCCTGTTCAGCGTGCGCGGCGACCTGAGCTTCAGCGGCGGCGCGCTGCTGAACCTGGAGCTGGGCGGGCTGCTGCGCGGCAGCGGCCACGACGCGCTGAACGTGGGCGGCAGCGTGGACCTGGGCGGCGACACGGTGCTGAACCTGAGCTTCATCAACGGCTTCACGGCCGCGGCGGGGCAGCAGTTCGAGCTCATCCAGGCCGGCGGCGGGCTGTTCGGCCAGTTCGCCAACGTGGCCGATGGCGGGCGGCTGCTGATGGCCGACGGCACGGGCAGCTTCCTCGTGCACTACGGCAACGGCCAGGGCCTGGTGCTCAGCGACTTCAACACCGCGGCCGTGCCCGAGCCGTCCACCTGGGCGCTGGCACTGGCCGGCGCGGGCCTGCTGGCATGGCGGCGCCGGCGCGAAAAAAAGCAGTGACACGCGGCGGGTATCGTCGCGGGCCATGAGCCTCGACCGCCGCACGCTGCTGTTCACCGCCCTTGCCCTGGCCGGCTGTGCCGGCGGCCCGCCGGAGCCCCGGCCCTGGGCCGAGACGGCCACGCGCGAGCTGAACCTGGCGCTGGCCGGCTTCGAGGTGCAGGGCCGGCGCGTGGGCCTCACGCGCAGCGCCGGCGTGCCGGCGGCGGGCTCGCCGGTGGTCGTCTACCTGCCCGGCCTGGGCCAGGGCAGCGAGGCCGGCCAGCGCTGGGCCACCGTGTGGGCGCAGGCCGGCTACACGGTGCTGGCGCTGCAACCGCTGGAGGCCGACGAGGCGGCGTGGCGCTCGGCGCTGTCGCGCACCGGCGAGTTCCGCGAGCTGGGCCTGCTGCACTACGGCGACGCGCTGCGCGCCGACCGCCTGGCCGCGCTGCGGCGCCTGCTGCCGGCGCTGCAGGCCGCCCAACCCGCGCTGGACTGGCGCCGCGCCGCGCTGGCCGGCTACGAGACCGGCGCCCAGACGGCGCTGGACGCCCGCGGCGACGCGCCGTGGCGGGCCGTCATCGCCATCAGCCCGCCGGCCATGCAGCCGCCCGCCGGCGGCGCGGCCACCCTCATCGTCACCAGCGACGTGGACCAGGACCCGCTGGGCCTGCTGCACCGCCCGACCGAGCGCCGCCAGGCCTTCGACGCCCTGCCCGCCGGCAGCGCGTGGCTCGCGAACCTGGGCGGCGTGTCGCACGCGACGCTGGCCGGCACGCTGGCGCCCGAGGGCTGGCACGCGCAGGACCAGCGCCAGGGCCGCATGGGCGGCGGCGGCATGGGTGCGCGCGGCGGCGGCCCGCAGGGCCCGGCCGGCGGCCCCGCCCGCGGCCCGCGCAGCGGCAGCGCGACGGAGGCGGCCCAATCCGACCTCGGCCAGGGCCTGGCGCTGAGCCGCGCCTTCCTGGATGCGCAGCTGCGCGGCGCGGCGATGCCGGCCAGCCCGGCGCTGTCGGCGCGCTGAGCCGTCAGTCTTCCAGCCCCAGGAACCCGCCGCTCTGGTGCGCCCACAGGCGCGCATAGATGCCGTTCATCGCCAGCAGCTCGGCATGCGTGCCCTGCTCGACGATGCGGCCGGCGTCCATGACGATGAGGCGGTCCAGCGCCGCGATGGTTGAGAGCCGGTGCGCGATGGCCACCACGGTCTTGCCTTCCATCAGCGTGTACAGGCTCTGCTGGATGGCGGCCTCGACCTCGCTGTCCAGCGCGCTCGTCGCTTCGTCCAGCAGCAGGATGGGCGCGTCCTTCAGCATCACGCGGGCGATGGCGATGCGCTGGCGCTGGCCGCCCGACAGCTTCACGCCACGCTCGCCGACGAAGGCCTCCAGGCCCGTGCGGCCCTTGGCGTCGGACAGCTGCGCGATGAACTCGTCGGCATGCGCACGCTCGGTGGCGCGGGCCAGGTCGTCGGCCGAGGCGCCGGGGCGGCCGTAGAGGATGTTGTCGGCCACCGAGCGGTGCAGCAGCGAGGTGTCCTGCGTGACCATGCCGATGTGGCGGCGCAGCGAGTCCTGCGTCACCTGCGCGATGTCCTGGCCGTCGATGCTGATGCGGCCGCCGTTCTCCGGCAGGTCATAGAGGCGCAGCAGCAGGTTCACCAACGTGCTCTTGCCCGCGCCGCTGCGACCCACCAGGCCGATCTTCTCGCCGGGCTTGATCGTCAGGTCCAGCCCGTCGACGACGACCTTGCCGTTGGGGTAGTGGAAGCGCAGGTTCTCGAAGCGCACCTCGCCCTTGGGCACGGCCAGCTCGGTGGCACCGCCGGCATCGTTGATGGCCTGCGGCTTGGACAGCGTCGTGAGGCCGTCCTGCACCGTGCCGATGTGCTCGAACAACGACGCCATCTCCCACATGATCCAGTGCGAGATGCCGTTCAGCCGCATCGCCATCGCCGTGGCCGCCGCGACCGCGCCCACGCCCACCAGCGACTGGCCCCACAGCCACAGCGACAGCAGCGCCGTGCTGCCCACCAGCAGCGCCGACAGCGTCGCGTTGACGATCTCGAAGCCGGTCACCAGCCGCATCTGCCCGTAGGCCGTGACCATGAAGTCCTGCATCGCCGACTTGGCATAGGCGGCCTCGCGGCGGCCGTGCGCGAACAGCTTGACGGTGGCGATGTTGGTGTACGCGTCGGTGATGCGGCCCGTCATCAGGCTGCGCGCATCGGCCTGCGCCTGGCCGATCTTGCCCAGCCGCGGCACGAAGAAGCGCAGCGCAATGAGGTACAGCCCCAGCCACACGGCGAACGGCAGCATCAGCCACGCGTCGAAGCTGGCAACGATGGCCACCAGCGTGCCGAAGTACACGGCCACGTAGACGAGGATGTCGACGACGATGAGCCAGGTGTCGCGCACCGCCAGCGCCGTCTGCATGACCTTGGTGGCGATGCGGCCGGCGAACTCGTCGCCGAAGAACGCCAGGCTCTGATCGAGCATGCGGCGGTGGAACAGCCAGCGCAGCCGCATCGGGAAGTTGCCGAACACGCCCTGGTACTTCGTCAGCGCCTGCACGGCGGCCAGCGCCACGCCCAGCGCCAGCACGCCCACCAGCATCTGCACGACGGGCTGGGGCCGGCTCCACAGCTCCGCCGGCTTCTGCGTGGACAGCCAGTCCACCAGCGACGCCATCAGGCTGAACAGCCACGCCTCCGCTGCCGCGATGCCGGCCGTGAACAGCATGACGACGAACAGGTGCGGCCGCACGCCATCGGCGCAGCGCCACAGGAAGGGGAAGAAGCGCGTCGGCGGCGGTGCGTGGCCGGCGGGCTCGGGGTAGGGATCGACGAGGCGCTCGAAGCGCGCGGTCAGGGGCTGGAAGATCGACATCCGGCGAGTGTCGCCGGACACCGTTGTCAGATCATGGCAGCGGCACAGGCCCGGCCGCGGCCACCAAATGCTCGAACCATTTTGTGCCGTCGCCGTACTGCTGAACACGCCGGCTCCAACTTTCTGCGTATCCCCCGCCTCGCAGGCGGTTGTGCAGCGCTAGGTGGCATCCCTGGCAGATCGGTGCCACCTGGAGAGGGCGGCCGTAATTTTCTGCGTGATAGTCGATTCGGCCAGCCGTTTTGGCGCAAACGCTGCACTGGCTTGGCCGAGGGATCAACTGCAACTCGATCGCGACCTTGATCTTCCAATCCGCGAGTACGCGCACATCACCGTCGAATCCGTTGTACGCCCCCAGCTTCATCGAGGACTTTCTGACTGAAGTCCGCTTCGATGCGATGGCTTCGTCGACAGCGCGCTCCACAGTCTGATCGTCCCACTCTGTCCGAATTGGTGCGAACGGTGACGCGACGGCCTGCTCGCACTCGGGATGGTCCAGCTCGATGGTCATGGCGCCGACTGGGTGGTAGCCGACGCCGGCGCGCCCGGCGGCTGCGGCACCACGACGCCGGGCGACAGCGAGATCTCGTCCACCAGCGTGACACCGGTGACGAAGTAGCGCGTCTCGCCGAAGCACGACGAGGGCAGGCCCACCTTCTCGCCGTAGTGCAGGTTCACGCGCTTGCCCATGACCTTGGAGATGGCCTGCGCCGTGGCCTCGTCGTGCACGGTGAACTGGAACTTCTCGACCGTGCTGGTGCCGGGCAGCGACACCAGCGCCAGCTCGCCCTCCCAGGTCTTGCAGACCCAGCCCTTGCGCGAGAACTTCTGCACCCAGCCGGCGCGCTCGCCCTCGGAGTAGCTCCAGTGCCAGGCGAAGAACAGCCAGGCCGTGACAAGCAACATCAGGGTGACGATGACAAGGGCGATCTTCAGGCGCATGGCGGAGTCGGAGGAGCCGGGGCGCGGCGATTGTGCGTCAGCGGGCAAAGCGCTCGGCCGAACGCAACCGGGCCTTCTCGGCCTCCACCTCACGGTTCCTGGGCCCGGCCGTCGTCACCAGCGACGCGATCAGCAGCCGGGCCTCGTCGGCAATGGCCGCCACGGCATGGTCGAACGCCGCCGCGTTGGCCTGCGACGGCACGCTGAAGCCGCTGAGCTTGCGCACGAACTGCAGTGCGGCGTCGCGGATCTCGACCTCGGTGGCCGGCGGCTCGAAGTTGAAGAGGGTGCGGATGTTGCGGCACATGGCGAGGGCCTCCCGAAGGTGAATCGGCCCATGCTAGCGAGGCGCCGGGCCGGCTACGCTGCCGGCCCATGACTCGCACCGCCGTCCGCCTCCTCGCACTGCCCCTGACCATCGGCCTGCTGCAGGCCTGCCAACAAAAGCCGGCTGAAGTGGCCGCCGCGCTGCCGGCGGCCTCGGCCGTCACGGCCGCAGCCGACGACGCGCCCGCGGCCCTGATGGCCGAGGCCTTCAAGGGCTGGACCGCGACAGCGCCACTGTCGGTGCAGGTGCCGTCGGGCGAGGGCTCGCGCGCGGACCGCGTGCTGGTCTCGCCGGCGCTGGTCGCCACCCTCGACGCGGACCACCGCCTACTCGTCGTCAGCGGCGTGCCCGACGACGGCCACGGCCAGCCGGAACAGTCCCACGCCACGATGGTCAACCTCGGCGTCTACGGTTTCGAGCGCCAGGGCGGCCGCTGGGTCAAGACCTTCGAGCGCCCCTCTCTCGTGTGGACCGGCGCCTACGGCCAGGCGGGCGACCTGAAAATCCACCCGCTGGGCGCCGGCCGCACGGCGCTGTCCATCGAAAACGAATACTGCGGACAAGGCCATTGCAGCGGCCAGCTGCAGCTCTTCTCACTGGCCGCCAACGGCGCCCACGTGCTTTTCCAGCAGACGACCGCGGCCAACGCGACGGACGCCACCATCGGCTGCGCCGAATGGCTGGCCGGCAAGCCGCTGCCCGAGGCGGAAACGCCCGACCCGATGACGCCGGCCAACTGCCACGACGTCCGCGGCACCTGGCGTTTCGAGAAGACCGGCGAGGCAGGCTGGCCGGACGTCGTGCTGACCTTCCAAGGCAAGCAGGCGGTGCAGGACCCCAAGACCGAGCAGGTCAGCGTGGCCACCGTCAACGAGCAGCTCGTGCTGCGCCACGACGGCAGCGGCTACAAGACGTTCAGCGGCCGCAATCCGCTGGACAGCCCCTAGGCCGGCGGCGCCTCCGGATGCCGCTCCCGCCACGCGCGCAGCGCACGGCGGTACTCGTCCATGGCCAGGTCGTGCAGGTCGAAGATGCAGGGGTCGCAACCGTTGCCGCAGCAAGCATCGAAGTCCGGTGGCGGCGGGGGCAGCGGCAGGGGATCGGGGTCGTCGTTCACGCGTCGAATTGTCCTGCGCGGCGATGATGGCCGGCATGTACGCGATCAAGACGGCCATCGCCGACCCGCTCGCCCCGCGCTGGGACTTCACCGCGCAGAAGACGATGTATGGCGGCAAGCGCATTGCCGTCGGCGACACCGTGTACGTCTTCGCCAGCGAGAACGCGGGCGGCGCGGGGCTGGTGGCGCGCGCTGTGGTCACGGCGGCCACCGCTGTGCCGCGCCGGCCCGGCATCGAGCGGCAGACGCCGCGCGTCAGCATCGCCGTCGAGCGCACCGCCGCGGCCCGCCGACCGCTGGGGCGCGTCGAGCTCAAGCCGTTCGCCGGCGCCAACCCGCCGTTGCCGCAATCCGAACTTCACTTCAAGTTCTACCGCCAGGCCACCGACAAGATCGTGGGCCTGACGGCCGGGACCGCGACGTTCCTCAGCGGCTTCTTCTGACGCGCTCCACGCCCTTGATGGCCTCGATGGCTGCATGGATGGCGCGCAGCTCTTCCAGCGGCTTGGATTTTTCCTGTTCGTCGGCCGGCAGCCGTTCGGCCCATTCGAGCAGCAACCGGGTGATGACGCCCAGCTGGTCGCCGTAGCTGGCCACATCGAAGGCCTGGGCCTCGATGCGCGCATCGCCCGACCCAGGCTTGATGCCGCGGAAGAACGTCTGCAGCGTCGGCTCGATGTCCTGCGTCACGTCGCCGCCGAAGGGCAGGCGCAGCTGCGGCGCCCAGAGCCAGATCCAAGGAAACATGCGGTACTCCCGAACGCCCTGACTGCGGGCGCGTGGCCATCGTGGCGCAGCCTTGTGACGGCGGCAAGGTAGCCTTTGAGGATGGACTCGCTGATTGCCGCCGCCGCCCGCGCGCTCGCCGCCGGGGATGCGCTGCGCGCGCTCCAGCACGTGGCGCTGCGCGACGACCCGCCCGCGCTGGCGCTGCGCGGCATTGCGATGGCGCAGCTGGGCGAGCTGGCGCGCTCGCGCGAGCTGCTGCGCCGCGCCGCGCGCGGCTTTGGCGAGCACGAGGTGCTGGCGCGGGCGCGCTGCGTCGTCGCCGAGACCGAGGTGGCGCTGGCGCTGCGCGACTTCGGCGAGCCGCCCGACGCGCTGGCCGCCGCCGCCGACGTGCTAGCGGCGCGAGGCGACCACGGCAACGCGCTGCAGGCACGGCTGATCGCCGCGCGGCGCTGGCTGCTGCTGGGTCGGCTGGAGCCGGCTGCCGCGCTGCTGGCGGGCACGGACCCGGCCAGCCTGCCGCCACTGCCCGGCGCCGTCGCCGCGCTGGCACGGGCCGAGCTGGCGCTGCGCTCGCTGCAGATCGACGCAGCCGAGGCCGCGCTGGCCCAGGCCGACACGGCGGCTCGGCGCGCCGGCATCCCCGCGCTGCAGGCCGAGGTGGCGCAGGCGCGCGCGGTGCTGCAACAGCCCGCTGCGCGCCGCATCGCGGCCGACGGCAGCGCACGGTCGTTGCGCTTGACGGACGTGGCGGTGCTGATGAACTCCGGCGCGCTGGTGCTGGACGCCTGCCGCCACGGCGTGCGTGCGGGCGATCGCTGGCTGCCGCTGGCGCGCCGACCCATCCTCTTCTCGCTGGCGCGCACGCTGGCCGAGGCCTGGCCGGGCGACGCGACGCGCGACACGCTGATCGCCCGCGCGTTCCGGCTGCGCGAGCCCGACGACACGCACCGCGCGCGGCTGCGCGTGGAGATCGGCCGGCTGCGCGCGCTGCTGCGCGGGCTGGCCGACATCGACGCCACGCCGCGCGGCTTCGCGCTGACGCCGCTGGATGGCCGTGACGTGGCCGTACTGGCACCGCCCATGGAAGGCGACGCGGGCGAGCTGATGGCGCTGCTGGCAGACGGCGCGGCGTGGTCCACGTCGGCACTCGCCCTGGCGCTGGGCAGCAGCCAGCGCCAGGTGCAGCGCGAACTGGCCGGGCTGGAGGCCGCCGGCCGCGTGCGTGCCGTGGGCCAGACCCGCACGCGACGCTGGCTGGCGCTGCCCCTGACCGGTTTCACGACCATCTTGTTACTCCCCCCCGCGGCGCCGTCTGCGTAGATTGGCGGTCATGCACCCCACACCCCTACGGAGACCGCGATGACCGCCGCCACCCACCCCGCCGAGATCGTCCGCGAGTACGGCCCCTTCGACGGCTCGCCCGCCATCCACGGCGTCACGCACGACGGCGAGCGCGTCTGGGCCGCGACGAACGAGGCGCTGCTGGCCATCGCGCCGGCCGGCGGTGACGTGCAGCAACGGCTGCCGCACGCGTGCGACGCCGGCACGGCCTTCGACGGCCGGCACCTGTGGCAGATCGCCGCGTCGCGCATCGCCAGGATCGACCCCGCCACGGGCGCCGTGCTCGCCACCATCCCGGCGCCGGGCCAGGGCTGCTCGGGCCTGGCCTGGGCCGAGGGCAGCCTGTGGGTGGGCGAGTACCGCGCCCGCAAGATCCATCAGGTCGACCCCGAGACCGGCACCGTGAAACGCAGCATCGAGACCAACCGCTTCGTCACCGGCGTGACCTGGGTGGACGGCGAGCTGTGGCACGGCACCTGGGAGGGCGACGAGAGCGAGATCCGCCACATCGACGCCGCCAGCGGCGACGTGCTGCAGTCGCTGCAGATGCCTGCGGGCACCGGCGTCAGCGGGCTCGAGTCCGACGGGCGCGACCTGTTCTACGCCGGCGGCGGCAGCAGCGGCAAGGTGCGCGCCGTGCGCCGCCCCAAGCGCGCCGCCTGATTTCCCCTGAACGCGACGCCCACCCGAGCCCGGGTGGCGCCGCCGCATGCCTGTCTTCACCCCAAGGAGCGAACGATGACGACACCCCACCCCACCGTGACCCGCGACCGCTGGATCGCCGACCGCAAGAGCCTGCTCGCCCGCGAGAAGGAACTGACCCAGCTGCAGGACCGCATCGCCGCCGAGCGACGCGCGCTGCCCTGGGTGAAGCTGGACACCGACTATGTTTTCGACACCGCGGACGGCCCGCGTGCCTTGAGCGAGCTGTTCCAGGGCAAGCGCCAGCTGCTCGTTCAGCACTTCATGTTCGGCCCTGGCTGGGCCCAAGGCTGCAAGAGCTGCTCCTTCATGGCGGACCATCTCGACGGCGCCGCCATGCACCTCGCGCACCGCGACATCGCGCTGCTCGTCGTGTCGCGCGCGCCGCTGGCCGACCTGCTGGCCTTCAAGGCGCGCATGGGCTGGCAGTTCGCGTGGGCCTCGTCCAACGGCAACGACTTCAACCGCGACTTCCACGTCAGCTTCGCGCCCGAGGACCGCGTCGACGGCGAGGTGTTCTACAACTTCCACATGACGCCCTTCCCGCAGACCGAGGCGCCGGGCATCAGCGTCTTCTACAAGGACGACGCGGGCACCGTGTTCCACACGTACTCGACGTTCGGGCGGGGCGTGGAAGTGATGATGGGCACCTACCCCCTCGTCGACCTGACGCCCCAGGGCCGCGACGAGGCGGGGCTGGAGTACACGATGGCCTGGGTGCGGCACCACGACCGCTACGAGGACGCGCCCGCTGGCGCCTCCTGCTGCGGCGGCACCAAGGCCTGAAGCCATGACCAGCCTGTGGCCCTGGCTGGCCGTGGCCGGCGCCGGCGCGCTGCACGGGCTCAACCCCTGCAGCGGCTGGGTCTTGGCGGCGGCCTGCGGCATTCGCTCGCATGACGCGCGCCGCGTGCTGACAGCGCTGCGGCCCCTCGCCATCGGCCACGCGGCCTCGGTCGCCGCGGTGGCGGCCCTTGTGGCCTTCTGCGGCTCCCTGGACGGCCTGCCACCGCTGGCCGCGGCCGCAGGACTGGGCGGCTTGGTGCTGCTGGCGCTGAGGCGCCGCGGCGGGCTCGCGGTCAGCGCCTTCGTCACGGCCACGCTGCAGGGCAGCGGGCTGATGCTGGTGCCCGCGTTCATCCCGCTGTGCCTGAGCGCCTCGCCGGCGCGCGAGCTCACGGCGTCGGGCTCGCTCGCGCTGGCGCTGGCGGCCGTCGGCGTGCATATGGCAGCCATGCTGGCCGTGACGGCCGGCATGGCGCTGGCCGCCTGCGGCGCAGCCTCTAGGATGCGGACACGCCACGCAACAGCCCGTCATGACGCCAGCGCCTCAAGAGACCACGGCCCCGCCGAACAGCCTCATCGCGACGCTTGTGCCCGGCAGCTATTTCCATGACGCGTGGGCCCTGCCCGCGGGCGACCCCGGCCTGTCGGCGCTGGGCCAGTTCCTGAAGGCCGCGGGCCAGACGCCGCGCTGGGTGTCGGCCTGCATGGCGCTGCGCAACCGCGCCGTGTCGCTGTTCGGGCTGAAGAACCTGGGCGGGCTGGAGAACCTGCCGCGCCACAAGGCCGAGGCCGACTACCGCGCCGGCGACCGCGTCGGCATCTTCACGCTGTTCGAGAACACGCCCGGCGAGGTGCTGCTGGGTGACCGCGACAAGCACCTGGACGTGACGCTGTCGGTGCACCTGACGCCGCAGCCGGCCTCGGGCACATCACTGGTCACGCTGACGACGGTGGTGCGCGTGCACAACCTGCTGGGGCGGGCCTACATGCTGCCGGTGGCGCCGATGCACCGCCTCATTGCGCCGACCGTGTTGCGGGCGGTGGCGCGGCCCTGAAGCGGCCTACAGCCGCATCCAGCCCGCCACCCGGGCATTGAAGAAGCCGCTCTGCTCGTAGGCCCGCCTCACCAGCCCCTGCTGGCGCAGCGCCGCGAGGCCGGCGTTGAGCTGGTCAAGCAGACGCGGGCCCAGCTCGTGGGTGGCGGACACGAGGAAGTGGCGGGTGCCGCGCATGGCGACCTTCAGCCCCGGCACGGGCACCAGGCGCACGCCGCCCACCGCCATGGACAGGTCGGGCGTGGGCTGGAACGGCGCCAGCAGCACGTCGGCGCGGCCCTGCTGCAGCATGTGCGGCATCAGGTTCCAGCGCGTCACGTGCTGCAGCTGCGAGATGCCCAGCCGCTGCAGCGTCTGCCAGTCCACGCGCCAGCTGTCGTTGCTGAGCACGCGCAGCTGCCGCACGTCGGCCAGCCCGCGGGCGGCCAGCGCACGGGTGTTGTCAGGCGTCGTGTACAGGCCGGCCTCGAACTCGCCCTCCAGCAGCAGCGGGTCGCTGAACAGCAGGCCCTCGGGCTGGGGGAAGTCGTCGCGCCAGTAGCTGGTGGCGCTGCAGGCCGAGTGGCCCATGCGCAGTTCGGCCTGCAGGCGCTGGCTGCTGGGCATGGGTGCCATGCTCAGTCGCAGCGTGCGGTCCTGCCGGGCCAGCGCCTGGTGGATGAGGACGACCTCGACGACGTCGCGCCGCGAGGCCGGGCCGCCGTAGTCGGCGATGGCGGCCGGCTCGCGACCGGCGAGGAAGCGCTGGTAGTCACCCAGCACGTCGTCCGGGATCAACGCCGGCAGCGGTGGCTGGCCAGCGGCCAGGCCGGGCAGCAGGCTGGCGCCGGCCAGCCCCAGCAGGCTGCGCCGCCCGAGGCGGGCGGCGTCAGGCGGCAGTGGGGCGGAAGCGGCGTTCAACGGCAGGACTCTCGGCGGTTCAATCGGCCGCCGAGGATACGGCCGCGCGTCTTCAGGTCTTGTCAGGGCATGCCCGCCAGCAGCGCCGCGTTGCCGCCGGCCGCCGCCGTGTTGACGGTCAGCGTCTGCTCGGCCGTGAAGCGGTAGAGCTGGCGCACGTGGCCCGCCGCCGTCACCAGCGGCAGGATGGCGCCGGCGCGCCCAGCCAGCGCCTGCGCCAGCGTGTGGGCGGCGGCGTCGTCGGACGAGGCCAGCGCCACGCCGGCCAGCTGCGGCGCGGCCAGCAGGCCGGGCAGCGCCGTGTCGGGCGGCAGCGTCAGCGCGTTGGTGGGCAGGCCGGCACGCAGCAGGGCCTGGCGGGCGCGCTCGTCGCCGCCCAGCCAGAGCACGCTGTTGCCGGCCAGCAGCGCGCTGACGGCAGCGGCCAGGCCAGCGTCGCCTCGACCCAGCACGACGAACGCGCCGCGGGCATGGTGGCGCAGCGTGTTGCTCTCGCCGGTGGGGCCGGGCAGGTCCACATCGGCGAACTGCGACTGGGCCGCCGTGAACAGGCCGCGCAGCGCCAGCGCGGTGGCGGCGTCCAACGTGTCGGCGGCACGGCGCAGCGTGGCGATGCGGTCGGCCAGCGGCGTGTCGCGCCAGGTGGCATCGGCGGCCACGGCCAGGGGCTCGCTGCGACCGTCCAGCGCCAGCAGCGGCGCCGGGGCAGCCAGCTGCGGCTCGGCGCAGAAGCGGCGCAGGTAGTCGGGGCCGCCGGCCTTGGGGCCGGTGCCGGACAGGCCTTCGCCGCCGAACGGCTGCACGCCCACCACGGCGCCGATGATGTTGCGGTTGACGTAGACGTTGCCGATGCGCGCGGCGTCGGCCAGGCGCTGGGCGCGGCTGTCGATGCGGGTCTGGATGCCCAGCGTCAGGCCGTAGCCCAGCGCGTTGATCTCGGCGATGACGTCGTCCACCGCGCCGTCAAAGCGCACCACGTGCAGCACGGGGCCGAAGATCTCCTCGCCGAGGTCGGCGATGCGCTTGAGCTCGAAGGCCACCGGGCGGATCTGGCGCGGCATGGGCTGCGCGACGGGTGCCTTGGCGATGAGGCGCGCCTCGCGCTTGAGGCGCTCGACGTGGCGGGTGATGTTGGCGTGGGCCTCGTCGTCGATGACGGGGCCGACATCGGTGGCGAGGTCAGCGGGCTGGCCCACGTGCAGCTGTTCGAGCGCGCCCTTGAGCATCTCGACGACACCGTCGGCGATGCTCGCCTGCACGCACAGCAGCCGCAGCGCCGAGCAGCGCTGGCCGGCGGAGCGGAAGGCGCTCTGCACGACGGCGTCGATGACCTGCTCGGGCAGCGCGGTGGAGTCCACCACCATCGCGTTCAGGCCGCCGGTCTCGGCGATCAGCGGGATCGGCGAGTTGGCCTTGGCGGCCAGCGCCTTGTTGATGATCTGCGCGACGGCCGTGGAGCCGGTGAAGCAGACGCCGGCGGTGTGCGCATGGGCCACGAGGCCGGCGCCGACGGTCTCGCCCGCGCCGTGCAGCAGCGCCAGCGCATCGGCCGGCACGCCGGCGCCGTGCAGCAGCTCGACGAACTTCAGCGCGACGAACGGCGTCTGCTCGGCGGGCTTGGCGGCCACGGTGTTGCCTGCCACCAGCGCGGCGACGACCTGGCCCGCGAAGATGGCCAGCGGGAAGTTCCACGGGCTGATGCAGACGAACACGCCGCGGCCGCGCATGCCGGCCTCATCGGCTTCGGCCTGGTCGGCGTAGTAGCGCAGGAAGTCGACGGCCTCGCGGACTTCGGCGACGCAGTCGGCCTGGGTCTTGAACGCCTCCTTGACGAGCAGCGCGCAGAACTCGGCCAGGCGCGCGTCCAGCGCATCGGCGGCGCGACGCAGCGTGGCGGCGCGCTGGGCGACGGGCGTGGCGTTCCACGCGGGGAAGCCGGCGTGCAGGCGCTGCATCGCGGCGTCCACTTCCGGGCCCGTGGCCTCGGGCACGGGGCCCACGGCATGGGCCGCCAGCGCGGCCTGCAGCGGCTGGCGCTGCGCGGGCGCGGTCAGGTCGGCGCCGGTGGAGTTGGCGCGGCCGCAGCCTTGCGCGTCCAGGTACAGCGCCGGCGGCAGCGGCAGCGCGCCGGTGGGGCGCACGTCGGCCAGCGGCGAGCCCAGCAGCTCGGGCACCTGCACGGTCGGGTCGGCCAGCTGGTGCACGAACGACGAGTTGGCACCGTTCTCCAGCAGCCGGCGCACGAGGTAGGCCAGCAGGTCGCGGTGCTCGCCCACGGGCGCGTAGACGCGACAAGGGATGGTGCCGTCCTTCAGCACCTCGCGGTACACGCCCTCGCCCATGCCGTGCAGGCGCTGCATCTCGAAGGCGGCGCCGGCCGAGCGCGCCATCTGCACGATGGCGGCGATGGTGCCGGCGTTGTGGCTGGCGAACTGCGGGTAGATGACGTCGGCGTGCTGGATCAGCGCGCGGGCGCAGGCGAGGTAGGAGACGTCGGTGTGCTGCTTGTGCGTGAAGACGGGGTACTCCGCCAGGCCCAGCTCCTGCGCACGCTTGATCTCGCCGTCCCAGTACGCGCCCTTGACCAGCCGCACCATGAAGCGCAGGCCGTGTTTGCGGGCGATGGCGGCGACTTCGTCGACGACGGCCAGCGCGCGGGTCTGGTAGGCCTGCACCGCGAGGCCAAAGCCGCGCCACTGCGGGTAGACCTGCGCGATGCGCGCGGCCAGCGCGTCCAGCACGTCCAGCGACAGCTCCAGGCGATCGACCTCTTCAGCGTCGATGGTCAGGTTGATGTTGGCGTCAGCAGCCAGCTCGATGAGCTGCCACACGCGCGGCAGCAGCTCGGCGAAGACGCGCTCGCGCTGCAGCACCTCGTAGCGGCTGAACAGCGCGCTGAGCTTGATGGAGATGCCGTCGGAGGCTTCCGGGCTGTCCGCTCGCTGGCCGGCGGCAATCGCCTTGATCGCGCCGACATAGGCCGCCTGGTAGCGGCGCGCGTCGTCCTCGGTGCGGGCGCCCTCGCCCAGCATGTCGTAGCTGAACCTGAGTTGTTTCTGCTGCTTGCGGGCTTCGTCCGCCTCGCTCATCGCCTCGCGGATGTTGCGGCCCAGCACGAACTGCCGGCCCAGCAGCTGGATGGCGCGCACGGTGGCGGCAACCACGGTCTGCGCGCCCAGGCGCTTGAACAGGCCGCCGTCGTCGTCGGCGCCGGGCAGGAAGCGCTTGGACATCGAGATGGCCGATGCCGACAACGCCGCCAGCATCTTGTGCGGGCTGCCCTCGCTGGCGCCGTCGAAGTCGGCGCGGCCCAACTGGTCGGCCGTCAGCGCGATGGCGGTGGGCGCGTCCGGCACGCGCAGCAGCGCCTCGGCCAGCCGCATCAGCGCCAGGCCCTCGGCGCTGGTGATGGGGTACTCGCGCAGCAGCGACTCCATGGCCCAGAACGGCGCCGGGTTCTTGCGCACCTGCTCCACCCACGGGCCGGCCATGGCGATGACTCCGGGCCAGTCCAGCGCCGCACCGACGCGGTCGGCCAGCGCCTGCACGACGCCGGCCTCCGCGCGGTAGGCGTCTGGCAGGCGGGGCTGTTCGGGCGGGGCAGCAAAGGTGGGCATGGCTTTCTCCTGGTGAGATCAGCAATGTATTCAGAGCGCTCTTGAATTAAATTCCGACGATTGCTTGATAGCCAGAGAAAAATCCAGATGAGCGACGACAACCGGCTCGACAAGATCGACGCCCGCATCTTGCGCGTGCTGCAGGCCGACGGGCGCATTTCCAACCTGAAGCTGGCCGAGGAGGTGCACCTGTCGCCCACCGCCGTGCTGGAGCGCGTGAAGCGGCTGACGCGCGACGGCTACATCCTGGGCTACGAGGCGCGGCTGAACCCGGCCAAGCTGGGCGCGGCGATGCTGGTGTTCATCGAGGTGCACCTGGACCGCACGGTGATGGACGTGATGGACACCTTCAAGGCTGCCGTGCAGGCCCGGCCCGAGATCCTGGAGTGCCACCTCGTGGCCGGCGGCTTCGACTACCTGCTGAAGACCCGCGTGCGCGACATGAGCGCCTACCGCGAGTTCATCGGCAGCGTCATCTGGACGCTGCCCGGCGTGCGGGAAACGCGAACTTATGCCGTCATGGAGGAAGTGAAGGCGACAAACGCGCTGCCGATCTGATCTCACAATGCGCCGCATGGACATGCGGCATCAACCGGCCTGGATGCACTGGCGCCAGGCCATCGACGCGGGCGACCTGGGCGTGTGGGACCTGCGCCTGGAGCTGGAGACCGTCCATTACTCGCCCCGCTGGAAGCAGCAGCTGGGCTACCCCGACCCGCATGCCGCCGACAGCACCCACTTCTGGCGCTGCCGCGTGCACCCCGAAGACCTGCAGCCCATGCTGACCGCGATGCGCGAGCACGCACGCGACGCCCAGGCCAGCTACGAGGCGCGTTTCCGGCTGCGCAGCAACGGCTCGGGCTACCGGCTGATGCACTCGCGCGGCCGCATCATCGAGCGCAACGCCGAGGGCCGCGCGCTGCGCATGGTGGGCACCATGCTGGACCTGACCGAACGCTCGCCCACGCCCCAGGGCGGCCTGCCCGACGGGCCGCGCGGCGTGATGGAAGGGGCGCCGCTGGCGCTGCCGTTCCACCTGCTGCTGGCGGGCACCGTGGACGCCGAGGCCGAGCAGGAGCGGGACCGCGTGCTGGCGCTGGTGCACGACCTCATGCAGGCCTCCATGGCGCAGCTCGACGCGCTGCGCGCAGGTTCCTAGCCCAGCGTCTGCCCGAAGAAGCGCATCGCCCGGTCCCAGGCCTGCTGCGCCCACGCCGCGTCGTACTGCGTCTTGGCGAGGCGGCCCGGGCCTTGCGCCTCCTCGTTCGCGAAGGCGTGATGCGCCAGGTAGCGGTGGCCCTCGTAGCGCACGCCCGCCTCGGCCAGCCGGGCTTCCAGTGCGTCCACGCCGTCGAGCGGAAAAAACTCGTCCTGCGTGGCCCAGTGGGCCTGCAGCGGAATCTTGATCTGCTCGGCCTTCACATAGTCCACCGGCGGCATGCCGTACCAGACGACGGCCGCGTCGGCCTCGGGCACCGCGGTGGCCGACAGCACCGTCAGCGCGCCGCCCATGCAGTAGCCGGTGACGCCCACCTTGCCGCCGCCCAGCTTCAAGCCCTTCAGGTAGGCCACGGCGCCGCGCACGTCCTGCGACGCGGCGTCGCCGAAGTCCAGGCCCGTCATCAGGTGGTGCGCTTCCTCCTGCTCCACGGTGCTCTTGCCGCGGTACAGGTCGGGCACCAGCGCCGTGAAGCCGGCATCGGCCCAGCGCTGCGCGACACCGCGGATCTGGTCGTTCAGGCCCCACCACTCCTGGATGACGACGACAGAGCCCACCGGCCGGGCGGCCTCGGCCAGGTAGCCGCTGACGCTGACGCCATCGGGACGCTGGAAGCTGATGGTCTGGGGCATGGTCGACTTTCGGAAGTTAGAGGCCGCAGTCTGCCCTGTTCGCCACGGGTTTTCCCGTGCGGGGCGACAATGCCCACAGCCATGAAGATCGAACGCATCGTTTCCACCCGCCTGCCGACGCCCCACGGCGAGTTCGCCATCCACGGCTTCCGCGAAAGCGACAGCGGGCAGGAACACGTCGTGCTCAGCATGGGCGACCTGGTCGGCCAGCCCGGCGACGAGCCGCCGCTGGTGCGCGTGCACTCCGAGTGCATGACCGGCGAGGTGTTCGGCTCGCTGCGCTGCGACTGCCGGCCGCAGCTGGAAAGCGCGATGGAGCGCATCGCCAAGGTGGGCCGCGGCGCCATCATCTACATGCGCGGCCACGAGGGCCGGGGCATCGGCCTGGTGCAGAAGCTGCGCGCCTATGCCGAACAGGACGCCGGCGCCGACACCATCGAGGCCAACGCCGCTCTGGGCCTGCCCATCGACGCGCGCCGCTACGACGCGGCCGCCTGCATGCTGCGCGCCCTCGGCGTGCACCGCATCCGGCTGCTGACCAACAACCCGCTCAAGATGGCCGCGCTGGCCGAGTTCGGCATCGAGGTCGTCGTGCGCGAGGCGTCGCTGACAGCCCCGGGCCCGGACAACGAGAAGTACCTGCGCACCAAGGCTGAGTCCATGGGGCACCACGACCTGGGGCACCTGTTCGAGTGAACCTCAGGTACCGCGGCGGTGCTGCTCGCGGTACGACGACGGGCTCAGCCCGTGGCGGCGCCGGAAGCGCAGCGTGAAGTAGAACGGGTTCGCGAAACCCACCATCTCCGCCACCTCGGCCACGGGCTGGCCCGTGGCGCGCAGGTAGTGCGCGGCCATCTCCAGCCGCCGCTCCTCCATGTAGGCCTGCGGCGAGCGGCCGGTGCCGCGGCGGAACAGCAGGCAGAACTGCGAGCGCGACAGGCCGGCGAACGCGGCCAGCTCGTCCACGTTGACCGGCGCGGCCAGGTCGCAGTGGAAGCGCTCCAGCACGCGCTCGATGCGCGGGTCCACCGGGCTCGCGCCGGCCGGGCTGGCCGCGGCGGACGCCACCCGCAGCAGGAAGGCCTCCAGCAGCGCCTCGACGATGGGCTCGCGCTCGGGCAGGTCGGGCTCGGTGAGGTTGAAGCGGTGCGCCGCCTCCAGCTGCGAGGCCAGCTCCACGCGCAGCGACACGTCGCCGACGGCGTGCGCCTGCCAGGGCCGCGCGTGGTCGAACCAGTCCAGCCGCTCGCCCAGCCGGGGCGTCATCCGAAAATGTAGCCAGTAGAACTCCCAGCCCGTCTGCGGGTCGGGGATGCGGTAGGAGCGCGCGTGGCCCGGCGCCAGCAACAGCAGCTCACCCACGCCGGTGGTGACCGCCTGCTGCGGGAAGCACACCTCCCCTTTTCCCCGAAGCGTGAAGTAACCGTTCCAGTGCGCGAGGTTGCCCTCCACCCATTGCCGCGGCTCGGCACGGCTGTTGAAGTAGCCGGTCATGGGCATCATGGGCCCGGTCGATCCGATCACGCCGCGCATCGGCCGATGTTATAGGTGGATCGCCCGTGCGGCGATTCACGCGGTGCCGGTGCCGCCCCTAGAGTCGCCGCCGGCCCGACAACAACATCGCTCAAGGAGACTCCCCATGGCACGACTGTCCCGGCTCGCCGCCGCCGCCTGCGCCACCCTGCTGGCCGGCAACGCCCTCGCGGCCGATGCCGTCACCCAGCGCGCCAACGCGCTGCTCGCCCGCATGACGCTGGAGGAAAAGATCGGCCAGCTCACGCAGCTGGGCGCCGAGGTGCCGGGCCCGAACAAGGAGACGCCGGATGCACTCATCCGCGCCGGCAAGGCCGGCTCGGTTTTGTGGACCTTCGACTCCGACCTCATCGCACGGCTGCAGCGCGTGGCCGTCAAGGAGAGCCGCCTGGGCATCCCGCTGCTGTTCGGCTACGACGTCATCCACGGCTACAAGAACGTCTTCCCCGTGCCGCTGGGCCTGGCCGCGACCTGGGACCCGGCGCTGGTGGAACGCTCGCAGGCGATCGCCGCGAAGGAGTCGTGGGTGGCCGGCGTCAACTGGACGTTCACGCCCATGGTGGACATCGCCCGCGACGCGCGCTGGGGCCGCATCGTGGAGGGCGCCGGGGAGGACACCTTCCTGGGCGTGGCCATGGCGCGCGCCCAGGTGCGTGGCCTGCAGGGTCCGGTACTCGGCACGCCCGAGCGGGTGCTGACCAGCGTGAAGCACTTCGCTGCCTACGGCGCGGCCGACGGCGGGCGCGACTACGACTCGGTCTTCGTGCCCGAGGTGCAGCTGCGCAACGTGTATTTCCCGCCCTTCCAGGCGGCCATCGACGCTGGCGCCGGCACCGTCATGTCGGCCTACATGACGCTCAACGACGTGCCGGCCTCGGGCAACCGCTGGCTGCTGCGCGACGTGCTGCGCGGCGAGATGGGCTTCAAGGGCTTCGTCATCAGCGACGCGTTCGCCGTGCAGTCGCTGGAGAACCACGGCTTCGCGGCGGACAACGCCGACGCGGCCGCCCGCGGCCTGCAGGCCGGCGTGACGATGGACATGGCCAGCAACAGCTACATGCGCCAGCTGCCCGCGCTGGTGAAGGCCGGCACCGTGCCGCAGCGCGTGGTGGACGACGCGGTGCGCGAGGTGCTGGCGGTGAAGCTGCGCATGGGCCTGTTCGAGCAGCCCTACGGCGCGCCGGAGCGCAAGGCCGCCGTCTTCAACGACCCCGCCCACCGCGCCGCCACGCGCGAGGCAGCGCAGCGCTCGATGGTGCTGCTGCGCAACGAGGGCCGCGCGCTGCCGCTGGCCGCGTCGCTGAAGCGCATCGCCGTCATCGGCCCGCTGGGCGACAGCGGCGAGGACATCCTCGGCTCCTGGACCGTGGAGAAGGGCCCGGGCGTGTCGGTGCTGGCCGGCATCCAGGCCCGCTGGCCGCAGGCCGAGGTGACCTTCTCGGCCGGCGGCGACATGCAGCGCGCCTACCCGCTGCCGTGGGATGCCGACCAGGGCAAGGCTGCGCCCGCGCTGATGTCCGCGGCCGACCAGCAGGCCGCGCTGGCGAAGGCCGTGGAGGCCGCCCGCCAGGCCGAGGCGGTGGTGATGGTGCTGGGCGAGCGCGCCAACATGAGCGGCGAGGCGGCGTCGGTCGCGTCGCTGGCACTGCAGGGCAACCAGCAGGCGCTGCTGGAGGCCGTGGTGGCCACCGGCAAGCCGGTGGTGCTGGTGCTGCTGAACGGCCGGCCGCTGGACATCCGCTGGGCCAGCGAGCACGTGCCGGCCATCGTGGAGGCGTGGTTCCCGGGCAGCGAGGGCGGCCACGCGGTGGCCGACGTGCTGAGCGGTGCCGTCAACCCGGGCGGCAAGCTGCCCGTGACCTGGCCGCGCAGCACCGGCCATGTGCCGGCCTACTACAACCACAACCGCACGCATGCCGATGAGACCGGCCGCACCTTCACGTCGCGCTACGCAACGGACGCGCCCTCCTCGCCGCTCTACCCCTTCGGCCATGGCCTGAGCTACACGAGCTTTGCCTACGGCGACGTGACGCTGGACCGCACGACGGCCCGTGCGGGCGAGCCGTTGAAGGTCAGCGTCACCGTGCGCAACACCGGCGCCGTGGCGGGCGACGAGGTGGTGCAGCTCTACACGCACCAGCGCTCGGGCAGCGCCGCGCGGCCGCAGCGCGAGCTCAAGGGCTTCCAGCGCATCCACCTCGCACCGGGCGCTGCGCAGATGGTGAGCTTCACGCTGGGCCGCGACGAACTGAAGTTCTGGAGCCCGGTCACGCGCGCCTGGGGCGTGGAACCGGCGGCCTTCGACGTGTGGGTGGGCGGCAGCTCGGCGGCCACCGCGCATGCCGAATTCCGGCTGACGCGCTGATCAGGGCTGGCGCGCGTAGCTGCGCGTCAGCGCCTCCCACGCATGGCCGTCGGGCTCGCGCCAGTAGACGATGCGGCCGCCGCCGTGGGTGTTGACCTGGTAGTCGTCCGGCCCGATGGGCGAGCTGCGCCAGGCGACGCCCAGCGCCTTGAGCCGGCCCATCAGCGCGTCGAACTCGGCGTCGCTGACGCGGAAGGCGTAGTGCTGCAGCGGCACCTCCATGCCCGGCGCCACCTCATCGAAGTCCACCGTCAGGTCGTCGGACACATAGACCGCGCTGAACGGCCCTACGGCCGCCTGGGCCGACCACGGCACATCGAGGATGGTGGCCAGCCGCTCGGCGGCGGCGCGGCGGTCACGGGCGGGAACGAGCAGATGGTCGAGCGTGGGCATACGGCACCTCCTGAATCAGTTGTCGATTTGCACGTTCACAGCACAGAAACCGCGGGCCGAGCGCCGGGCCGCTCCCAAGCCGGCCCGCGGGCGATGTGCGTTCGGCTCAATGCCGAACGCATCGCCGTCCCCTCGGGGGACCGACTGGACTGGCCGGCGTTCAGCCGATGCCAGTCCGGGCGAGGGGCTCATGCGCTTGCGCACTTGGCGACGGTGTCCCAGGTGCGCGTGGTGATGTCCTTGCCGAACGTCTTCTCCAGCAGCTGCATGAAGACCGGGCCCTGGGCTTCGGGCACATAACTGCAAAACACCTCGGCGCCGTCCAGGCCCCAGATGCAGGCCTCGCCGTGCGTGCGCGGCAGCTCGACGGGGCTGGCCGCCAGCGGCTCGCGCAGAAAGGTGATGACGCGCTTGGACCCGGCGCGCAGCGGGTAGGCAGCGAACGGGTCGGCCGCGATCAGCTGCTGCAGGTGCTGGCTGGCGCGCACATGGGTCTCGAAGCTGCGGCCCAGACCGGCCTGCATGGCCGCCTCCAGCTTCTTGCGCAGCGTGGCGGCGGAGGCCGCGCGTGGCGTGCTGAACGCGACGTTGCCGCTGCTCAGCAGCGTCTTCACGTCGGTGAAGCCGGCGTCCTCCAGGCTGCGCTGCAGCTCGGGCATCTTGCAGTTCATCGGGCTCACACCGCGGAGCAGGGCGACGTAGCGGGGCATGGGGGGCAGCAGCGGTGGTGGAGGCTGCACGCTAACGCATCCGCGTGCCGACGTTCAATCCCGCCGATGGCAGCGAAGCGCCCGCAAGACAAAACCGATTGCGCCGCCGCAGGTCTCCACAGAAACTGCAGTTAGGCGCCCCGACCACAGCGGCCAAGGAGACCGTCTTGAAAGCGAACCGGATATTCGTCATCCCGCTGGGCTACGACCAGAGCGGCGAGCTGCTGGACGGGGCCAAGGCGCTGTGCCAGAAGCTGGGGTCGAAGGGGCAGAACGTGGCCTGCATCCCACAGGGAAAAAAGGACCACCCCGGGGCCACCGGCAAGGAACTTCTCGACAACCTCGATGCGGAGGAAGACATCGGCGTCTACATCCTCGGCCACCACGGCCGCGAGATCAGCGGTCTGGGCAACCACACGCCCGCCGAGGTGGCAAAGATCATCATCGATCTCGGCTTCAAGCACATCCGCAAGCTGTGCCTGGTGGCCTGCCGGCTAGACACGCCCGAACCGGCCGCAAAAATCGATTTCGCGGCGGGCGAGAGGCTGGACAAGCAGGTCTCGCTGATCGGGCAGGCAGCGCACATGAAGACGAAGAACCCCGAGATGTCCACCCAGCTCGAGAAGCAGGCGAGTGACGCGCAGCTCAACGCGCAGGCATCGTTCATGGGCCAGTTGGCCACCGGCCTGGCGGCGAGCGGCCTGCGGCCCATGATTGCCGGCTGGGACTCCTTCGTCACCGTCTGCTACGCCGGCAACAAGGCCATCAAGGGCTTTGACGGGACCAACGTGGCAGCCAACAACGGCCGCAAGGTGTTCGAGGAGTCCAAGAACTATCTGTTCGGCAACCCCAAGGACGGCGAGGCGGTACGCACCCGCAAGCGGCCGCACAAGGTGGTCGTCCGCTGGGAGAACAAGGACGGGCAGGACGTGCTGGTGCGGGCCGACGAAGGGTGGTCAGACAAGCACCGGGGCTGACCCGTCGTCACCCACCCGGGCCAGCGAGCAGCGCCTCCCGCGTCACCTCGTCCGTCGGGAACAGGTGCTCCACCTTCAGCGATGCCAGCGTGATGTCCAGCGGCGTGCCGAAGCTGGTGATGGTGGAGAAGAAGCTCAACACGCGCCCGTCCGCGGCGCGCAGGCGGAAGGCCAGCACCGGCTGCTGGCTGCTGGTCTCGCTGACGGTCCACGGCGCCAGTGTCGGCCGCAGCTCGTCCAGCAGCGCGCGCAGCCGCGGCAGGTGCTCGGCCTCGCGGCTGGCGCGGGCCCACATCTCGTTGCACAACCAGGCCTCGTCCACGCACAGCGTGCGCAGGCCGCCAGGCGCGAAGACGGCGCGCAGCAGGTTCAGCGGCTGGGTCAGCATGGCCTCGGCGTCCAGGCCCAGCAGCGACATCAGCCGCGCCAGTCCGGCGTTGGCCATGACGACGTTGTAGTCGCCGTCCAGCACCAGCGCAGGCGCCGCGCCGTTGGCATGGATGAGCTGCGCCAGCGCCGCACGCACCGGCGCCATCTCGGGCGCATCCAGCGCCCGCTCGGCGTGGGCGGGCGCGTAGCCGGCGGCCAGCAGCGCCTGGTTGCGCTCCTCCAGCGTGGCGCCCAGCGCATCCAGCAGCGCCAGCAAGGTCTCGCGGCCCGCGCGCGAGCGGCCGGTCTCGATGCAGCTGAGGTGGCGTTGCGACACGCCGGTGCGCAACGACAGCTCCAGCTGGCTGACGCGGCGCGACTTGCGCAGGGTGGCGAGGGTGGCGGTCATGCGGCGAATTCTGCGGGGGCGCCGGATGCGCCGCCATGACCTCCCAGGTCATTGCGGCCATGCACCCGGCTGCCGAGCATGGCGGCCCCCCAACCCCAAGGAGATCGTCATGCGCCCCATCCTCTTCCTCGCCTTCGCTGCGTTCGGCGCGTTCTCGCTGTACGCGATGTGGGCCGTCGGCTACGTCGGCATCTGGCAGGCCGGCATGGCCAGCATCGGCGCCTGGCAGCTGCTGGTGGACTTCATCATCACGTCGTTCATCCTGCTGGGCTTCATCGCACGGGACGCAAAGGCCACGGGTCGCACGGTGTGGCCCTACGCGCTCATCACCCTCGCTGCCGGCTCGTTCGGGCCGCTGCTGTACCTGCTGCTGAGCCCGCGCGAAGCAGCTCCCCGGCTGGGCCGCGAAGCCACCGCCTGAGCCCCCTCCCCCGCTAACGCCCCGTTGGCGCGCCACAACGCCGACGGGGCGTTGCGCTTGCGCAAGCATCCCCAACGCCCTCATCATTCGCGCCCTTGCTGAAGGCGCCCACGACAGCGCCCGCAAATCGGAGATCCCTGCTATGTCCTCCCTGTTCATCTCGACGATCGACTGAACACGGTTCCCGAGCCCCGGCTGAACCGTGTCTGTTCACAGATACGGCCTCAGACCGCGCTGGCTAAGCAAAGCCCCGCTGCCCTTGAGCCGGGGCTTTTGCTTTTCGGAAACCGAATGAGTGCACAACTCCGTTCCCGCGCCCTCCAGGAGGGGCGGGTCAAGGCCCTGCGCCGCATGAAACAGCCGATGACGCTGGTGCTCGAAACGAGCATCGGTGCGCGCGACCCCGTCGCCCGCGCCCTCAGCGCACGCGGCTCGCGCGGCGCCGGCCAACACATCCAGAGCCGCGGCGCACAACGCCGGGCCGACCGCATGGCGCTGCAGGCGCTGCTGCGAAGAAAGGACTGGGATGAATGATTCCCTCGAACTGCGCGCGCAGCTGGCGCAGAGAAACCAGCAGCTGCAAACCATCGCCACCCAGCTCAAGACCGAGCTGTTCGGCATCGACGCCCTCATCGACCGCGTCATCGACTCGGTGCGCGCGTGGTACGTGCTGCCCGGGCTGGTGTCACGGCCCGTCGTCGTCTGCCTGTGGGGCCTGACCGGCACGGGCAAGACCCAGCTGGTGCGCCGCCTGGCCCAGCTGCTGGGTTTCTACGACCGCTTCGTCGAGGTGCAGATGGACGGCTTCTCCAACGGCGCCAGCTGGCGCGGCGCACAGAACATCTCCGGCATGCTGGCGCAGAGCGGCGTGCGCGAGGGCGAGCCAGGCATCCTGGTGCTGGACGAGTTCCAGCGCTTTCGCACCATCGACGCCAAGCGCAACGATGTGCGGGTCGAGCGCTACCAGGATGTGTGGGCGCTGCTGTCCGATGGCCGGCTGCCACCGGCGCTGTCGCTGCTGGGGGACATCGAGTCGACGCTGGCCGAGGCCGCCTTCGACGCCGAGCGCGCCGACGAGGACGATGCCCGGCTGCGCTTCAAGCTCAGCAGCTACGAGGCGCGCGCGCTGCGGCAGAGCCTCAAGCTCGACCTGCCGCTGCTGGAGGTCATGGCCTGGACGCCCGAGCAGATCCAGGCCCGGCTGCGCGCGTTCCGCGAAGACGGCGCGCAGCAGTGGGACACCGACTACAGCCGGCTGCTGGTGTTCGTCTGCGGCAACCTGGACGAGATGTACGAAGACCTCGCCACCAGCGTGGACGACTGCGACAGCGATGCCGACACCTTCCACGCCGTCACCGCCAAGCTCAGCGTCATCGACGTGAAGCAGGCACTGAACCGCCGCTTCAAGCCCGAGCAGGTGGCGCGGCTGGGCAACGAGCACGTGATCTACCCATCGCTGCCGCGCCGCGCGTACGAGCAGCTCATCGAGCAGGGCTGCGAGCGCTATGCCCGCGAGACCGGTGCGCGCTGCGGCCTGCACTTCGAGCTGGACGCCAGCGTGCGCGCGCAGATCTACGCCAACGCGGTGTTCCCGGCGCAAGGCACGCGGCCGCTGTTCTCGTCGCTGCATGCCATCCTCGGCGCCGGCCTGGCCAAGGCGGCGCTGTGGGCCCTGGAGCGCGGCGCAGCACCCGGCGACGGCGTGGGCCTGACGGCCGACGGCAGCCGCCTCGTCGCGCACTGGCGCGGCCAGTCGCACGCCATCGCCGCGCCGTTCGAGATCAGCCGGCTGCGCCAGCGCAACAACGCCGACTTCCGCGCGCTGCTGGCCGTGCACGAGGCCGGCCACGGGCTGGTGCATGCGCTGCTGTTTGGCCGCGCGCCCACCGAGATCAAGATCCACGTGGCCAGCTTCGAGGGGGGCTACAACGCCTACACGTCGCGCAAGGTGTGGTCGCGCCAGAACCTGCGCGACAACCTCTGCACCAGCCTGGCCGGGCGCGCTGCGGAGCTGATGGTGTTCGGCGCGGACATGGCCTCCAGCGGCGCCGAGGGCGACCTGCGCAAGGCCACCGAGACGGCCGCGCGCATGCTGCGCCACCTGGGCCATGGCGAGCGCATCGGCCGCTGCGACGTGTCGGCCGACAGCGAGGAGCACCTGGTCACGGACGTGGAGGCCACCAACGCGCCCATCGAGGCGCTGCTGCAGGCCGAGCACGAGCGCGCCACCCGGCTGCTGGACGAGCACCGCGACGCGCTGCTGGCGCTGGTGGACGAGCTGATGGCGCAGGGCCAGGTCACGCCCGCCCGCTTCGCCGCGGTGACGGGGCTGGCACTGGACCGACCGGAGGACGCGCTGGACCCCTACGCCCGGCAGCTCGCCGCGTTCCGCGCGCCCGCGCCCGAGCGGCGCCGGGCTTAGTTCACAGCCTGTAGCAATCCCGGCGTCAACGGCCCGGCCCGGCGGGCGTTGCAATCAGACCGACGGCCCTCCAGCCGCTCGATGCGAGCCCCTCATGACCACGCTGACCCTCACTTTCCAAGGCCAACCCGGCGATGCACGCAAGGCGCTGGGCGGCCTGCTGCAACGCTTCCGCTCCGCCTACTTCGTGGAGCGCAGCGCCAGCGAATACGCCGTGACGGCCGACGAGGCCACGGCGGCCGAGCTGGCCCGGCAGCCGCAGTGGGCCACGCGCGAGCTGCAGACGCCGGCCTCGTGACGGGCGGGCCCGCTCAGGCTGGCTCCACCACGACGCGCGGCCAGCGCTCGGCGTAGCGCTTGCTGGCGCAGCGCTCCCTATAGGTCTGCACGCTGACACGCGCCGGGTTGCGCCGCACGCGCAGGCCCAGCAGGTCGTCCAGGCCCAGCGGCGCAATGACGTGCAGCGCGTCGGCCCCGTCCAGCCACACGCCCACCGCGGTGGCGGGCTCGGGCCAGCTGGCCACCGCCTCCGTCAGCGAGTGCAGCGGCGCCACGGCATGGCCGAAGTGCCGCTCGAACCACCGGTGCACGCCGGCCTGGTTGGTGACTTCCCAGGGCAGGTCCACGCGCTGGCACAGCCGCTGCTGCAGCGCGGCGTCGCGCGCCGGGTCCAGGTCGTCGGCGTCGAAGTAGACGAAGTCCACGTCGGCCAGCGCGCTGGCCTGCGCATGGCCGTGCAGCGCGTCCCACACCAGGTTGCGCAGCGCGCCAGCGCCGATGCACCAGCTCGCCAGCCCCAGCTCGCGGCCGGCGCGCAGCGCGGCCATGAACCACGGCGTGCCGCGCACCAGCCCCGTCAGGCGCTCGACGTCGCTCACCGCGCCTTCTCGCGCTCCTGCAGCGCGCGCCACATCACCTTGCCCGCGCCGCTCTTGGGCAGGCTGTCGGCGAACTCGATGAGCGCCGGCACCTTGTAGGCCGCCATGTTCGCGCGGCACCAGTCGCGCAACTGCTCGGCGCTCAGCGCCTCGTGCCCAGCGCGCTTCACGACGAAGGCCTTGACCGTCTCGCCGCGGTAGGCATCGGGGGCCGACACGATGCAGGCCTCGGCAACGCCGGGGTGGCCGTGCATCAGGTTCTCCACCTCGGAAGGCCAGACCTTGAAGCCGCTCGCGTTGATCATGCGCTTGAGGCGGTCGGTCATGAAGAAGTAGCCGTCGGCGTCAACGAAGCCGATGTCGCCCGTGCGGAAGAAGCGCTTGCCGTCGAGCTCGAAGAAGGCGGCCGCCGTCGCATCCGGATGGCGCCAGTAGCCGTCGAACACCATCGGGCCGTGCACGACGATCTCGCCGGCCTGGCCCACGGGCAGCTCCTGCTGCGTGTCGAGGTCCACCACGCGCGCATCGCAGCTGATGTAGGGCACGCCCAGGCATTGCTGCTTGGGCGCGTCGTGCGGATTGCTGTGGCTGGGCGCGGCGGTCTCGGTGAGGCCGTAGCCCTCGGCATAGCGCAGGCCCCAGCGCTGGCGCAGCCGCTCGGCGATGGCCTGCGGCATGGCCGCGCCGCCGCCGCCGATGTAGACGAGGCTGGAGAGGTCGAAGCTGTCCACCTCGGGGCTGGCCAGCAGGTCGATGACCATCGTCGGGATGTTGGTCCATCGCGTGATGCGGTGGTGTTTGATGAGCCGCGCCGCGTACTCGCGCTGCCAGCGCGGCATCAGCACCAGGCTGGCGCCGGCCATCAGCGTGCCGTGCAGCACGACCACCATGCCGGTGATGTGGAACATCGGCACGACGCCCAGCACCACGTCCTCGTGGCTGCCGTTGGCCCACAGCGCACCGGCGAACACGTTGTGCTGCAGGCTGCTGTGCTTGTGCATGCAGCCCTTGGGGTGGCCGGTGGTGCCACTGGTGTAGCCCAGCAGCGCGAGGTCGTCGGCGCCGCTGGCCAGGGCCGGGGGTGGCGCAGTGCAGGCCAGCGCCTCGGCCCAGGGCGTGGCGCCGGCGGGCAGCGCGAGGTCGGCATTCAGCCAGTCGGCCCAGCCGGCCGGCAATCCATCAGGCACGGCCCGGCCGCCAGGCAGCACCTCGGCCAGCTGCGTGACGAGCAGGTCCTTGGCCGCCATGCCGGCGGCCAGCCATTCGGCGCTGAGGTCGGCGCTGGTGATGGCGAGCACGGCGCCGCTGTCCTCGATGAGGTGGCGCAGCTCCGCCGCCTTGTTCATCGGGTTGACCGGCACGACGACGGCGTTGGCGCTGAAGATCGCGTAGTGCGCGACGACCAGCTGCGGGCAGTTCTGCAGGTCCACCAGCACGCGGTCGCCCGGCTTCACGCCGCGCTGCGCCAGCCAGGCGGCCAGGCGCTGCACCTGGGCCAGCAACTGGGCGTAGGTCGTCACGTGGCCCAGGAACACCAGCGCCGGCCGGTCGGGAAAGCGGCGCGCGCTGACGAGCAGGTTGTCGGCCAGCGACGTGGCCGGCGGCGTGATCGCGTGCGGCACGCGGGGCGGCCAGAAGGCGTGGTGGGCTCGGGTCATGCAGACGTCTCCGGTTTCCTCGCGACGACGAGATAGACGCCCAGCAGCGTCACGCCCATGCCGGCGATGGCTTGTGCGCCCAGTGTCTCGCCGAACAGCAGCCACGCCATCACCGAGGTGACAGAGGGCACCAGATACATGGTGCTGGACACGGCCGTCACGCGGCCATGCCGCAGCATGTAGAACATCAGGCTGATGCCGCCCGCCGTCAGCACGAGGATGCTCCAGCCCATCGCGAGGAAGACGTCGCGGTTCCACTCGATGCGCATGGGCTCCAGCGCCCAGGCCAGCGGCAGCGTGACGGCCAGCGCGGCGGCAAACTGCACGACCTGGCCGGTGCGCAGGTCGAACTGCGGCACGAAGCGCTTCTGGTACAGCGTGCCGCCGGTGATGGCCAGCAACGACATCAGGCACAGCGCCAGCGGCGGGCCGTAGCTGGCACCCAGGTTGAGCTTGTGCCAGATGACGAGCACGACGCCCGCGAGGCCCAGCGCCACGCCCAGCCACTGCCGCGGCGCGACGCGTTCACCGATCAGCGGCGCGGCCGCCGCCACCAGCACCGGCTGCAGGTTGACGATGAGCGCCGCGGTGCCGGCCGGCAGCCCCTGGCGGATGGACACCCACACGCCCGCCAGGTACAGCGCCTGGATGCCCAGGCCTGCGACGGCCAGGTGGCCCATGTCACGCCGCGACGGCCACGGCGCGCGCGCGGCCAGCGCCAGGCCCAGCATCAGCGCGACGACACCGGCATAGCGCCAGCTCAGGAAGGTCAGCGGGTCGGCATAAGGCGCCGCGAGCTTGGCGACGATGTAGCCGGTGGCCCAGATGAAGATGAACAGCGGCGGGGCGAGGCGGTCGAGGGCGGTCATGAGCCGGCCATCATGCCTGCACCGGCAGCACCCGCTCAGTGCGGCGCTGCCCCGGCATCGACGAGCTCGCGCAGGCAGCGCATGCACAGGCAGCGGTCGGGGTAGCGCGCCGCCAGCTCGGTGCGCAGCCGGTCGGTCAGGTGGATGCCGAAGCAGTCGCAATGGCCTGCATTAGCGCCGCACTCGAAGCCGCCGCCACAGCGCGGACAGCGGGTGGCCTGCATGTCGGCCTCGGTCGGGACGGTCTTGTTGCCCATGGCAGCTCCGGGTCAGAGCGGCGATTGTGGATCGTCGTCCTGCGGCGGCAGCGGCGTTGCGCGGGCCAGCGCCATCCACGTCGCGAAGTCGGGCTTGCAGGCGCGCTTCGGTGCGGGCCGGGCCAGCTCCAGGTGGGTGGCGTGGCCGATGAGCACACCGTACTCGGGCGGGATCTCCTCCGCCTCGGCGATGCCGGCCTTGATGACGAACCAGCACTGGCCGCTGAGCGCGCGGTAAGCGGCGGACTTGGCCGGCCGGCGCAGCTCACCCAGCAGGTCCGCCCGGCTGACCTTGATCTCGTGGATGGCGGGCTCCAGGTAGTCCTCCACGGTGCTGTGGCGGATGGAATAGACATCGGGCATCGCGTTGACCCACTGCGTCCTGCCGTCGTCCTGCGGCAGCCCGGCGCGCAGCGTCAGCCCGCGCCAGGCGATGCGGCCCGCCCGCTGCATCTCGGTGGCGACGCGCTCGACCAGCAGCTCGTGCGCGTCGCGGGCGGCGCGGTTGCGGGTCAGCGATTCGGCAATCAGCGCGACGCCGGCATCGGTCACGCGCAGCCGCTCGCGGCCGCCGGGCTCGGCCAGGCGCTCCACCCAGCCGGCCGCCAGCAGTTCCACCTCGACGAGATCCTGGCTGGGCCAGCCGGCGCTGCGCCACAGCTGGCGCAGGCGCTGCAGATGGAAACGGGTGGGGGCGGACATGGCGCCATCATCTTCGCGCGGCCAAGAAAAAACCCCCGGCCGAGGCACGGGGGTTTTTGCGCGGAAGCGGCGAGCCGCTTACGGGCGCTCGCGCTTGGGCACGGCAGCCATGCCCGGCACGGGCAGGTTGGTCGTGGCGGTCGTCGCGGTGTTGGGCACGGCGAAGAAGGTCCAGACGCTGCCGGCCGGGAACACCAGCGCGGAGTTGGTGTAGATGGACAGGGCCGAGGTCGGCACCGTCACGTCGACCTGCGCGCCCGTGGACGAGTTCGTGATCGAGCCGGACAGCGGCGCCGAGCCCGTGCCGGCGGCGATGTTGGAGGCGATGGTGCCGTAACCGACGCTCAGGCCCGCGCCGTTGATCTGCAGCGCGTTGACGAGGCGGATCTTGACGTCGGTGGAGACGGTGGGCAGGCGGTTGTCGTCGTCGATGACGGCCAGCTTCGGCGCGGCCGGGTCACCCCAGACCATCAGCGTGGTGTCCTTGCCAGCGGCCAGCGTCGGCGCGGTGAAGCTGACGTTGGCACCGTTGACGGCGACGCTCAGCGTGCTGGCGCCGGCGTTCGTGGTGACGTAGTCGCTGATCAGCGGGCTGACGGCGGCGGCGCTGAACATGGCCTGACCGTTGATGGACGACGTGACCGAGCCGCCGCTGGCCAGCGCGGCGACGGTGCGCACGCGGCTTTGGGTGTTGGCGAAGTTCTTGGCCGCGCCCTTTTGCACCAGCGTGATGCCGTTGACCAGCACGCCGCCGTCGGTGGCGGTCAGGATCAGCGTGTTGACGCTGGCGGAGTCCAGCGTGATGGCCGGGATGGCCAGGCGCAGGTCGGTGGGTTTGTTGTAGCCGGTCACGCAGACACGGAAGGTGCCCGAGTTGATCTGGATGTAGCCGCTGCCGGCGCCGCCGGCCAGGTTGCTGCTCAGCGCGGTTTCGTTGGTCAGGCCGCAGGTGGCCGCGGTGGTCACATAGGTGTCCAGCGCGCCGGCGTCGGGCGCCAGGTTCAGCACCAGCAGCTTGGCCTTGTTGGCGTCGGGTGCGGCCTGGGACTCTTCCAGCAGCGTCGTGCGCACGGCGCCGGAGAAGCCGTAGGTGATGTAGGTGTAGTTGCTGTTGGCGTTCAGCGTGGGCTGCGTGGCCGACACGCTGCTACCCACGTCGCTCTTCAGCACCTTGGACGCGGTGGAACCGGTGTCCACGCTGCCGTACTCGCCGACGGCAGCGTAGGCGACCTTGCTGTTGATGGTCTTGTCGTTGACCGTCAGGTCCAGCTGATCGTAGGAGCGCGTGGCATTGAGCAGGCGCACTTGGGTGCTGCTGCCGCCGCCGCCGCTACCGCCGCAGGCGGTCAGGGCAGCCATTGCCGACAGGCTCAGCGTCAGGGCCAGCCGGGTGGCCCAGGGGGTGAATCGCATCGAGAATCTCCGAAAAAACCAGGTCGCCGGGCCTTGGTGGCAAAGGTGCGGCCAAATACGCGGACTCGCGATTAGAACCCAAGCCGGAGGTGCCGCCATTTCCGCCGTCTAGCACCGGGTGAAGAACTGTTGCTGGAAAACCCGGGGGGCCATTGGTGAGACGCCTCCAATCCAGCCGGGGCCGCGCTGTTTAGCATCGGCGCGATGAACTATCCGCACCTGCTGGCCCCGCTGGACCTGGGCTTCACGACGCTGAAGAACCGCGTGCTCATGGGCAGCATGCACACCGGGCTGGAGGACGGCCGCAAGCATTTCGAGCGCATGGCGGTGTTCTTCGCCGAGCGTGCGCGCGGCGAGGTGGGGCTGATCGTCACGGGCGGCTTCGCGCCCAACATCGAGGGCTGGGCCAAGCCGTTCGCCGGCACGTTGGCGACCTCGGGCGCGGCACGGCGCCACAAGCTCATCACGGACGCCGTGCATGCCGAGGGCGGCAAGATCGCGCTGCAGATCCTGCACACGGGCCGCTACGGCTACTCGCCGCTGTGCGTGGCGCCGTCGCGCATCCAGTCGCCCATCAGCCCGTTCACGCCGCGCGAGCTGTCGCCGCGCGGCATCGAGCGGCAGATCCGCGCGTTCATCCGCTGCGCGAAGCTGGCCCGCGAGGCCGGTTACGACGGCGTGGAGGTGATGGGCAGCGAGGGCTATTTCATCAACCAGTTCCTCGTCGAACACACCAACCAGCGCACCGACGCCTGGGGCGGCTCGTACGAGAACCGCATGCGGCTGCCGCTGGAGATCCTGGCGCGCATGCGCGAGGCGGTGGGGCCGGACTTCATCATCATCTACCGGCTGTCGATGCTGGACCTCATCCCGAACGGCAGCTCGTGGGAAGAGGTCGTGGAGCTGGGCCGGCGCGTGGCGCGCGGCGGCGCCACCATCATCAACACCGGCATCGGCTGGCACGAGGCGCGCGTGCCCACCATCGCGACCAGCGTGCCGCGGGCGGGCTTCGCGTGGGTGACTGCAAAACTTCGCGCCAAGCTGCGGGAAGAAGGCATCACCACGCCGCTGATCACCAGCAACCGCATCAACACGCCGGAAGTGGCCGAAGGCGTGCTGGCGGACGGCTCGGCGGACATGGTGTCGATGGCGCGGCCTTTCCTGGCCGACCCGGCATTCGTGCAGAAGGCGCGCCAGGGCCGTGCCGACGAGATCAACACCTGCATCGCCTGCAACCAGGCCTGCCTGGACCACACCTTCGCGCAGAAGATCTCCACCTGCCTCGTGAACCCGCGGGCGGCCTACGAGCAGGAGATCGTGCTGCACCCGGTGGCCGGCGGCGCGAAGAAGCGCATTGCCGTCGTCGGCGCCGGCCCGGCCGGGCTGGCCGCGGCGACGACGCTGGCCGAGCGCGGCCATGCGGTGACGCTGTTCGACGCGGCGGCCGAGATCGGCGGCCAATTCAACATGGCCCGACGGGTGCCGGGCAAGGAGGAGTTCAGCGAGACGCTGCGCTACTTCGGCCGGCGCATCGAGGTCACCGGCATCGAGCTGAAGCTGAACTGCCGCGTGGGCGCCGACGACCTCAAGGGCTTCGACGACGTGCTGCTGGCTACCGGCGTCAGCGCGCGCGACCCGAAGATCAAGGGCCAGGCCGAGGGCGTCGCGCGCGGCCAGGTGCTGAGCTACATCGACGTGCTGCGCCACGACAAGCCGGTGGGCAAGCGCGTGGCCATCGTCGGCGCGGGCGGCATCGGCTTCGACATGGCGGAGTACCTGCTGGAGGCCGGCCACTCGCTGACGCTGGACCCGGCCGCGTGGCGCCGGCATTGGGGTGTGGGCGACCCGGCCGACGTGCGCGCGGGGCTGCTGCGCCCGGCGCCCGAGGCGCCGACGCGCCAGATCACGCTGCTGCAGCGCAAGGCCGGCAAACCCGGCGCGGGCCTGGGCAAGACAACCGGCTGGATCCACCGCGCGGCGCTGAAGATGAAGCGGGTGGAGATGCTGGCCGGCGTGAACTACGAGCAGATCACGCCCGAGGGGCTGTGGGTGAGCTACGGGGAGAAGCGGGCGGACGCCCAGCTCATCGAGGCCGACACCATCGTGCTGTGCGCCGGCCAGGAGCCGCTGCGCGAGCTGGAGGCGCCGCTGCGGGCCGCGGGTGTGAACGTGCACCTGATCGGCGGCGCGCTGGAGGCCGGCGAGCTGGACGCGAAGCGGGCCATCCTGCAGGGCACCAAGCTGGCCTGCTCGCTGTAGCGGGCGCTGGGGGGCCGGGCAACCGGGCTCAGCGGCGCGACATCTCCCACAGCTGGTACAGCGTGTGGTCGTCGTCCTCGAGGACTTCCAGGCCGCGGGCGAGGTCGAAGCTGGAGTCGTACCAGCCACAGTCCAGCTTGCGCGCACCGGCCGCTGCGGCACCACCGTGGCCTGCGGCGACGTGCGGCAGCTTGGCGTTCACGACGGGGAACTGCGAGGAGCTGAAGAATTGCATGGTGGGTCTCCGGTGCTGAGGGGTTCGACGCCGTGGAAAACGTCACACCGTCAGCATCGGCGCCGGGCCTCTTTCCCGACATCACCCAGAGGGTGGGACGAGGGGGGATACCACCGCGGCGACTCCCCCCTAACACCCCCCGCCCCCCTCCAAAGAGGGACAAGAAAATGGGGTCAGGTTCAATTTATGCCTAGCCAGCCCACCGGCCGGGCGCGGCGGACCGGCTAGGCTTGCGTCCGTGATGCGCCCCCACTGCAGGACAGCCTGCGCTCGCCCGGCTGGATGCCCCGGCCGCGCCGCCTGCAGCAGATCGACGGCCCGGGCTGGGACTACGACACCATCCGCTGAGCCAGCTCCCGCCGCGCATCGCTGCCTATCCAGCGGGCCGACTTCTCCTCGCGCCCGCACAGCCGCTCCGCCACGGTAAGTGCTGGCTCACGTAGCGCCGCACTGCGCTTGCCCGTCTGGCGCAGCGCCCAGTTGACGGCTTTCTTGACGAAGTTGCGGTCGTCGTCGGCGGCCTGCTCGATGAGGGGCAGGCGGGCGAGGAAATCGGCGTCGGGGCGCTGCTTCTGGTGCACGGCCGCCACGGCCAGCAGCGAGAAGCCGGCGCGCTTCTCGAACTCGGGCTCACGCGCCGCCCAGCGCGGGATGGCGTCCCACGCCAGCGGGCTCTTCACGAACGCATTCAGGCAGGCCTGGTCGCAGACGTCCCAGGCGCGCATGCCGGCCACCCAGTGGTCCATCTGCGCCGCGGTCAGCTTCGCCGGCTCGGCCACCATGCCGGCGAGGATCTGTGCGTCGGGGATGCCGGTGTCCCACAGCGCGAGGGCCAGGTCGTGGTCGCGCCTGAACTCGCGCGCCAGCGCGCGCAGTGTGGGCACCGCCAGGCCCAGCCGGCCTGCGCCGGTCAGGCCGAAGCGGGCCATGTCGGCCAGCGCCTCGGGGCGCGCGGCGGCGCGCAGGCGGGCCAGCGCGTCATCGAGCCGCGGGCTGCCGATGGCGACTGGCACGGCCGCGCAGCTCAGCGGGCCGCGCGGCGGCGGCCCCAGCCGGCCAGCGCGGCCACACCGGCCAGCGCCAGCCAGCCGGTGGCCGGCTCGGGCACGGCGGTGACGGACACGTTGTCGATGAGGCCACCGGCCATGTCCGATGTGCCGGTTGCCGCGAAGCGCAGCACCGCGCTGCCGCCGCTGCCCAGGTCCACCAGCGCGCTGAAGCGCTGCCAGTTCGGCACCGAGCCGCCGGCGACGCTGTCCATGACGACGCTGGAGAAGCTGCCCAGGCTGACCTGCACGCCGTGCGTGTTCGCGCCCCAGCCGATGCGCGGCGTGTACCAGAAGCTCAAGCTCACCCAGCCGGTGGCGTTGATGGTCTGGCTCATCGCGCTGTTGGCGAAGGTGTCCAGCTCGACGAGCTGGTTGCCGTCCTGCGGCAGGTTGCCTTCCAGGTGGTTCTGCAGCTCGATGTCCGGGGCGCCGGTCCAGCCGGTGATGTTGGCGCGGATGTCCCAGCTGTTGGCGGCAATCGGATCGGCCTCGAAGCTGCCGTTGACGACCAGGTTGGGGCCGGCCGCCAGCGCGGGGGCCAAGGACAGGGCCAGCACGGCGGCGGCGATGGCGGTTCTCATGGGGTCTCCTGAAATGACGCGCGCGAGTCTAGACAGCCGCGGCCGCGCGCGCCCTCCCTATGAGTTGCGCGCTCATGCGGCCGCCGCATGAGCAACTGAGAAACCCGCAGCGCCGGGCAGGCCACGAAGCCCCGGACAATCAGTCACCCCTTTCTCACCGCCGGACATGAAGCTGTCACCCCTCTTCTCGTCGATCGCGCTGGCCCTGACCCTGGCCGCACTCCCTTCCCTGCCCGCCCATGCCGCCACCGGGCCCGGCGTGTCCTGGCAGGCGGCCGCGGCCGATGCCGACATCGACCGCGCCTTTGCCCAAGCCAAGGCGGAGAAGAAGCCGGTGCTGCTGTACTGGGGCGCCAAGTGGTGCCCGCCATGCAACCAGCTCAAGGCGACGCTGTTCAACCGCGCCGACTTCATCGAGCAGAGCAAGGCCTTTGTCGCCGTGGGCATCGACGGCGACGCGCCCGGCGCGCAGAAGCTGGGCACGCGCTTCAAGGTGCGCGGCTACCCGACGCTGATCCTGTTCAGCCCCGCGGGGCAGGAGATCACGCGGCTGCCCGGCGAGGCCGACGCGGCGCAGGTGATGAAGGTGCTGCAGCTGGGCCTGTCCAGCGGCCGGCCGGTCAAGGCCGTGCTGGCGGACGCCCGCGCGGGCAGGAAGCTCAATGCCAACGAATGGCGGCTGCTGGGCTTCTACGGCTGGGAGACCGACGAGCAACAACTGCTGCCCGCCGCCGAGCGCCCCGCCACGCTGGCGCAGCTGGCCCACGCCAGCGAGGGCGCGGACGCCGAGACGGCCACGCGGCTGTGGCTGAAGTCCGTTGGCGCACTGAGCGAAGGCCAGGCGGCCGACCCGGCGCAGCTGCCGCGGCTGCGAGCCGTGCTGGCCGACGCCGCGCAGGCCCGCGCGCAGATGGACGTGCTGGCCAACGAAGCACCCGACCTCGTCAAGGCGCTGGCCCCCGCGCCCGGCGACGCGCGCCGCCAGCTGGTGGTGGAGTTCGACGCCGCGCTGAAGCGGCTGAATGCGGACGCGACGCTGTCCCGCGCGGACCGACTGAACGCGCTGCAGGGCCGCATCGAGCTGGCGCGGCTGGACACGCCCAAGGACGAACCGCATCCCCGGACCGTGCCCGCCGCGCTGCAGGCCGAGGCGCGCGAGCAGGCCACCCGCGCCCACCGCGAGATCACCGATGGCTACGAGCGCCAGGCCGTCATCACGCAGGCGGCCTACCTGCTGGGCCGCGCCGGCCTGTGGACGGACAGCGACGAGCTGCTGAAGGCCGCGCTGGCGCGCAGCCACTCGCCCTACTACCTGATGAGCCAGCTGGGCGGCAACGCGAAGAAGCAGGGCCGCACGGCCGACGCGCTGCGCTGGTACGAGGAGGCCTTCAACAAGAGCGAGGGCCCGGCGACGCGGCTGCAGTGGGGGTCCAACTACCTCGGCGCGCTCGTCGAGCTGAGCCCCGAGGACACGGCGCGCATCGAGAAGACCGCCGCCCAGCTGTTCGCCGAGGCCGAGAAGGACCCCGGCGCGTTCTACGAACGCAGCGAACGCTCGCTGAAGAAGGTCGCGACGCTGCTGGCGGGCTGGAGCAAGACCCCCGCCCAGGCCGCCACCCTCGGCCGGCTCAAGGCGCAGCTGGACGGCGTCTGCGGCAAGCTGGACGGCAGCGATGCGAAGGCGCGTGCCGCCTGCCAGGGGCTGATGGCCCAAGCTGCCCCCCGCAAGGCCTGACACCGGCCAACCGCGATTTCGGGCCGCTGGTGCGGCCCCACCCGCCATTCATCCCGGCGCCGCGCTGACGGCCCACGCCGCGCCCGGATACTCCGCCCACTCCCAACTTCCCGAGTGAAGGCATGCGTGAATGGCGTGGGTGCCTGCTGGCACTCCTGACGATGACCGGGCTGGGCACGGCTGCGGCGGCTGCGCCGCTGAAGCCCTGCCGCATCGCCGGCATCCCCAACGAGTTGCAGTGCGGCAGCCTGCAACGCCCGCTGGACCCGGCACGGCCGGACGGCGCGAAGATCGACGTGCACTACCTCGTGGTGCCGGCCATGGCCCGCAACAAGCAGCCCGACGCGGTGCTGATGCTGGCCGGCGGCCCAGGCCAGAGTGCCATCGGCGTGGCCGCGCGCATGCTGCCGAGGCTGTCGAGGCTGGGCAACCGGCGCGACCTGGTCTTCATCGACCAGCGCGGCACCGGCAAGTCCGCGCCGCTGGACTGTCCCGACGACAGCCGGCTGCCCATCACCGAACAGCTCGACGGCGCCGCCCAGCTGCGCCGGCTGGACGCCTGCCGCGCCGAGCTGGAGAAGCTGCCGTACGGCGACCTGCGCTTCTTCACGACGACGATCGCGATGCAGGACATGGACGCCGTGCGCGAGGCTCTCGGCGTGCCGCAGTGGAACCTCATCGGCGGCAGCTACGGCACGCGCGCCGCGCTGGAGTACCTGCGCCAGTTCCCGACCAAGGTACGCCGCACCGTCATCGACGGCGTGGCCCCGCCCGACATGGTGCTGCCGGCCAGCTTCTCGCCCGACACGCAGGCGGCGCTGGACAAGCTGCTGGACGCGCATGCCAAGACCTACCCGACGTTGCGCGCCGACTGGCAGCAGCTGCTGGCCTCGCTGCCGCGCCAGGTGACGGTGGCGCAGCCGCTGACGGGCCAGCCCGAGCGCTTCACGGTGGACCGCCAGCTGCTGCTGCGCGCGGTGCGCCCGCCGCTGTACCAGCCGGCGCTGGCCGCGGCGCTGCCGGCCGCCATCCAGGCCGCCGCGCGCGACGGCCGCTTCGACGGCCTGTTCGGCCTGACCTCGGCCTTCGGCGGCGGCAAGGACCTGCGGCTGGCGATGGGCATGCACTTCTCGGTCGTCTGCGCCGAGGACATGCCGCGCCTGGCGGAGTCGACCGACCAGCCGGGCGCCGACTTCCAGCGCGTGGATGCCGACATGTACGCCCGCGTGTGCAAGACCTGGCCCCGCGGCGACGTGCCGGCCGACTTCTACAAAGTGCCGCCCGCGCCCAGCCCCGTGCTGGTGATGAGCGGCGGCGCCGACCCCGCCACGCCGCCCCGCCACGGCGAGCGCATGGCCCAGGCGCTTGCCGTGGGCCATGCCGAGCGCGTGCAGCACCTGGTGGTGCCCGAGGCCGGCCACGGCGTCATGGGCGTGGGCTGCGTGCGCGACCTGCTGTTCCGCTTCATCGACGCCAAGACCGACGCCGCGGCGCTGCCGCAGGACGCGAGCTGCGCCACGCGCATCCCGCGGCCCGTCGCCTTCCAGCCCATACAGGCCCCGACAAACGGAGCCGCGCAATGATCGACATCGACAACGTCCACAAGCACTTCGTCTCGCGCACCGGCGCAGGGCTGTTCAAGCGGGGCGACAAGCGCATCGTGCAGGCAGTGCAAGGCGTCAGCGTGGCGGCTGCCGATGGCCGCATCACGGGCCTGCTGGGCGCCAACGGCGCCGGCAAGACGACGACGCTGCGCATGCTGGCCGGGTTGTTCGCGCCCGACAGTGGCCGCATCACGGTCGACGGCATCGTCGTGCAGGACGCTCCGCTGAAAGCCTTGGCCCGCATGGGCATCCTCGGCGATGCACACGGCCTGTACCCACGGCTGTCGGCGCGCGAGAACATCGCCTACTTCGGCCGGCTGCAGGGCATGGACCCCGACGCCGCCAACGCGCGCGCCGAGGAGCTGGCGCGGCTGCTGGAGATGCAGTCCATCCTGGACCGCCGCGCCGACGGCTTCAGCCAGGGTGAGCGCATGAAGACGGCGCTGGCCCGGGCCCTCGTGCACGACCCCGCCAACATCGTGCTGGACGAGCCCACCAACGGGCTGGACGTGCTGGCCACGCGCGCGCTGCGCGAAGCGCTTCGCTGGCTGCGCAGCCCCGAGGGCGGCGCCAAATGCATCGTCTTCTCCACGCACATCATGCAGGAGGTGGAGCAGCTGTGCGACGAGGTGGTCGTCGTGTCCAAGGGCCGCAGCGTCGCGCGCGGCAGCGTGCCGGAGCTGCTGGCGCAGGCGGGTGAGACCCGCTTCGAGGATGCGTTCGTGAAACTGGCTTTCCCTGCCGAGGTGGCTGCATGAAACAGGCGTTCATCGTCTTTGCCAAGGAACTGGCCGACGCGCTGCGCGACCGCCGCACGCTGCTGCGTATGCTGCTGCCCGCGTTGCTGATGGGGCCGCTGATGCTGACGGCGCTGTCCGCGCTGATCGCGTCGTTCGAGGAGCGCGCCGAGAAGCGCGAGGTGCTGGCGGTGGGCATCGAGGCTGCTCCCACGCTGAAGAATTTCATCGAGCGCCAGACCTTCACGATCAAGCCCGCGCCGGCCGACTACGAGGCCCGGCTGCGCGCGACGACGCTGCTGGAGCCGGTGATGGTGGTGCCGGCGGACTTCGAGGCCAAGCTGCTGGCCGGCGAGGCGCCGACAGTGGAGATCGTCAGCGACAGCGCCAATCAGCGCGCCGGCGCCGGCGTGGGCAGCATCCACCGGCTGCTGGGCGGCTTCAACCAGGAGCGCGCCGCGCTGAACCTGGCGATGCGCGGCGTGTCCATGGAGCTGCTCAAGCCCATCGAGGTCGAGGAGCGCGACCTGGCGGGCGTGCAGGCCCGCGCGTCGCGGCTGACGGCCATGGTGCCGATGTTCATCATCATGGCCGTGCTGTACGGCGCGCTGACCGCAGCGCTGGACAGCACCGCCGGCGAACGCGAGCGCGGCTCGCTGGAGCCGCTGCTGATGAACCCGGTGCCGCACGGCGCGCTGGTGGTGGGCAAGTGGGGCGCCGTTGCGCTGATGGGCATGGTGGTGGCGCTGCTGTCGTCCCTGAGCTTCGTGCCGGCGCAGTGGCTGCTGCGCAGCGACAGCCTGCAGGCGATGTTCCAGTTCGGCATGGGCGAGGTGCTGGCCTTCTGGCTGCTGCAGATCCCGCTGGCGGCGGGGCTGTCCGGCCTGCTGATGGCGCTGGCCATCCGCTCCAAGACCTTCAAGGAGGCGCAGGCCGGCAGCACGCTGGTGGTCACCGTCGTCAGCCTGATGCCGATGGTGACGCTGCTGAACCCGGGCGGCGATGCGCCCTGGTACCTGTGGGTGCCGGGCCTGGCGCAGAACACGCTGATGCTGGCCGTGCTGAAGGGCGAGGCACTGCGCTGGGGCCAGGTGTTGCCCGGCGTGCTGACGGGCTTTGCGCTGGGCGCCGTGGGGCTGTTCTACGTCGCGCGCTCCATGCGCGCGGCGGTGGCGCGCTGAGGGTGGTGCCGGCTCAGCACGGGCCGGCGTCCCACTCCCACTTGCCGAAGTTGAACTTCTGCTGCGCCTGGATGTTGACCTTACGGCCGTCGTCGTAGGTGCGCTTGCAGGACGCGTTGATGCAGCTGGTGTTGCAGCTGACGACGCCGGGGCGCTTGGCAGGGCGCGCCGGGAAGCCGTCACCGGCCGGCTCGGGGCGCACCGGCTCGGCGGCCGCGACGGGCCGCTTGGCTGCCGGCTGGCTGCGCAGGCGCTGCGCGATGGCGGCGGCGATGCCGATCTTGGGGTCCAGCATGCGGCGCGTCAGCGCCTGCGCCTGCTCGACCTCGGCCGGGCTCAGCTCGTCCAGCAACGACTTGCGGTTGCCCGGTGCCTTGTTGTCGTCGGAGCCATCGAGGCTGGCGGACACGTTGTAGAGCGCGTAGGCCACGACCGGGTCGCGCGGCACACCGCGGCCGCGGCCATAGGCCACGCCCAGGTTGTTCGTCGCGGCGGCATGGCCCTGTGCCGCCGCCTTGGCGTACCACTCGGTGGACTGCTCGAAGTCCTGGGGCACGCCGCTGCCATCGGCATACTGCACGCCAAGGTTGAACTGCGCCTCGGGCAGGCCCTGGTCGGCCGCCTTGCGGTACCACTCGCTGGCGCGGCGGACGTCCTTGGCCACGCCCTCACCCATGTCATAGGCCAGCGCGGCGCGGAACTGCGCGCCGCTGTCGCCCTGCTCGGCCGACTTGCTGAACCATTCGAAGGCGGTCTTGAGGTTCTTGGGCACGCCCGTGCCGTCGCGGTAAAGCCAGGCCAGGTTGCGCTGAGCGAGGCTGGACCCCTGGTCGGCGGCCTTGCGGTACCACTCCGCCGCGGCCTTGTGATCCTGCGGCAAGCCCTGGCCGCGGAAGCTGGCCACGCCCATCAGGTTCTGTGCCGTGGCATTGCCCGCCTCGGCCGCCTTGCGGGCCCAGCCGATGGCGGCAGCCGCATCCTGGGCCACGCCCTTGCCGTGCCACAGCGCCAGCGCCAGTTCGGCCTGCGAGACGCTCATGCCCTGCTCGGCCGCCAGCGTGAACCAGCGGGCGGCCTGCGCGGCGTCGGCCTTGACGCCGTTGCCCTCTGCGTAGACGAAACCCAGCGTGTTCTGCGCCTCCGACGATCCCTGGTCGGCCGCCTTGCGCAGCCAGGCCAGGCCGGCCGGCTTGTCCATCTTGATGCCCTCGCCCCACAGCAGCATCCAGCCCATGCGCACCTGGGCCTGCGCATCGCCCTGCTGAGCGGGGCCGCGCAGCTCGGCCAGCGCGTCGGCATAGCGCTCGGCGCGGTAGGCCTCCAGGCCCTCGGGCACACCCGCCACCGCGGGCGGCGACACGCAGCCGATCAGGCCGCAGAACAGGAGAGGGTGCAGTCGGGGCAGACGCAGGGTCGGCATGGGCATGAATGCTGTCGAAGAATGGCTAACGCCGCACATTGTGGAAGGTGGCACGCCGGCACCCGGGCAGTACGCACAGCCCGCGTGGCCGCGCCGTGAAGAATTGCATTTCCTGCATCGCTGACACTGACACCCATGACAACGCCCCACATCCTTGCCCGTGCCGCGGCCGGCCTCGCCGCGGCAGGGCTGCTGGCCGGCTGCGCCGGCACAGGCAGCTTCTCCGCCTTCGAGCCCGCCACGCCGGCCGACTACACCGGGCCCACGGTCAACGTAGCCGACCAGGCCGTGGCCGTCGGCCCGCAGCGGCTGCATGTGTTCGAGATGACGCAGGTGGACGGCCGCCGGCTGGCCAGCAGCAGCGTGGCCACCACGCGAGCCGGCCAGGGGGGCGCCATGACGGTCACCGCCGTGGCGCTGAGCAACGAGCTGGCCGTGCGGCCGGCGCGCGTGCAGCTGCAGGCGGCGACGCAGTACGCATCGCCGCTGGTGGCGTTGTCCAACCCGACCTGCCGCACGGTGGGCGAGGTGGTCTTCACGCCCAGGGAGGGCGTGCGCTACGCCGTCAGGGGCCGCATCGAGGCCCAGGCCTGCGAGGTCTGGATCGAAGACCTCGCCACCGGCCAGCCGGTCACGGACAAGGTTACCGGCCCGGGCACCCAGCGCTAGGCCAGCCGCCGCGCCGCGGCGGCCAGCAACGCGCGCGAGTACCCGCGGTGAAAGCCCAGCAGCGCGTGGAACACCCAGCTGAAACGCGGCTCGCCGCCCGGGCCGCGCCGGCGCGGCACGACGGCGGAGCCGAACCACAGCGTCGTGCCTCCGCCCTCGCCCGCCTGCACCTGGAACCAGGAGCGCGTGGCGCCGCTGTCCTCGTGCATCAGCAGCTCGTCGCCCGTGCTGGCCTCCACGGTCCAGACGGCGATGCGCTCGCCCTCCCCCCGCGCCACGGCGCGGGCCATCGCGTCGCTGGACGGCTTGCCCAGCAGCGCGATCAGCGCCCGCTCCAGCTTGAACAGCCGCGTCGTGTAGAACGCTTCGACAAACTCGGCCAGCGTGACGGGCCGCGGCAGGTGCAGCGCATAGGCGTCGGCAAAAGCGCCGCGCTGCGTGGCCAGGCGGCCCAGCAGGCTGTCGGCGGGCACGGGGGCGTCGGCAGGTGTCATGACGGCACAGCGTAGACGCCGATCGATGGCATAGCCGCAAGCAATTGGCCCGCGCCGATGAGAATCATTAGCATTTGACTATTCGATTCAATCAGGCGATAGACACCATGGCCAAGACCGTCAGCTTCGGCATCCTGCACCTGGGCACCTCGTTCACGGTGACCTACGCGCTGACCGGCAGCCTCACCGTGGCCGGCGCGGTCACGTTCATCGAGCCGCTGGCCAACACGGTGCTGCACTACTTCTTCGACAAGTACTGGGACCACCCGCGCGCGCAGGCCTTCCGTGCGCGCTGGGGCGGCAACCGGCCACGGCTGGCGGGCAGCTGAGTCAGCGCAGCCCGTCCAGCAGCGTGCGGCGCAGCGTGGCCTCGTCGGCGATGCCGTCCTGGCGGCGCATCAGCTGGCCGTCCTTGAACGTGAAGTAGGCCGGGATGCCGGTGACGCCGAACTGCCGGACGAAGTCGTTCTGCCCCACCGTCTTCCATGGCTGGAAGGCGACGCGCGCGAAGCTCGTGCCCTGCGGCGCCTCGGCCGCGGCCAACGCGTTGAAGGCAGGATTCGAGCGCACGCAGTAGCCGCAGCCCGGGTCGTACGAACTGAGCTGCACGACGACCCAGCCCTTGCTCTGCCGCACCCACGCGCTGACGTCGGCGGGCGCCACACTCTGAACGCCGGGCGCATTGGCGGCCGCGCGACCGGGCGGGGGCGGCAGCGGGGCATCGGCCACCGCCGGGGCCTTCTGCTGCTCGACGTAGGCCAACAGCGGCGCGCGGTCCAGCTGCGGGGTGGTCACGGTCTTGACGACGGACGCATAGCCATCCGCATAGGCACCCACGCGGATGGCCACCACGGCATCGGCACGGTGGGCCATCAGGTACATGCCGCGGGCGCCAAAGGCGCTGTACTGAAGCCGCTTGGCCGGGTCCAGCTCGTGGGACCAATAGATGGACACGTCCGCGCTGCCGGAAGGCGAGGTGCAGGGGATATCGCAGATGGTGACGAGCTCGAACCCCTGCTCGCGCAGCTGGCCGGCGTAATGGCGTGCGATGAGCAGTGGGCTGTCGTCGGCCGGATGCTTGTACTGCTGCATGGCAACCTTGCCCTCGTAGGGCAGCCGCCAGCGACTCTCGTTCCCGCCCTTGGCGCGCTCGGGCGGCGAGATCGGCAGCGCGCCGGCCTCCAGCGGGTTGTCGTAGCGGCCCAGCTCCTGGGCGCGCGGATAGGGCCGCAGCTCGACGGACTGGGCGTGCGCGACGGCCGCGCCCAGCAGCATGGCGACGGCGGCCAGGCCTTGATGGAATTTCATGGGGCTCCCTGAGTCTGACAAGCCGGCCCATGGGCGCGGCGCGGCAGTCTAGGAGGCCGGCCAGGTGGCGGCGCCCAACGACCTAGGGAGTCAAGGTGACAAGCCGTGTGCCGGCGGGCTGGCGGCCGGCGCCGTCTGCTCCTCCATCCAGCCCAGCCAGCGCATCGCCTGCTCGCGGCTGGCGCCGCACATGTCCTCGTGCGGCTGCAGCGAGCCGCACACCGCCGGCCGCTCGGGGCGGCCGAAGATCTTGCAGCGCAGCTCGTCGTCCAGCTGCGCGCAGCGCACGCCGGCGGGCTTGCCCTGCGGATGGCCGGGGATGGGCGAGCTGATCGACGGCGCGATGCAGCAGGCGGCGCAGTGGGGGCGGCAGTCCATGGCGGCATTGTCCGCCGCGGATGCGTCAGCCCTTGGCCGGACAGGTGCTGACGCCCAGCACCGAGTACAGCGGGCAGCTGCTCATCAGACCGGTGGCCAGCGGCACGAGGCCCAGCCAGCCCCAGGCGCCGATGACGCCGGTGGCCGCGAGGCCCAGCAGCACGAGGCCGGCACTGAGGCGGGCGGCGCGGTCCAGGCCGCCGACGTTGGTCTTGAACATGAGGCACTCCTTCGGGTGGTGATGCCGTCATCGTCGGCCGGCGCACCCCGCCTGTCGGTGACCACGGTCACACAGCGCTTGACGCCGCGCAAAGCCGCTGCAGCGCCGCCGCGTCGGTCACGTCGACGCGCTCACGCCCCAGGCTCACCCAGCCATCGCGCTCGAAGCGCCGCAGCAGCCGGCTGACGATCTCGCGCACGGTGCCCAGGTCGTCGGCCAGCTGCTGGTGCGTGGCCAGCAGGCGCGGGCCGCGGGCGCACAGCAGCGCGGCCAGGCGCTGGTCCAGCCGCTGGAAGGCCACGGCCTCCACCAGCGCCATCAGGTCGGCCAAACGCTCGGCCATCAGGCCCATCACATAGCGGCGCAGCACGGGGTCGCGCTCGCAGAAGGCCTCGAAGTCCGCCGGGCTGATGAGGCGCAGCGCCGTCTCGGTGCGGGCCTCGCCGCTGGCCGTGGCCGCGCGGTGGGCGAACAGGCAGGTGGCGGACACGACGCAGACCTCGCCCGGCTCCACGCGGTACAGCTCCAGCCGCCGGCCGTCCGGCGCCAGCAGCGACACGCTGACGCTGCCCGCATCCACCAGCGGGAAGCCAGGGCAGGGTTGGCCGGCGTCGAACAGCCGGGTGCCGGCAGGCACCTGCATCGCGGGCGCCCGCCGCGCCAGGTCGGCCAGCGCGGCAAGGGCGGGGTCGGCGGGCAGCGGCATGCCCGGCATTCCACCACGGTCACCCACGATGCCGGGTGACTTGTCCACAGGCCCTTCGTAAAATTCGCGGTTCGCCCAGGCAAGGTGGCGCTCCTCGTCCAAGGAGTACCTTGGCCGGTCCCCCGAGGGGACGGCGATGCCCGCCGGATCGACCGGCAGGCACATCGCCTGAGCGGGCCGGCTTGGGAGCGGCCCGGCGCCCGGCCCGACATGCGGAAATGGAACAGAGATGCTTTACCCCAAGGAATTCGACGTCATCGTCGTCGGCGGCGGCCATGCCGGCACTGAAGCGGCGCTCGCCGCGGCGCGCATGGGCGCGCAGACGCTGCTGCTGACCCACAACATCGAGACCCTGGGCGCGATGAGCTGCAACCCCAGCATCGGCGGCATCGGCAAGGGCCACCTCGTGAAGGAGGTGGACGCGCTGGGCGGCGCGATGGCGCTGGCCACCGACGAGGGCGGCATCCAGTTCCGCATCCTGAACGGCAGCAAGGGCCCGGCCGTGCGCGCCACCCGCGCCCAGGCCGACCGCATCCTCTACAAGGCCGCCATCCGCCGCCGGCTGGAGAACCAGCCCAACCTGCAGCTGTTCCAGCAGGCCGTGGACGACCTGATGGTGGAAGGCGACCGCGTGGTGGGCGCCGTCACGCAGGCCGGCATCCAGTTCCGCGCCCGCGCCGTCGTGCTGACGGCCGGCACCTTCCTGGACGGCCGCGTTCACGTGGGCCTGCAGAACTACGCCGCCGGCCGCGCCGGCGACCCGCCGGCCGTGTCGCTGTCGGCCCGCCTGAAAGAGCTGAAGCTGCCGCAAGGCCGGCTCAAGACCGGCACGCCGCCGCGCATCGACGGCCGCACCATCGACTTCAGCAAGTGCGAAGCGCAGCCGGGTGACCTGACGCCCGTGCCGGTGTTCAGCTTCATCGGCAACCGCGAGATGCACCCGCAGCAGGTGCCGTGCTGGATCACGCACACCAACGCCCGCACGCACGAGATCATCCGCAGCGGCTTCGACCGCAGCCCGATGTTCACCGGCGTCATCGAGGGCGTAGGCCCGCGCTACTGCCCCAGCATCGAAGACAAGGTCAACCGCTTCGCCGACAAGGACTCGCACCAGATCTTCCTGGAGCCCGAGGGCCTGACGACGCATGAGTTCTACCCGAACGGCATCTCCACCTCCCTGCCCTTCGACATCCAGCTGGCCGCGGTGCGCAGCATCCCCGGCCTGGAGAACGCCGACATCCTGCGCCCGGGCTACGCCATCGAGTACGACTACTTCGACCCGCGCGGGCTCAAGGCCTCGTTCGAGACCAAGGTCATCCAGGGCCTGTTCTTCGCCGGCCAGATCAACGGCACGACCGGCTACGAGGAAGCCGCGGCGCAAGGCCTGTTCGCCGGCCTGAACGCCGCGCTGCAAGTCCGCGGCGACGGCCCCTGGACGCCGGCGCGCGACCAGGCCTACCTGGGCGTGCTGGTGGACGACCTCATCACCAAGGGCGTCACCGAGCCCTACCGCATGTTCACCAGCCGCGCCGAGTTCCGGCTGCAGCTGCGCGAGGACAACGCCGATGCGCGCCTGACCGAAGTGGGCCGCCATCTGGGCCTGGTGGACGACGAGCGCTGGGCTGCCTTCAACCGCAAGCGCGATGCTGTTTCACGTGAAACCGAGAAGCTGAAGAGCACCTGGGTCCACGCGGGCATCCTGCCGGCGGCGGACGCGGAACGTCTCGTCGGCAAGGCGCTTGAGCGCGAGTACACGTTGGTCGACCTGCTGCGCCGGCCCGGCGTGGTGTTCGACACGGTGGCCGAAGTGGCGGCCATCGCCCGCCCCGAGGCCGGTGTTTCACGTGAAACGTTGAATGCTGAGCTGGGCGAAGAGCTGGCGGCGCTCGTCACCGAGCAGGTTGAGATCAGCACCAAGTACGCCGGCTACATCAACAAGCAGGTCGACGACGTCGCCCGCGCCGCGCACTTCGAGCACCTGAAACTGCCCGAGGAGCTTGACTACGGCCTCGTGCACGCCCTCTCCTTCGAGGCGCGGCAGAAGCTGAACAAGCACCGCCCCGAGACACTGGGCCAAGCCTCGCGCATCTCCGGCATCACGCCGGCCGCGATCTCGCTGCTGCTGGTGCACCTGAAGAAGGGCAAGTTCAAGGGCTTCACCGAGGCGGAAGCGGCATGAGGGACACGCTCCAGGCGGCAGCCACCCAACTCGGTCTCGAACTCAGCGACACCCAACTCGACCAGCTGCTGGCCTACCTGGCCCTGCTGCAGAAGTGGAACAAGGTCTACAACCTGACCGCCGTGCGCGACCCGGCGCAGATGCTGAGCCACCACCTGATCGACAGCCTGTCGGCCCTGCCGCCGCTGCTGCGCCACGGCGCGCCGGCCCGTCTGATGGACGTGGGCGCCGGCGGCGGGTTGCCCGGCGTGGTCATCGCCATCTGCTGCCCGGGTACCGACGTGACCTGTGTAGACGCCGTCGCCAAGAAGGCGACCTTCATCCAGCAGGTCGCCGCCGAGCTGAAGCTGCCCAACCTGCACGGCGTGCACAGTCGCGTCGAGCAACTGACGACCGAGCCGTTCGGCGTCATCACGTCCCGCGCGTTCGCATCGCTGGTGGACTTCACGAGCCTCACCCGCCAGCTGCTGGCCGAAGGCGCGGTGTGGATGGCCATGAAGGGCCAGCACCCCGCCGACGAGATCGCCGCCCTGCCCGCGGACGTGGATGTGTTTCACGTGGAACAACTGGCCGTCCCGGGCCTGGACGCGCAGCGCTGCATCGTCTGGATGCGCCCCCGCTGAACTGATTTCACGGGTCGCGCCCGAGGCGGGGCCTACCCTCCGCCCGGTACGATGCCGGCTGCTCCCGGAACCCCAGCCATGGCCAAGATTTTCTGCATCGCCAACCAGAAGGGTGGCGTCGGCAAGACCACCACCACCGTCAACCTCGCCGCCGGCCTGGCCCAGATCGGCCAGCGCGTGCTGGTTGTCGACCTGGACCCGCAGGGCAACGCCACCATGGGTTCCGGCATCGATAAGCGCAAGCTGGAGATGACGGTCTACGACGTGCTGCTGGAGTCCGCCTCCATCGCCGAGGCCAAGGCCCATGCCGAGAAGGCCGGCTACGACGTGCTGGGCGCCAACCGCGAGCTGGCAGGCGCCGAGGTGGACCTGGTGGCGCTGGAGCGCCGCGAGGCGCGTCTGAAGGCCGCGCTGGCCGAAGTGGGCCAGGACTACGACTTCGTCCTCATCGACTGCCCGCCGTCGCTGTCCATGCTGACGCTGAACGGCCTGTGCAGCGCGCACGGCGTCATCGTGCCGATGCAGTGCGAGTACTTCGCGCTGGAGGGGCTGACCGACCTGGTCAACACCATCAAGCAGATCCACGCCAACCTGAACCCGGACCTGGAGATCATCGGCCTGCTGCGCGTCATGTTCGACCCGCGCATCACGCTGCAGCAGCAGGTCAGCGACCAGCTCAAGGCCCACTTCGCCAACAAGGTGTTCGACACCGTCATCCCGCGTAACGTGCGGCTGGCCGAGGCGCCCAGCTACGGCCTGCCCGGCGTGGTGTTCGACCCCAGCTCCAAGGGCGCCCAGGCGTTTGTCGACTTCGCCAAGGAGATGGTGAAGCGGATCGAGACGATGCGGTGAACACGGCGGCCTGATGCGCTGGAAGCCTGTACTTGGCTGGACCGCACTGACCATCGTCGTGTTGATCGGCGGCTGTACCGTGCTGCTGGATCGACTGCTTCCGGGCGACCTCTGCACGACGGCTGTCTTCGCCGAGGTGCAATCGCCTCGTGGATGGCGCACGGCCGTCGTCTACGAAATCGACTGCGGCGCAACGACCGGTTTTTCTCGCCAGGTGGCGATCATCCCGACGCCCGAGCGGCGAGTCGACAGCGACGATCTTCCGCGCGGATTCTTCGCCGTCTCGTTGGGCTCGGGTGTGGATTCCCGCTTGTCCATGCGGGACAGCCTCATCCGCCTTCAATGGCTGTCGGAGAAGCAACTCGACATCGCCTACCCTGCGGGTTCCCGCCTGATCCGGTCCGCTGGCCGCAGCGAGGGCATCGACATCACCTACCGCACCTACGCCACGCCATGAGCGCCTCGTCCTTGCGCCCCATGACCCCGGCCGACGCCGACGCGGTCGCCCTCCTCCACGCCACCAGCTGGCGCAGCGCCTACCGCGGCATCGTGCCGGACAGCTTCCTGGACCACGACGTCTTCGCCGAGCGCCAGGCCGTCTGGCGCGAGCGGCTGCAAGGCCCGGTAACGGCACCCGCCTTCGGCATCGTGGCCGAGGACGCTGCCAGCCACATGATCGGCTTCGCCTACGTGCTGCCCGGCCACGACCCGGTCTGCGGCACGCTGGTCGACAACCTGCACGTGCACCCGGACCTCAAGGGCGGCGGCCTCGGCCGCCGGCTGCTGCAGGCCGTCGTCCGCGAGCTGGGGCCGGCCCACACGCAGCCGCTGCACCTGTGGGTGCTGGACCAGAACGAAGCCGCCAAGCGCTTCTACGCCCGGCTGGGCGCAGAGTTCATCGACCCCGGCATGACCGGCCCGTTCGGCGGCGTGTCGCTGCCGGAATGGCGCTGCCTGTGGCGGCAACCGGCACTGCTGCTTCAACCATGACCACCATGCACCCCTGGAGCAGGCGCCTCTGCGCAGCGCTGGCGTTCATCGCCTCGATGGCCCACGCCGGCGAACCCGCGGCCGACCGCTTCATCGCCTTCGTCGGCCAGAAGATCAGCGTGGAGGAATTCAAGCCGCCGTCGAAATGCAAGCAGCCGGTCGAAACCCGGACAGACGGCACGGCTCTCGTCTGCTTCGAAATCCCGAACGCGGCCTTCCATGCCGAATATCGGGTGCTGAAGATGGTCTACGGCCAGTACGACAACGCCACCCTCCGCTTCGACGCTTTCGACCACTACGGCTGGCCGGCCTTTGCCAACTACGAGCACGTGCTGCTTTTCGCGTCGCGCCGGGATGACGGCACGTGGGTGCATGAGAAGTACCAGTACTACCCGGTCTATGAAACCGTGGACGGCGACTGGGCGGCCTGCGGTTCGGCGGACCGGTTCGAGCATCCGACGCGCCGCGGCCCGAGTACGGCACGGCCCATCGCGTTCAAGAAGCCCGTCATCGAGCCGCTGCCCAATCTGCCGGCAGACGAGCTCAACGAATGGTTTCCGCCGTCGGACTGGCTTCACGGCAAAGGCCTCGCCGTGTGCCGCCAAGGCACGCCACTGGCCGAGCTTTTCGAAGCCAAGAAGCGCGGCGTCCTCAAGGCCCGCGGGCTGTTCCAATGAACGCAACGCTCAGCACCCTCGCCCTGCGCGCCGAACTCGCCGGCCTGGACGCCTCCGCCCCGCCGCAGCAAGCCGACGTCGACGGCTGGCTGATCCGCCTGTCACCCGGCAAGGCCAAGCGCTCGCGCTGCATCAATGCGCTGCGCCAGGGCACGCTGCCGCTGGACGAGCTGCTGGCACGCTGCCAGCGCGCCTACGACGCCGCCGGCCTGCCGCTGGCCGTGCGCGTGACGCCATGGAGCCAGCCGGACGACCTCGATGCCCGCCTGGCTGCCAAGGGCTGGGGCGCGTTCGACGCTGCCGACGTGATGGTGCTGGCCACCCTCACACCGGACTCCACGCCCGCCGCGCTGCAGCCGCTGGATGCCGCCGCCTACGCCGCCCTGGTCGGCGGGCTGCGCGGGTCGTCCGACACCGCGATCGCCGCGCATGCCGAACGCATCGCGACCGCGCCGGTGACGTACCAGGGCTTTGCGCTGAACGACGCCGCCGGCGCGCTGCTGGCCTGCGGGCAGATGGTCGTCGACGGCGATCTCGTCGGCCTGTACGACATCGCCTCCGCCGCACCTCGGCAAGGCCACGGCGAGCGCCTGTGCCGCGCGCTGCTGGCCCTCGCCCACCGGCAAGGCGCCCGCCAGGCCTACCTGCAGGTGGGCAGCGACAACGCCGTCGCCCAGCGGCTCTACGCGCGGCTGGGCTTCGTGTTCGTCTACCGCTACCACTACCGCAGCCCGGAGGCGGTGCTGACATGAGCTCATGGCCCCCCACGCTCGCGATGCTCGCTGCCCCCCGAGGGGGCGATCAGCGGTTACGGGCGGCCGGGCACCGCTGATGCTGCGGCGCCTGCGCCCCGCCGACCTGGCCGACTTCCAGGCTTACCGCCACGACCCCGAGGTGGGCCGCTGGCAGGGCTGGCAGCCGCAGACCGACGCGCAGGCGCTGGCCTTCCTCGAAGAGATGGCCGCTGGCCCGCTGTTCCAGCCCGGCACGTGGACGCAGCTGGGCATCACCGATGACCTGACGGGCCAACTGATCGGTGACCTGGGCATCCACGTCAGCGCCGACGGCCGCGAGGCCGAGTTCGGCTTCAGCCTCGCCCGCGCCGCGCAGGGCCGGGGGCTGGCCAGCGCCGCGGTGCGCGCGGCCATCGCGCAGGTGTTCGAGCAGACGGCCGTCCGGCACATCCACGCGCAGACCGATGCGCGCAACGCGGCCTGTATCCGGCTGCTGGAGCGGCTGGGCGCCACTCGCATCGCCACGGTGGCCACCGAGTTCCGCGGCGAACCCTGCACCGAGCTGCGCTACCTGCTGGCGTCCCGGCCGGGTTGACGCGCTGCCCTGCCGTCAGGCCGTGCAGCGGCGGCTTACGTCTGGCTACAAAAACGGCGCCGCCGGCGGCCCACCGTCCCTTGTTTGAAGGCCATCGGCGAGCCAGCGCGCTGCGTTGACGGCGGCACCATCGCCCTCCTCGGAACACAAGGCTGCTCATGACGCCCCTGCGCACCGCCCTCGCCGCCCTCACGCTGGCCGCCGCCACGCTCGCCACCCCGGCCTTCGCCGACGCCCCCAAGGCCGACGTGGCCGGCAGCGCCGACCACCCCGTCCTCAAGCGCTTCACCGGCAGCGTGCTCGTCGGCTACGCGCAGCAGGACTGGGACCAGCGCAGCTTCCCCGACGCCAGCGGCGTGTCCAAGACCGAGAACGACAAGTTCAACCGACCCGTCGTGCTGGAAGGCAAGGTAACGCGGCTGTTCTACCTGTCGCCGCTGGGCAAGAGCCCGCTGGAGGTCTACCGCAACCACCAGCAGGCGCTGGCCGCCGCCGGCTTCAAGCCCGCCTGGGGCTGCGAGAACGAAGCCCAGGGCTGCACCAAGGCCTACTTCGCGCTGGACGGCTACGAGCGCGCCAAGGGCATGCAGTGGGCCGAGGGCGACCTGCCCGCCGCCGGTGGCCAGCACCGCGGCAGCGCCTGGCCGCTGGCCATGTCCATCACCTACGACCAGGCGCGCATGACGGTGGGCACGCTGAGCAGCGGCGGCCGCACGCTGCACCTGCTGCTGTTCACGTCCATGGCGTCCAACGAGCACACCAACCGCGCCGTCACCTACGTCGAGATCGTCGAGCCCAAGGCCATGCCCACGGGCCAGGTCACGGTGGACGCCAAGGCCATCGGCCAAGGCCTGCAGGCCGAGGGCAAGGTGGCCCTGTACGGCCTGTTCTTCGACACCGGCAAGACCGACGTCAAGCCCGACAGCGCCACACAGCTGGACCAGATGGCCGCGCTGCTGAAGGCCCAGCCGGCGCTCAAGGTGCTCATCGTCGGCCACACCGACAACGTCGGCGCCATCGACGCCAACCTCGCCCTCAGCGAAGGCCGCGCCAAGGCCGTGGTGGCGGCGCTCACACAGCGCGGCATCGCGGCCGCCCGGCTGCAGGCGCGCGGCGTCGCCAACTTCGCGCCGGTGGCGTCCAACGCCGCCGAAGACGGGCGTGCGAAGAACCGCCGTGTCGAGATGGTCCTGCAGTAACCCCGTCGCCCCGAGGATGCCCATGCTTCACCGCTCTCTGCTGGCCGCCCTGCTGCTGGCCGCCTTCACCGCCCACGCCGCGCCGGGCACGGACCTGCCCGGCGCCGCCGACCATCCGCTCATCAAGCGCTTCGCCGGCTCCTGGCTGGCCGGCCAGCGCGTGGCCGACTGGGACGCCGCCGCCGTGCCCGCCGCGCCCGAATACCAGAAGGCCGACAAGTACAAGTTCAAGGAGCTGGTCGAGCTCGAAGGCAAGGTCACGCAGACCGTCTACATCGCGCCGCGCGGCAAGGCGGCGCTGGAGGTCTGGCGCAACTACCAGCAGGCGCTCAACGCCGCCGGCTTCAAGCCGCGCTTCGTCTGCGAGCGCGACTGCAGCGACCTCTACTTCGCCTGGACCCGCCAGCTGCAGCCCACCAAGGGCTTCGTCTGGGCCAAGGGCGACGTCGACACGCCGACCGGCAGCCGCTACAGCCTGACCTCGGCGCTGGCCCACGACGACGGCCGCATGCTCGTCGGCACGCTGGGCAAGCCGGGCCAGCAAGCCACCGTGCTGCTCTACACGTCGCTGGCTGCCAACGCGACGACCGGCCTGGTCGCCACCTACGTGCAGGTCATCGAGCCCAAGGCCATGGCCACCGGCCAGGTGACGGTCGACCCCGCCGCACTGCAGGCCGGCCTGGCGGCGGAGGGCCGCGTCACGCTGACGGGGCTGTTCTTCGACACCGGCAGGACTGAGCTCAAGCCCGAGTCCCAGGCCCAGCTCGACGCGATGGCCGAGCTGCTGAAGAGCCAGCCCGCGCTGAAGGCCTGGATCGTCGGCCACACCGACAACGTCGGCGGCTTCGAGGCCAACGAGAAGCTCAGCCTGGCCCGCGCCCAGGCCGTCGTCGCGGCGCTGACCGCGGCGCCGTACAAGGTCGACGCCAGGCGGCTGACGGCCCGCGGCCTGGCCTCGCTGGCGCCGGTGGCGGGCAATGGCGACGAGGCCGGGCGGGCGAAGAACCGAAGGGTGGAGCTGGTGGCGCAGTAGCCGCCCGCGTCACCGCTCCAGCGACGCGATCAGCGCCGGCAGCGCGCGGGTCCCGCTGCGGGCCTGCTGCGTCAGCGGCGTCTCGCCCGTCACCCAGCTGGCGCGCAGTGTGGCGGCCACGGCCTTCTCGCCGTCGGAGAGTTGCGCGTCCAGCTTCGCGATGCGCTCGGTTACCTCCGGCGAGGGCGCGGGCATGCGCGCCTTCAAAAGCTGCAGCAGCGCATAGCCCTTGGTCTTGTCGGCCGACAGGTCGGCAGACAGATCGCGCGCCAGGTAGGCCGTGGCCGGCAGGCTGCCCTGCCGGGACGCGCGCTCCAGCCACAGCCGGGCATTCGCGGCATCGCCCCGCTTGGCGTACGCGATGCCAACGTCCTGCTGGGCCAGCTCGTAGCCGGCCTCGGCGGCGCGCAGCTTGAACTTCAGCGCCTCGTCCGGGTCCAGCGGCACCACGCCCGGGAACTGGCCGGCCAGGTAGCAGCCCACCTTGTAGGCCGCCAGCGGGTGGCCGGCCGCCGCGGCGGCGGAGAACTGCTGGAACGCTGCGGCGTTGTCCTTCGCGGTACCGATGCCGTTGTTCAGGAACATGCCCAGGTGGTACTGCACCTCAGCATTGCCGGCGGGCGCCAGCGCCTTCAGCTGGGTGAACAACACCTCGCTGGACGGCGCCGGCTGCGCGAGCGTGGCGCCAGACAGCACGACGATGGCGATGGATGCGACGAGATGCTTGACGATGTGCATGGATATACAGGTTTGATCGGCGGCAACACGGCCGCGCCCAGCCAGCTTACCCGCCCGGCCGCGCCGCCCTGACGTCACCATTCACCGCAGCCGCCGGTCCAGCCAGGTCAACACCCGCAGGTCCTGGAAGTAGTTGGTGTGGTGGGTCTCGGCGCTGACGCCCAGGTCTTCCCACTGCGGCGCGGCCAGCGTCGCGTCACCCAGCCGGTTCATCGACGCGCTGTCGACGACGAGGTCGTTGGGCTGGTCGAAGATCAGGTCCGCGCCGTAGTACATCGCCTGGCCCTTCAGGTTCGTCACCCGCTGCCACAGCTTCCACAGCGGCTGGTTGACCTCCGCCGGCATGAAGCTGCCGCCGATGGCGCGCACGTCCGCGCCGCAGGGCAGCGGGTACAGCTGGGCCAGCTCCAGGTTGTTGGCCACGCGGCCCTGTGCCAGCAGCCCGGGCACCAGGCCCACGGCGGCATCGGCCAGCGGCGTGCGCGCGCCCAGCGCCAGCACCTTGCCCAGCACGCAGGCCAGGCCGCTCACGCCCAGCGCCAGCGGCTGCAGGCCCGGCGGCGCGGCCTTGCCGGCCTGGAATGCGGTCTCGGCCACGGCATCGGCGAAGCTGGCCAGCAGGTCCAACGCCTGGCGCAGCTTGTCCGGCGCGGCCAGCGATGTGCCGGCCAGCGGCGAGCCGACGAACAGCGCCTGGCGCACCGGCAGCGCGGGCGCCAGCCGCAGCAGCCACGAGATGACGAGACCGCCGCGGCTGTGGCCCACGAAGTCCAGCTCGGCCGCGCAGCCGGCCAGCGCGTCGCTGAGGGCCAGCGCGTTCAGCCACGGTGCGACGGACAGCGTCGGGTGGTCGAACGCCAGCACCGCGGCATAGGCGCCGCCGGCACGCGTCAGCCGCTCGAACAGCGCCTGGCCGTCGGCCGTGGCGGCGAACTCCTTCGCGTACATCGCGCTCTGGCTGAAGGTGCCATGCACCAGCACCAGCACGCGGCCCTGCAGCGCGGCCAGTTCCCCGGCAGCAAGCGGCGCCCATTGCGCGCCATCCCAGCGGCGCAGGCCGTCGGTGGGGCGCAGGCCGGCCAGCGTCGGGTTCAGCCGCACGTCCAGCTTCTGCAGCGCGTCGGTGACGGCGTTGCGGCCCAGCTCGGGGAACGCAATGCGCTCAACCGTGTCGTTCGCATCCACGCCGACGGCGCGCCAGCTGCGCCGCGTCGCGCCGCCGCCCCGTGGCGCCGCGGGCGGCTCATAGACCCAGTGCAGCAGGCCGTCGTCGTCGCGCAGCAGGCGCACGGCGGCACGCCCGTCCCCGGACTCGAAGCCGCGGCGGCGGCGCTGCTGCAGCGAGGCACTGGCCGTCTCGGCAGGCGCCGCGGCCGGCGCGGTGAACAGCTCACGCGCCTCGGCCCACAAGGTGTGCGAACTCATGGCGCCTCCCGGAGCAACGGCAGCGGCGTGACCTGCGCCTGGCGCGCCGTCACGATGTCCAGCATCGAGTCGTAGTCGGCCCGCTCGGACAGCGCCTGCACGCCGGCCTCGATGGCCTCGATGAAGCCGCAATGCTCGGTGAGCCGCACCGTCTCGATGGGCACCAGCTTGCGCTCGCGTATCCACCGCCGCACCTCGGCCCAACTGGCCTTGCCGGCATGCCAGCTGACGGCCTGCGCATTGGCCGCCGCGCTGCCGCCGGCATCGCCCTGCACCGCCTCGCCATAGCTGGCCGCGCCCATCTGCTGGTACTCCTGCTGGAAGCTGCGGTGCCGCCACCAGCCGGGCAGCGCATGGCCGTCGAGCAGGAAGACGACGGGGTAGATGTCCACCAGCTCCAGGCAGGCCGCGAACAGCAGCGCCAGGTCGATGCAGGTGCCGGCGCGCTCGGCCAGCACGGTGGACGGCACGCGCAGGCGCTGCGAGTCCAGCTCGCCGCTGTAGCTGGGCGGCGGGTTCACGTAGCCCAGCTGCCAGTCGTGCAGCAGCGTGGCCCAGATCGCCTCGACCTGCCGGTCCACGCCACGCAGCGCGTCCTCGTCGACGGCGTTCTCGGGCACGCACTGGTAGCCCTCGAAGCCGGCCGACGGGTCGTCGCGCAGCACGCGGTTGTAGCGCTGCGCCCGGGCCACGGCGCCCACGACGGCCGGGTCCCGCGGCAGCACGAACGATGGCAGCCAGCGGCCATCGCGGCGGTTGTCGCGCCACTGGTCCACCGGCAGCAGGCGCAGCCGGTGGCTGTCGTCGTAGAGCACGTCGCCGCCCTGGCGCACGCAGACATGCAGGCTGGTGTTGATGGCCTCGTGCACGCTGCGCGCCACCTCGGCGGTCAGCGGCACGTGGATCTTGTCGGTCAGCTTCTCGCGCACCTGGCGCAGCGTCACGCGGCGCTGGAAGCGCGCCACCTCCGCGCCCATGTGCACGGCCACGCTGACGTCCAGCGGCGCCGCCTCCTGGAAGCGCTCGCAGCTCAGCACGAAGCGCCTGAACAGCGGCTGCGCGTTGTGCAGCACCGCATAGTTCAGCTCGGCGAAGGGCTCGATCTCGCAGCGCACCGCGGCCGAGGCCGGCGCCGGCCGCGCGATCTCGGCCGCCTGAGCCGCCAGCCGCCGGCCCTGTGCCTCGTGGGCCGCGCGCGTCGCCGGGTCGACGAACACGGGGCCGTCCAGCCACAGCGTCACGCCGGTCGCGTCCACCGACTCGGGCAGCGCCCGCACCTCGCCCCACACGCGGGCGAAGGCGTCGGGCAGGTCGAAGCCGCCGTCGAACAGCTGGCGCAGCAGCTGCGTCAGCACGTACTCGGCCAGCGAGTCGTCGAAGGCGTCCTGGAAGCCCAGCGCGGCCCGCGCCGCGCCCTCGGCCACCAGCATGGGCGCCAGCCGCGCCGCGCTGTTCCAGACGTTGAACGTGGCCAGGTAGACCGGCACGCCCGCAGCGGCCAGGCGGTGGGCCAGCTGCTGCGCCGGCACCAGCTGCGGCACGCCGTGGCTGCCGCGCAGCAGCAGCCCGTCGACGAGGCGCTGCCGGTCGGCCATCACGTCGGCCGCGCGGCACACCACGCCGGCCACCTCCACCACCGCCGCGTCGCCCTGGGCGGCCACCAGCTCGCGCAGGCCCTGGTGGCTGTCCATGCCGGCGAAGTGCAGCAGCTGCGGCGGCCGCGCCGTCAGCTCGGCCACCAGCTCGTCCAGGCTGGGGTGGCTGAGCACGCGTGGCGCGGGCACGCCGGCCGGCAGCGCCCGCGCCAGGTTGGCCAGCTCGGCCTCCACCGTCCAGCGCTCGCCCAGCTCACTGGGCAGCGTGTTGACAAACAGCACGCGGAAGTCTGGCCAGGCGGGGAACACGACCGCCTCGCGCGGCACCGGCTGCCAGCGGCCCTCCACCTCGTGCTGCACCTGCAGCTCGCGGATGACGGTCAGCGGCCGCGGCCCCCCGGCGGCGGCGCGACGCTGCTCGCGCGTGGCGGCGGCCAGCACGTACTCCCACGGAAACACGCGCCCCTCCCAGCACAGCGCCTCGTGCTGGTAGGGCACGCGCACGACCAGCATGCCCGCGTCGCCCAGCGCCTCCAGCCCATCCGCGCCCAGGCCCAGCTGCGCCAGCGTCGCGGCGGCGTCGGCCTGGTGCTGCTCGCGCACCTTGGCTTCGCGCACCCAGCGCTGGCGGGAGCGCAGCACGTAGGTCCAGCGCAGCGCCTGCTGGGCCATGCCCTGGCGCGAGCGCGCGTCCACGCTGGCCAGCGTCAGGCCCAGCGCGTCGCCGGGGCTGGCGATGTGCACGGCTTCGAGCAGCCGCTCATGCGCGGGCGATGGTGGGCTGCTCTTCTTCGCTCTGCCGGAGGTGCTCACGGTCGGGCCTCTTCATCAAGACGGCCCGCAGTATCGCGACGCCGCGCTCCCGCGCAACGCCACGATTGTCAGCATCAAACGGTTGAGGGTCGGTTTGACAAGAGGAAGCAGTGAAGCCATTAGAGTGCGGACACCCGAACGGGTCGGCTCACAGAAAAGGGAGAAGAGCCATGCGCGAAGGCGCTACATCCTCGTCAGCGGCGCCCCGCTCATCGTTGACCAGCAAGCCGCTTGGCATGCTGGCACTGGCCCTGTGGCTGACCGTCTGCCCGCCCGCATCGGCGACGCAGGACACAAAGCGGCTGGACACCGTCGAGCAAGACCTCGCCACGCTCAAAGAAACCACGCCGCTCAAGCAGGAGATCCTCCGGCAGGAAATGCAGGGGCAGATTCAGGCCGCCGCGGCGAAGGTCGATGGCATCGACAGGCGCATCGAGACGGTGAACACCTGGCTGACCCAGGCCGGTCTCATCATGGCGGGCCTGGGCATCCTGATCACGCTGATTGCGGTTGGCGTAGGTTTCCTCTCGTTCGTCACGGGCACGCGACGCGCCGAAGACACAGCTCGGGATTGGCTTGAAAGCCATAAGGCCGAGTTGCAGGCTGAACTCGACCGGCTCACTTCTCAGGCTCGCGCGCTCCAGGCTGATCTAGACGCACAGGCCCACCAAGCCAGCCAAGGTATGGCTGCCCGTCACGCGGAAGTCCATGCGCGGGCCAAGGCGTTTGAGGAGGCCATCGACGCCAACTCGCAGCGCCTGCTCGACAACGATTCCTCCACTGTCACGTTACCGCAAGCACAGGCGAACGCCATGCAAATAGCTGTTGCCGACCTGCGCCAAAAGCCCGAGGCCGAGTACAGCGGAAAGGACTGGGCCAGCCGTGGCAATGCGGCGATCAACGAGCAGAACTACGAAGCGGCGCTGTACTTCTTCAATGAAGCAGTCCAGCTGGAAACTGACGAGGTGGCTCTTACGCGTTGGCAGGTCTTGAGAGCTTGGCTGTTGGTGCGCCTGAACCGCAGTGAGGAGGGGATCCAGGCTTACAACGACATCATTCAGCGCTTCGGTTCACGCACTGAGTTGCCCATACTGGAGCAGGTCGCCAAAGCCTTGATCAACAAGGGCGTCGCCCTTAGAAAGGGCAACCGCAGCGAGGAGGCAACCCAGGTCTATAACGACGTCATCCAGCGCTTCGGCTCACGCACCGAGCTGCCTCTGCTCGAGCTAGTCGCAAAGGCTCTGTTCAACAAGGGCTTCGCTCTTGGAACGCTCAATCGCAATGAGGAGGAAATCCAGGCTTATGACGACATCATCAAGCGTTTCGGCTCACACACTGAGTTGCCCATACTGGAGCAGGTCGCCAAGGCCTTAATCAACAAGGGTGTCGCCCTCAGAAAGGGCAACCGCAGCGAGGAGGCAACCCAGGTCTATGACGACGTCATCCAGCGCTTCGGCTCACGCTACGAATCGTCTCTGTTGGAGCAGGTCGCTAAGGCATTGGTTAACAAGGGCTTCGCCCTTCAAACACTCAATCGCAGCGAGGAGGCAACCCAGGTCTATGACGACGTCGTCCAGCGCTTCGGTTCACACATTGAGTTGCCCATACTGGAGCAGGTCGCCAAGGCCTTAATCAACAAGGGTGTCGCCCTTAGAAAGGGCAACCGCAGCGAGGAGGCAACCCAGGTCTATGACGACGTCATCCAGCGCTTCGGCTCACGCACCGAATCGCCTCTGTTGGAGCAGGTCGCCAAGGCATTGGTTAACAAGGGCTTCGCCCTTGAAACACTCGATCGCATCGAGGAGGAAGTCCAGGCTTATGACGACGTCATCAAGCGGTTCGGCTCACGCACTGAGTTGTATCTACTGGAACCGGTCGCCAAGGCCTTAGTCAACAAGGGTGTTGCCCTGGGAATGCTCAATCGCAGAGATGAAGAAATCCAGGCTTACTACGATGCCATCCAACGATTCGGCTCACACACTGAGCCGTCTTTGCTTAAGCAAGTCTCTCGGGCCCGTCGTGCGCTTGACGGGCGTACCAAAGAGGACCGTAGTACCGACTGACCCTCTCTGCAATCGTCAGACCAACCCCATTGTTTCCTCAACGCCCAGGTGCACGTTCATGCTCTGCACGGCCGCGCCGCTGGCGCCCTTGCCGAGGTTGTCCAGCCGCGCAATGACCAGCGCCTGCGTGTCGGATGCGAACACGAAGATGTCCACGCGGTTGGTGTCGTTGCAGGCCTGCACGTCGAAGAAGCCGGTCTCCAGCGTCGCCGCGTCGCGCAGCGGCATCACGCGGATGAAGCGCTCGCCGTCGTAGTGCGCGGCCAGCGCGGCGTGGATCTGCTCGGGCGTGGCGCCGGCCTTCAGCTGGCTCAGCTGCAGCGGCACGCTGACGGCAAGTCCCTTGTAGAAGCTGCTGACGATGGGCATGAACACCGGCGGCGCGGCCAGCCCGGTGTGCGCCATCATTTCCGGCAGGTGCTTGTGCTTCAGGCCCAGGCCGTAGGGACGCGGCGCCTGCAGGTGCGCGGGCAGCGGCTGCTGCTCGTACTCGGCGATCATGCTCTTGCCGCCGCCCGAGTAGCCGGTGATGGACGTGGCGCTGACGGCCGCCTCGCGCGGCAGCAGGCCCGCGTCCACCAGCGGGCGCACGGCGAGGATGAAGGCGCTGGCGTGGCAGCCCGGGTTGGCGATGCGCTTGCTGGCCTGGATGGCGCCGCGCTGGCCGCGGGCAAGCTCCGGCAGGCCGAAGGCCCAGCCCGGCGCCGTGCGGTGGGCCGTGCTGGCGTCGATGAGGCAGGTGCGGTCGTTGTTGACCATGAAGGCCGCCTCGCGCGACGCGGCGTCCGGCAGGCACAGGAAGGCCACGTCGGCGGCGTTCAGCAGGCGCGAGCGCTCGGCGGGGTCCTTGCGCTTGTCGGCGTCGATCTTGAGCACCTCGATGTCGGTGCGGGCCGCCAGGTACTCGTGAATCCGCAAGCCGGTCGTGCCTTCCTGGCCATCCACAAACACCTTGAACGTCATCGCCGCTGCTCCAACCGCTGAAAATCGAGCCGCAAAGGATAAGGGCAAACCATGAATCCATCGCGTGTACTGCTTCTGCCGGGCTGGCAGAACTCCGGCCCCGAGCATTGGCAAAGCCGCTGGGAGCGCCTGCACGGCGACCAGCGCGTGGAACAGCACGACTGGGACTGGCCGCGTCGCGGCGACTGGATGGCGCGGCTGGACGAGGTGCTGCTGCAGGACGACGCCCCCGCCGTGCTGGTGGCGCATTCGCTGGGCTGCCAGCTGGTGGCAAGCTGGGCCGAGCACTCGCAGCACACGGCACGCGTGGCGGGCGCGCTGCTCGTCGCCCCGCCCGACACCGAGCGCGAGGACACGCCGCCGCAGCTGCACAACTGGCGCCCCATCCGCCGCCGGCGCCTGCCCTTCGCGAGCATCGCCGTCATCAGCAGCGACGACCCCTTCGGCGCCGCCGAGCGCAGCGCGCAGATGGCGGCGGACTGGGGCAGCAGCGTCGTCATGGCCGGGCCGCGCGGCCACCTGAATGCCGACTCGGGCCTGGGCGACTGGCCCGAGGGTCGGGAACTGCTGCAAAGCCTCGCGAAGCCCTGAAGGACAATCCGCGCCCATGGCAACGAAGAAACCCAAAGGCCTCGGCCTCGGCCTGGAAGCCCTGCTGGGCCCCAAGGTCAGCGACACCCCCGCGCCCGCGGAACGCGACGGCACGCCCAGCACGCTGAAGCTGGAGCAGCTGCAGGCCGGCAAGTACCAGCCGCGCACGCGCATGGACGAGGGCTCGCTGTACGAGCTGGCCGAGAGCATCAAGGGCCAGGGCATCATGCAGCCCATCCTCGTGCGCCCGATCACGCCGAGCGGCGGCGTCAGCTACGAAATCATTGCCGGCGAACGGCGCTTCCGTGCCGCCAGGCTGGCCGGCCTGCGCGAGGTGCCGGTGCTGGTGAAGGCGGTGCCCGACGAATCGGCCGCCGCGATGGCGCTGATCGAGAACATCCAGCGTGAAGACCTGAACCCGCTGGAAGAGGCGCAAGGCCTGAAGCGCCTGACCGACGAGTTCGGCCTGACGCACGAGCAGGCCGCGCAGGCCGTGGGCCGCTCGCGCAGCGCCGCCAGCAACCTGCTGCGCCTGCTGAACTTGGCCGCCCCTGTGCAGAACATGCTGATGGCCGGCGATCTGGACATGGGCCACGCCCGCGCGCTGCTGCCGCTGGACGGCGCCTCGCAGATCACCACCGCCAGCGAGATCGCCGCGAAGAAGCTCAGCGTGCGCGAGGCCGAGAAGCTGGTCGCCAAGACGCAGGGCGCCGCGCGCCAGGCCCCGCTGCTGCGCGTGAAGGGCGACAAGAGCCGCGACGTGCTGCGCCTGGAGGAAGAGCTGGCCGACGCGCTGGGCGCCACCGTGGAAGTGCGCGTGAAGAAGCGCACCAAGAAGGGCGGCCAGAGCGGCGAGCTGGCCATCCACTTCGACTCGCTGGACGCGCTCTCGGGCATCCTCGACAAGCTGCGCCGCGAGGGCTGAGCCCCCGTGTTCGTTAGGCGGGCCTCACGTGGCGTCCGCCACGCAGCGGAAGCCGATCAGGCCCGAGCGGTCTTTCGACGGGGCCATCAGCAGCAGCTTGCCGTGCTGGTCGAGCCGGCGTGTGTTGGGGAAGTACCAGGACGCGCCCTGCGGCTGGTACGGGCTGCCGCCCCGCACGATGGCGGCGCGCGTGCGGTCGTCCTCGAACTCGTCCGTCCACTGCCACAGGTGGGCCCACCAGCTCCTGCACGCCGAAGGGGCTGGCCGCCTGCGGGTAGCGGCCCACCTCGGCCAGCGTGGGCAGGCTGCGCGCGGTGTGCGCGGGCGGCACGAGGTCGTCGCGCCAGTCTGATCCCCACGGGTAGCGCCGGCCGTCGGTGCCCTGCGCGGCGTACTGCCATTCCCACTCGTGCGGCAGGCGCTTGCCGGCCCAGCGGCAGTAGGCGCGGGCGTCTTCCAGGCCCACCCACACCACCGGGCGTTTCAGGTCTTGCGGCATGGGCTGCCCGCCTTGCCAGTGGGCCAGGAAGTGATGGTCGTCCGCCGGCCGATAACCCGTGGCCTGCACGAAGCGCGCGAAGGCCTCGTTGGTGACCGGGTGGACGTCGATGTGAAAACGCGCGATGGCCATGCGGTGCACATGCTCGCGCCGCGCCACCTTCTCCCAGGGGTACTGCACGTCCAGCCCGGGGCGGTTCTCGCCTTCGATCTGCAGACCGGTCACGCGGAAGTCGTAGGCCGCAGCGGCCGGCACGGTCACCATGCCGGCGGGCGCGGCCTTCACGCGCGGCGTGGGCGCCTGGGGCACCAGCCGCTGCGGCAGCGGCTTCCACTCGCGCGAGTACGACGCCAGCGGCTTCTCGGCCAGCTCCCGCTGCGCCTGCAGCACCGGCTGGGCCGCGGCCACGGCGTCGGCGCTGCGCAGCTGCACCAGCGCGCCAAAGCCGCGCGGCTCCAGCACCAGCGTGACGGTGGCGCGGCCGTCAGCGCCGATCTCGGCCTTCAACTCGCGGCCGTTCCACGCATCCACGTAGCGCGCGCCGGGCTCGTGCGCCACGGTCAGCGGCAGCTCGCCCACGGCGAAATCGTTGCGGTTGACGATGGTCCACAGCGTGGCCGTGTCGCCGGGAAAGCGGCTGGCGTACACGCCGTACTGGCGCGTGGGCACATGCGGCTCCCAGCCCGCGCTGGACAGCAGCGCCGGCCAGCCGCGGTACACACCCGCAATGCGCTTGAGCGCCGCCGCATCGCGCGGCGTGATGCCGTTCCACCAACCCCACACGTTCTCCCAGCTCTGGATGCCCGCGCCGTTGAAGAAGGCCGCCTGCAGGATCTCATGGCGGTCGGTCGCCCAGCGGTCGCACACATGCACCAGGTGCCGCGGCTCCAGCCACTTCCACTTGCTCACCAGGGGCACGAAGGGTGTCTCCCAGTAGCCCCAGCTCAGCGTGTTGAAGGCGAGCATCGCGTCGTCCTGCAGCGGCAGCTCGGGCTCCAGCGCCATCGGCACGCCGCGGGCCTGCGCGGCGCGCAGGAAGTCGATCGGCAGGCCGGCCATGGTGTCGCCGTTGACGCCATCGGCACCGACGGACGCCAGCAGTTCCAATGTGGCCTCGGCCTGGCTGCGGCGTTCGTCCCGCGTGCCCACGTCCCACGGCATGGTGGGGAAGAACACGCGCACGCCCTGGCGCTGGAAGTCTTGCACCATGGCCTTCACGCCCGCCACGCCACCGGGCATGTCGCGCAGCAAGTCCCACTGGTTGCGGTCGTCCACGCCGCTGTTGGGGTACACCGGCCACAGCAGCACGCTGTCGATGCCACCGTAGCGCTGGCGCAGGTCGTCCAGCAGCCGCTTCACGGTGTAGACGCGCTTGACCGGGTCGTACAGCAGCCGGTCTTCCACCATCACCTGCGGCTGCACGAAGCTGCGCTGCGTCCACTGCAGTTCGGGGCGGCGGTACTGCGCGTCGTCGTAGCCCAGGCGCTGGTGCTGCTCGCGGCGCCACTGCTGCATCGCCTGCAGCCAGGCCGCATGCGTGGCCGTGGGGTCACGCCGCCAGTTGTTCATGCGGGCCAGCCAGTCGGGCTCGCCGCGGTCGTCCTGGTCAGGGCCGGCGATCTGCGTGCCGCGCACGGTGATGCCCGCGGCGGCTGCCGGGGCCTGACCCTCGGGACCAGCGGCGGCAAACCCGACGACGAGAGACAGGGCGAGAGCGGTGAGCAGGTGTCGATCGGGCATGGCGCGCGGGATGAAGAAGCAAAGCCGGTTTGCATGAAATGTGAAACCGCTTTCATCATCCTAGCCAAGGCTGCCTGCGAGCCGCGCGCGGAAGAACCCGAGGCCATGCTGGCACACGTGTTTTCATGGCGGCGTCAAACCCAACTTGAATGTGTGGTTTGCCATGTAAGTGGCAGGTCTTGCCCCCCGGCCGGGCGTATGCTGGGTCGCACCTGTCAACGAGAACGCGAGCGGAATTGTTGGTGGGTTGGCATCGGCTTATTCTTGAGATGGTCCCGTCGCGTCGGCCCCAAGCTGACGGCCAGAACATCGATTGGAGAGTTCTGATGACGCCTTGCAGTTGAGGCGCGATCAGAACCCCCCAGCCCCTCGGGCACGGATCGTGCCTGTGGCCCTGTGGAGTTCATACCGCAGGAGATCGACATGGACGTCATCAGCCACTTCGCCGCGCGCTACGAGCGCACGAAGGTCGAGGAACTCACGCTGGAGGAGTACCTCGCCGAATGCAAGAGAAACCCGCTGGCCTTCGCCACGGCCGCCGAGCGCATGCTCAAAGCCATCGGCGAGCCGCAGATGCTGGACACGCGCAACGACCCGCGGCTGTCGCGCCTGTTTGCCAACAAGACGATCAAGATCTACCCGGCCTTCGCCGAGTTCTACGGGCTCGAAGAAGCCATCGAGCAGGTGGTGTCCTATTTCAGGCACGCTGCACAAGGGCTGGAGGAAAAGAAGCAGATCCTCTACCTGCTGGGCCCGGTGGGCGGCGGCAAGAGTTCCATCGCGGAGCGGTTGAAGACGCTGATGGAGCAGGTGCCCTTCTACGCCATCGCCGGCTCGCCGGTGAACGAGAGCCCGTTGGGCCTGTTCGATCCGACTGAAGACGGCCCGCTGCTGGAGCGCGACTACGGCATTCCGCGCCGCTACCTCAACCGCATCCTGTCGCCCTGGGCCGTCAAGCGGCTGGACGAATTCGGCGGCGACATCCGCAAGTTCAAGGTCGTCAAGCGCTACCCCAGCGTGCTCAAGCAGCTCGGCGTGGCCAAGACCGAGCCGGGTGACGAGAACAACCAGGACATCAGCTCGCTGGTCGGCAAGGTCGACATCCGCAAGCTCGAGACGTATGCGCAGGACGACCCCGATGCCTACAGCTACTCCGGCGGCCTGTGCCTGGCCAACCAGGGGCTGCTGGAGTTCGTCGAAATGTTCAAGGCGCCCATCAAGGTGCTGCACCCGCTGCTGACCGCCACGCAGGAAGGCAACTACAAGGGCACCGAAGGCTTCGGCGCCATCCCCTTCGACGGCATCGTGCTGGCGCACAGCAACGAGAGCGAGTGGAAGACCTTCCGCAACAACAAGAACAACGAGGCATTCCTGGACCGCGTCTACATCGTCAAGGTGCCGTACTGCCTGCGCGTCAGCGAGGAAGTGAAGATCTACGAGAAGCTGATCCGCGGCTCGTCGCTGGCCGAGGCCAAGTGCGCGCCCGGCACGCTGAAGATGATGAGCCAGTTCGCCGTGCTGACACGGTTGAAGGAGCCCGAGAACTCGTCGCTGTATTCCAAGATGCAGATCTACGACGGTGACAACCTCAAGGACACCGACCCGCGCGCCAAGAGCTACCAGGAGTACCGCGACTACGCCGGCGTCGATGAAGGCATGAGCGGTATCAGCACGCGCTTCGCCTACAAGATCCTGTCCAAGGTCTTCAACTTCGACAGCGCCGAGGTGGCGGCCAACCCCGTGCACCTGATGTACGTGCTGGAGCAGCAGATCGAGCGCGAGCAGTTCCCCAAGGAGCTCGAAGAAAAGTACGTCGGCTTCATCAAGGAGCAGCTGTCGCCGCGCTATGCCGAGTTCATCGGCAAGGAGATCCAGACCGCCTACCTGGAGAGCTACAGCGAGTACGGCCAGAACATCTTCGATCGCTACGTGACCTACGCCGACTACTGGATCCAGGACCAGGAGTACCGCGACACCGACACCGGCGAGGTCTTCGACCGCGCGGCGCTGAACGCCGAGCTGGAGAAGATCGAGAAGCCCGCGGGCATCTCCAACCCCAAGGACTTCCGCAACGAGATCGTCAACTTCGTGCTGCGGGCGCGCGCCAACAACGCGGGCAAGAACCCGCTGTGGACCAGCTACGAGAAGCTGCGCACCGTCATCGAGAAGAAGATGTTCTCCAACACCGAGGAGCTGCTGCCCGTCATCAGCTTCAACGCAAAGGCCAGCGCCGAGGACGCCAAGAAGCACGAGAACTTCGTGCAGCGCATGGTGGACAAGGGCTACACCGCCAAGCAGGTGCGGCTGTTGTGCGAGTGGTACTTGAGGGTGCGCAAGAGCAGCTGAGAAAGCGAGTCGCCTGATGTCGCTTCAGCAAATCATCGATAGACGGCTGTCGGGCAAGAACAAGTCCATCGGCAACCGCGAGAGCTTCCTGCGCCGCAGTCACGGAGCCCCTCGTCCGGCGGGTACGCCGGACGATCCCCCCAGGGGATGCGGGCCGGCTTGGGGCGGCCCGGCGCTCGGCCCGCAGGGAGGCTTCTAATGTTTCTGCAGCAGATCATCGACCGACGCCTCTCCGGCAAGAACAAGTCGATTGGCAACCGCGAGCGCTTCCTGCGCCGCCACAAGGACCAGATCCGCGAGGCGGTGAAGCGCGCGGTGGACGGCCGCGGCATCCGCGACATGGAGCGCGGCGAGGACGTGAAGATCCCGAAGAAGGACCTCAGCGAACCCGTCTTCGGCCATGGCGACGGCGGCGTGCGCGAGGTCGTGCGGCCGGGCAACCAGGAGTACGTGAAGGGCGACCGCATCGCCAAGCCCAAGGGCGGGCAAGGCGGCGGCGGGGGCGGTGGCGAAGCCAGCGACCAGGGCGAGGGGGAGGACGATTTCGTCTTCCACCTCAGCAAGGAAGAGTTCATGCAGGTCTTCTTCGACGACCTGGCCCTGCCCAACCTCGCCCGCACGACGCTGGCAGACACGCCCGAGTGGAAGAGCCACCGCGCCGGCTTCTCGTCCGATGGCACGCCCACCAACCTGCACGTCGTGCGCTCCATGCGCGGCGCTTTGGGCCGGCGCATCGCGCTGGGCATGGACAAGCGCCGCGAGCTGCACGAGCTCGAGGCCCGCGAGCAGGAGTTGCTGAAGGAAGACCGCCCGGAGACGCCGCGGCTACTGGCCGAGACGCGCGAGCGCATCGCCCACCTGAAGGCCCGGCTGGACGCCATCCCTTTCCTGGATCCCATCGACCTGCGCTTCCGCTCCCGCGTGCGCGTGCCGGTGCCGACGACGCGCGCCGTCATGTTCTGCCTGATGGACGTGTCGGGCTCCATGGACGAGAGCCGCAAGGACCTCGCCAAGCGCTTCTTCATCCTGCTGTACCTCTTCCTCACGCGGCACTACGAGAAGATCGACGTCGTCTTCATCCGCCACCACACACAGGCGCAGGAGGTGGACGAGCAGAACTTCTTCCACGCCACCGAGACCGGCGGCACCGTCGTGTCGTCGGCGCTCGTGCTGATGGAGCAGATCATCCGCGAGCGCTACTCGCCGACCGAGTGGAACATCTACGGCGCCCAGGCCAGCGACGGCGACAACTGGCACCACGACAGCGGCCGCTGCCGCGAGCTGCTGGCCGACAAGATCCTGCCGCTGTGCCGCTACTTCGCCTACGTACAGGTCGCCGAACCCGAGCAGAACCTCTGGGAGGAATACCAGAAGCTGCAGGAGGACGTCGGCCACTTCGCGATGCGCAAGGCCGTCGAGGCCTCGCAGATCTATCCGGTCTTCCGTGATCTGTTCAAGAAGGAAGGGGCCTCGGCATGAAGTCCGAGCGCAGGGCCGCTCCCAAGCCGGACCGCATCCCCTCGGGGGCTGAGGCCGGACACGGTGAGTCCTGTGGACTCGCCGTGCCTGCCGAAGAGACGCAGCACCTGCTGCGGCGCGGCCTGCAAGGCTGGCCGGCGTATTCGCTGGACGAGGGGCACACATGAGCTGTAAAGAGGACCGCCGCCATCCCGAGCGCGCCGCCACGCCGCCGCGCGGCATCGCCGACCGCCGCCAGCACCAGCCGCTGCAGCGCATGAAGCCGCTGCTGCAGCGTCCCGGCCAGCCGCTGCCCTCGCCCAACGACTGGAGCTTCCAGCTCATCGACGAGTACCACGAGGTCATCCGCCAGACCGCCGAGCGCTTCGGCCTGGACACCTATGCCAACCAGCTGGAGGTCATCACCGCCGAGCAGATGATGGATGCCTACGCGTCGGTGGGCATGCCGGTGAACTACCGGCACTGGAGCTACGGCAAGGAGTTCATCGCGACCGAGCGCAGCTACAAGCGCGGCCAGATGGGACTGGCCTACGAGATCGTCATCAACTCCGACCCCTGCATCGCCTACCTGATGGAGGAGAACACGCTGGCGATGCAGGCGCTCGTCATCGCTCACGCCTGCTACGGTCATAACTCCTTTTTCAAGGGCAACTACCTTTTCCGCATGTGGACGGATGCCTCGTCCATCATCGACTACCTCGTCTACGCGAAGAACTACGTGGCCGACTGCGAGGAGCGTCACGGGCTGGACGCCGTCGAGTCCTTGCTGGACAGCTGCCACGCGCTGATGAACCACGGCGTGGACCGCTACCGCCGCCCGGCCAAGCTGTCGCTGGCCGAGGAGCGCGCACGGCTGAAGGACCGCGAACAGCACGCCCAGTCGCAGGTCAACGACCTGTGGCGCACGCTGCCCAAGAAGCCCGATCGCCCCGACGAAGCGGCCGAGAGCCGCCGCTTCCCCGAGGAACCGCAGGAGAACCTGCTGTACTTCATCGAGAAGAACGCGCCGCTGCTGGAGCCCTGGCAGCGCGAGATCGTGCGCATCGTGCGCAAGATCGCGCAGTACTTCTACCCGCAGCGGCAGACCCAGGTCATGAACGAAGGCTGGGCGACGTTCTGGCATCACAAGCTGCTCAACCAGATGTACGACGACGGCTACCTGTCGGACGGCATGATGATCGAGTGGCTGAAGTCCCACACCAACGTCGTCTACCAGCACCCCGGCGCCAACCTGAACCCATATGCGCTGGGCTTCGCGATGTACACCGACATCAAGCGCATCTGCGAGAACCCGACCGCCGAAGACCGCGACTGGTTCCCCGACATCGCCGGCAGCGACTGGCTGCCCACGCTGGACCACGCGATGCGCAACTTCAAGGACGAGAGCTTCATCGGCCAGTACCTGAGCCCGAAGGTGATGCGCGACTTCCGGCTCTTCGCCATCCTCGACGACGAGGCCAAGACCGAGTACGAGATCTCCGCCATCCACGACGAAGGCGGCTACCGTCACCTGCGCCAGGCACTGTCACGTCAGTACGACCTGTCCACGCGCGAGCCCAACATCCAGGTCTGGAACGTCAACCTGCGCGGCGACCGCTCGCTGACGCTGCGCCACCAACAGCACCTCAACCGCCCGCTGCACGACAGCGCGCAGGAGGTGCTCAAGCACGTCGGCCGTCTGTGGGGCTTCGGCGTACAGCTGGAAAGCGTCAACACACGGGGCGACGTGACCAAGCGCTGGAGCGTGCCGCCCCAGCACGGCTGATGGATTGGCACGCCCCTCGCCCGGCCTGACGCCGCTGAACGCGGGCCCGTCTGGTCGGTCCCCCCGAGGGGTCGAGGCCGGCTTGGAGCGGCACGGCGCTCGGCCCGAGATACGGCGGCTCAGCTCGCGAGCTTGAGTCCCACGATGCCCGCGACGATCAGCCCCAGGCTGACGAGCCTGCCCACGGTCGCCGCCTCGCCGAACAGCACCATGCCCAGCGCCGCCGTGCCCACGGCGCCCACGCCCACCCAAACCGCGTAGGCGGTGCCCACGGGAAGCGTCTTCATCGCCACGCCCAGCAGGGCCACGCTGAGCACCATCGCGGTGATGGTGGCCACGGTCGGCAGCGGGCGCGTGAAGCCCTCGGTGTACTTCAGGCCGATGGCCCAGCCCACCTCCAGCAGGCCCGCAACGACGAGCAACAGCCAAGCCATGATGTGAACGCCCAGAGTGACAAGGCGAGTGATTCTGCCGACCGGGCGTCGCGCCGCCGATCGACGGCGCCATGCCCCGTCACCCCGTGGGTGGTTCAGACGCCACAGCCGTCGCCGGGCCCGTCGAGCGCCACGTCAGGGTCGAAGTGGTGCAGCAGCCGGTAGTCGTCCCAGCCCAGCTCGCCCGTGCACATGCCCAGGCAGCAATCCGGCAGCAGCGCGCCGAACTCGGCCAACGCGAGCAGCGCGGCCCACAGCGGCGGCCACGCCTGCAGCGGGTCCTCGGCGGCGAAGATGAGGTTCACGTAGGCGCCCTCGTCCTCGCCTTCGTTGACGCCAAAGCCGCGGACACCCGGGGTGCGCCGCGCGACAGCCTCGCAGGCCTCGGCCAGCCGCGTGACGTCCAGCCCCGGCGCCCGCGCCGGATGGACCTGGATGCAGATCCGGCCCAGCGGCGTATAGGCAGCGGCGCTCATGTCAGGCCTCCACGCGCCGGGCATAGGCGAAGTACACCTCGTCGCGCTGCCAGCCCAGCGACTCGTACAGCGACTGCGCCGTCTTGTTGGTGCGCGCCGTCGTCAGCTCCAGCCGCGTGCGGCCGGTGTTCTTCGCATGGCGCTCGGCCGCCAGCAGCAGCGCGCGCCCGGCGCCCGAGCGCCGTGCCTCGGGCGCGACGAACAGGTCAGACAACTGGTAGATGGGCTTGGCGTCGATGGAGCAGAACAGCGGGTAGAGCTGGCAGAAGCCGAGCGCCTGCTGCGCCTCGTTAAGCGCCAGCAGAACGACGGACTCGTCGCGCTGCAGCCGGTCGCGGATGAAATGGCGCGCGGCGGCCGCGTCGGGTGCCTGCTCGTAGAACTGGCGATAGGCGTCGAACAGCGGAGCGACGACATCAAGGTCGGCCAGCGTGGCGATGCGGGTGCGAAGGGTGTTCATGGCGCGCGTTGTACACGCAACGCGCCGCGCGCGGACCACCTCGTCAGCGCAGCCCGCCGACGTAACGCGCCACCGGTGCGGCGCCCACGCTCTTGGCCACCGGCGCCTGCGCTGGCGCTGGCTTGGGGAACAGCATTGCGCGCAGCCGCGCGCCCCAGTCGGCCACCTCGGGATGCTCGGCCTGCTGGCAGGCCAGGCGGATGATCTCCTGCGCGTAGTCGGCGTTGCGCACTAGCCATTCCACGTCCGTCACGCGGCCCATCTTGCGCCGCATCAGCACGTGCAGGTGGGCTGCCACGGCAAGCTTGTCGCTGTCGCTGTGCATGGACGCTGCCATCACGCCACCTGCTCGCCGTGCTGGCTCAGGTCCAGCCCCTGCTGCTCGCGCGCGGCATCCACGCGCAACCCGCCCAGCAGCAGGTAGACCAGCAGCAGGATGCCCGCCGTCATGACCGCGCTGAAAGCCAGCGTCGCCAGCACGGCGATGGCCTGCGTGCCCACCGACCCCGCCACGCCGCCCACGCGCGGGTCGGCCAGCAGCCCCGTCATCAGCGCGCCGATGATGCCGCCCACGCCGTGCACGCCAAACACGTCCAGCGAGTCATCAGCGCGCAGCCAGCGCTTGAGCCCGGTGGCGCCCCAGAAGCAGGCCGCACCCGCCACGAGCCCGATGGCCACGCCGGACGCCGGAGTGACGAAGCCGCAGGCCGGCGTGATGGCCACCAGCCCCGCCACGGCGCCGCTGCACAGGCCCAGCAGCGTCGGCGTGCGCCGCGTCGCCCACTCGGCCGTCATCCACGACAGCGCGGCCGCCGCGGCACCCAACTGCGTGTTGAGCACTGCGATACCGGCACGCCCATCCGCCGCGCCAGCCGAGCCGCCGTTGAAGCCCATCCAGCCCACCCACAGCAGGCCTGCGCCCGTCATCGTGTAGGCGAGGTTGGCGGGCGTCAGCGGCGCGCGGCCGAAGCCCTGGCGCGGGCCTAGCATCCAGGCGGCCACCAGCCCCGCCACCCCGGCATTGATGTGGACGACGGTGCCGCCTGCGAAGTCCAGCGCACCCAACTGGGCCAGCCAGCCCTGCGGCGCCCAAACCCAGTGCGCCAACGGCACGTAGACGCACAGCGACCACAGCCCCAGGAAGGCCAGCAGGCTCGCGAAGCGCATGCATTCAGCCACCGCACCGACGATGAGGGCTGGCGTGATGATGGCGAAGCTCAGCTGGAACAGTGCGAACACCGCCGCCGGCACACTGGCCGCCAGCGGATGCACGCTGACCAGGCCGGCCGCCTTGTCGTGCAGCACGTGGCCAAGGCCAGCCCCGTCGAGGCCGCCGATCCAGTGCTCCCAGCCTGCCGGCCCCGGCTCGAACGCCAGGCTGTAGCCGCAGACGAACCACAGCAGCGACACCAGTGCCGAACAGGCCAGCACCTGGGCCATCACGGCCAGGATGTTCTTCTTTCGCACCATGCCGGCATAGAACAAGGCAAGACCTGGCAAGGTCATCAGCAGCACCAGCGCCGTGGCGCTGAGCAGCCAGGCGGTGTCACCGGCACTGATCTGCGCGGCGGGCACCTGCTCGGCCCACGCGGGTGCGGCGATCAGACTGGCCGGCAGCGCGGCGAGGAGACGGGGTTGAATTGGCATGGCGATGCAGCAAGTCGTACCGCCACATCAATAGCAAGCTCTGCGCCAGTGGCGCCGGGCCGCATTCAGCCGGCCAGCAGCCCGTCGACGAACTCGCGCTGGCCGGTGGGCGTCAAGGCCAGCTCACGCGACGCCTCGCGGCGGCGCAGCCAGCCGCGGGCCACCAGGGCCTCCAGCAGCGCCACGGCCTCGGCGCCCGCAAAGTGCTCGCGCCGCTCGGACCAGTCCACGCACGGATAGAGCGCACGCCCCGACGCTGAGGCCGCCGGCGCGGTGAGTGCCAGGCCTTGCTCCTGCAGCGCATCGCGTGCCGCCTGCGTGAGCCGCTCTTCGCTGCCGGCGCGCTCCACCCAGCCGCGCGAGCGCAGCAGGTCATGCAGCCTAACGCCCAGCTCGCCCGCCAGGTGCCCGTAGCAGCTGCGTGCATGCCGCAGCCCGCGCATGGCCGGCTTCTGCCAGCGCTTCAGGTCGGCGGCCGGTCCGGCATCGCGGCCATCGGCCACGCGCAGCAACGCTTCAAGCGCATGCGCCACATCACCATCCGCCAGGCCGAAGTAGCGGTGCCGGCCCTGCGGCCTGACCTTGGCCAGGCCTTCGTCGACGAGCAGCTTCAGGTGCGCCGACATCGTCGCCGCGCTCACGCCGGCATGCGTGGCCAGTTCGCCGGCCGTGTGCAGGCGGCCGTCCAGCAGCCGCGCGAGCACGCGCGCCCGCGTCGGGTCGGCGATAGCCGCGGCGACGCGGGCCAGGCGCGGCTCGGCGTTCAATGGAGCACCCTTCGGCCTGCGGCCTGTCCCGCCAAGCGGGAGCGAGCTTGCTTGGGGCGGCCCGGCACAGCGCTCACCGGGGCACCTGCTCGCGGTCATGCAGGCCGTAGTCGCGCACCACGTGCGCCACGCGTAGCCGGTAGTCAGCGAACAGCCCGCCACGGCCAGCGGCCTGGTCGGCGCGGTGGCATTCCATCTCGCGCCAGCCGCGCACGGCATCCTCATCGCGCCAGAACGACAGGCTCAGCAGCTTGTCCGGCTGCGCGAGGCTCTGGAAGCGCTCCACCGAGATGAAGCCGTCCATGCGCTCCAGCAGCGGCTTCAGCGCGGCGGCGTGGTCCAGGTAGGCGGCGCGGCCTTCGGGCGTGGGCTGGACTTCGAAGATGACGGCCATCATGGCCGCACATCCTCACAGAAAGTCCGCGCCTCCCGGGCAATGAAGCGCTGCTGTTGAGCGAACTCGAGGTTCGCCCGCGCCTCGGGGTCGGCCTTCAGCCGCGCGCGGTAGGCCTCGTAGTCGGCCAGCGAGTCAAAGCCCACCAGGCCCCAGGCCTCGTCGTTCGTGCCTTCCCACGGCAGCCAGTAGCCCAGCAGCCGGCCGCCCAGGCGCGGAATGATGCTGCCCCAGTTCTCGGCATAGGTGCGGAAGGCCTCGCGCTGGAAGGGGTCCAGCTCGTAGCGGATGAAGCAGGTGATGGCGGGCATGGCGGCTCCTCGTGTCGATGAGCCGCCACTGTGCGCCGCCGGTCACTGTTGACGCTTAGGCGCGCAGCGAAGCATCACAACGGCGCCACCGGGATGCACAGCTCGCAGTCGAACACGCCGGTCCTGCAGTCGAACGTCGAGTTCGGCCCGTAGTGTTCGAAGCAGGGCCGCGCATCCAGCTGCAGGCCGCTGGACGGCAGCCAGCGGCCCATCAGGTCTTGCCAGGCCCCGACGATCTCGACGGCCGTGCCGACGAAGTCCAGCGTGGCGTAGCGGCCGCCCGGCAGCTCGGTGACCAGCGCGCCGCCGTTGGGCACCCAGTCGTCGGGCACCGCCACGCCGGCGTCGTAGCGGCACTGCTCGGGCGGGACCAGGCTGATGTCGTCATGGCCGATGCCGAAGCGCGCCACGGCGCCCAGGTTCTGCGTCGCCAGCCAGGGGTTGAAGGTCTCGGCCCAGAAGCGACCCAATGCGGGGCCATACACCCCCTGGTAGCGCAGATAGCCCATGCGCACGGGCGGGCGGTCGATGAGGCGGACGTTCACGGGATCTCTTTCGTCGGAGTTGGAAGAGAAGCCATGCTCGCTGTCCAGCCACGCGCTGACCTGATACAGATTGCTGTCGGCCTGATCGAGATTGCGCCACTGCGACGGCGAATGCCCGAAGCGCGCCTTGAACGCCCGCGAGAACGCCTCGGCCGAGCCGTAGCCCACGCCCAGCGCGATGCTCAGCACCGTCGAGTCCGGCTGGCCACGCAGCCGCTGCGCCGCCTTCTCCAGCCGGCGGCGCGCCAGGTAGTCGCCCAGCGTCTGGCCGGTCCACGCCAGGAACAGGCGGTGGAAGTGGTACGGCGAGAAATGCGCCACGCCGGCCAGCGCCTCCAGGTCCAGCGGGCGGTCCAGGTGGCGGTCGATGTGGGCCTGCACGCGGTGCATGCGCGCCTCGTACTGGCGCCGGCTGGCGTTGGTCATCGCATCGGGCCGGAGGCCTGTGGAGGGGTCATGCGCCGCATTCTCGTGCGGCCAGGCGCCGCACCGGTGCGGGCGCACCAGCGTCGCCCGTCTCGAAACTGACTATCCCGTCAGACTTTTGCAACACCTGTGCCGCGGGTGACCGGCGCCCCCTCGGCCGCCCCCAACAATCGCCGCGGCCCTGCAGTTGGGGCTCTATTTTTTGGAGTTGTTGCCCGATGAACGTTCCGCGCCTGAGCCTGCTGGCCCTCGCCCTCAGCACCGCCCTTCCCGTCCTGGCCCAGGAAGCCCCGGCCAAGGACCGCAGCCAGCTCGAAACCGTCGTCATCACGGCCGAGCGCCGTGCCGAGAACATCCAGGACGTGCCCAATGCCGTCAGCAAGATCAGCGGCGAGAAGCTGGACGTGCTGGCCTCTGGCGGCCAGGACCTGCGCTTCCTGTCCGGCCGCGTGCCCAGCCTGAACATCGAGTCCAGCTTCGGCCGCGCCTTCCCGCGCTTCTACATCCGCGGCTACGGCAACACCGACTTCCGCCTCAACGCCTCGCAGCCGGTCAGCGTCATCGTCGACGACGTGATCCAGGAGAACCCCATCCTGAAGGGCTTCCCCATCTTCGACACCGCCGCGGTGGAAGTGGTGGCCGGCCCGCAGGGCACGCTGTTCGGCCGCAACACGCCGGCCGGCGTCGTCAAGTTCGACTCCGTGAAGCCCAGCCACCGCCAGGACGGCTACGCCAGCGTGACCGCCGGCAGCGAAGGCACGCTGAACCTCGAGGGTGCGGCCAACCTGCCGCTGTCGGGCGACTGGTCTGCACGCATCTCCGCACAAAGCCAGCGCCGCGCGGACTGGGTGGACAACACCGACCCCGGCGCCGTGACGCCCAAGACCGAGGGCTACCGCGACACCGCCGTGCGCGCCCAGGTGCTGTACGAGCCGCACAAGCAGTTCAGCGCGCTGGCCAACGTGCATCTGCGCGACCTCAACGGCAGCCCGCGCCTGTTCCGTGCCAACGCCATCAAGCGCGGCACCAACGACCTGGCCGACGGCTTCAGCACCGACAAGGTCGCCTTCAACGGCGTCAACGACCAGACGCTGAAGCAGACCGGTGCCAGCCTGCGCCTGAAGTGGTCGCTGCCCGAGCTGAACATCTACGCGATCAGCGGCTACGAGCACGTGAAGCCGCTGTCCCGCGGCGACATCGACGGCGGCCCCGCCGGCGGCGCCGGCATCCCCTTCCAGTCGGAGACCGGCAGCGGCATGAACGGCCACCGCCAGCTGACGCAGGAAGTGCGCCTGGAGTCCAACACCGCCGGCCCGCTGAGCTGGCAGGCCGGCGTGTACCTCTTCGACGAGAAGTACACGATCGACAACATCACCTACAACACGACGACGCACGCCGACGTCGACCACATCTACACGGCGCAGACCAACAAGGCCGCGGCCGTGTTCGGTTCGCTCAACTACGCCGTCAGCCCCGAGCTGAAGCTGCGCGGCGGCCTGCGCTACACCAAGGACAAGAAGGACCTGTCCACCACCCACGCTGGCACGGGCCTGTTCAACACGTCCACCGGCACCTCGGCCAGCACGGATGACGGCAAGTGGAGCGGCGACCTGTCGGCCACCTACAAGCTGGACGCCACGACCAACCTCTACGCTCGCTTCGCCAACGGCTTCCGCGCGTCGTCCATGCAGAACGCGTCAGCCTTCGCCGGCCAGTCGCAGGCCGGCCCGGAAAGCGTCAACTCCTACGAGGTGGGCTTCAAGAGTGAGCTGCTCAAGCGCACGCTGCGCATCTCCGGCTCGCTGTTCACCTACACCGTCAAGGACCTGCAGCTCACGGCCGTGGGCGGCAGCACCAACGCCACGCGCCTGCTCAACGCGAAGAAGGCCACCGGCAACGGCGCAGAGCTGAACCTGGAGGCGCTGATCACGCCGGACTTCCTCGTCACGGTCGGCGGCTCGCTGAACAACACCAAGATCAAGGACGCCGGCCTGGGCGTGCCGCCGGGCGGCTCGCTGAAGGTGGCGGGCGCCTTCCCGACGGTGCAGGACCCCATCGCCAACGGCAACGCGATGGTGGACGGCAACCCGCTGCCCAACGCGCCCAAGTGGACGGCCAACCTGACCGCCCGCTGGAGCATCCCGCTGGCCAGCGGCGACGAGGTCTACGTCTACACCGACTGGGCCTACCGCTCCAAGGTCAACTTCTTCCTGTACGAGGCCACCGAGTTCACCGGCAAGGCCCTCACGGAAGGCGGCCTGCGCGTCGGCTATGCGTGGGACAACGGCAAGTACGAAGTGGCCGGCTTCGCCCGCAACATCACCAACCAGGTCCGCGTGACCGGTGCCATCGACTTCAACAACCTGACCGGCTTCATCAACGAACCGCGCAGCTACGGGCTGCAGTTCAAGGCGCTGTTCTAAGCCGCTCGCGCCACCTCGGCAACGCCGCCTGCGGGCGGCGTTTTTATGCGTCAGCCCCAGGCCTTCACGAGCAGGCGCATGGCCGCGGCCAGGTTGGCCGACAACTCGTCGTTCGACGCCTTCGAGTCAGACTGCAGCGCGACGACCACCCACGGCGAGCGGCCGTCCGGCGGGAACACCAGCGCCACGTCGTTGACGGCGCCGCGGTAGCCCGTGCCGGTCTTGTCGATGACGCGCCAGCTGGCATCCTGCACGCCGGCGCGCAGGCGCTTGATCCCCGTCTGCGACGCCTGCAGGTCGGCCCACAGTCGCGCCTGGTTCGTGCGCGACAGCCCCTCGCCCAGCAGCAGGTGACGCAGCGTCTTCGCGAACGCCCGCGGCGTGCTGGTGTCGCGCGGGTCGCCGGGCAGGTTCTCGTTGAGCTCGGTCTCCCAGCGGTCCAGCCGGGTCACGTCATCGCCCTGCTGGCGCAGCCACATCGTCAGCCCGGCCGGCGAGTCGCAGCAGTGGCGCAGCAGCACATTGGCGCAGGGGTTGTCGCTCTCGATGACGATGCCGGCGCACAGCTCGGCCAGCGTCGCGCGGCCGCGCGGCAGCAGGCGGTCGAACGCCGGCGAATGCGCCACGCGCTCGCTCTTGTGCAGCGTGACCTCGTCCTCCCAGCGCCAGCGCCCGCCCTCCACGCCCTGCGCCACGCGCGCGGCCAGCAGGATCTTGAACGTGGACGCGGTGGAGAAGCGCTCGTCGGCCCGGTGGGCCACGGTGCGGCCGCTGCCGGTGTCGAGGGCAAAGAACCCAAGCCGGCCCTGCACGCTGCGCTCCAGCGCGGCAAGGTCGGGTGCCGCAGGGGCGGCCAGGCTGGGGCGGGCGAAGGCGGCCAGGGTCAGGCCGGCGATGAGGGGGCGGCGTTGCATGCCGCGGATTCTGGCGCCGCAACCGGCCGGCGGCATGAAGCCGACTTCATCGACAAGCCGGCGCCGGGTCGCGTGGCGTTACTTGACGCGGTAGACCGCGCACAGCTTGTTGCCGTCCGGGTCACGCACATAGGCCAGGTGCATGGGGCCCATCGCGCCGTCGCGCAGGCCCGGCGGCTCTTCGATGGACTGGCCGCCGTGAGCCACCGCCACGTCGTGAAACTGCTTCACCTGCTCGGCGGAGTCGCACTTGAAGCCGATGGTGCCGCCGTTGGCATGGCAGGCCGGCTCGCCGTTGATCGGCTGGCTGATGCCGAAGCTGTTGCCGCCATGGCGGTAGAACACGCGCTGATGGCCAGACGCCGCCGTGTTGGCCGCGCCGGCGGGTGCGCCCAGCACGGCGAGCACCGCGTCGTAGAAGCGCTTGCTGCGCTCGATGTCGTTGCTGCCGACCATGATGTGGTTGAACACGGGCTATCTCCTGTGAGGGGTGGGTTGACGCCGATTGTCGGCACGCCGGCGGGCTGGTGCTGCCGCGTCACGAGAAGATCTTGCCCGGGTTCATGATGCCCAGCGGGTCCAGCGCCGCCTTCACCGCACGCATCATCGCCACCGCCGCCTCGCCGGTCTCGTCGACGAGGAAGCGCTGTTTGTGCAGGCCGATGCCATGCTCGCCCGTGCACGTGCCTTCCAGCGCAAGGGCCCGCGCCACCATCTGCGCGCTGAGCCGCTCGGCCGTGGCGAGTTCGTCGGGCTGCGCCGGGTCCAGCAGATAGGCCATGTGGAAGTTGCCGTCGCCCACATGGCCGACGATGAAATACGGCAGGCCGGCGGCCTGCACCTCGGCGATGGACGCGTCGATGTTCTCGGCCAGCCGCGAGATGGGCACGCAGGTGTCCGTCGTCACGGCGCGGCAGCCGGGGCGCATCTGCAGGCCCGACAGGTAGGCGTGGTGCCGCGCCGTCCACAGCCGCGTGCGGGCCTCGGGCGTCGTTGCCCACTCGAAGGCCTCGCCGCCATGCTCGTCAGCCACGGCCTGCACGGTGGCCGCCTGCTCGGCCACGCCGGCCTCGCTGCCGTGGAACTCCATCAGCAGCATGGGCTGCTCCTTCAGGCCCAGCTTGTCATGCGCGTTGACGGCCCGGATCGCGTTCGCGTCCAGCAGCTCGCAGCGGGCGATGGGCACGCCGATCTGGATGACCTGCATGGCCGTGCGCACCGCCGCGTCGATGCCGGGGAAGAAGCAGATGGCCGCCGACACCGCTTCGGGCAGCGGGTGCACCTTGACCGTCAGCTCGGTGATGACGCCCAGCGTGCCCTCGCTGCCGACCAGCAGACGCGTCAGGTCGTAGCCGGCGCTGCTCTTCTTCGCGCGCGAACCGGTGCGCACGACCTCGCCGCTGGCCGCCACGAAGCGCAGCCCCAGCACGTTCTCGCGCATCGTGCCGTAGCGCACCGCGTTCGTGCCGCTGGCCCGCGTGGCGGCCATGCCGCCCAGGCTTGCATCGGCACCGGGGTCGATGGGGAAGAACAGGCCCTCGTGCCGCAGCGCCTCGTTCAGCGCCTTGCGCGTGACGCCGGGCTGCACGGTGACCGTCAGGTCCTCGGCATCCACGCGCAGGATGCGGTCCATGCGGCACACATCCAGGCTCACACCGCCCTGCACCGCCAGCAGATGGCCTTCCAGCGACGACCCCGCGCCGTAGGGAATGACCGGCACGCGGTGCTGCGCGCACAGGGCCACCACGTGCGCCACCTCGGCCTCGCTCTGCGCGAAAACGACGGCCTGCGGCGGTGGCACGTCGAACACCGACTCGTCGCGGCCATGCTGCTCGCGCACCGCCGTCGCGGTCGAGCAGCGCTCGCCGAACTCGGCGCGCAGGCGCTCCAGCAGCGCGGCGGGCAACGGCGGGGCGGGGGAGAAACGAGATTCGGGCGCGTTCATGGCCAACTCCGAGGACGGCAGTCAACGATTGTGTTGCAGCCCGCGCGCGCCGGTGCCAGCATGGCCGCACGTCAAACCCGGGAGACCGCCATGGACCCCACCCTGACCTGGCTGCTGGTGCTGGCCGCCGCCGCGCTCATCGTCTTCGGCGCCGTGCGCTTCGACCTGCTGACGCTGCGCTGGCGCGACCTGTTCAACGCACCGCCGCCGCCGCACGACGCCCCGCCACGGCCACGCGTCACCCCGGCCACCGGCCTGCGCTCCCACCCAACCCCTGTCCACAAGCCGGCCTTCCACCGCAGCGGCCGGCGGCACTGAGCGCGTCTGGGGACAATGGCGGCCTCGCAACCCCTGCAGACCGCCACATGGGCAACCGCCTCTCCCAGATCGCCACCCGCACCGGCGACGACGGCACCACCGGCCTCTCGGACGGCAGCCGCGTGCCCAAGGACCACCTGCGCGTGCAGGCCATGGGCGACGTTGACGAGCTGAACTCCCAGCTCGGCGTGCTGCTGGCCGAGCCGCTGCCGGCCGACGTGCGTGACCTCCTCGTCACCATCCAGCACGAGCTGTTCAACCTCGGCGGCGAACTGTCCTGGCCTGGCGGCTCGCTGCTCAAGGACGCCGCCGTGCTGCGGCTGGACGAGGCGCTCGCGCACTACAACGAGCACCTGCCGCGGCTCAAGGAATTCATCCTGCCGGCCGGCACGCGCAGCGCCGCGCTCGCGCACGTGTGCCGCACCGTGGCGCGCCGCGCCGAGCGGGCCGTCATCACGCTGGCTGCGCAGGAGACGCTGCACGCCGCGCCGCGCCAGTACCTGAACCGCCTGTCCGACCTGCTGTTCGTGCTGGCTCGCGTGCTCAACCGCGCCAACCTCGATGGCCTGGGCGGTGACGATGTCTACTGGCAGAGTGAGCGCATGAAGCGGCTGGACGCGGCCGAAAGATGACGCCCCTCGCCCAGGCTCGCGTCGCTGAACGCGAGCGAGTCTGAGCGGTCCCCCGCGGGGACGGCGATGCATGCGGCATCGAGCCGCATGCACATCGCCCAAGGGCCGGCTTGGGAGCGGCCCGGCGCTCGGCCCACTTGCTCAAACTGCTGGAAGGAAACTCATGAAGATCACCGGCCAATGCCACTGCGGCGTCATCCGCTTCACCGCGCTGGCGGACCCTGACAAGGTCTTCGCCTGCCATTGCGCGGACTGCCAGATCATTTCCGGCGGGCCGTTCCGGGCCGTGCTGCCGGTGCCGGTCGAGCAGGTCGAGCTGACCGGCACGCCCAGGCACTACGTGAAGGTGGCCGCCAGCGGCAACCGGCGCGCGCAGGCGTTCTGCGGCGACTGCGGCACGCAACTGTTCGCGAGCGAGGCGGACACGCCGCGCACGCTGAACATCCGTCTAGGCTGCGTCAACGAGCGCGCAGAACTCCCGCCGCGACTGCAGGTCTGGCACGACTCGGCCATGCCCTGGCTGGGTGAGCTGGCCGGCATCCCGGCGCACGGCCGGGGACGGGACAGCCCGCAAGTCAACGCGACGTAGAAGACCGGCCGCGCCAAACCCGCCACGCCACCCAGCCCCAGCGCAGCAGGCCCCACAGCCGGCGGCGCCGAGTGCGGCCCGATGCGGCGAAGAACGCCGCCCCGCCGCCGACGGCAGCCTGCACCAGCGGATCGGACAACCAGGCCCGCACCACCAGCACGCGCCGTGCCACGCCATCGGCGCGGCCGGCCACGTCGTCCACATCCCGCTGCACCTGGCCGCGCAGCACGGCCGACGCCAACAGCAGGTTGGCCTTGCGCTCGGCACGCTGGGCCGGGTCCTGGGGGAGGCGCGGGATCACGGCTGTCGGCGCCGCAGTGCGTCGGCGTCATCACGCAATTCGGCCAGGCTGGCCTGGAACAGTGTGGCCGGCTGGGCCGTCAGCATCTTCAGCTGACGCAGCGCCAGCCCGGCGGCCACCACCAGCACGACCGAGGCCGCGCCCAGCGCCAGCAGCGGGTGGCTGTCCCACAGTGCAACGACGGCCAGCACCAGCAGCATCAGCACCGCAAAACCCGCCAGCAGCGCGGCCAGCACCGCCCACAGCACCAGGCCGGCGATGCGTTCCTTCTCCTCCTGCACCTCGATGGCCAGCAACTCGAGCCGGATGCGGCCCAGCGTCAGCAGCGAGGTGCCGAGCCGCCGCAGCGGCCCGGAGACGGGTTCCTGGTTGTCGCTCAAGAGCGTCTCTTGATCAGCGGCGGCCGATCAGCACGCCCAGCGCGAGGCCCACCGCAGCAGCCACGCCGATGGCCTGCCAGGGCTTGGCGTGCACGTAGTCATCGGTGGCGACGGCGGCGTCCTTGGCGCGCTGCACGGCCTCGTGCTGGGCATCGATCAGCTTTTCCTTGGCGCCGGACAGGCGCTCCTGGATGCGCTCGCGCAGCGCCTTGGCTTCGACGGTGACGTCCTTGCCGGTGGTCGTCATCAGCGCATCGATGTCGTCCATCACGGCACGGAAATCGGCGGCCAGCTTCTCCTTGGCTTGGGCGGTATCACTCATCACAGGCTCCTGGTTGGGAATCAGACACGGGTCAAGCCTAACGTGATTGCGTGCGGTGAACATGACCCCGCTCAAACGAATGGGGCTTGTCCTACAGCGCCGCCGCCGCCTGCCGGACACGTGCGGCGTGAGCCTCGCGCAGTTCGGTCGGTGCCACCACCTGCACCTGGCCGGCATGGCGCAGCAGGTCCATCAGCAGTTCGGTGTCGTCGACGTAGGGCAGGCGCAGCCGCCAGCGGCCGTCGGGCAGGAACTCGCTCTGCTGCGCCGGGTGCCATTCCTCGCGCGACACCCAGGCCGCCGCCTCGGCGCTGAACAGCAGCTCGGCCTCGCGCGGCGTGCCGCCGGCAAAGATGCCGTAGCCGCGGTCCAGCTCGGCTTCCAGCTCGTCCAGGGCCAGGGCTTGCGCGTCGGCCTCCAGCAGCGTGGCCGCCTCGATGCCGTCCAGCGCAAAGCGCCGCAGGCCCTGGCTGCGGTGGCAGAAGGCGTCCAGGTACCAGGCATGGCGGTGGTGCACCAGCCGCTGCGGCGACACCTCGCGCTCGCTGACGCCGCCGCTGCCGGTCTTCTTGCGGTAGCGGATGGCCAGACGCTTGCGCTTGACGACGGCGCTGCCGACGGTCTCGAAGCTGTGGCTGGCCATGCGCCGCCGCGCCGTGCCGATGAGCTTGACACGCCGGCGCAGCTCGTCCGCCTCGGCAGCATCCACGCCCAGCATGCCGGTGATCTTGTCGAACATCGGCTGCAGGTGCCGGCCCACGACGCCCTGCTCGTCCAGCCCAGCCAGCATCTGCTGCATGGTCAGCAGCGCGTGCAGCTCGGCCTCGTTGAACCACACGCCCGGCAGCTCGTGCTTGCCGCCGCGCCACTGCTGGCCGAAGCGGTAGCCGTTCTCGCCAGCGTCGTACTCGATGGGCGCGTCCAGCCGCTCGCGCAGATAGGCCAGGTCGCGCTTGAGCGTGGCCGGCGACACCTCCAGCGCCTCCAGCAGCGCCGCGAAGGACACGCAGCCGCGGGAGCGAATCAGGTGCTCGATCTTGTAGAAGCGTTCGGTGCGATCCATGGGCCAGCGGTGCCCGGCCGCCCGAAACCGCTGGCGCGCCCCCTCGGGGGGCAGCGAGCGGAGCGAGCGTGGGGTCTCCGTCCTTTGCTGAAAATATTCACAGTGTTTTCGCGGTGGATCATCTCATGAGCCAGCCAGCTCACAGACTGCTTGCAAGGCCCGCGAATCCACAGCCCAGGCCTCTTCAACCTCGGAGCCCGCCATGCAAGCCGTTCACACCGCCCAGATCCACGCCCACCCCGCCCTGGCCCAGTTTGCGCTGGACATGGACGACACGCCCGCCGTCGTCAGCGCCCACGAGCGCGTGGGCCTCGCGCTGGGCCGCGACTACGCGCTGCATGGCATCACGCCGCCGATCGCCCACCTGTACCCGCAGTCGCCGCTGCAGCGCGGCTGGATGGCCGCCCGCGGCCGCGCCGTGCGCACGCCCACCACGCCCCAGGTCGAGCTGTGGCTGGCGCTGCGCACGCACGCCTGGGCACGCGGCCGCAGCTACGAGGACGTGCAGCTCACGCCCCATCACCTCGCGCAACTGGACACCACGCACTGCCCCATCACCCGCGACCTGCTGGGCGACGACAACCGCAGCGTCGACCGCGTCCGCGACGACGCCGGCTATGCCGCCGGCAACCTGGCCGTCATGAGCCAGCGAGCCAACCGCGCCAAGGGCAGCCGTGGCCACCAGGCGCTGCTGGACATGGCCGCCAGCTGCGCTGCCGGCCCCATCACCCGCATCGGCGGCCTGGACGAAGCCCAGTGGCAGCGCCTGGCCGTGTTGAGCAGCTTCGTCACGCCGCTGAGCCATGAAGAAGCCGCGCAGATCCCGCTGCGCGTGCTGCCGCCCAACCGGCTGCGGCTGTTCAACCCCATCCAGGCGCTGCAGGCGCTGGTCACGCGCCAGCTCGCCACGCCGGGCTGGAGCGCCCGCCTGAGCCGGCTCGAGGCGCTGCTGCCCACCGACGCGTTGCGCAGCGACTTCAACCGCTTCCTGCTCGCGCTGGCGCCGCGCGTGCTGGCCGCCGCAGAACTGCAGCAGCCGCACGAGATCCGCTGGGCGCTGGAAGACGCCTGGACGCTGCCGCTGGTGCAAAAGCGCTGGACGCGCTTCGCGCTGCAGCTGACGCCTGAGCAGGCCGAGGCGCTGGTGGAACGCGCCGCGGCCCGCAAGCTCTGCCCCGTGCATGTGCAGCGCCACGACGACGGCACCGACGGCTGGGCGCTGGCCACCGGCGGCTACGCGGCCTGAGCGACAAGCCCCCCGCAGCCGCGGGGGGCGGGCGACGGGCGGTGTCATGGCGTCTTCATTGCCGGGCGGGACAGTGCGCCCGTCTCCCTCCTGAACCGCCACGACACCATGACCAAGCACCTCGCCCTGATCGCCGCTGCCGCCGCCGCCCTCGTCTCGCAAAGCGCTGTCGCCGCGCTGGCTGCCGGCGACGTCTCCTTCACCGCCCTCAATGCCGACGAAGACGGCTGGGCGCTGGTGACCTTCGTCGACATCGCCGCCAACACCAAGATCTATTTCACCGACAACGAGTGGAACGGCTCCGCGTTCAATACCGGCGAGAGCTACCACCAGTGGGTCAGCGGCAGCGCCACCATCGTCGCCGGCACCGTCATCCGCTTCTCGAAGATCGACACCACGTCGCTGGCCTCCAGCGTCGGCACGCTGAGCCGCGCCGCCGTCAGCGGCAGCACCAACTACGGCCTCAACCAGGACGAGGACTCGATCTACGCCTACACCGCCAGCTCGGCGACCGGCACGCCCACCTTCCTGGCCGCCATCACGACGACGGCGTTCGGCACCGCCGCCGCCGGCACGCTGACCAACACCGGCCTGAGCATCGGCAACGGCGCCATCGCGCTGGGTGGCGGCGCCGAGTGGGAGCAGTACATCGGCGACCGCTCGGGCCAGGCCAACCTGGCGGCGTACAAGCCGCTGGTCGGCAACATCGCCAACTGGACCAACAACCCGAACAACGGCAGCTACGCCTCGCAGCTGCCCAACACGACCGCCTTCAGCGTGACCGCCGTGCCGGAGCCGGAGAGCTATGCGCTGATGCTGACCGGCCTGTTGGCCGTGGGCGCCGTGGCGCGCCGCCGTCGCGGCTGATCGGCTTCAAGCCGGCAAAAAAGCAAGCGCCCCGAGGGGCGCTTTTTTGCGTCGCTGCCAGCCGGCAGCGCGGGTTCAGACCAGCGAGCGGAACAGGCGGATCTCTTCGACGCGCGAACCGCCCACTTCCGTGGTGCGGGCGCTGCCCAGCTCGCGCTTGAAGCCGGCCAGTTCGAAGAAGCGCAGCGCGCGCTCGTTGCGCAGGTAGCACCACAGCGTGGCCTTGGTGCAGCCTTCTTCCTGCAGGCCGTCGCGCGCGGCATCCCACAGCGCCAGGCCCACGCCCTTGTCCCAGTGGACGGGGTCGGCAAACATGGCCCAGATCTCGCCGGTGGTGGCCGGCGTGCCCTTGTCGCGCGAGCGGTCGAAGCCGACGAAGCCCATGATCTTGTTGTCCAGATGGGCCACGATGACCTGCGGCTCGCAGAGGTCGATGGCTTCACGCCAGAAGGCCTGGCGCTTCTGCACCGACATCGCATCCAGCGCGGCGGCGGGCAGCAGCGCCTTGTAGGCGTCCTGGCTGGCAGCGACGTGGATCTCGGCGATGGCCTTGGCATCGCGCAGGGTGGCGGGGCGAACCTGGATCACGGACATGGAATTCTTCTTGAGCAATACGCGGGGCACGAAAGGGCGGGATTGTCCTTGCCCAAGTCCGCAACACCGGCTCTTGACAGAAATTTTTCCTGCGCTCAGGCAGTCTGTCTTTGTGCCTTCACATGCTCCACCAGGCCGCGCCTGAGCCAGCGCAGCGGCGTCCTCTGCAGCGTGGCCAGCAGCGCATGGTCCACGTCGGCATCGCCCAGGTCGAGTGCGAAGCGGCGTGCGATTTCCTCGCGCACCTTCAGCAGCAGCTGGGCCGTCACGCGGGCATCGGCCATTGCGCGGTGCGCACGGCCATCGAAGCGGATGCCGTGAAAACTCGTCATCGCCCCCAGCGTATGGCTCTTCGCCTCGGGCCACAGCCGGCGTGACAGCAGCACGGTGCAGGCGAATTCATGCGCCGGGTCGGGGGCGATACCGGCGCGCTGCATCTCCGCCTGCCAGAAGCCCCGGTCGAAAGCCGCGTTATGCGCCACCAGCGGGCAGCCCTCGGTGAAACGGGCCAGCTCGCGCATGACGGTGGCCGAGTCCGGTGCGCCCGCCAGCATCTCGTTGGTGATGCCGGTCAAGGCCTGGATGTGTGGCGGCACCCATGTGCCGCTGTTCATCAGGCTGCTCCAGCTGTCCACCACCTCGCTGCCGCGCACCAGCACGGCAGCGATTTCAGTGGCTCGGCCGCCGCTGGTGGGGCCGAGACCGGTGGTCTCGAAGTCGACGACGGCAATGGTTTGCATCAAGACTTCTTCAACGGCGGGTGCTTGATGGCGTTCATCGCCAGCTTGCGTTCGACGGCGGCTTCCAGGTCCACGCCGCCGTGGTCGGCGATCTGCAGCAGGTACAGCAGCACGTCCGACAACTCCTCGCCGAGGTGGCGACGCTGGTCGTCGCTGAGGTTTTGCGACTGCTCCGGCGTCAGCCACTGAAAGATCTCCAGCAGCTCGGCCGCTTCGACCGTCATGGCCATCGCGAGGTTCTTGGGGGTCTGGTAGGGCTGCCAGTCGCGCTCGTCCGCGAAGCGGCGCAGCCGGCCCTGAAGGGCGGAAATGTCCATGGAAAAGATGTCCTCTGTATTCAAGACTGTATTGAAGAATTCAAATTGGTCGTGGTAGTAGAGGGCGGGTCGCGCTGTGGACAACCGCAAAAAGTCCAATTGCATCAATTGCTTGGATTCCTCAAAAGCCTGTGTGCCACCCCCCGGACGACTTGTCCCGCAATTGGGAACAACTTGGCCGAAGGGCGCCGGGCTGTGGATATCTGGCCGGTTGTCCTGGCGCCATCCACAGACTTGCCCCGTGCGTTCTAGGCGGCGCGCCCTAGCCTTCAGCCGCCTTTCTTTACGCGACTGAGGGGAAAAACGAACGACCGTTCTAAAAAGCTGCGGCTAGAGTTGCGCTCCCTAGATTTGCAGCGCATCGCATGTGCGGTGTCGCCCAGGAGACAACGATGAAACCCTTCCTCACCCGGATCGCCGCAGCCTCGGCGGTTGTGATTGGCAGCGCGATGATGGCGGGCTGCGGTGGCGGCGCGACGGCCGACACGACCCCCAAGGTCGCGATCAGCTCGGTGAAGGTCTTCGGCGACAGCCTGCAGGACAGCGGCACGTTCGGCTTCAAGTTCACCGTCCAGAGCCCGGACGGTCAGATCTACGCGGAGCGAATCGCTGCCGCCTACGGCGTGACGTTGTGCAACGCCTTCGCGTTCAATGGCACCACGTTCGTGGCCAACACCGCCAAGGCCGGCTGCACCAACTTCGCCATCGGCGGCGGCAAGATCAATTTCACGGGCACGGGTGGCGCAGCCAATCCGCAAACCATCGGCACGCAGATGGCCACCTTCGCGTCGGCCGGCAGCTATGGCGCCAACGACCTGGTCATCATCGACGGCGGTGGCAACGATGCGGCGGACCTGGTGGGAGCCTACCTGGCCATTCGCCCGGGTGCCCCCGCCACGACCACGGCGTACACCACGCTGCTGGGCACGCTGCTGACGCCCACGCAGGTCAGCACTGCCATGGCGGGTGGTGCCACGACGATCGCCCAGATCGGTGGCGTCTACATGCAGGCGCTGGCCGACAAGTTCTACGGCCAGATCAAGACGAGCGTGCTGGACAAGGGCGCGATGCGCGTCGTGCTCATGAACATGCCCGACATCACGCTGACGCCGCGCTTCCAGATGGTGTTGGACAACGTGGCGCTGGCCAGCGGCGGCGGCACCACCGGCGCTGCCGCCCGCGCGCAGGCGCAGGCCCTGTTCCAGGGCTGGCTGATGGCGTTCAACACCCAGCTGAGCAGCAAGGTGGCGGCTGACGAGCGGGTCGCGCTGATCAACTTCTACCAATCGTTCCAGGACCAGTTCAACACGCCGGCCCAGTTCGGCATCACCAACGTCAAGACGCCCGCCTGCCCGGCGACGGGTACCGACGCGCAGGGTCTGCCGAGCTATACCTTTGCCACCTGCACGGCCACCGCGCTGTCCGCCACGCCGCCGGCGGGGGTGACCGGCGCCGACTGGTGGAAGAGCTACGGCTTCTCCGACAGCTTCCACCCGACGCTCTACACGCACCAGCTGCTGCAACAGCTCATCGCCAAGTCGATCACCACCAAGGGCTGGCTGTAAGCCCCGCACCCGTTCTCGGAGACAACCCATGAAAACCAAGTTCCTCCTCGGTGCGCTGGCCACCCTGCTGGCCACCGGCAGCGCATTGGCGCAGTCGGCCGGCAGCTTCGTCGTCTACGGCGGTGCGGCCCAGATCAGCCCGCAGGTCGAAAGCGGCGACCTCACCGCGCCCAGCCTGGCCGGCACCAAGGTCGATGTGAAGAAGGCCACCTCCTTCGTTGGCGGCATCACCTACTACTGGACCGACAACATCAGCATCGACCTGCCCATCGCGCTGCCGTTCAAGCATGACGTGGTCGGTGCCGGCGCCATCGACGGCGTCGGCAAGCTGGGCACGGTCAAGTCGCTGCCCATGACGTTGCTGGCCCAGTACCGCTTCGGCGACGCCGGCAGCACCTTCCGCCCCTTCGTCGGTGTCGGTCCCACCTACGGCTACTTCTTCAAGCCCAAGGCCACGGCCACGCTGTCCGGCATCACCGGCGGCACCCCCAGCAACCCCACCACGCTGTCGATGAAGAGCCGCCTGGGCGCGACCCTGGAGCTGGGCACGGCCTACAACATCACGAAGGACTGGTCCGCCAGCCTGTCGGTCACCAAGACCTTCATCAAGACGACCGGCAGCCTGTCCACCGGCCAGACCATCGAGACGACGCTGGACCCGGTGTCCATCAAGTTCGGCGTGGGCTACCGCTTCTGAGCGAGCCCTGGCCGCTGATCCAAGGGAGCCTGCGGGCTCCCTTTTTTTGGCCGCCCGGTCCCTAGGTCTAGGGATGTCCCCTCAGCCAGGGGGACGCCGCCGCGGGCGCACGTCGCGATGATCCGCTGCTCATAAATAAGCCATTTTGAAGAGGGGCGCCGTCATGTCTGTTCAGCTCAAGTCCACACTGGCCATCGGCCTGCTGGCCCTGGCCGGCGTTTCGCAGGCCACCACGGCAGGCGTCACGGTCCACAGCAGCACCGGCGGCGTCGCCACGCCGGGCGAGGCCGCCGACGGCTACACGCCGCCCGACTTCACGCTGTGGACGACCGACTCCGCCTCGTGGAGCGGTTCCTTCATCAACGCGGCGGACACCATCACCTTCAAGCTGGACAAGGCCTACTTCCTGTCGTCGGCCACCGTCACGCTGGACTGGAACGATTTCTACCGCTTCTCTGCCTCGAAGGACGGCGTCAACTTCACGCCGCTGTTCACGCTGTCCGGTGTGACGGACCAGTCAGTCGTGAATAGCGGCCAGGTCACGATGTCCACCAGCTTTGCGCCCACCGCACTGGCCTACCAGTACGTGCGCGTGCAGGCCATCTACGGCGACGGGTTCTATTCGGTGGGTGAAGTCGGCTTCAGCGGCACGCTGGCCCCGGTGCCGGAACCGAGCTCGGTCGCGCTGATGCTGGGCGGCATGGGCCTGGTGGGTTTCGTGGCGCGCCGCCGCAGCCGTCGCTGAACAGCCGCGCTTCTCGCCGGAACCACAAAGGGCTGGGCAACCAGCCCTTTGCCGTTTTCAGGCGTCAGGCGATGCCCACCACCTTGTGCATCTGCACCGACAGCCGCCACTGCGGGTGGGCCATGCAGTAGGCCACCGCGGCCTTGGTGTGGTCGCGCTGCAGCACCGAGTCCATCGGCTGCAGGAAGAAGTGCTGGAAATCCAGCCCGGCGAAGCGCTCGGGCTGCGCCAGCGGCTGCGGGTAGACCAGCTTCAGCTCGTGGCCCGACGTCAGCACCAGCGGCGCGTCGGCCTTGGGGCTGACGCAGATCCAGTCCAGCCCCGGTGGCGCCGGCTGCGTGCCGTTGGTCTCGACGGCGATCTCGAAGCCGCGGGCATGCAAGGCCTCGATCAGCGGCGTGTCCAGTTGCAGCAGCGGCTCACCGCCGGTGCACACCACGTAAGGTCGTCCACCACCCGGCCAGGCCTTGGCGATGGTGTCGGCCAGGTCGTCCGCCGTTGCGAACTTGCCGCCGCCCTCGCCGTCGGTGCCGATGAAGTCCGTGTCGCAGAAGGTGCAGACGGCCGTCGCGCGGTCCTGCTCGCGGCCGGTCCACAGGTTGCAGCCGGCAAAACGGCAGAACACGGCGGCGCGGCCAGCCTGAGCACCCTCGCCCTGCAGCGTGTAGAACAGTTCTTTAACGCTGTACGTCATACGGGAATCAGCTCTTCCGAGTCAGCGCGGCTGACGATGGCGCCGGAGCCGCGCGTCTCGTAGAGGTCCACGCGGTCGATCTGCGGCAGCACCGAGCCGCCCTCGTTCAGCACCCAGGTCGCGATGCTGGCGGCGTCGCCATCCGGCAGGTTGGCGATCTCGAACAGCGGGTGGTGGTCCAGCCGCTTGAAGATCGGGTTGAACAGGCTCTTCACGTCGCCGAAGTCCACCGTCCAGCCCATCACCTGGTCCAGCGGCGCGGCCAGGTGCAGGCGCAAGGTGAACGTGTGGCCGTGCGTGCCGGCCAGCGGGTGACCCGATGGCGCATGCTTCATGCGAACGGCGCTGTCCAGCGTCATCTCCTTCCAGATGCGGTAGCTCTGGCCGTTGAAGTTGGCGCCGCTGGAGCCGGTCTCGTAGACGGTCACCCAGCTCAGCTCCGGCAGCGCGGGCTTCAGCCGCGCCCACAGCCAGGCCGAGATGTTCTCGCTGGTGGGGTTGTGCAGGCCGGGGATGTCGTTCAGGCAGCGGTAGTTCAGCTCGAAGTGCAGCGGCGCCCAGACCTCGTCGAGGTGGTCGTAGTCGATGGCCAAGTCACGCTCGCCGAGGTCGGCATTGGCATGCAGGATGACCTCGAAGCCATGGCCGTGCATGCGGCCGCACTGGTGGCCCGCCGGCACGTTGGGCAGCTGGTGCGCGGCCTGGAAGCGGTAGCGCCGCCATACGTGCGCGTGGCCCGCGTTGTCCAGGTCCACGCCGCTGTGCGTGGTGCTCTGCACGCCCACCTGCACGATGCCGGGCACGTCCACGTTCAGCCGGCTGCGCACCCAGCGGGCCAGGTTTTCGTCGGTGGGTTCGTCGAGGTGGTCGTTCAGCAGCGCATGGTCAAGCGGCGCGACGGTGCCGGCCATGCGCGCGCGCAAGCCCTCCACCTCGCCGCCCGGGAAGGCGGCCCAGCCGGCCGGCAGCGCGCTGCGCACGGTGGCGAAATAGCTGTGGCCGTGCAGGCCGTGGCTGCGGTGCGAGGCCGGCAGCGCAGGAATGCGGCAGGCCGACTCGAAGCCGGCGGACGCGCAGTGAAGGACCGAAACTGACATGCCCCGATTGTCCCCCGGGGCTTCGCAGCCCGCTTGACTTGAAGCGGGCTTGAACTTTTAGGCTGCTGGCCATGAACTTGTCCGACCCCTTGACCGCCCCTGCCCTCGCCGCTGCCGACACCCAGCTCTTCGCCCCCGGCCGCCGCGCCGCCTGCGTGGGCGCCGTCGCGCTGATCTCCATGCTGGCCTTCGAGGCCATCGCCGTCGCCACCGCAATGCCGGCCGTCGCCGAGGCGCTGGACGGGCTGCCGCTGTACGCGCTGGCCTTCGGCGCGACGCTGGCCACCTCGGTCATCGGCATGACGGTGGCTGGCCAGCTGTGCGACAAGCGCGGCCCCTATCGCGCGGCGCTGCTGGGGTTGGCGGTGTTCCTGGCGGGGCTGCTGCTGGCGGGCTTTGCGCCGTCGATGGCGGCGTTGGTGCTGGGCCGTGCGCTGCAGGGGCTGGGTTCGGGCGTGCTGGGCGTGGCGCTGTACGTGGGCGTGGGCCAGGTCGTGCCGGCCGTGCTGCACCCCAAGCTGTTCGCGATGTTCGCCGGCGCCTGGGTGGTGCCCGGTCTGGTGGGGCCGGCGCTGGCGTCCTTCCTTGTGCAGGGCCTGGGCTGGCGCTCGGTGTTCCTGACCGTGGCCGCCGCCGTGCCGGTGGCCGCCGCGCTGATGCTGCCGGCGCTGCGCCGGGCCGGCCAGGGCACGGGCGAGGCGCTGCAGTGGGGCGCCCTGCGCTGGGCGCTGCTGGCCAGCGCGGGCGCGCTGCTGCTGCACGGCGCCAGCCAGCAGGGCGGCCTGCGGGCTGGCCTGTTGTTCGGGCTGGGGCTGCTGGGGGCGTTGCTTGCCGCGCATCGGCTGCTGCCGGCGGGCACGTTGCGGGCGGCGCCGGGGCTGCCCACGGTCATCCTGCTGCGCGGCTTCATCGCGGCGGCATTTGCCAGCGCCGAGGCCTTCCTGCCACTGCTGCTGACGCAGCATTTCGGCTGGAGCCTCACGCAGGCCGGCATCGCGCTGAGCGCCGGCGCCGTCACGTGGAGCATCGGCAGCGCCGTGCAGGCTCGCGTGTCGGGCGACGCGGCACGGCGCCGCTTGCTGCCCGTGGGCTTCGGCCTCGCGGCTGCCGGGCTGGCGACGGTCATGCTGCCGGTCGCCGTGGCGGGGCTGCCGTCGGCGCTGGTGTTGCTGGGCTGGGTGGGCGTGGGACTGGGCATCGGCCTGTCGTTCCCGATGCTGTCGGTGCTGCTGCTGAAGCGCTCGCCGCCCGATGAGCAGGGCAGCAACACCTCGGCGCTGCAGCTCAGCGATGCGCTGGTCAGTAGCGCCGCGCTGGCGCTGGCGGGCCTGCTGTTCGACCCCGCCACGCGCCAGGTGTTGCCCGTGCTGGCAATGGCCTGCGCGCTGGCAGCGGCGGCGTCGGCGCTCAGCCCGCGGGTGTGGCGCTGAGGGGACGGCCCGTCAGCGGCCGGCTCAGGGGCTGGGCGGGCGCGCGTCCGTCGCGCGGCGGCTGCGGCGCGACGCGGCGGCGCGCAGGTGCACCAGCGACTGCACGCGCTTGAGCAGCTCGCGATCGTTCCAGGGCTTCTTGAAGATGCCGTAGACGCCTTCGATCTGGCCCACGCGGCCATGCAGCTCGTCGTGGCCGGTGATGGCGATGACGGGCAAGTCCTCGGTGGCGAGGCTGCCGTGCACGTCGGCGATCAGCTCGAAGCCGTCCTTGTTGGGCATCTCCAGGTCGGTGATGAGGACGGCGATGTGGGGCTGGGCGTCCAGCTCGGCCAGTGCCTCGTTGCCGTCGTTGACCTGCACGACCGTGAAGCCGGCGCCTTCCAGCAGCCGCTTGAGCTTGGTGCGCACCACGGCCGAGTCGTCGGCGATGAGCACGGTGGGCGGGCCTTCCGGCACCACCGGCACGGCGGCTGGCGGCAGCATGGGCGTGGGCGCCGTGACGAAGGCGCTGGCCATCGGGTTGCTGCCACCCGGCATACCGGGCAGTGGCGGCAACACCACGGGCGGCTGCGCGGCGCGCGGGCGGTGGCCCTCGGGCGGGCGCGGCGGCGGCGTGTACTCGCGCGGCGGACGGTAGTCGTCACGCTTGAAGGCGGCGATGAGCACGATGATGGCCAACGGCACCGCGATCAGCACCGGCATCAGGTAGGCGCCCAACAACTCCTGCAACTCGTGAAACATCGACTCCATCCCCGGTGTGTAACAGCAGGCAGCCTATCACCCGCCACCGGGGTCCACCACCGAGGAAAGCCGGCATCCCTGCACGGGAGGCCGGCGTTTTTCGAGCGCTTACAAGTTCAGTCGCGATTCGCGACGCAACCGCGGCCCCGGACGAGGCAGCGGGCGTAGTCCGGGTCGTTCTTCAGCAGGAACTGCGCGCGGGCCGCGACGGCGGTGTCGGCGAAGTCCGAGAACACGCCGTCCACGCCCAGCTCGTAGAAGGCCAGGTACTCGTTGAGCGGGTTGCCCTGGTGGTCGCTGGCCAGGCGCTTCTGCTCGCTGCGGAAGGTGTAGGGGTGCACCATCAGGCCCAGCTTGTGCGCGTTGGCGACGATGTCGCTGGCCGGCAGCAGCTTGCGGTCGCGCTCGTCGACGAGGCCGTCGCCGTTGGTGTCGGCGCAGCCGCCACCGGCCGCCACCACCTTGCAGGCGCTGGACAGCAGGTACAGCTTCCAAGGGCCCACGCCGTCGGCGTAGGTGCGCACCTCGGCCAGGCCGGCGGGCGTCAGCAGGTCCTTGAACAGCCCGGCGCGGCCGGACACGACCCAGTCGTACGGCTTGTCATAGGGCTTGTTGAAGGCCAGCGAGCCGTCGGCGTTGACGTCGTCGGCATCCACCAGCTGCACCAGGCGCAGGCTGGATTTGCTGCGCAGGTACTTCAGGTTGGCCGTCTCGAACGACTGCACGATGACCGGCGCGTGGCGGTGGTTCCAGCCGGCGCGCTCCAGCACGCGCAGCAGCCGGTCTTCCAGCGCCAGGCCCAGCTGCTGGTGGTAGGTGGGGTGCTTGGTCTCGGGATAGATGCCGATGCGGCGGCCTTCCTCGGCCGACTTGCGCTTCACGAGCTGGATGACTTCCTCCAGCGTCGGGATCTCGAACTTGCCGTTGAAAGCCGCGTTGCGGTCGGCCAGCGGCTGGATGGCGCGCAGCGTCTTGATCTCGGCCAGCGTGAAGTCACTGGCGAAGAAGCCCACCTCGGCCGCGCCGTCGACGATGGCCGTGCGCTTGCGCGACGCGAACTGCGGCAGCGACGCGACGTTGGTCGTCGCGATCAGGTTGGGCTCGTGGCGGGCGATGAGGTGGCCGTCCTTCGTGGCGACAAGGTCGGGCTCCACGTAGTCGGCGCCCATCGCGATGGCCAGCGCATAGCCTTCCAGCGTGTGGTCGGGCAGGTAGCCGGCCGCGCCGCGGTGGCCGATGACCAGCGGCGCGTTGTCGCCGCGGGCGCGGCCATGGTCATGGGCGGAGGCGTGCTGGGACGTGGCCAGCGAGACGGCGGCCAGCACGCAGATGCCGGCGAGGCGGAGGGTTTTGGACATGGCGGGGGGCCGGTGAGGAAACATGCGGCGCAGGCTAGGCAGGGGCGGTGACAGCCCCGTGAACCGCCACCCCCTAACTTGCTCTTGCGCGGGCTGGCGGCCTGGCGGTGCAGGCGGGCACAGCCACCCGGCCAACAGGCCGGCAGGCCTCACTTACGATGCTTCGGCACCACGCCCCCCACTTCCTCTGGCCCTGCCCTTCGCCACGCCAAGCCATGACCCCGATCCAGCACTGGCAAGCCACCCGCAGCCTGCGCCTGCTGCTGCAGACGCTGCGCGACCTGATGGTGTCGATGGGGCCGCTGCTGCTGCTTGGCGGCGGCCTGCTGGTGGCGGCCTACTGGTGGCTGGACCCGCAGCCGCCGCGCCAGGTGCGGCTGGCCACCGGCCCGGCCGGCAGTGCCTACGCCGGCTTCGGCGAGGGCTACGCCAAGGCGCTGGCGCGCGAGCGCATCCAGGTGCAGTTGATCGCCACCGAAGGCGCGCAGGACGACCTCGCGCTGCTGCGCGCGGGTGAGGCCGACGTCGGCTTCGTGCGCGGCGGCATGGCCGACCCGGCGGCCGACACCGAGGCCGGCATCGTCTCGCTGGGCAGCCTGTTCTACGAGCCGGTCTGGATCTTCTACCGCCGCGACCTCGCCATCGCGCGCCGCCAGCCCGGTGGCGAGCTGCAGCACCTGACCCAGCTGCGTGGCCTGCGCGTCAACGTGGACCAGGACGGCAGCGGCGTGCCGCAGATCGCCGAGAAGCTGCTGGCGCTGAATGGGCTGACACCGGCGGACCTGCAGCTGTCCAACCTGGCGCCGGATGCCGCTGGCGCGGCGCTGCGGCAAGGCCGGCTGGACGCCGCCGTGCTGATCTCCGCGCCGCAGGCCGGCCTCATCCGCACGCTGCTGAGCGACCCGGCGCTGGCGCTGATGGCCTTCGAGCAGAACGAGGCCTACTCGCGCCACCTGCCCTTCCTGTCCACCGTGCGGCTGCCCCGCGGCGTGGTGGACCTGGCGGCCGACGTGCCGCCGCAGGACGTGCCGCTGCTGGCCACCACCACCGCCCTGCTCGCGCGCGAGCAGACGCACCCCGCGCTGCGCCAGCTGTTCGCGCAGGCGGCGCTGGGCCAGCACGGCGGCGCCGGGTGGTTCAACGGCGCGCGCGACTTCCCGAACACCCGTACCAGCGAGCTGCCCGTCAGCGCCGAGGGCGACCGCGCCATCAACGGCACGCCGCCGGCCTGGGCGCGCTACCTGCCCTTCTGGGCCGGCAACCTGCTGGAACGCATGTGGCTGGTGGTGGGCGGCCTGCTGGTGCTGATGCTGCCGCTGTCACGCGTGGTGCCGCCGCTCTACACCTTCCGCGTGCGCTCGCGCGTGTTCCGCTGGTATGCCCGGCTGCGCGAGGTGGAAGCCAGGCTGGAGGCCGGCGCGGCCGAGCGCGACGACCTGCTCGATGAACTGGACGAGCTGGACCGCGTCACCCACCGCATCGCGGTGCCGCTGTCCTATGCCGAGGAGCTGTACGCGCTGCGCAACAACATCCATGCGGTGCGCAAGCGGCTGCTGGCGCAGCGGGGGCGGTCGGCGGGCGGGGCGGGCGACTCGCCGTGAGCGGGTCCGGCGCGTCGATTGGATTTCGTTCGTGGGTTGATCGGGTGACCGAAGAGAACGCCCATCACTTCTGCCGATCAGATAGCTCGATTCCTAATTCATCGTCGTGGGGAGGCTTGCACCATTGCGCGGGGCTTGAACGGCTGGCAGAGTCGCACCGATGAATACTGCCTTTCGCGTTAATTCAATGACGCCTCGCACCTGCAGGCCGGTCGAATTTCTCATGGCAGACAAGGTCTTGCAGAAAACCGCGTAGGCTTGGTTGAGCAGCGGCCGGCAGAGTTCTGCGGCGCTCGTTGCTGGATAAGCCAATATTTATAACTTATTATTCGCACAGTCAATCATGAAAAAACGACTTCAGGTATTCGTGTCGTCAACGTACAAAGACTTAATCAGTGAGCGACAAGCAGCTGTTGGCGCAATACTTAAGTCAGGAAACATCCCAGCGGGCATGGAACTCTTTACCGCCGGAGACAAAAGTCAACTTCAGATTATTAAACGCTGGATTGACGAGTCAGATGTTTACATGCTTATTCTGGGCGGCCGATACGGCAGCCTTGAGCCGGAATCAGGTGTAAGTTACACAGAAATCGAGTACAACTATGCCTTGGAGTCCGGCAAACCCTTGTTTGCTGTCGTGGTCAAGGACACGGCCCTCGAAAGCAAGGTGAAAGCGCATGGAACAGCCGTCATTGAGACGGATCGCCCAGCCGAACTCAAGCTCTTCAGAGAAAAAGTTTTGAGCAACGTTTCCTCTTTCTATGAGGACGAAAAAGACATCAGGCTGTGTGTAATGGAAAGCCTACCTGACATAGCTGCAACAAGAGAGCTAACCGGATGGATATCTGGCGCAGAGGTCCCCGACACAAAAGCATTGGTTGACGAAATAACAGCGCTAAAAAACGAGTTGGCCGAATCAAAGCGGGAGTCTTCCGAATTACTTAAAAAGCTCGCAAAATTGGAGAAATCATCCAACGGGCTAGAATTCGATGAGTTGGCAAAAGTTCTTTCAGGCATCGAAATCGCAATACCACCCGAATTGGTCAACGGGGAAGAAGGCGTAACACGAACCCTAGAGAGCCTTTTTGTCGTGCTACAAGAGCTTATCGTCACAGGCGTAACTAACCAAACAGGTCAAGGGCAGCAAATATATTTTGTCTACGAGAACATTTGTCCCAAACTTCAAGTGCACGACTTGGTTAAAAACGAAAAAGTTGCGGGAGTGCGGTGGCGGCGATTCTCCATAACCCCAAAGGGGCAAGCATACTTGGCACATGTTGACCGTTTGGAGCATCTCAAGCGCACCAACAATGAATAAAGCAAGAAAGTTCTAAAGTGGGATCGTCAATGTCCCGTGTCGACATGGAATCTGCACAAGACAGAACAAGACAGGGTCAGGTCTCAAATTTAAAATCCGGGGTTTCAAGCAATTGACCTGACGGCAGGCTGCGAAATGCAATGCTTGAGAAAACTCAACAAATCCCATCTTTTCAGACAGGCTCTGCTGACCCTTTCGGGGTGCATGTTTGAAATTTGTCAGGCCGCGCCGCTGCCAGAATGCCCGCCAACCCTCGCGATATCGCAGGCGGCGCAGGCAGCGCCTGATGGCTGGGAGCCCGTGCCCTATTCAGGCGCGCAAAGACTCTCGCGCATCACCTTCAAGCTACGCGCCGACCCGGGTGAACTTCGCCCCGACGGGGAGAGAACCAAGTCCGGAAAGAAGGTGCTGACCTGGCACGTGGAGGGTTTGAAGGGGCTTGAGCAGATATGTGTCTACTCGGGAACGCTGGCCCGTCTGTCACGTCCGGTGGCGGGTACGGTCAGTCGCTGTGAGGTACACGAGGAAAAACTCGCCAGCGGCGCCGTCCAGATGACGGGCGAATGCCGCTGATCAGCGGATGCTCTTGAGTCGGCCCTGAAGAACCTCTACAACCCGCATGAACACTGGCTTTGCGGGCGATTGCCGATGGTAGAGATTGCAAGATTGCGGCCCAATGGATATCGATTCCTTGCAAACTGAATCGAGGTTGGAATGGGCCCGAAGCCGGTGGATGAGCGCAGCGACCATGACCTGTTCCGCACGGAGTTGGTCAACCTGATCGACCAGCGCCACGAGTTGGCCAAGCTGGCCGACCTGATCGACTGGCCCGCCTTTGCGCAGCAGTGGGGGGCGCAGTTCGAGTCCACGACCGGCCGCCCGGCATTGCCAACCCGGCTGATGGCGGCGCTCCTCTACCTCAAGCACCTGTACGCGCTCAGCGACGAGGACGTCGTCGAGCGCTGGGTCGAGAACCCCTACTGGCAGCACTTCAGCGGCGAGCGCTACTTCCGCCACGAACTGCCGTGCGATCCGTCCAGCCTCGTGCGCTGGCGCAAGCGCATCGGCGAGGCCGGCTGCGAATGGCTGCTGGCCCACAGCATCGAGGCGGCCCGCCGTGCCGGCGTGATCAAGCGCAGCAGCCTGCAGACGGTGGTGCTGGACACGACGGTGCAACCCAAGGCGATCGCGCACCCGACTGACAGCCGCTTGCTCAACCGTGCCCGCGAGCAGTTGGTGAGCGCCGCGCAGAAGGCGGGCATCGCGCTGCGCCAGAGCTATGCGCGGGTCGGCAAAGCCGCCGAGACACAGGCCGGCCGCTACGCGCACGCCAAGCAGTTCAACCGCATGCGTCGCGAGATCAGGAAGCTGCGCACCTGGCTGGGCCGGGTCATCCGGGACGTGCAGCGCAAGGGCGGTGAGGCGACGGGGCCACTCAAGGACAAGCTCGACATCGCCCAGCGGCTGCACGTCCAGCAGCGCGACAGCAAGAACAAGCTCTACGCCCTGCACGCGCCGGAAGTGGAGTGCCTGGCCAAGGGCAAGGCCAGGACGCCCTACGAGTTCGGCGTGAAGGTGTCGGTGGCCGTCACGGCCAAAGAGGGGTTGGTGGTGGGCATGCGCTCCATGCCCGGCAACCCGTACGACGGCCACACAGTGGACAGCCAGCTCGAACAGGTCGAGATCCTGACCGGCGAGGCACCCAAGATCGCACTGGCCGACCGCGGCTACCGCGGCGTCGAGCCCACGAGCGGCGCGCGGCTGCTGATCAGTCACACGCGGCGACTGACCAAGCGGCTGAAGAAGCTGCTCAAGCGGCGTCAGGTGGTCGAGCCCATGATCGGGCATATGAAGGCCGACGGGCTGCTGGGCAGGAACTGGCTCAGAGGCACGGATGGCGACGCGTTGCATGCGCTGCTGTGCGGAGCGGGGCACAACCTGCGCATGATCCTGCGGCACCTGCGGGTGCTTTATTGCGCCCTGTTGGTGCTGATCGCGATGGCGGCCACGCTGGCCTTGCGTATGACCGCCCCGACATCACTGCTCAACACCTTGACCGCACGGCGCGTCGTGCCGAATCAGGGCTGAAAACGAGTTGTTCAGGGCCGACTCTTGAGGTCGGCGTCCGCCAGCAGGGACGACTCCCTCAAAACGTCACCACAAAACACGCCCCACCCCCCGGCCTTTTGGCGTGGCGCACCGTGCCGCCCAGGCCATGCACCAGTTGCCGCACGACGGCCAGGCCGACGCCGCTGCCGCCGTCGCGGGTCGTGAAGAAGGGCGTGAAGATGCGCTGCTCCAGCCCCGGCGGCACGCCCGGGCCGTTGTCGGCCACGGTCAGTCGCAGCCGGGCGCCACGGCTCAGCCGGGCTTCGATGAGCAGCTGAGGTGACGGGCGGCCGGCGCAGGCCTGCAGCGCGTTCTGCGCCAGGTTGATGAGCACCTGTTCCAGCTGCGCGGCGTCGGTGCGCAGCGCCAGCGTCTCGGGCGCCACGCTCAGCGCCACTGAACCGCCGGCGGCCTCCCACGCGGGGGCCACCAGCCGCTGCACGGCCCGCAACAGCGGCGCCAGCGGCGTGTCGGCCAGCGTGGGCGCGGGCGGCTGGCTGACGCTGCGGTAGCGCTCCACGAAGCCCTGCAGGTGCGCCGCGCGCCGGGCCAGCGCCGCGAGGGCTGCCTGCAGCTCGTCCACCTCGCCGGCATCCAGCAGCGCAGGGGCGCTGCCGGCCAGTGACGCGATGGGCGTCAGCGAGTTCATGATCTCGTGCGTCAGCACCTGCACCAGCTGCCGCCAGGCGCCCAGGGCTTCGGTTTCCAGCTCGGACTCGATGGGCGCCAGCGCCGCCAGCCGCCACGCCTCGCCCTGCACGGTCAGCGCCGACACGGCCAGCACCGCGCGCTCCTGGCCGTGCTCGGTCGGCAGCGTGACGACGCGCCGGCCCGGGTCGGCATCCAGCAGCGCCAGCAGCGCGGCGGGTTCTACGGCCCGGCCGGGTGCGATGAGGCGGCGCGCGGCGGCGTTCAGCGCCAGCGGTGCGTGGCCGGCGGTCAGCCGCCACAGCGCCAGCGGCGCGTGCTCCAGCGCGGCGTCCAGGTCGGGCCGGGGTGCGGGTGGCGGCTCGGGCGGCAGTGGCCGCGGCTGATGGGCCAGCCGCGCCAGCGCCGCCCAGCCGGTCGCTGCCGCGATGAGGCCGGCCAGCGCGCAGGCGACGAGCACGCGCGGCGAGTCCAGCGCGGTGGCGGCACCGGCCGAACTCGCCGCCAGCACGACGGCGGCGCCGGCGACGCGGGCGCGTTCAAAGGCCATGCTTGTCCAGCTTGCGGTACAGCGCCGCGCGGCTCACGCCCAGCAGCTTGGCGGCCTGGCTGATGTTGCCGTCGGCCTGGGCCAGCGCGGCCTGCACGGCCTCGCGCTCGCGTTGCTGCAGGTCCAGGCCCGGCGCGGTCTCGGGCGCGGGCGGTGCGATGTGGGCGAGCCCGAAGTCGGCCCAGGTGAACACCGGCCCGCGGACCAGCAGCGCGGCGCGTTCGCAGGCCTGGCGCAGCTGCCGCACGTTGCCGGGCCAGCCGTAGGCCGTCAGCTGCGCCAGCGCGTCGGGCGTCACCTCCACGGGCCGCTGCGCGAACTGCGCGAGGTAGTGGCGCAGCAGCAAGGCGACGTCGGCCGCGCCGCGCTCGCGCAGCGGCGGCACGCGTAGCACGACGGTGTTCAGCCGGTACAGCAGGTCGGGCCGGAAGCGCCGCGCGTCAAACAGCTCGGCCTCGGCCACGTTGGTGGCGGCCAGCACGCGCACGTCCACCGGCACGGGTCGGTCGCTGCCCAGCGGCGTCACCTCGCGGCGCTCCAGCGCGGCCAGCAGCTTGGCCTGCTGCGGCAGCGGCAGGTTGCCGATCTCGTCCAGGAACAGCGTGCCGCCCGCGGCGGCGACGAAGCGCCCGGGGCGCGACTCGCGCGCGTCGGTGAAGCTGCCGCGCCGGTGGCCGAACAGCTCGCTCTCCACCAGCGCCTCGGGCAGCGCGCCCATGTCCACGGCCAGCAGCGGGCCGGCGGCGCGCGGTGAGGCGGCATGCAGCGCGCGTGCCACCAGCTCCTTGCCCACGCCGTTCTCGCCCAGGATCAGCACGCTGGCCTCGCTGGCGCCCACCTGCGCGATCTGCGCACGCAGCGACTGCATGGCGGCTGACTCGCCCAGAAGCTCCCCCGCACCGCCCGGCGCGGGACCCCGGCGGGCCAGCGCCGCCTGCACGCAGGCGACGAGCCGCTCGTTGGCCCAGGGCTTGGTGAGGAAGTCCACCGCGCCGCCCTTGAGCGCCTGCACGGCCAGCTCCACCTCGGCGTAGGCGGTCATCACGATGACCGCGGGCGCCGCAGCCTGGCCTTGCCGGGCCATCACGTCGCGCAGCAGCGCCAGGCCGGCCGCACCGTCGCTGGCACCGGGCGTGAAGTTCATGTCCAGCAGCAGCACGTCGGGGGCGATGTCGTCCAGCGCGGCCGGCAGCTCGGCCGGCGCATGGCGCACGGCCACCGGCCCCAGCTTGCGCAGCGCCAGCCGGGCGGCCAGCGCCACGTCGGGGTCGTCGTCGAGGATGAGGATGCCGGGCATGAGAGCGCGCGACTGTAGGCGGCGCGTGCCTGCCCCGGCAAGGCGGTGTTCGGAAGCGGACAGTGCGGGTGTCCGCAAGCGGACGTTTCACGGCCCGCCCCGGCCCCGCTCCCCAGGGCGGGCGCGCTGGCCCGGCTCTTGCAAAAAGGCAGGCCATGACCGCCTTCTCCCCCTCCCTCACCTGGCGCAGCGCCTGGCGCCAGCTGCGCGCCGAACCCGGCCCCGCCGCCCTCGTCATCGTCGGCCTCGCGCTGGGCCTGGCGCTGGCGCTGCTGACGGCCAGCTTCCTGCAGGACGTGCTGCGGCCCGACGGCGAGCTGCCCGAGGGCGACCGGCTCGTCAGCTTCGAGTTCCGCGCGCGCGGGCCCGGCGGCATCACGACCGAGTGGTTCGACAACGTGCCCACCGTGCCGCTGTACGCCGGTCTGCGCGACGCGGGCGCACCGGTGGCCGAGATGAGCCGGCTGCTGTTCACGCAGCTGCCGGCCCAGGCCGTTGATGCGAAGCAGCCGCGCGGCGCGCGCCTGTCCATCGCGCTGGCCGACGCCGACCTGCAGGCGCTGTTCGGCCTGCGCTCGCTCGCGGGCGACCTGACCGCCGCGCTGTCCACGCCCGAGGGCATCGCGCTGACGGCGCAGGCAGCCGAGAAACTCTTCGGCACGGCGCAGGCGCTGGGCCGCACGTTCACGGTCTCGCTGCCGCCGTTGCCCGACGGCACGCCGGGCGGCCAGTTCCCGCTGACCGTGAAGGCCGTGCTGCCCAACCCCAACCCGAACGGCACGCTGGTGTTCGACGCGTTGGCCGGCTTCAACGCGCCGGCCGCCAAGGTCTACCTGAAGCTGTCGGACAACTGGTACCAGACCAGCGGCCGGCTGTTCGCCCGTCTGCAGCCCGGTGCCGCGCCCGCGCAGCTGACGGCGCTGGCGCAGCGCCTGGCCGAGCAGCAGCCGCTGCCGCCGGGCTTCCCGATGGACTTCCTGAAGGGCGGCGGCCCGGCCGCCTACCTGCGCGCGTTGCCAGTGGCCGACATCGGCCTGCACGGCGCCGGCAGCCCGCAGCGCCGGCTGCAGCTGGGCGGCCTCGCAGCGGCCGCCGCCGCCGTGCTGGCGCTGGCCATCATCAACTTCGTCAACCTGTGGAGCGTGCGGACGCTGCGCCGCCAGCGCGAGATCGGGCTGCGCAAGTCGCTGGGCGCGGGCGGGCGGCAGCTGGCCGCGCAGTTCTTCGCCGAGGCCGCCGTCGTGGCCGTGCTGGCCGGCGCGCTTGGCCTCCTTTTGGCCTGGTGGGGTACGCCGTGGGCCGAGGCACTGCTGCGGCGCCGCTTCCACGCGCCGGTGGTGAGCGCCGCGATGGTGGCGCTGACGGCGGGGCTGTGCGCGGCCATCGCGGCCCTCAGCGCGCTGCCACTGACGAGCATCGCGCTGCGCGTGCGGCCGGCCGAGTCGCTGGCCGGGCGCAGCCACAGCGAGGGCGCGGCCAGCCGCTGGCTGCGCCGGTTCATGACGACGCTGCAGTTCGCTGCCGCCGCGCTGTTCGCCGCACTGGCGCTGACGGTGCTGTGGCAGGCCCGGTACGCCGGCAGCATCCCGCGCGGCTTCGACATCGACGGCCGCGTGGCCGTGGACCTGCCGTGGTGGTCGCAGCCGGCGCAGACGGCCTCGCTGATCGAGCAGGTGCGGCGCTGGCCCGAGGTCATTGCCGCCGCGGTGGCCGACGACGTGCCGGGGCGCGACTTCTCCAGCTGGTACGGCGAGTTCCGCGGCCCCGACGGCCGCTCGGTGAGCCTGCGCACCGGCGTGGACTTCACGCCGGGCTACCTGCAGGTGTACGGCATGCGCGTCATCGCCGGCCGGCTGTCGGCCGACCATGTGGCCGAGAAGGCGCAGCGAGGCCTCGTGCTGGACCGCAGCGCGGTGCGCGCGCTGGGCTTCGCCAGCCCCGAGGCCGCGGTGGGCCGCACGCTGGGCACGCCGGCCAACATCGACGACGGCCAGCCGGCCACCATCGTCGCGGTCATCGACGACATCCGGCTGGAAGGCCCGCGCAGCCCGCCGCAGCCGCACGCCATCCGGCCCGTGGTGGAGCGCGGCGACGGTGCCATCAGTGTGCACACGCGCGACCCGCGCGCCACCGCGTCCAAGCTCGCGGCGCTGGTGCGCGAGCGCTTCCCCGACACGCTGAACGAGGCGCTGCCCGTGCGCGACATGCTGCTGCAGAAGGTGGCCGACGACGCGCGGCTGGGCCGGCTCATCGGCCTGGCCGGCCTGCTGGCCCTGGGCCTGGCGGCCGTAGGCATCTACGCGCTGGCGGCCTACACGCTGCGCCGGCGCGAGCGCGAGATCGTGCTGCGCAAGCTGCACGGCGCGGGTGCCGGCGCGGTGGCGGGCCTGCTGCTGCGTGAGTTTGCCGGCGTGCTGGCGGTGGCCTGCGCGCTGGCGCTGCCGGTGGCGGCGTGGCTGAGCCAGCGGTATCTCGCGGACTTCGTCGAGCGGGCGCCGGTGGGGCCGGGCTCGCTGTGGGTGCTGCTGGCATCGGTGGCGCTGCTGGCGTTGGTGACCGCGTTGGCTGTGGCCCGGCACCTGCACGCAGCGCTGGCGTTGCGGCCGCTGCAGGCTCTTCGTGGATGACGGGCGGATGAGCGCGGTCCTGACCTCCGGCGCCGCGATGGACCGCCGTGTGGCGGTGCCGCGCCGCTGGGGCCTGACCGTGCTGGCCACGCTGGCGGTGCTGGCCGTGGCCGCGCTGCTGGCGCACCACTGGCCGCGTGGCGTGGTGGTGGCGCGCAGCAGCGTGGAGATTGCTGCAGCGAAGCCGGGCGCCTTCCGCGACGTCATCGTCGGCCGCGCCACCGCGCAGCCGCTGCAGTCCGTGCTGCTGGACGCGACCGAGGACGGCCGCGTGGAGCAGGTGCTGGTGAAAGACGGCGAGCGCGTCGAGGCCGGGCAGCTGCTGGTGGTGCTGAGCAGTACGCAGCGGGCGCAGGAGCTGATGGCGCGCTCCGCCGATGCGGCGCAGCAGATGGCCAACCTCGCCACCTTTCGCGCCGGCTTCATGCAGGCCCAAGCCCAGTTGCGCCGCGAACTGACGCAGGCGGAGTTCGAGCTGGAGCGCGTGCGCCGCCTGCACGAGCGCAACCGCGAGCTGGCGGCCATGGGCTTCCTGTCGCCGTCGGCGCTGGAGGACTCGGCCGACAAGCTGGCGCTTGCCCAGCGCCTGGTCACACAGGCCCGCGTGGACAGCCGCGAGGAACTGGCCACGCGCGAGCAGTCCGTGCAGGCCATGCAGCGCGCGGTCACCGACATCGACAGGCGACTGGCCGCCATGCGCACCGCCAGCGAAGGCCTGGCCGTGCGCGCGCCGGTGGCGGGCCGTCTGACCGGCCTCACGCTGCAGGTGGGCGAGAGCGTGCGCAGCGGCCTGCGCATCGCGCGGCTGGACAGCCTGGGCCGCTTCAAGCTCAGCGTGAGGCTGGACGAATTCCATCTCGCCCGCGTGCGCGAAGGCCTGCCCGGCACGCTGGCCCACGGCGGCCGCGAGCACGCGCTGCACGTGGCCCGCATCGACCCGCAGGTCAAGGACGGGCGCTTCAGCGTCGAGCTGGTGTTCGACGCCGACCCGCCCGCGCTGCAGGTGGGCCAGGGCCTGGACGTGCGGCTGACGCTGGGCGAGCCCACCCAGGCGCTGCTGCTGCCCGACAGCGGCTTCTTCGCCGACACCGGCGGCGCCTGGGCCTTTGTGCTGGACGCCGACGGCCGCCACGCCCAGCGCCGCGCGCTGCAGCTGGGCCGGCGCGCCGACGGCGTCATTGAAGTGCTGGGCGGCCTGCAGCCCGGCGAGCAAGTCGTCGTCTCCCCGTACCGCGCGTTCGCCGCGGCCTCTTCCCTCCAGATCGATTGAGCCATGTTCCAACTCAAGCACCTCACCAAGACCTTCCACACCGGCGACATCGAGACCACGGCGCTGGACCGCATCGACCTCGACATCGAGGCTGGGGAGTACCTCGCCATCACGGGGCCCTCGGGCTGCGGCAAGTCCACGCTGCTGGGCATCCTCGGGCTGCTGGACGCGCCGAGCGGCGGCGAGTACTGGTTCGACGGCCACAACGTGGCCGGGTGGAACGAGAAGCGGCTCAACACGCTGCGCCGGGGCCGCATCGGCTTCGTGTTCCAGAGCTTCAACCTCATCGACGACCTGACGGTGGCCGAGAACATCGCGCTGGCGTTGGAGTACGGCGAGCTGCCGGCCCGCGAGCGCCGCGCGCGCGTGGCAGAGGTGATGGAGCGGCTGGGCATCGCCCACCGCGCCGGGCACCGGCCCAGCCAGCTGAGCGGTGGTCAGCAGCAGCGCGTCGCCATTGCGCGGGCCATTGCGGCTCGGCCGGCTTTGTTGCTCGCCGACGAGCCGACCGGCAACCTGGACAGCGCCCACGGCGCGGAGGTCATGCGGATCCTGCGTGAGCTGAATGCGGAGGGCACGACGCTGGTCATGGTGACGCACTCACTGGAGCACGCGGCGCAGGCGTCGCGGACGTTGCGGTTGCTGGATGGGCGGGTGGTGGTGGATGCGGTGGCAGCGGTGGTGTGAGTTGAGCGAGTTTGGCTTGGCGCCACGGCCCATGCCGGGACGTCGCCCCGGCGGGCGACCTTCTTTTTGAGCGACCAAAAAGAAGGCAAAAAGTCGCCCCTGACCGCGACGCCCTCCGCTGCGCTGCGGGTCCCCTGCGGTGCTCGCAGCTTGCAACCCCGCGCAGAAGTCCCTTCGCTACGCTCCGGTCAGACAGCTGCGCGGAGTCAGTGCTTGAGGCGCGCTGCGCGCGCGGTTGCAAGCCGCTCCGCTCCTCGGCGTCGCTAAAAGGTGGGTGAGGGAACAGCCAACAGCCAAACCCGCCAGTCGGCTGGTGCCGGCTGTTTGTCTGCCCCCTTGAGCACCGCCGAGGAACGCCAGCCCCGAAGCCCGCGAGCGCAGCTCGCCTCAAGCACTGACTCACGACGACTGTTCGAGCAGAGCGTAGCGGCGCGAGTTCGGCGTGGGGCTTCGGGGCTTGTGTTGCTCGGGCACCCGAGCGAAGCGAGGGCGGTGCGGTCGGGGGGAGCTCTTTGCCTACTTTCTGGCGGCCCAGAAAGTAGGTCGCCCGCCGGGGCGAAATCCCGGCACCACCCTGGCCTGAAACGCGCAGCCGCAATAGCAGTCCAGCCAACACGCATTTCCCCGTTCTGCGGGAATTTGCAACGCTCCCGCAACGCCCGATGCGCCCGCTGCTAGGCCCCTGACGCCTGCGCGGCAGCGTCCCAGGGGCGGGCGCATTTACGATGCGCGCCCATGCACCCCCTAGTTCGTAGTCTTGCCGGCCTGCTGGCGGCGTTGGCCGTGGGCGTTGCCCGGGCCGATGCCGGCGCCGGGCCGCTGGAGGTGCAGTTCCGCAGCGTCACGGTGCCGCAAAGCTCGGTGCCCGCCATCGCGCAGGACCGCGCGGGGCTGATGTGGATCGCCACCGCGAAGGGCCTGACCCGCTATGACGGCTACCGGCTGCGCCCCATCGAGCTGCCCGCCGACGGCAGCACGCGGCGCGGCCTGGGCTGGGTGCGCGCGATGGCACCTGCGGCCGATGGCCGCATGTGGATAGGCACCGAGTTCCTCGGCCTGGTGGCCTACGACCCCGCGCAGGACCGCGTGGAACGCCACGCGCCGGGCGCGCCGCAGGCGCCCATCCGCGCCGTGACCGAGGGCCGCGACGGCGCCGTCTGGGTGGGCACCGTGGGCCAGGGCCTGTACCGCTACGACCCGCGCAGCCGGCGCGTCGAGCCGCAGACATTGCCGTGGCGAGACGAGGCCGAGACCCGCGTGCTGGCACTGTGCGCGGCACGCGACGGCACCGTGTGGGCCGGCCACTGGCGCGGCCTTGCCCGCCGCGGCGCGGACGGCCGCTGGTACAACCAGCCCTTGCCGGGCCTGGACGACGGCAACCCGGTGCAGGCGCTGCTGGAAGGCCGCGACGGGCGTCTGTGGCTGGGCACGCAGGACGGCCACCTGGGCGTCGTCGGGCCCGGCGGCGTGCGCTGGGTGCAGGCGCTGGGCCTGCCCGTGCAGGCGCTTGCGGAAGGCGCCGACGGCCGGCTGTGGGTGGGCAGCAAGAACGGCGTGTACTGGGTGGACGCCGCCAGCGGCGCCATCCAGGCGCGGCTGCGCCAGGACCCGCGGCGCGTGATGGGCCTGGGCGGCAACGACATCAGCGGCCTGCTGCGCGACGCCAGCGGCGCGATGTGGGTCAGCGGCTACGGGCTGGGCGTGCAGCGCCACCTGCACCACCCGGCGCTGGCCGTGCGTGGGCCGGATGCCGATCCCGCCGGCCCGCTGGCCGAGGCCGACGTGCGCGCCGTGCTGGCGCTGAAGAGCGGCGAGGTGCTGGGCGCCACGCAGCTGGGCCAGGTGGTGCGGCTGGACGGCCGCAGCGGCGGTGATCTGGCCACGCTGGGCACCTGGCCGCGCGAGCGGCACACGGTGGTCGAGATCATGGCCGAGGCCGGCGACGGCAGCCTGTGGATGGCCGCGGCCGGCCGGCTGGAGCACCGCGCCGCCGACGGCCGGCTGCTGCGCGACTGGGCGCTGGACGGCGGTCGCGCCCAGCAGCTGCTGCTGCGCCGCGACGGCAGCGTCTGGCTGGGCATGCAGGAAGGCCTGTACCGGCTGGCCGGCGCGGAGGCCGCGGGTCTGGCGCGGGTGCACCCCGTCGGCGACGCGCGGCTGCATGGCGGCGTCTACGTGCTGCGCGAGGCACCCGACGGCCGGCTGTGGGTGGGCGGGCAGGGCGGGCTGATGCGTGAACGCGAGGCCGGTGACGGCGCACTGCAGCCCGTGCCGCAGGCGCCGGGCGAGACGCTGGGCAGCCCCGCCGTCATGGCGCTGCTGTGGACACGCGACGGCCGGTTGTGGGTGGACACCACCGCCGCCGGCCTGCACCGGCTGCGCGGCTGGGACGCCCAGGGCCGCGCGCGCTTCGAGCGCATCAGCGAGCGGCTGGGCGTGGAGGGCGTGTTCGGCGGCCACCTGCACGAGGACGCGCAGGGCCGCATCTGGAGCCAGCAGTACGTCTACGACCCCGCCACCGACCGGCTCGACGGCTTCGGCGGCGCCGAGGGCGCCAACTTCGGCAGCTTCTGGTTCTTCGCAAGCGCCGAGCTGCCCGGTGGCGGCCTGCTGTTCGGCGGCAGCCGCGGCCTGTTGCGCGTGCTGCCCCAGGCCTGGCAGCCCGAGCGGCTGAGCCCGCCGCTGGTCGTCAGCGGGTTGCGCGTGAACGGCCAGCCGTGGGCGCCGCCCGCCGGCGAGCTGGTGCTGCCGCCGGGCAAGCGCACGCTGTCCGTCGAGTTCGCCGCGCTGGACTACGCCGACCCCGCACGGCTGCGCTACGAATACCGGCTGCAGGGCCTGGACGACGACTGGACCCGCGTCGACGCCGCCGGCCGCAACCCCAGCTTCGGGCCGCTGCGGCCCGGCCGCTACACGCTGCAGGTGCGCGCGACGGCGCACCACGCGCTGTGGGGCGGCGAGATGCTGCAGCTGCCCGTGGCGCTGCAGCCGGCCTGGTGGGAGACCGGCACGGCCCGCGCCGCCGGCTTGCTGGCCGTGCTGATGGGCATCTGGGCCTGGGTGCGCTGGCGCACCCGCCAGCTGCGACACAAGGAGGCCGTGCTGAAGGCGCTGGTGGACGAGCGCACCGCCGAGCTGCGCGAGCTGAGCCTCACCGACGCGCTGACCGGCCTGCGCAACCGCCGTTACCTGGAGCTGCGCCGCGACGACGACCTGGCGCTGTGCCTGCGCCGCTTCGAGACGCCCGACGACGCCGGCCCCGGCCCGGACGCCGACCTGCTGCTGATGCTGCTGGACCTGGACCACTTCAAGCGCATCAACGACACGCATGGCCACGCGGCCGGCGACGCGGTGCTGGTGCAGCTGGCGCAGCGGCTGCGTGGCGTGTTCCGCGAGACCGATTCGCTGGTGCGCTGGGGCGGTGAGGAGGTGCTGGTGCTGGCCCGCGAGACCGAGCGGCGCGACGCCGCCGAGCTGGCCGCGCGCGTGTGCGCCGCCGTGCGCGAGCGGCCGTTCGACATCGGCCCCGGCGAGACCGTGCATGTCAGCGTGTCCATCGGCTTCTGCGCCTTCCCGCTGGACCCGCGCCACCCGCGGCTGTGGGACTGGCGCGCCTGCCTGGGCCTGGCGGACTCGGCGCTGTACGCCGCCAAGACCCAGGGCCGCGACGGCTACGTGGGCGCCGTCCGCGCCAATGGCCTGAGCCCGCGCGACGCGCCCGACGGCCTGGCCGCGTGGCGGGCCGAGAAGCGGCTGGAGGTGGCCACCAGCGTCGACGACGACGCGCTCAGCCCGGCCTGAGTGCCGGCGGCGGCCGGCGCCGTTCCTAGAATTCGAGGATGGCTGCCCGCACCCTGCTCGAACTGCTCGCCCCCGCCCGCGATGCCGACATCGGCATCGAGGCCGTCAACCATGGCGCCGACGCCGTCTACATCGGCGGCCCCGGTTTCGGCGCGCGCGACAAGGCGCCCAACAGCATCGAAGACATCGCGCGGCTGGCCAGGCACGCGCACCGCTTCAACGCGCGCATCTTCGTGACGATGAACACCATCCTGCGTGACGACGAGCTGGAAGGCGCGCGGCAGCAGGCCTGGCAGCTGTTTGATGCTGGCGTGGACGCGCTCATCGTGCAGGACATGGGCCTGCTGGAGCTGGACCTGCCGCCCATCCAGCTGCACGCCAGCACGCAGACCGACATCCGCACGCCCGAGAAGGCGCGCTTCCTGCAGGACGCGGGCTTCTCGCAGATGGTGCTGGCCCGCGAGCTGGACCTGAAGCAGATCCACGCGATCAAGGCCGAGGTGCAGCAGGCTCATCTGGAGTTCTTCGTGCACGGCGCGCTGTGCGTGGCCTACAGCGGCCAGTGCTTCATCAGCCATGCGCACACCGGCCGCAGCGCCAACCGCGGCAGCTGCAGCCAGGAGTGCCGCCTGCCCTACACGGTGACCGACGCGGCCGGCCGTGTCGTCGCGCACGACAAGCATGTGCTGAGCCTGAAGGACAACGACCAGAGCGCCAACCTGGAGGCACTCATCGATGCCGGCATCCGCAGCTTCAAGATCGAGGGCCGCTACAAGGACATGGCCACCGTCAAGAACGTGACGGCCCACTACCGCACGCTGCTGGACGCGATCATCGACCGCCGCCCCGAGCTGGGCCGCACCGGCCACGGCCGCTGCACGTTCACCTTCACGCCCGAGCCCGAGCAGGCCTTCAACCGCGGCGGCACCGACTACTTCGTCAACGGCCGCAAGATCGACATCGGCGCCTTTGACAGTCCCAAGCACGCCGGCATGCCGCTGGGCGAGGTCAGGCGCGTCGGGCCCGACGACTTCGACATCGACACGGGCGACGCCACGCGCATCGTCAACAACGGTGACGCGCTGACCTGGTGGGACCGCCAGGGCGAGCTGCAGGGCGTGCCGGTCAACGTCGCGACGCCACTGGGCGGTACGGCGTGGCGCATCGAGCTGAACCTGTCGAAAGATCAGGCCCTGGCCGACCTGAAGGACCTGTTCCCCGGCACGGCCATCAGCCGCAACCGCGACATGGCCTGGGAGCGGCTGCTGGCCAAGCCCAGCGCCGAGCGCCGCATCGCGGTGGACGTGACGCTGGCGCAGGTGAATGACGGCTTCGAGCTGACGCTGAAGGACGAGACCGGTGCGCGCGCGTCCGTGCGGCTGCCGGCCGCGCACGAGCCCGCCCGCGACGGCAAACAGGCCGACGCGCAGATGAAGGACGCGCTGGCCAAGCTGGGCGACACCCTCTTCGAGGCCCGCCGCGTGCGGCTGGCGATGCGCGGCGAGCCGCTGTTCCTGCCCGCCAGCAAGCTCAACGCGCTGCGCCGCGATGCCGTGGCCGCGCTGGAGGCGGCCCGCGACGCGGCCTTCCAGCGGCTGCCCCGGCACGCCCCGGTGGACCCGCCCGCGCCCTACCCCGACGACACGCTGACCTACCTCGCCAACGTCTACAACACCCGCGCCGCCGCGTTCTACGCACGCCACGGCGTCAAGGTCATCGGCGCGGCCTACGAGAGCCACGAGGAGCTGGGTGAGGTGCCGCTGATGATCACCAAGCACTGCGTGCGCTGGAGCCTCAGCCTGTGCCCCAAGCAGGCCAAGGGCGTCACCGGCGTGCAGGGCACCGTGCGCGCCGAACCGCTGACGCTCAGGCATGGCGACGACACGCTGACGCTGCGCTTCGACTGCAAGCCCTGCGAGATGCACGTGGTGGGCGCGATGCGCAGGAACGTGCTGAAGCAGCTGAAGGCGGAGCCGATGACGTTTTACAAGACGCGGCCGGCGGCTCACGCCGGCTGACACGGCTCGCCGTGCTGACGGCATCATGCGCAGACAGCACCTGGTCAGGGAGGCCTCATGAGATCGTCTGGCACCTTGCGTTCGTGGAACGATGCGCGCGGCTTTGGGTTCATCGCGCCTGCGCAGGGCGGTCCGGAGCTGTTCGTGCACGTCAGCGCGTTCCCGCGCGATGGGTCAAAGCCGGTGGTTGGCGAGACCGTCTACTTCGAGCGTGGGCACGGCCCTGACGGCCGGCCTCGGGCGGTGCAGGTGACCCGCTCGGCTATGGGGAATTCGCCGTCGCTGCGGAAGAGCCCCCCGGTCTCGGTACCCGCCGAGCGGGCTGGTTCCAGCCTGTTGGGCAGCGTCCTGCTGATCGTCGTGCTGATCGCCGGCGGTGCCTGGGGCTACCGCCATTTCCAGCAGGCCAGCCATCGCCGGCAGTTGGAGAGCATGCCGGCGGTCACGCCGCAGCCGATGGCGGCACCTGCCGAGCCGGCCACGAACTACCGCTGTGACGGCCGCACGCAGTGTTCGCAGATGACGTCTTGCGCGGAAGCCACCTGGTTCATCAACCATTGCCCAGGCACGCAAATGGACGGCAACCACGATGGGGTGCCGTGCGAGCAGCAGTGGTGCGATGCGCTGGGCCGTCGCTGACGGCGGTGTGTTGGTCGCAAGTCGCCCCGTCAAATCCGGACTGATCCTCTGATCGCTGCGCGCTCGCGGTGACACACTCGCTTCCCATTCGAGAAAGAGGGAGACGAGCGTGTCGCCAACCCCGAACGGGCTTTTCCAGCTGACCCGGCGCCGTATCCTCGGCAGCGGTGCCGCCGCCGTGACGCTGCTGGTGCACGACCTGGCGCTGGCCTTCAAGCCGCCCACGCCGCGGCTGCCCGGCGCCCGCCCGCAGCCTGATGGCGTGCCGACGCAGCCCCACATCGGCGGCCATGCACCGCCCGGCGCGCCGGACTGGTCCGGCGGCCCCGGCAAGGCGCGCTTTCGCATCGACGGCCTGGCCAAGGTGACGGGCCAGAAGATCTATGCGCGCGACTTCCGCGCCGCCGACATGCCCGGCTGGCCGGCCACCGAGCGCATGGCGATGATCCTGCGCGCGACCGACCCGGGTCGCGTCTTCACGGGGCTGGACCTGTCGGCCCTGGCCGGCGTGGACGCACAGCCGCTGACCGTCATCACGCAGACGCCGCTGGGCAACTACACCGGCCCGCAGCGCGACCTGGCCTCGCTGAACCTGACGCTGCCCTTCTCCAGCGCGGGCGCCGATGGCGTCAGCCAGCTGCTGGTGCCGGCAGGCACCGCGCCGCAGTTCTTCGGCCAGCCGGTGGCCATCCTGATCTTTGCCGACGCCAACGTCTACCGCCGTGCCAGACGGGCGCTGCAGTTCCAGCCCGGCGTGGTGCAGACCGGCGGCCTGCCGCCGCCGCCCAAGCAGCCCTGGGCGCAGGCCTACAGCCCGGTCAACTACCTGACGCGTTATGACGGCGACGGCGTCAAGCCGTTCTCGCAGGTGCAGGTGGGCTTTGAATCCAACCCCTACCAGCCCGACTCCACCAGCCAGCCCTACAACAGCACGGCCCGCGCGCTGCGCCAGCGCATCGACGCGACGCTGCAGACGCAGAGCGCCGGCCTGGTGCAGCTGGGCGGCACCTACAGCACGCAGGTGCTGGACCCGATGTTCATGGAGCCCGAGGCCGGCCTGGCCTGGCTGGACCGCTCGGGAAGCGGCACGCTGAACCTGGTGCTGGGCACGCAGGCGACCAACGGCGACGCGGGCGACAGCCTGGCGCTGTTCGGCACCAATTGCCCCATCCAGGTCAAGACCATCGTGCTGAACTCCTGCTACCCCGGCGGCGGCTTCGGCGGGCGGGATGTGTCCACCTTCCCGCCGCTGCTGGCCGTGACGGCCGCGCTGGCCGACGGGCCGGTGCGCATCGCGCAGGACCGCTACGAGCAGTTCCAGGGCGGGTTGAAGCAACTGGCCAGCCGCATCACGCAGCGCATCGCGGTGGACGCCAAGACCGGGCAGTTCCTCGCCTTCGGCAGCCAGCAGGTGCTGCCCTCCGGCGGGCAGAACAACTACAGCCAGTTCGTCGCGATGCTGGCCGCCTATTGCGGCCTCAGCGGCTACAACATCGGCCAGGCCTACGTGGATGCCATCGCGCAGCCCAGCAGCGGCGTCGTGGCCGGCTCCATGCGTGGCTTCGGCGGGCCGCAGGCGAGCTGGGCCGTCGAGACGCTGGTGGACGAGGTGGCCGTGGCGCTCAAGCGCGACGCCATCGTGCTGCGCGAGGCCAATGCCTTGCGCGAGGGCGACCGCACCATCACCGGTGCGCCACTCGCGCAGCCCATGCGGCTGCGCGAGATCTGTCGGCTGGCCCGCGGCCATGCCCTGTGGCGGGACCGCGAGGCGGTGAAGGCGCGCAAGGCGCGCGAGGGCGTGCGCTATGGCGTGGGCTTCGCGCTGGCCAACCAGGCCTATGGCACCGGCAAGGACGGCGTGATGGCCGAGGTGGCGATGGATGCCGCCGGGCGGCTGACCGTGCGCACCAACTGCGTGGACATGGGCAACGGTTCGGCGACGACGCTGGCCATTTCCACGGCTGGCTGGCTGGGCCGCAACGCGCAGGACGTGGTCATGGGCGACGTCGGCTCGTTCAACGCGCTGGACCTGCACAGCGACGCCAAGGGCAGCTGGGCCGACCCGCGCTGGACGGCCAGCTTTGCGATGTCCAGCAGTGCCTGCCTGACGGCCTTCCACCAGGTCCACGTGACCGAGCAGGCAAGCCGCGTGCTGTTCGAGGCCGGCCTGCTGCCGGCGGCCGCGGCACTGTGGGGTGTGCCGCTGGCGCAGGTGCAGGGCAAGACGCGCTGGGATGCCGGCCGACTGGTGGCGCCGGGGCTGTCGCCGCTGCCGCTGGCGGCGCTGGCCGCCCGGGTGCATCAGGCCGGGCTGACAACGGCGGCCATGGTGCACGGGCTGTACGAGGCGGCCTGGGTGTCGGCCACGTATGCGGTGCCGGCCGGGCCGGCGTTGACGCTGCCCGTCGACGGGCTGTCGCTGCGCGCTGGCGGCCAAACGAGCTGGACGTCCGTGCTGCGCCAGAACGTCGTGCCGCCCAAGCCCGAGGCCGGCCTGTACGGCCGCAGCCTGTACGCGCCATCGGGTGCATTGGTGGCGGTGGAAATCGGGCCGCAGGACTTCGCACCGCGCGTCGTCGCCGTCGAGCTGTGGGTGGACGCGGGCAAGGTGCTGCAGCCGGACCTGCTGCTGGGCCAGGCCCAGGGCGGCGTGGCCATGGGCATCGGCTACGCGCTGCTGGAGAACCTGCCGCTGGAGGCGGGCGGGGCCGGCGACGGGCGCTGGAACCTGGACCGGTATCACGTGGCGTTGAGCGGCGACGTGCCGCTGGCGCGGCTGAACATCACGACGCTGCCTTCGGACGAGCCAACGGCCAAGGGCATTGCCGAAGCGGTGCTGTGCCCCATCGCGCCCGCCATCGGCAACGCCATCGCGCATGCGACAGCCCGGCGCTTCCGCAGCCTGCCCATCACCGCCGCCGCTATCGAGAAGGCACTGTCATGAGCGATCCCCTCGTCCCCGTGCAGTTCCATGTGAACGGCCGCCCCGTCGACACCCGGGTCCCCACCGACCTCCCCCTCATCGACTTCCTGCAGGAAGAGCTGCGCCTCTCCGGCACCCGCCTGTGCTGCGGCATCGGCGTCTGCAAGGCCTGCACAGTCGCCGCGCGCCGCGTGCCCGGCAGCCAGGCGCAACCCATGCTCGCCTGCTCCACGCCCGTCGCGCTGCTGCAAGGCCAGGCCATCACGACGGTCGAAGGCACCGGCAGCATGGAAAAGCCCAGCGCCGTGCAGCAGGCCTTCCTTGACCACTTCGCCTTCCAGTGCGGCTACTGCACGCCCGGCTTCGTCATGGCCACCGAGATGCTGATCGAACGCCTGCGCGCCCAGCCCGTGCCGCGCAGCCAGCTCGATGCGGCGATTGAAGACGCCGTGGGCCAGCACATCTGCCGCTGCACCGGCTACGCCCGCTACCACCAGGCCATCCGCGCCGTCGTGCTGGCGGAGAAAGGGCTGGTGACGGCATGAAGAAGACGACCGCCCTGCTGCTTGCGCTGCTTGCCGGCAGCACCCACGCCGAGACGCTGGCCGAGTACGGCCGCCAGTGCGCCGAGCAGATCGCCGAGATCCCCGCCTTCAGCTGCATGGCCGGCCAGGAGATCCCCATCACCGTGGACGGCAAGCCCGTGCCCGCCGACCAGGCGCCGCCCACCTGCGACCGCCCGTCGCTGCTGCCCCAGCCCACCGCGCAGAGCCAATGCGTGCCCGGCAGCCGCGCGCTGGTGCTGCGCGACGACAAGACCGCGCAGGTCAGCGCCATCTGCCGCAAGCAGGTCGCGCGGCCCGCGGGCAGCCCGTGGTTCGACGAGATCAACGTCATCTCCCACAGCCTGAAGAACGGCAAGACCTGCTGGTTCACGGCCAAGGTCACTCCGCCGCCCCCGTCCACGCCCGCCAGCGGCATCGACGGCCGCTGGGTGCCCTCGCCCAGCACGCTCACTGCCAAGCCGCCGCCTGCCAGCCCCGACGGCGTGAAGGCGCAGCCCGCCGACAAGGTCTGGCAGACGCCGCACCAGGTCGCCTGGAGCCAGCCCGCCTGCATCAGCTGCCACGACAGCGGGCCGTTCATGTACTCGCCCTACATCGCGCAAACGACGCAGCTGCCGGGCGACCCGTTCGGCTACTACGAGCCCAAGGCCATCGGCGAGGATTTCAGACGAGCCTGGGCCAAGCTGCATGCCTTCGGCATCACGACGCGCGGCAACACCTGCACGGCCTGCCACCGCATGGGCAACATGAACTCCTGCCAGGTGGCGATGCAGCAGTCCACCGGCAACGCGCCGCAGGAGGGCGGCAACGCCTGGTCCAAGAAGTTCCCGCAGTCGCACTGGATGAGCCCGGGCAACCTGCACAGCAAGGCCCAGTGGGACGAGCAGTTCAGCGAGAGCCTCAAGAAGCTGGCGGCGTGTTGCGCGGACCCGAAGGGGGCGGGGTGTCAGGTGGTGGAGTACGGGCCCAAGGGGGCTCTGCCCAAACGCTGATGCTTCGATTGACGCTCACAACATCAACAGGAACAGAGCGAAAGCGACGCCGAAGATGAAGGCCCACCGCGGCCATCGGGACTGTTCGGTCGCGCGTCCATAGAGGCGGGATGGCGTGTCTTCGTCGACTCGATCCAGAACGGTCGCGAAGAAGCCGATGAAGAAGTGCAGCGTGCCAAAGAAAAAGTCCATGGCCCCGGCAGGCGCCAACAAGCCGGATGCCGCACCCGCCAGCGATCCTGCGCCTGCGAAAGAAGCCAAAGAGGTCGCGATGCCTGCAACGACCGCCAGGCCGCCGAACAGCAGGCCCAGTACCAGCCCCGCCATCGCGGCCAAAGTCGCCGCGCCCAGCCTGTAGGACCATTGGGAGTCTTGTTCCTGGGTCATGCGTGACGCCGGCGTTGTTGATGAGGGACAGCTCGCGGCGGGGCGACGTCAACTCATCAAGTCATACGGCCCACCCCGCTCCAGCGCCTTCTTGTATGCCGGCCGCGCATGGATGCGCGCCAGGAACTCGCGCAGCTTGGGGTAGCGGGCCATGTCGCCCGAGCGGGCGGCCCAGGCTTCGGCGGCGAAGCTCATCTGCACGTCTGCCGCCGAGAACTCCGCGCCGGCAAACCACGGCCGCGCGGTCAGCTCGCCCTCGACGAACGCCAGCTGCGCGTCGATGTTGGGCTGCACGAAGCTGGAGAGCACCTTGTCGGCGATGCCCTTGGCGATGGGCTTCACGAAGAACGGCATCGGCGCGCGCTTGATCTTGTTGAAGACCAGCTTCATCACCAGCGGCGGCATCGCCGAGCCCTCGGCGAAGTGCAGGAAGTAGCGGTAGTGCAGCAGGTCCTGCTCACTGGTGGGCTTGAGGCGGCCACCGCCGTACTTGTCCACCAGGTACTCGATGATGGCGCCGCTCTCGGCCACCGTCAGCCCGCCGTCGGTGATGACGGGGCTCTTGCCCAGCGGATGGACTTTTCGCAGCTCCGGCGGCGCCAGCGAGGTCTTGGCGTCTCGCTGGTAGTGCTGGATTTCGTAGGGCAGGCCCAGCTCTTCGAGCAGCCACAGCACGCGCTGCGAACGGGAGTTGTTGAGGTGGTGGACGGTGATCATCGCGGCAGTTTAGGCACGCACCGGTGGGGCGTCTGTCTCCTCGGGCGCAAGCAGCCGCCCGAACACCAGCTTCACCATCAGCAGCCCCACGCCGGCCGCCGCCACCAGCACGGCATGCAGCAGCCAGAACTTGGAGCCCGGCATCGTCTCCAGCAGCCCGGCCAGCCAGCCGACGAAGCTGTTGCCGAAGAACAGGTGCAGGTAGTAGATGCCGATCATGACGCCCTGCAGCCCGCGCGGCGCGGCGCGCGAGTACAGCGCCAGGCCCACCGGCATGATGTTGGCGAAGCCGATGTTGTTGACCGTGGAGTAGGCGAACGACCACAGGATGCTGATGCGCGTGCCGCCGCTCTCGATGGACAGCGCCGGGATCAGCAGCAGCAGCGGCGCGCAGGCCGCGACGAAGCAGCCCATCGCCATCTTCGTGACCTCGTCGGGCTCACGCCGGCGGGCAGCCCACCAGCGCCAGAAGGCCAGCGATGCCAGCATCGTGCCGGTGCTGGTCAGCGCGTCCACCGCCTGCAGCCAGCTCACCGGCACCGCGAAGCCGGCCACCACCATGTCCATGTGCTGCTGCGACCACAGCGGGAAGCCGTTGTTGTATTGCTGGTTGCCGACGATGGACAGCATCAGCAGCGGCAGCATGGCCACCAGCAGCGCCACCTGCAGCGCCGCGCGCTTGCCCATCGGCGGGCGCGCATCCGACCTGGCGCCGCCGCGCGGGGCTTCCGGCGGCAGCCAGCGCCGGCCGGCCAGGTAGACCACCAGCCCGATCAGCATGCCCACGCCGGCCGAGCCGAAGCCCCAGTGCCAGCCCACCCGCTCGCCCAGCGTGCCGCAGACGATGGGCGCGGCAATCACCGCGATCTGCACCGCCAGCATGAAGATCTGGAACGCACTGGCGCGGCGCTTGTCGCCCGGCGCGTAGAGGTCGCCCACCTGCGCGGCGATGTTGCCCTTGAAGCAGCCCACGCCCAGCAGCAGGCAGCCCAGCGCCGGCAGCAGCGCCGTCTCGAACGCCATCAGGAAGTGGCCTGCGGCCATCAGCAGCGAGCCGATGACGACCGTGCGCGTGCGGCCCAGCCAGCGGTCGGCGATGAGCCCGCCGAAGATCGGCGTCAGGTAGACGAGGCCCACGTACAGGCCGAACACCGCCGATGCCAGCTGTTGCGGCGAGCGCGGGCCGGTGACGTTCTCGATCGCCGCACGCAGCGCGTCCATGCCGGCGACGGCGCCGATGTTGCCGGGCATGAACAGGTAGTTGCTGAGGTACAGCACCAGCAGCGCCTGCATGCCGTAGTAGCTGAAGCGCTCCCACAGTTCGCAGAAGGCCAGCCAGCCCAGGCCGGCAGGGTGGCCCAGGAAGGCGCGGTCGTGGCGGGCGCGCAGGTCGCTGTTGGCGTCGCGGGCGCTCGCGGTGGAGGTGACGGTGGTCAAGGGAAGGTCCGGTGAAAGGCGAAAGCGCGCACTGTCCCTGCCCCGCGGGGCGCTGGCAATGGGCAGTGGCCCGGGCATGACGGCGGTCATGGCGCGGGGCGTGGAATGATGACCGCTCCCGGCTTGGAGGAGAGACGTGTGAGGAAGCGGATGACGAGGTGGCTGGCGCTGGCGCTGGCGCTGGCAGCGGCCAGCGGCGGCCTGTCCCTGGCCCTGGCGGCGCCTGGCGCCCCGCCGGCCACGGCGCCCGCGCCGGCCGAACTGGCCGGCCTGCTGGCCCGCTTCGACGTGCCCGGCGTGGCGGTGGCGACGCTCAAGGACTGCGAGCCGGCGGCCGAGCCCGTCGTGGCGGGCCGCGCAACGCTGGCGCCGGACCGGCCTGTCACGCCGGCCACGGTGTTCGAGGCGGCGTCGCTGTCCAAGCCGGTGTTCGCGTGGCTGGTCATGCAGCTGGCGGACGAGAAGCTCATCGACCTGGACCGGCCGCTGGCCGAGACCTTCGACTACGCCCGTATCCCCGACAAGGCCGCCTACGCCAAGCTCACGCCGCGCCTGGTGCTGACCCACCGCACCGGCCTGCCCAACTGGGTGGGCGGCGACATCGAGTTCCCGCAGCGCACCGCGCCCATCCCGTTCAAGCACCCGCCGGGCACCGCCAACAGCTACTCCGGCGAGGCCTTCCAGCTGCTGCAGGCGTTCGTCGAGCACACCACCGGCCGCTCGCTGCAGGCGCTGTTCCAGGCGCGGCTGGGCCACGTCATGCCGCAGTCCACGTTCGTGCGGCCGCTGCGGCCCGGCACCGTCGCGTCGCGCGGCTATGCCAGCGCCGCCCAGGCCAGCGGCGGGCGCGACATGACGACGCTGACCGACCATGCGCTGTCCGCCGCGTCGCTGGTGACCACGGCGCAGGACTACGTGCGCTTCCTGTCGCTGGTGTGCAGGCGAGAGGGCCTGTCCCGCGCGGCCTACGACGACCTGCTGCGGCCGCAGGCCCCGGTGCCGGGCGACGAGCCACCGGGCCCCATGTCCCGCGGCCTGGGCTGGGCGATCACGCGCCTGGGCGACGGCAAGACGCTGGTCAGCCACAACGGCAGCAACGGCGAGTACCGCGCGTTCGCCGGCTTCGTGCGCGACAGCCGCGACGGCATCGTCATCCTGACCAACGGCGTACGCGGACGGGCGCTGATCGAGGCGCTGCTGGAGCTGCCACCCGCCCCGGCGGCGGGCGCCAGCGCGCCGTGAGGCAACTTCTGGTGCAATGCGGCGCGCACTCCGGCGCCGACCCGACCCCATGACCCACGACCCGCGCATCCTCGTCACCGGCGGCACCGGCTACATCGCCGGTGTGCTGATCCGCCAGCTGCTGGCCGACGGCTGGCAGGTGCACACCACCGTGCGCGACCTGGCCCGCGAACCGGCGCTGCGCAAGGCACTCGGCGCCAGCCGCGGCGTAAAGAAGGACCAGCTGCGCTGCTTCGCCGCCGACCTGATGGCCGACGCGGGCTGGGCCGAGGCCGCGGCCGGCTGCACGCATGTGGCGCACGTGGCGTCCCCGCTGCCCACCGGCGTGCCGCGCGATGCCAACGAGCTCATCGTGCCGGCCCGTGACGGCGCGCTGCGCGCGCTGAAGGCGGCTCGCGACGCCGGCGTGCAGCGCGTGGTGATGACGTCCTCCGTCGCCGCCATCGCCTACGGCCACGGCCCGGGCGATCACCACTTCACCGAGCGCGACTGGACCAACCTCGCCGCGCCTGGCGTGCCGCCCTATGTGCAGTCCAAGACCGTGGCCGAGCGCGCCGCGCGCGACTGGGTGGCGCGCGAGGGCGGCGGCCTGGAGTTCTGCACCGTGAACCCGTCGGTCGTGCTGGGGCCCGTCGCCAGCGCTGACTACTCGGCCAGCGTCGTCATCGTGCAGAGCCTGCTGCAAGGGCGAATCCCGGCGATGCCGCGCATCGGCTTCGGCATCGTCGACGTGCGCGACGTGGCCGAGTTGCACCGGCTCGCGCTGACCGCGCCCGGCATGGCGGGCGAACGCTTCATCGCCTGCGCCGCCTTCACGTGGCTGCGCGACATCGCCGCCGTGCTGCGCGACGAACTGGGCGACGACGCCCGCCGCGTGCCCCGCCTGGAGCTGCCCGACTGGAGCGTGCGGCTTATGGCCAAGGTCAGCCCGCTGGTGCGCAATGCGGCCAGCGAGCTGGGCACCGCGCGGCACCAGGATGCCAGCCATGCGCGTGAGGTGCTGGGCTGGGTGCCGCGGGCGCCGCGGGAGGCGATCCTCGCGTCGGCGCGGGACTTGATCGCGCTGGCAAAGCTGGCAAGGTAGAAGGCTGGATGTCCCATCACTCGCAGCGCAGCTTTCGATATGTCTCGCGCAACTCAAACAGCCGCTTCTGTACAGCGATGAGCTCGCTTCGTTCCTTGGTGGTCCGCTCAGCTGACTCAGCCACTGGAAGCTGTTGATCGATGACCCGGCACTGTCGTTGTACTTCCGGGCTCAAGCGAAGTCGCCGCGCAGCTTGGTCCCGCTGTTTCGCATCCATCCCGGTCACAGGTTTTGCCATCTCAGCAAACGCCTCGCGGAAATGTTCATTGCGTACGTCTTCGCCTTGCAACTCGCGGCCCGTGGACTTGTTTAACCCGCGGGTTGGCTCCACGTCCACCAGTTTGGCCCCAAGGCAAGGCGCGTCGGAGTAGCGCACCTTGCCGCTTTCCTCACAGCGGTAGACCGTTCGACTGGGGGGCGGCAGCGTCTGCGCTGCAGCAGCTGTGCCGAGCAAGGCAACGGCGAACATCGACAGCAACTTCATGCTGCCAATGCTATCTGGGACTAACGCCCCCTCCGCTGCCACAACGGCCGCTTGCCCTTCAACTGCCGCTCGATGCCGTCATTGAGCCGCGCACGCAGGTCCACCACGGCTTCCAGGTGGCCGTAGACGCCCGGGAAGCGCAGGTCCAGCCACAGCCACAGCGTGCAGATGCGCAGCGCCTGCTCCATGCGGTCCAGGCGGCCGTGCTGGTCGTACTCGTCCAGGAAGTGCGGCTCGCCAGCCTTGCCGGTGCGGGCGTGGTTGGTGGCCCAGCTCTGGAACTGGTCCAGCAGCATGGGCAGGCGCGCGTCCACCGGCGCCTGGGCGTACTTGAAGCGTTCGTTCAGCGGCAGCGCGATGGCGTTGCGGTCCAGCATGTCGGCCAGCTCCAGCATCTGCTCCAGCTCGGCCACGGCGAAGTGGGCGTCGTCCAGGCGCAGCTGCTGCATGAAGATGCTCAGCACCGCGTAGAGCTTGTTCACGCCCATGCGCTGCGAGATGGTCTGCACGTGGCGCCAGTTGGGGGCCACCGGGCACTTGAAGTCGCGCGGCGCGCGCGGCTCCTTGGGCAGTTGCTGGCGCAGGATCTTCATCGCCTCGGCTTCGGCCTCCTTCAGCACGCTGACGAAGCCTTCGTCATGCATGCCGTAGCGGCCCGCGCGGCCGGCGATCTGGTGCACCTCGCTGACGCTCAGCTCCCGGTCGCCCACGCCGTCGAACTTGGTCAGCGTGGAGAACAGCACGCGGCGGATGGGCAGGTTCAGGCCCATGCCGATGGCGTCGGTGGCCACCAGGATGTCGCTCGCGCCCACCGCGAAGCGCTCGGCCTCGCGGCGGCGCACCTCGGGCGGCAGCGCGCCGTAGATGACGCTGACGGCGTGGCCGTTCTGCGAGATCTGGTCGCGCAGCATCAGCACGTCGCGGCGGCTGAAGGCCACCACGGCGTCGCCGGCCTGCAGGTGCGTCATGGGCACCGGTGCGGGCATCAGCTGCACCTGCTGCTTGCGCTCGAACAGGCGCTTCTCGGGCTTCTCGCCGCACAGCAGCAACAGCCGCTCGATGGCGGGCGCCGCGTAGGCCGACGCGATGATGATGACCTCGCGCGCCGGCACGCCGACGATGGCCTGCGTCCAGGCCCAGCCGCGCGAGTCGTCGAAGATCATCTGCGCTTCGTCGATGACGGCCACGTCGATGACGTCGCGCGTGTTGACCATCTCGATGGTGCTGCTGACGACGCGGGCGTTGGCTGCCGGCACGTTCTCCTCGCCGGTCAGCAGCGAGCAGGGCACGCCGCGGCCCACGAGGCGGTCGCGCCCCTCCAGCGCCAGCAGCCGCAGCGGCGCCAGGTAGGCACCGTCCAGCGCCTGCGCCAGCCGCTCGAAGGCCGAGTACGTCTTGCCGCTGTTGGGCGGGCCCAGGTACAGCGTGACCCTGCGGCCCAGCTTGCGGGCGGCGTCGAAGCTGTCCGGGTAGCCCTGGAAGGCCAGCTCGCGGCCCAGGCTGGCCAGCGTGCTCTGCTCCTCGACCGTCTGCTCCCAGCGGTCCTGCGCGCGCGTGAGCGCAGCCTTGAGCTCGTCGAACGGCATGGGCACGCCGCACTCGGCCTGCAACCGCGGCAGCAGCGACGCGAGTTGGGCCGAGTCGCCCATCGCCTCGCTGCGGGCAATCAGGTGGTTCAGGTGCAGCGCCAGCTCGGCCTTGAACGAGTACTCCGGCGCCTGGCCCAGCGCGTGGCGCAGCGCGGCGGCGTCGCCGTCGCTGAAGAAGGCCCACACCGGTGCCTCGGGCACCGGCACGCGGTGCGACAGGTCGATGCGCCAGCCCTCGTGCGCCAGCGTGATCGGGTGCACGCACAGCCGCGTGAACACCAGCCCCTCGCGGCGCAGGCCCAGGCTTTCGAGCTGGTGCAGGCGCTGCTGCAGCAGCGGGCGCAGCGTGTTGGTCAGCGGCGTGGCGTCCAGCTGGGCCAGCGCCACGGGGATGTGCGCCGGGATGATCCAGCGGCTGGGCCGGGCGCCGCCGGCGGCCTTGGAGATCTGGATGGCGCCCAGGCGGTCCAGCGCGTCCTCGCTGCCGTCGTCCAGGTCGGCCGGCGTCAGCACCTGCGGCAGCGCATGCGCGGCCTGGCGGATGCGGGCCCAGTCCTCGGGCGCCAGCGTGGCAGGCAGGCGCGAGGCGTGGCGGGGTTGGGGGAGCGGAAACGCCGGTGCGGGCGGCTTGGCCGGTCTGGCCGGCTTGGAGGCGGGGACTTCGGAATTCACGCCGGAAGTGGAACACAGCCCGCGCCGGGGCTGCTCACCCGCCCCGGTGGGCTCAGCGTGTGGAGCGCTTGTCGCTGCGGTTCAGCAACGCCGTGAGGTGCCGGCAGACGTTCTCGCCGGTGGTCGTCAGCTTCAGCGAGCCGCCGCGCCATTCCATCCAGTGCAGGGCCACGTAGTCGTCGATGAAGCCCTCGGCAATGTCGGCCGCGCGGCGCTGCTTGAGCAGGTCCACCGTGGCGAGCAACCGGTCGCGCAGCATGTCTTGCCGCGTGGCGGCCGGGAACGAGGCGGTCAGGGTCATCGAGATCTCCGGAAAGGATCAGCGCAGACGGGGGCTTGGGCTTGAGTGGAACACAGTTGAAAGACGGGTCAATGTCGACGGCGGGGCGTGCCGGAAGCAGAGCTAAGAGCGATTCGTTGTCAGTGCTTGCTCGATAGGAGAGCCACGCAGCGTTCGTTGCCCATCCGGATGGCGATCTCCAACGCGGTTTCGTTGAAGCATCTGGTTGTTGATTCGGCCCCGTTGGCGACGAGGAACTCGGCAATCTCGACCAAGTCCAGTTCCGCCGCAATGTGCAGGGCGGTTTCCGAGAAGTCAGTCTGCCGCTCATTGACGTCGGCCCCTGCCTCCAGGATCGCCCGGACAACCTCAACATTCCTGCCCCTGACCGCCTGGTGTAGCGTGAGGTCAAGCTGCCCGTCCAGCAAGAGTGACGCCCCTCGCTCAATGAGCAGGTTCACGACGTCAGCCCGGCCCACCAAAGCGGAATCAGACAACGGCGATGACCCGCAGTCGCTCAGCGTGTCCACCTCGGCGCCCGCCTCAATCAGCTCACGCAGGGCCTCCGTCGGCGTCTCGAAGCAAGCCAAATGCAGCGGGGTCTCTCCGAGGCTGCTTCTTAGATTGATGGATGTCGGATCGGCGGCAAGTTGGGCGCGGCCCGCATCCAGCGAGAGGTCGAAAGCCTTTACCAGCTGAACTATGCGGTCATCGTTCACCGGACTCTCCGTCACAACGGCTTCGGGCGCGCCCCGTCCGACGGATTCGCCACCCATGCCTGCACCTCAGCCGCCCGCGCATGCCGAGGCGCGAGCCCCAGGAAGGTCTTGTAGGCCGCCATCGCCTTGGCGTCGTCGCCGGCCTGCAGGCGGGCGTCACCCAGGTTCAGCCAGGCCAGCGCCCGGCTCGCATCCATCTCGACAGCCTTCTCGAACCAGCCGGCGGCCTCGGCGAACTTGGCGCGGCGGTAGAGCACGAAGCCCAGGTTGTTGGCGGCCAGCGCGAACTTCGGCTGCAGTTGCAGCGCTTCCTTGAAGGCAGCCTCCGCGTCGTCGTAGCGGCGTTCGCGGTAGAGCTGCAGGCCGCGGTCGTTGGCGCGCTGGGCGGCGACGCGGGCGCCGGGGTCCGCTCGGGCAGTGGTCGCGGCCAGCGCCTGGTCCTTGCCGTCCAGGCCCTTGATGGTCACCTGCACGCCGCTGGCGCCGCCGACGGCCGGGGCGGCCTGGCGGCTGGCGGTGCTGGCTTCGTCCAGCTTGGCGGCGAGCTGGCTGGCCTTGTCGTCCAGCTGCGCGACGGCGCCGCTGAGCGCGGCCTCCTGCGCGGTCGGCAGTTCGAACACGAACTCGCCGCCCTCGCTGCCCGGCAGGCTGCCGAAGGCGGGCGTCTGGTGCGCGATGGCCGACACGGCGGGGGCGACGTAGGCGGCGAGTTCGGTCGCGGTGATGAGGCCGTCGCCGTTCAGGTCGGCCTTGCCGTTGAGGGCCTGCAGCAGCGTCCACGTGAAGACGGAATGGCCGCCGGGGCCGTCGTCGGCCACCTGCTGGTCGGCGCCGCCGGCGGTCATCATCTGGCGGCCGATGCGGCGGGCGTTGGTGCGGGCGAAGTTGCTGTCCGCCGCCGCGCTACCGCCGCGGGTCAGGCCCAGGCCCGAGTAGCAGGCGTCGATGACGAACAGCGCATGCTTGGCGGTGATGGCCTCGGCCACCTCCTGCAGCTGCGGCATCGCGATGGCGTCGGCCTGCAGGTCGTTCAGGCCGGCGTCCACCGGCACGATGTAGCCCACCTCGCGGCCGCTGGGCAGGCGGCGCGTGCTGCCGTGGCCGGCGAAGAAGACGAACACGCGGTCGTCGCGCTTCACGCGCCTGGCGTCACCGAAGCGCTCGTTGAGCGCCTTCAGGATGTTGGCGCGCGTGGCGTCGGCGTCGGTCAGCAGCGTCACGTTGTCGGCGCGAAAGCCGAAGCGGGTGACCAGCGATTCACGCACCGCCTGCGCGTCGCGCACCGCGTGCGAGAGCTTGGGCCAGGCGGTGTAGCCGTTGATGCCGATGACCAGCGCGTGGCTGTCGCGGTACAGCTCGCCAGGGGCGGGCGGCGGCGCGGCGCTGCGCTCGGACGACACGACGAACTGCCCGTTCTGCCAGCTCGCGAAACGCCAGCCCTCGGCGGCCAGCTGGTCCAGCACCAGCGGCAGCGCCTGCACGGTGCGGGCGTGGATGTCGTGGAACAGCACGATGCCGCGCTGCTGCTTGTCCAGCTCGGCCAGCACGCGCGCGGCGATGCTCTTGGGGATGGGGTCGCCCCAGTCCAGCGAGTCCACGTTCCACATCATCGAGCGCAGCTTCAGCGCCTCGATGGTGGTCAGAGCGCCATCGTTGCGAGCGCCGTAGGGGAAGCGAAACAAGGCGTCGCCATTGCGACCCGCCGCATCCAGCAGCGCCTCCGTGTTGGCGGCTTCTTCCTTCACCTTGACGAGCTCGAACTTGCTCATCAGCCCGTGCGTGAAGCTGTGGTTGGCCAGCTGGTGGCCGGCGGCCAGCACGCGGCGGGCGACGTCGCTGCCCTTGCCGGGCAGCGGCTTGCCGTCGGCGCCCACCTTGCCGAGGTTCTGGCCCAGCTGGAAGAACACGGCCGGTGCGTTGTAGCGCTTGAGGATGTCCAGGATCTCGTCGGTGTAGCGCGCGTGCGGGCCGTCGTCGAAGGTCAGCAGCACGGTCTTGGGCGGCAGCTTGTCGCCGAAGACCTCGCGGTCCTTGGCGGCCACGCCGCGCATCGCGCCGGACGCGCCTGATGCCGCCGACGCCGGCACCTCGGGGGCCAGGTCGGTCGCGGCCGGCAACTGCGCGCCGTGCTGCTTCATGATGGCCTCGCGGCTGTGCAGCGCCTTCAGCTTCGCGAGGTAGTCGCTCCACTTCTCGCGCTTCAACTCGATGCCGCGCTTGGCGAAGCCGCCGAACACCTCCTTGAGCTCCTGCTCGTAGGCCTTCTGCACCTCGGCCAGCGTGTCGAGGTCTTCCTGCGCGCGGCGCGCCAGCTTGATGCCGTCCAGCGTCTGCGACGCCTTGAGCCCCGTCGCCAGCTGCTCCAGCACCTCCTTGAACGCCAGCCGGTCGGCGTCGAACCAGCCGGGCTCGCTCTCGATGCGGGTCAGCAGCGCGGCGGTGGCCTCCAGCGCGCCGGGCTGCAGCGCCGCGTCGGCGAGACGCTGCTGGCGCTGCAGCAGCTCGTGGAACAGCTGCTGGCCCAGCGCCTGCACCTCGCGGCGCTGCGCGGCAGGCAGCGCGGCCTCGCCGTCCATCAGCACGACGATCTGGCGGTGCAGCGCCAGCAGGCCGTCGGCCTCGGTGCGCAGCTGGGTGGTCGCGTTTGCATCTTGCGCGGCGGATGCGGCGGGCAGCGCGGCCGGCACGTCCGCGGGGCGCTGGCAGCCGCCCAGGGCGAGCGACAGCGCCAGGGCGAGGGGCAGGGGAAGCAGTCTGAGCGGGGTGGACAAGAACACGGCACGAACGGGTGCGGGGCACCGTTGAAATATGGGCTGGCAGAAGTGGACCACAGCACCGCGACACCCAATCCGGCTGGCCGTGCGCGGCTTGTGCACCTCAAATAATTCGAGTATTCTGGAAATATGGATGAACAAGACGTCGTCAAAGCGCTGGCCGCGCTGGCCCAGCCGGTGCGGCTGAAGGTGTTCCGCGCGCTGGTCGTCACCGGCGATGCGGGCCTCACGCCCGGCACGATGGCCGAGGGCCTGGACATGCCCGCCAACACGCTGTCCTTCCACCTGAAGGAGCTGGTGAACGCCGGCCTGGTGACGCAGGAGCGTGCCAGCCGCAACCTCATCTACCGGGCGGCCTACGGGCGCATGAACGCGCTGCTGGGCTACCTCACCGAGAACTGCTGTCAGGGCGCCGGCTGCGCCGTGCCCGCCAAATCCTGTTGCTGAACCCGTTGCTGAAGGAGTCGTGATGAAGCGCTTTCATGTGCATGCCCATGTCGAGGACCTGCAGGCCAGCGTGGCCTTCTACGAGAAGCTGTTCGGCGCCGCGCCGACGCGGCTGGAGGCGGACTACGCCAAGTGGATGCTGGACGACCCGCGCATCAACTTCGCCATCTCCTCGCGCGGCGGCAAGCCGGGGGTGGACCACCTCGGCATCCAGGCCGACACGCCCGAGGAGCTGGCCGAGCTGAAGGCCCGTGCCCAGGCGGCGGACGCGCCCGTGCTGGACGAAGGTGCCACCACCTGCTGCTATGCGCAGAGCGAGAAGCACTGGGTGACCGACCCGCAAGGCATCGCCTGGGAGCACTTCCAGACGCTGGCCGACATTCCCACCTTCAGTGCCAGCCAGGCGGCCGCGCCGCAGGCGGCACCGGCCTGCTGCCCCACGCCGTCGCGGGGCAAGCCGCTGGGGATTCCCGTCAAGTCCGACTCGTCCTGTTGCTGAGCCATGACTGCCCACGTCCTTATCCTCTGCACCCACAACTCGGCCCGCAGCGTCCTCAGCGAGGGCATGCTCAACCACTGGGCCCGCCGGCTCGGCCTGGACGTGCGGGCGCACAGCGCCGGCAGCGCGCCCAGCGGCCGGCTCAACCCGTTCGCGCTGGAGGCGCTGCAGAACGCCGGTGTCGACACCGCCGGCTATCGCAGCAAGAGCTGGGACGAGTTCACGACGCCCGACGCGCCGCCGCTGACGCTCGTCATCACGGTTTGCGACAGCGCCGCCGCCGAGACGTGCCCGGTCTTCTTCGGCGGCGCGGGCGAGCCCGTCAAGGTGCATTGGGGCTACCCGGACCCCTCCCATGCCGAGGGCGGCGACGAGGGCAAGCGCCGCGCCTTCGAGCTGACGCGCCAGGCCATCGGCTACCGGATGCTGCAGCTGCTGCAGCTGCCCCTGGGCGCGATGAGCCGCGCCGAGCTGCAGCAGGCCGTGGCCGAGATTGCCCGCACCTGACATGACCCTGCCCCGCCAATGGTTCGCCGAACTGCTCGGCACGGCGCTGCTGCTGGCGATCGTCATCGGCTCCGGGGTCATGGCCGAGAGGCTCGCCGGCGGCAATGTCGCGCTCGCGCTGCTGGCCAACACGCTGGCCACCGTGGGCGGCCTCGTGGTGTTGATCGAGGTGTTCGGGCCGGTCAGCGGCGCGCACTTCAACCCGGTCGTCAGCGCCGTCATGGCCTGGCGCGGTGCGTTGCCCGCCACGGCGCTGCTGCCGTATGTCGCCGCGCAGCTGGCCGGCGCGTTGCTGGGCGCCTGGCTGGCGCATGCAATGTTCGACCTGAGCCTGCTGCAGGTCTCAACCAAGCCGCGCAGCGGCACCGGGCAGTGGATTGCCGAGGCCGTCGCCACCTTCGGGCTGCTGCTGGTCATCCTGCGCGCGCCGGCCGGCCGGGTGTCGGCCCTGGTGGCCGCCTACATCGGTGCGGCGTACTGGTTCACCGCGTCCACGTCGTTCGCGAACCCGGCCGCCGTGTTCGGCCGCATGTTCAGCGACAGCTTTGCCGGCATCGCGCCGGCCAGCGCGCCGGGCTTCGTGGCCGCCGAGTTCATCGGCGCGCTGCTGGCCCTGCTCGCGCACCGCGCCCTGGGCGCTTCAAGACATGACTGACATCACTATCTTCCACAACCCCAGGTGCGGCACGTCGCGCAACGTGCTGGCGCTGATCCGCCATGCCGGCTTCGAGCCGCGCGTCGTCGAGTACCTGCAGACGCCGCCCACGCGCGACGAGATCCGCGTGTTGGCCGCCGCCACCGGCCAGCCGCTGCGCGCGCTGCTGCGCGAGAAGGAGGCCGCGTTCACCGCGCTGGGCCTGGCCGACCCGGCGCTGGGCGACGACGCGCTGCTGGACGCCATCGCCCAGCACCCCGTGCTGCTGAACCGCCCCATCGTCGTCACGCCGCTGGGCACGGCGTTGTGCCGGCCGTCGGAGGCGGTGCTGGCGCTGCTGCCGGTGGGGCCGCTGGCGCCGTTCACGAAGGAAGACGGCGAGCTGGTGCACGACGACGGCCGCCGCCGCGGCTGACGCTCAGGCGGCCTGCAAGGCCGGGAAGTCCGTTGACGCGGCCACGTCCCGCCACGCGGCCGTTTCCCGCTCGACGAAGGCGTGCTTGTCGGCGATGGCCTGCAGCGTGTCGGTGCCCAGCGGCAGGCGCAGCGGCGGCGCGGGCGCGTCCACCAGCTGCAGCACGGCATGGGCCAGGCGCTCGGGGTCGCCGGGCTGGTTCAGACTGATCTGGCCGGCCAGCTCGCGGATGCGGCCGGCGGTGCCCGCGTAGTCGTCCAGCACGCGCGGCGACGTGACGAGCGACTGGCTCTCCAGGAAATCGGTGCGGAAGTAGCCCGGCTCCACCGTCGTCGCGTGGATGCCCAGCGGCGCCAGCTCCGCGTGCAGCGCCTCGGTCAGCCCCTCGACGGCGAACTTGGTCGAGCAGTACACGCCGAACCCGGCCACCGACCGGTAGCCGCCCAGCGACGAGATGTTGATGACGTGCCCGCGGCGGCGCGCCCGCATGGCCGGCAGCACGGCGCGCGTCACGTTCAGCAGGCCGAACACGTTGGTCTCGTACACACGACGCACCTCGTCGGCGCTGGCTTCCTCCACGGCGCCCATCAGGCCGTAGCCGGCGTTGTTGACGAGGATGTCGATGCGGCCGAAGCGGGCCAGCGCGGCGGCCACGGCGCGGGCGGCCTGGGCTTCGTCGGTGACGTCCAGGTCCAGCGCCAGCAGCCCGGGCCGGTCGCCCAGGCGCTGCGTGACGGTGCCGGCCTGGCGGGCGGTGGCGACGACGGCGTCGCCGCGGCTCAGCGCGGCTTCGGCGATGCGCGCACCAAGGCCGCGCGAGGCGCCGGTGATGAACCAGACGCGGGGGAAGGCGGAGGAGGGGGTGTTCATGGGGAAGTCCTGTCGTTGAAGGGATGAAAGCTCGGCCGATGGGGTCAATGTAGGAATTGCATTGACATCGAACTAGCCCAGAATCTCTTCATTGATTCGCAAGGAGATCGTGACAATGGCGTTCAACGAGCTGCGTGCCATCGCCACCTTCACCCAGGCCGCCGAGCTGGGCAGCCTGCGCCAGGCGGCGGTAGCGCAGGGCATCACGCCGCAGGCCGCCAGCCAGGCGCTGGCGCAGCTGGAGGCGCACCTGGGCGTGCGGCTGTTCCACCGCACGACGCGCCGGCTCAGCCTGACCGAGGAGGGCCAGCGCTTCCTGGCCGCGGCGGCGCCGGGGCTGCAGGCGCTGCAGCGCGCGCTGCACGTCGCCCGCCAGGGTACCGATGCGATTGCCGGCCCGCTGCGCATCGTCGCGCCGCGCTCCGTCATGCTGCCGGTGCTGTGGCCCGTGCTGGACGAGTTCTGCGCCCGCCACCCGGACGTGGCGCCCGACGTGCAGCTGGACGACCGCATTGCCAACTGGGTGCAGGAACGCATGGACGTGGGTTTTCGCGCCGGCTCGCCGCCGGGCGACGGCGTCATCGCCCGCCACCTGCTGCCGTTGCAGCTCATCGTCTGCGCGGCGCCGGCCTACCTGCAGCGGCACGGCGTGCCGCGCACGCTGGACGACCTGGCGCGCCACCGCTGCAGCGGCTTTCGCAACGCCGGTACCGGCAAGCCCATGGCCTGGGAGTTCGACATCGACGGCGAGATCGTCACGCGCGATATCGCCACCGTCTTCATGGCCAACGACGTGGAACTGGAGGCCGACGCGGTGGTCGCCGGCCACTGCATCGGCCAGCTGGACGGCGTGACCGCCGCGCCGCTGATCCGCGCTGGCCGCCTGGTGCCGCTGCTGACGGCGCACGTGGCCACGCACCGCGCGCTGTACCTGTACTACGGCAGCCGCGTGGCCCAGCCGGCGCGCGTTCGGGCGTTCATCGACCTCGCCGTGGAACGTGTGGCGGGCCATGCCGGATGGGTGCTGAGCGCACAGGAGTTGGCGGCCGCCGCGCGCTGACGCGCCGAAGCGCTCAGTCCAGCGGCCAGGGCACGCCCTTAGGCATCGGTGCCGGGTCTTGCGGCTCGGCCGGTTTGGCGCGTCGGCCCTTGGCGGGCACGTCCGCCGCCCGCCACCAGGGTGCGGCGCGCTCGCCGTGCGCCGGCTCCACGGCCTCGCCCAGGCGCGGCATCAGCAGCTGCGCGCCGTGCCTGGGCGCCAGCTGCAGCAGCGTCTCGGCCGGCTGGTCCCAGTCGTGCAGCGCCAGGCTGAACGTGCCCCAGTGCACCGGCAGGAAGGCGCCGCCACCGAGGTGATCCAGCGCCTTCAGCGCGTTCTCCGGGCCGAGGTGGATGTCGCCCCACGACGGGTGGAAGGCGCCCACCTCCAGCATCACGAGGTCGAACGGCCCGAAGCGCTCGCGGATGGCCGCGTACTCGCTCGTCAGCCCCGTGTCGCCGCTGAAGAACACGCGGTGCTCCGGCGTCTCGATGACCAGCGACGACCACAGCGTCGCGTTGCGGTCATTCAGCGAGCGGCCCGAGAAATGCTGCGACGGCGCGGCGTGGATGCGCAGCTCGGCCGCCGGGTGCTGCCAGTGCTCCCACCAGTCCAGCTCCACGATGCGCTCCGGCGGCACGCCCCAGGCCTGCAGGTGCGCGCCCACGCCCAGCGACGTGATGAAGGGCACCGATTGCAGCGCCACCAGCTCCTTGACGGTGGCCATGTCCAGGTGGTCGTAGTGGTCGTGCGAGATGACGACGGCGTCCAGCGGGGGCAGGGCGTTCAGCGCCAACGGCACCGGCTGGAAGCGCTTCGGGCCGGCCAGCTGCGACGGCGACGCGCGCTTGCCCCAGACCGGGTCGGTCAGCACGCGCAGGCCGGCTATCTCAATCATGACGGTGGAGTGGCCCAGCCATGTCGCGCGCAGGCCGCTGGCGGCGGGCTTGAGCCAGGCGTCCAGCGGGTTGGCCGACGGCAGCGGCGCGCCGGGCGTGCGCCGGCCCTCCGAGCAGAGGAAATCCGACAGCGACGGCCGCTCCGTGCGGTCGCGCAGCCCCGGCGCGATGGGGTGGACGTTGTGGAAGCCCTCGCCCTGGTCCGTCACCCGGTAGCGCGGCGAGGCCCGCATGCGTTCGAGACGGAGGCCGGTGGCGCGTTTGCCGAGAGATTTCATCGAGGGGCCGGAGCAGAAGCGGGACCCGGTGACATGGCGCCGTGCGGTGCGCTTTCAAGCCCATGTGCCGCGCGCGCCTTCAGGCATTGCTCGTCGCCCGGCTGCACGCTGCGGCAGGTGCTGGAGCGCTGTTCGTAGATGCCGCAGCCCACCGCCCGCCCCACCTCGCCCTGCAGCGCGATGCAACGCACCGGCCGCGCCTCGGTGCCGGCCATGCAGCGGTGCAGCGAGCCCACCGGCCGCGTCAGCGCCACCGGCACCGTGCCGCCGGGCGCGTCGTCGGCCTCGGCCCAGTAGAACGACACGCGGAACTGCGCGCAGCAGGCGCCGCAGCGCTGGCAGTCCAGGGGCGCGGCGGTCATGCCGGGCGGTGCTCGGTGCCGGCGCCCATCGTGACGAAGAACATGCGGCTGGGCCGGGCCACCTTGGCCGTGTGCCACACGCCGCGCGGCACGACGACGGCGCCGCGGCCCTCGATGCGCTGCACCTGCAGGCCGGTGGGCAGTTCCAGGTGGAACTCGATGTCGCCGTCCAGCAGGTAGACGAACTCGTCGCCGTTCGGGTGCATCTCCCAGCTGCCCCAGTCGGCGTCGCAACTGAACTCGGACACCAGCCAGTCGCGGCCCAGCGCGTCCAGCGTGGCGGGCGGCTGGCCCCAGAACTCGCCGCCACCGGGCAACTGGCGGATGCCGCCGGCGGCGTCGAGCAGCGCGTAGACGTGTTCGGGCTGGAATGGCATGACAGGGCTCCTCGTTCGCCCGGCGCCGCTTGAAATGCCGGGCCGCGCCATCATCTCCCAGCCATGGCTTCCGTCGTCCGACTCACCGTCCCCAACGAATTGCTGTCGCTTGCCCGCCTGGCGCAGCTGCTGCAGGCCCTGGAAGGCCAGGGCCGCGCGGCCGACCCGCACCAGTACCAGCTGCTGGTGCGCAAGCTGTCCGCCGAACTGCAAGAGCACCAGGGCCACGAGGCGCTGCCCGGCCTGCTGGACCACCTGCCCGCCGCCGCCGAGGTCTACGAGAACCTGCAATACGGCCACGCCGGGCTGGTGCGCGCGCCTCTGGAGATGTCGCTGGCGTCGGAGTTGGCGGTGCGTGGGGTGCTGGAGCGGGCGCGGCGGGGGTGAGTTAGCGAGATCAACGTTCGGCGTAAGGGGGCTGCCGTTTGCAGCGTGTGGCGCCGAGGTGACGCAGATTCCATGTCGGCACGGGACATCACCGATCCCACTCCAGATGCCGGATATACGACTGCAGGTGCCTCTCTCAGCCAGCCTACATCGATCAAGCCTTTGACCTTGTGGGGGAGTCCATATAGGAAGGGTTAGGTCTCACTGGACGTGAAGGAGTGATCGACGTTCTTGCCACTCGTCATTTTTATCTTGAACGATTTCACGTAGATCAACGTTCGAACGCGAGACTCGAAACACTTTCCCGAAGTCTTTTCCCATGTAGCTGCCTTCTTTGATGCTCCATGCAGCGCCGTCTGGCGACACCACTATTGCTCGAAGATCTTCGCCCTTACCGAGGATGCCGGCAACACGCAAAGTCGCAAGCTCAAAGAATTCCAGCGGCTGACACACACGTAGCCGAGCAGGAAGCGCGGCTTTGATGGCGGCCTGAATATCGGGGTATCTGTAGGGGCAGTTGTTTTCGCGAGGTGGTGTGACTGGAATCTGCGTCTCGGTCGCCGCCTCACCAATACGAATCAATTCCTTGTCTCGCGTTGCGTTTGCACCGAGGAGGGAAGCGATGGCAGCAAGGAAATCGTCTTCGTTCTGGTAGTCGCCTTTGATAGAGACTGGAAGCCTGCCGAGCTTTGAAGCAAGCAGTACCTTTCTGTCTAGCAGGTCTACCGAAAGCCTTAGGAGATTCGCCGCTTCGACATTGCTTGCGTGAACGTAGATCTGTGCGGACTTGCCCGCTTCTTCAGCAAAGGCACAAGGTATTTGAGAGAGAACGGCCGCGGCAAGAACGACAAATCGCATGGTGAGATCTAACGTGAAAGCTCAGCGGACGGCGAAGCCGTCCGCTGGAGCGAAGGGTTGGGCAGCATCTTCGCTAGCCTTGATCGAAGCTCAGATAGTTGAGCTGGCCGCGGGCCCGCCAAACAACACACCACGAATTCACATCGCTCTCGTTCTCAAAGAAGACTTCCCAACGGTCGTCAACGACGTCCTGGAAGTCACGTTTTGAAGTGTTGATGAATCGATGGCAGCAATCTTCAAGCGGGTCTCCAACTTCTTCTGAGCTAACAAGCCACCGAACTGCCTCTTCCAAGTCAGGGTCGTCGGCCACCTCACGCAGAGACTTCAGGCGGAGTTGCTGCGCAACGATTGGCCAATCAGATTCCTGGAACGAACACCGAATAGCAAGGCGATCATCGATTCCGGTGCCGCCAGAATAGAAGTTCAAGTTGTACTCGAGCCCGTCCAGGTCCGGCCGGAAGCCAAGGATGTTTCCAATGATGCTGGCAGCTTTCTCCTTGTCAGCGCCGTCGCTCGCGTATCGGTAATCAACGCCGTCGTATGAACGCATCAAGGCCTCACGTACTGTCTGCACAACTATTGGTTTATCCAGCAGCCACTGCTGCTTAACTCGACCGTCTGCCGCTTAACCAAACTGGCGACAGCTGTCGTAAGTTGCTGAATAGGAAAGACTATTTTCGTCAGCTGCGCCCGGCCAGTGCCATTAAACGCGTGCGAAAAGCGGCTGATAGCGGCGCCACTGTGCCAGCCGCTCCGCCCTGCGCAAAGGTGGGGAATTACCAGCGCTCGCGGGCGACATTGTGGGCATCCGTCTGACGTTGCGATGCTCACCAAGCCTGCGCACTACGGCACCTCCGGCGCGCACAGCAATTGCCGCAGACTCGGCCGCCCAACGCCGAAGTTGATGTCATCGATGCGCCAGCCGTCTTTCTGCTTCACCAGCGAGTAGGCCAGCGCCCTTGCCGATCCATCGCCCCGGCGCAATTCAGCCACCACCCGCTTCTGCCCGGCATCCCAGTGCAGGCGGACGCTTGTGCCTGCCGGGTCCTGGCTGTCCCACAGTGGCGCGAAGTCGAGCCGGCAGATCTCCCGCGTGCGCTGTTGACAGGCCCGGTCGCGCAGCAGCAGCCGGGTCAGCGGCTCGGTGAGATGGCGACGAAGCACCGCGGGTGCCGCGCTGGCCAGCGTGGGTGACAGGGTGTCGTCGATGGCGGCCTCTTCCGCGTAGCGGGCGTAGAGCGCTCGTACGGCGGCCACCTCGGCGTCATGCGGCGCGGCGCCGGCCAAGCCGGGTAGCAGGGTCAGCAGCAGTGCCGCCCGCTTCACGGCTGGCGCCTCAACCCGATCTCGAACACCACCCCGTCAGCCACATTGCGCGCCGCGATGCTGCCGCCCATCTTGGCCAGGTAGGTCTTGGCGACGAACAGGCCCTGGCCCCGCCGCTGGCCGTCCTCGGGGGGCGCGTCGCTGACGCCGTAGTCGAAGATGCGCGCGAGCTGGTCGTCCGGGATCTGCGGGCCCTGGTTGTGGAGGTCCACCGTCGCCAGCTCGCCGTCCACGCGCAGCGCCAGCGCGACGGGCGTGCCGGGCACGCGGTAGCGGTCGGCGTTGGTCAGCACGTGGGTGAGGGCGTCTTCCAGCGGGTATTCGTCGGCCTGCACCCAGACCGGCTCGGGCGACGGCGTGTAGACGACATCGGCGATGCCCGCATAGGCCGCGTTCTCGGCCACCTGGCGCAGGAAGGCGTCCAGGTCCAGCCGGCCCACGGCCAGCGTCGCGGCGGCGAGCGCCTCGCTGGGCGAGGCCTGGCCGTACAGCACCTTCACGGCCTGCTGCATGCGCTGCACGTAGCGACGGCTGGGGTCGTCGTCGCCGGCGTGCAGCAGCATCAGCGACTGCAGCGGCGACATGATCTCGTGGCCCACGGCGTGCCACTGGTCGTGCTCGCGCTCGGCGCGCAGTTGCTCGCGGCGCAGGCTGTCGCGGGCGTGCTGCAGCAGGTCGGCCAGCGTGCCGGCCAGGATGCCCAGCTCGTCGCGGCCGCGCAGGCCGGCCACGTCCAGCGTGCCCAGCTCGGAGTGCCCCGGTTGCTGCAGCTGGTGCGACAGCGCCGCGGCGCGCTTCGTCAGCGTCGCCACGCGGCGGATCAGCCCCATCTCGATGATGAGCCAGGCCAGTGCCAGGGCCGCCAGCATGGCGCCCACCGGCCAGGCCAGCCGGGCGGCGCTGGCGCTCAAGGACCGGTCCAGCCCCTGCAGGTCGCCGGTCAGTGTCACCTCGAAGCGGCCGGCCGGCGTCGTCACGGTGTCGCGTGCGGTCAGCGTGCGCGGCGTGGCCGGCGCGGGCAGGTGCTGGATGAGCGCGGTCAGCCACGGCGAGGGCGGCGTGGCGGTGTCGTCGGCCCCCTGCAGCAGCGCGACGACGGTGTTGTTGCCTCGCGTGATCTTCAGCGTCTCGCCGGGCGACAACGTGCCGGACAGCCGCGCCAGCGTCAGCGGTGGCTGCGAGCCGGGGGCCGCGCTGTCGAACAGCGTGGCGCCACCCGGCCCCAGCAGCGCCAGGCGCAGGCCCGTGCGCGGCAGGTCGGCCGGCGGCCATTGCGGTCCGCCGGGGCGGAACAGTGCCTCGCGAAAGGCCTCCACCGGCACGCGCAGCGACACCGTGGTGCGGCGCGGGCAGGGCTCGCCGGTCTCGCCGGCGGCCAGGCAGGGCCCCTCGCGCCAGACCCAGCCGCGGAAGTCGCGCTGCGGCCGGGCCTTGCGCGGCAGCGTGGCGGTGTCGTCGGCCGCCTCGACGGTGAACCCGGGCAGCTGGCCGCGCTGCGCGTCCAGCATCTCGACCGGCGCCAGCCAGTGCTGTGTCGTGCCAGCGCGCTGCAGGCTCACGCGCACGCGGTGCACGTCGCCAATGTCCAGCGCGCCGCGTTCGCGGCTCACCAGCGGCGGCGCGTCCAGGCTGGCCACCAGGTAGACGAAGCCGCCCGCGTAGGCGTTGCTGCCCACGGCCGCGCACAGGCTGGCGCCGCCGGGGTATTGCAGCGAGCAGCCGGCCATCTCGATGGCGCGCTGCGCCTTCGTCGCGTCGTCGAAATCGATGGCGCCGAACGGCAGCACCAGCGGCGCCACCCAGCCGGCATCGACCTGCGCCGGCTCGGGGTTCAACAGCGCCAGCTGGCCCGACGGGTGGCGCAGCTGGGCCACCACCTCGGCCAGCGACTTGGCAAACGTCTGCTCGTAGCGCTGCGCGTTGCGCTGGCGCTCCTCGTTCAGCAGCGCCAGCGCGAGGGCCAGCGTGGCCAGCGCCAGCGCGATGAAGACGAGGTGGAAGACGATGCGGTTGCGGAAGGCCGCCAGCCCCAGCCGCGGCATGTCCGCCAGCGTCACATCGACCGGCCCCAGCCTCATCCGCCGGTCCAGCGGAAGCCGCGCATCGGGATGTTCTCGATGCCGTCGAACGCCGGGTCCACGTCGCGGAAGGCGTCGCGGATGGTGGCCACGTGCTTGCGCACGTTGTCGCGGTTGCGTCCGCTCTTCACCACGTCGAACAGCTCTTCATAGCTGACCACCTCGCCGGTGCGCGCATGCAGCGTGGCGAGGATGCGCTGCGCCGTCAGCGGCAGGTTGACGCGCTGGCCGCGCCACATCGGTGTGCGCTGTTTCAGCGGGTCCAGCTGCAGGCTGGCATCGGCCTTGGCCGTTGCCGGCTTCGCCGCGGGTTCCTTGAGCCGCGCGGTGCGCAGGATGTCCAGGAAGGTCTCGACGAACTCGGCCTCGTCGAAGGTCGTCTTCTGCAGGTAGTCCCAGGCGTCCAGCGCCTTCATGATGCTGCGGTAGATGGCCGCCGGCATCGCCGACACCACCAGTACCGGCGTGCCCAGGCCCTGCTTGTTGATCTCGTTGATGAGCGCCACGCCGGCGTTGCGCTCGCGGCCCAGCTCGATGTCCAGCACGACGAGGTCGTAGCGCTCGCGCGAGAGCGCGGCCTCGGCGGCGTCGCGGTCGAAGTGCTGGTCGACGACCAGTTCGGGGCGGGCGGCGCGTATCCAGCCGGCCAGCTGCTCGCTGGTGGTGGGGTCGTCCTCGATGACGGCGATGCGGGGCATGGCGGGGATTATGTGGAGCCCCGCCGGGGCGGCGGCGGAAGGATTCTTCCGCTCAAGCGCCTGGTTGCAGCAGCCACGTCCTCGCCGCGGTCAGGCCGGCACCAGCCGCCAAAAGCCGAAGGGGTTGGCGAACAGCGAGTCGGCGTCATAGGCGGGGCCGGCGTCGTCGAGCAGGCGATAGGCAGGCTCGTCCTGCGCGGCCGAAAAGGTCTGGCCCGCGCGGATGGTGGGGGACTCGGTGAACAGATACCGCGTGAAGACGCGCAGCAGTTCGACGGCACCGGCGGTGTCGCCGTCGTTCTCGACGATGGCATCACGCAGGCCGAGGTTGTGCATGCCGCAGGAATGGACCTGCGGCCCGGTGATGTAGAGCACGTAGGCTCGGTGGGCGCTGAACAGGTGGAGATCGCTGCACAGTTCGCGCCAGGCGTCCGGCGCGTGCGCGACGCCGCTGCTCTCCACCTTGACGCCCAGGCCGCCCGCGTCCAGCAGTGCGGCGGCGGCCTGCATGAGCGCCTCGGCCTGGAGGGCCGTGCCGCCGTCGGCCACCAGGTAGACGACCGCCGCGTGGCTGTCGATGCGCCGCATGTCGGCCGTGTCCGCCCAGTGCGGCCCGGCTGCGCGGAAGGCGGCACCCATGCGCGGGTCCGCGGCATGGAACTCCAGCGCGCAGGTCTGCCGGGTCTGCATGTGCATGAGCACCTGGCCCGCGAACAGGTAGCCGCTGGCGCCGCGGACGATCTTCTCGACGAGCTCCGAGCGGGACAGCCAGGGGCCGGGAATGCACAGGACGGTCAGCGGGGCGGTGGGGCTCTCAGGCATGGTCCAGGTGTCGAATCCATTGTTGGATGACCGCCTGCAGTGCCGGCAGCTTGGCGGCGAAGTCGGCGGGGGAGGCGAACTCGACCTGTGCGCGGTCGCGGCCCAGCCATTTCAGCAGGCCGGTGGGGTCGGCAATCGCAAGGCTGTCGTCGGGCAGCTCGCGGGTCTTGGCGCCCCGATGCAGGATGAGGCTGAAACCGGTCTGGGCGCGCAGATGCGTGGTGGCGAAGTACTCGCTCGTGCGCCAGCTCGGCGCGTTCCACTTGATGCCTTCGGCGATGGCGGGGTCGACGGCCCGCAGCGCTGCGCGCAGAGCCTCGATCTCCACCTTGCACGGATGGTCGAGCCTCGCCATGAACTGGTCGACGGCGCTCGTGGTGTCGGCGGCGGTCAGCTTGGGCATGGCCGCATTCTGTCGACAAAGCGCCGCCGGTCGCGGCGCTGAGACCGGTGACCTTTCAGCCGCCGATCACACCGCACGCCACGCGCGCCCCGCCACCGCCCAGCGGCGCGGGATGGTCGGCATGGTTGTCGCCGCCGGCGTGGACCATCAGCGAGCGGTTCTTCACGTCGGCCAGCTTCAGGCGCGGGCCCAGCACGGGGGACGTGGCGGCGCCGTCGGCGTTGACGAACAGCGGCGGCAGGTCGCCCAGGTGGCCGTCGCCCCAGGGTTCGCCGTGCTTCTTGCTGCCGGCCGGGTCCAGGTGGCCGCCGGCGGCGAAGGCGGGGGTCGGCGTGCCGTTGTTGTCGGCCGGCGCGCAGGACGGCTTCTCGTGGATGTGGAAACCGTGCAGGCCGGGCGGCAGGCCCTTCAGGTCGGGGTAGAAGGCCAGGCCGTAGGCGGTCTCGACGATGCGCACGCTGCCCAGCGCGGGGCCGGTGCCCTGCTTGTCGGCCATGCTGACGGGCACGGTGAGCTCGGCGGCCAGCGCCAGGGAACTGGCCGCCAGGCAGGCGGCGGCGATCAGGGTGGTTTTCATGGGTAACTCTCCGGCAGCGGACATGGCGGGCTAGCGTAGTCGTCGTACCTGCCGGCGAGGGTGACGGCGGCGTACCGCGTTGGGGGTACACCCGGCCGCTCGTCCCCAGAACTGATGAGCGACCGGGCGGCGGGCGACCAGTGGGGGCTGCGGAAGATTCTTTCCGCCCGCGCGGAAGAGCTTCACCCCGCGCCGCGCTCGTCCCTTCCCGCGGGACCGGGAACCATGGCTGCCATGCATCGCACAACGCCGATGCGCAACACGGCCAAGGAGTCCGTCACCATGCTGCACCGCCTCAAGTCCCTCGCTGCCTCGCTGCGCAACGCCTTCGGCCGTGGGGCCGGGCGCACCCTGGGCGCGGCCACCGCCGCCGCGCCCGTCGCCGCGCGCTCGCTGCGCCGTGCACTGCCGCCGCTGCTGCTCGTCACGGCCGTGACGGCTGCGGGCTATGCCGTCGTCATGCACCCGCCGGTGCAGGCCGTGCCGCACGGCCAGGCGGCGGTGCGCACCAACCAGTTCAGCGGCGGCACCAGCGAGTTCCGTGACGGCAGCTTCCTGCGCATCCCCGGCCTGCACGAGGTGCGCCTGTTCCCGCTGCGCGACCAGAGCTACCGCCCCGCCGGCATCGCCCGCGCCAACGGCCCGGCACCGCTGCAGTCGGTGGAAGGCCTGTCGCTGGGCCTGGACATGAACCTGCGCTGGACGGTGGACAGCACCCGCCTGGCCGAGCTGAGCGCCAAGCTGCCGGATGACATCGAGGCCGACGTCATCGCGCCGGCCGTGCAGGCGGTTGTCTACAAGCAGATCGCCCGCCACACGGTGCGCGAGATCTTCTCCAGCCAGCGCGCCGAGATCGCCGCCGCGTTGGAGGCGGAGCTGCGTGCCAGGCTGGCGGCCGACGGCATCCAGCTCAAGGGCGTGCAGATCGGCTCGGTGGACCTGCCGGCCGACTACCGCCGCGGCATGGACCGCCTGCTGGCCGACAGCCTGGCCAGCGAGCGCATGCGCTACACGCTGGAGATCAGCGAGAAGAAGGTCAAGGAGACCGAGTTCGAGGCGGCCGCCGACAAGGTGCGCCGCGAGACGGCCGCCGAGGCCGCCGGGCGCGAGCAGATCATCGCGGCCAAGGCGCAGGAAGAGGCGATGAAGCATGTGCTGCCCTTCAAGCAGAAGCAGATCGAGCAGCGCGCGCTGGAAGCGCAGGCCGACAGCGCCGCGCGCGTGAAGCAGGCGGAGGGCCAGGCCGAGGCGCGCCGCATCGAGGTGGCGGCCGAGGCCGCCGCGCGCCAGAAGCTGGCCGACGCCGAGGCCTACCGCGTGGCCCAGGTGGGCAAGGCCAACGCCGGCCAGATGGCCACCGAGGGCGAGCTGCTGACGCGCCACCCGCTGCTGGTGCAGAAGGCCATGGCCGACAAGCTGTCGGACAAGGTGCAGGTCATCATCGCGCCCCCCGGCTCGGGCGGCTTCATCGGCAGCGCGCTGCTGGCCGGCGTGCAGCCTGTGCCGCCCAAGGCCCAGCCGGAGCAGGAGTAAGCCGCCATGCGTCGCTTTGTGCTGATCGTCGTGGCCGCCGCGCTAGCCGCTGCCGTGCTGACCACCCATGCCGAGGCGGCGGACTTCCCGCGCGCCGGCCTCGTGTCGCAGGACTCGCCGCTGCGCGGGGCGCCGCGCGACACCGCGTCGTTGCAGGCCCAGCTGGGCCGCGGCGAGGCGCTGGAGATCCGCGGCGAGCGCGGTGACCACTGGCAGGTGTGGGACTACCGCCGCGAGCGCGGCGGCTGGCTGCGCAAGAGCCAGGTGTTGCCGTTGCCTCGCGGCGATGGGGCCACCGCCGAGCTGCTGGCCCAGCTGCGCCTGGCGCGCCAGCAATGGGGCACCGAAGGCCTGGGCCTGGGCCTGGCGGCCGCCTACGTGCAGGCCGCGACGCCGGCGGAGCTGGCCGGCCCCGGCGGCGCCGAGGCGCTGGACGCGCTGGGCACGTTTGCCGAGCGCATCGCCGACCGTGCGTCGCTGCCCAACGCCAAGCTCGGCGAAGGCCAGCTCGCCGCGCAGATGGACGTGGCTGCGCGCTACGGCCTGAAGTTCGAGCAGCTCGACGCCGAGGACGGCCGCGTGCAGGTCTGCTTTGAGGGCGACGCCTTCCGCCGCGTGCTGGCCACCGCCGCCTCGCCCGAGCAGCGTGTGCGCGCCGCGCTGGCGCTGACGCGGCCCGACTGCCTGAACCCCCGCGCCACGGTGCGCGAGCAGGAGGCGCGCGACCAGTGGCGCCAGCAGGTGCTGGCCCAGGTGGACGCCGCCACGCTGCCGGTGCACTGGAAGAACCGGCTGCAGATGCGCAGGGCGTCCGTGGCCGCGAGCCTCGCCTTTGCGCAGGCTCGCCGTGGCGACGCCGTGCAGCCGCAGGCGCTGGCCGAGTTTGCCGGCATCGTGCCCACCGAGCTGACCGAGGACGACCAGGCCGCCTACGCCGACGCCGCGATGCGCGTGAACGCGGCGCGCTGGCTGGGCACCGCGGCCACGCCGCGTGACTTCGGCGCGGTGCAACTGGCGCTGGAGCCCGGCGCCGATGGCCAGCGCTGCGTGGCGCTGAAGGAAGGCGGCAAGCCCGCCGCGCGGCGCTGCACCTTCGGCCAGGTGGCGCTCGCATCGGCGTCACTGAACCGCGAGGGCCGTGCGCTGGCGCTGGCGGTGCAGCCGCTGGACGGCTGGCGCGAGCTGTGGCTGTTCACGAAAGACCGTGACGGCTGGCATGTCGACGTGATGCCGCCAGCGCCGGCGCAGCCGGGCCTGGGCGTGGCCGAGTTCGCCGGCTGGGTGCCGGGCGGCCAGCAACTGCTGGTGGCGCGCGAGTTCCGCGCCGAGGGCCGCTACCGCCGCAGCTTCGAGGTCGTCACGCTGGCCGGGCTGGTGACCGAGAAGCAGTCCCCCGAGCCGGCGCTGCTGGGCGCCTTCCAGCGCTGGAGCGACCCGGCCTGGCGCGGCGGCTCGCCGATCCGCCGCTGACGGTGTTCAGGCGGACCGGCGCCGGGCCGCCCCAAGCCGGCCCGCGCAAGCGATGTGCAAGCGGCTCGATGCCGCTTGCATCGCCATCCCCTCGGGGGATCGACTGGGTTCGCCGCGTTCAGCAGGCGAGACCAGGCGAGGGGCACCCTTTCAAGCCGCCAGCCGCATCGTCTCGTGCAGCGGCAGCTCCAGCCGCGCCAGCGTGCCCTCGCCCGGCCAGCTCTGCATCTGCAGGCTGCCCCCCAGCATGCCGCTGACGAGGCTGTGCGCGACGAACAGGCCCAGCCCGCTGCCGCCCTGGCCGAAGGTGGTGGTGAAGAAGGGCTCGAAGGCGCGCGCCACGTCGGCCGCCGGCATGCCCACGCCGTTGTCGCGCACCTCCAGCGTCAGCCGCGTCTCGTCGGGGCGGCTGGCGCTGACGCGGATGCGGCCCTCGCGGCCCTCGCGGAAGCCGTGGATGCAGGCGTTCTCCAGCAGCTGTTCCAGCACCTGCTGCAGCACCTCGGGGTAGCCGTCGAGCACGAGGCCCTCGGGCAGCTCGCAGGCCAGCCGCACCCGCTCCACGCTGAGGCGGGTCTGCACGCGCGCCCAGGCGCGCAGCACGGCGTCGCGCAGGTCGAAGCGCTCCCGCTGTGCGCGACCCGTGCCGTCGGTGAGCTGCTTGAAGCGGTTGACCAGCCGCAGCGCGCGCTCGACGTTCTGCTCCACCAGCGTGGCGCCGTCGCGCGTCTGCGCGATCCAGTCGGCCAGCTCCTGGCGCTTGAGCGGCTGGCCGCCCGCCAGACGCTCGGCAAAGCCCGCGCTGCCGGCGCGCAGCGCGCTGGCGCTGAGCAGTGCGTTGCCCAGCGGCGTGTTCATCTCGTGCGCGATGCCGGCCAGCAGCTGGCCCAAGGCGGCGAGCTTGCGGCTGTTGACGAGCTCGTCCTGCGCGGCCAGCAGCTCGCGCGTGCGTGCCTGCACCTGCTCTTCCAGCCATTGCGCGGCGCGGCGCCGCTCCTCGGCGCGGCGTTCCTGGTCGATGGCAATGCCGGCCAGGTGGCTGGCCGTGTGCAGCGCTTCCAGCTCCTCCGGCGTGGGGCGGCGCACCTCGCGGTAGTACATCGCGAAGCTGCCGATGACGCGGCGGTCCGGCCCGTGGATGGGCGCCGACCAGCAGGCCCGGAAGCCGTAGGGCAGCGCCAGGTCGCGGTACTGCGCCCACAGCGGGTGGGTGGCGATGTTGTCCACCACCACCAGCCGGTCGTCGAACATGGCCGTGCCGCAGGAGCCGGCGGTGGGGCCGATCTCGGCGCCCTCCAGTGCCTGCATGTACTCGGCCGGCATGCGCGGGCCGGCGGCCGCGTGTACATGCACGCCGTCCAGGTCCAGCAGCAGTACGGTGCAGTACAGGCCGGTGAACTGCGACTCGATGAGCGCCGTCAGCCGCTCCAGCACGGGCTTGAGCGGCTGGCCGGTGGCCACCATCTCCAGCAGCTCGTTCTTGGCGTGGTTCAGCACCTCGGCGAACTGCATGCGGCTGACGTCCACCATGCACACGGCCAGCTGCGGCTCGCCGTCGCGCTCGCTGAACGTCAGGTGCAGCTCGTGGGGGCGGGTCTCGCCCGCGCGGGTCTGGAAGGTCCACGGCACGCTCAGCGCGCCGGCCTGCTGCACCTGGGCCAGCAGCGCGTCCAGCGTCTCGGCCGAGGGGCGGCCGTCGGGCTGGCGCAGCGGGCACAGCAGCGACAGCGGCATGCCGGCCAGCGCCTGCGGGTCGTAGCCCAGCACCTTGGCATGCCCCGAGGCCACACCGATGATGGGCAACCCGGGCCGGGTCTTCACGAGCAGTATCGCGACATGGGTCATGTCGTTCATCTCGGCCTCCGCTGAATGGCCTGCCGCCGGGGCCCTGACGGGCCCCATGACACGGCGTTAGCAGGCCGGTGGCAATTTACACCCATCCTGCTGACGCCCGGGGCGGTGCACCGCGTCAGAATCGCGCGCCATTCCCAACGATACGGAGACCGCCGTGCCGCAGATGCTGCTCATCGTCGAACCCCTGGGCCAGCGCGCCGAACGCGGCCGCGCCGGCGGCGAGGTGGCTTACCAGCGCATGCTGGACTTCGCCGCGGCGCTGCAGGCCGAGGGGCTGCTGCTGGGTGTGAACTCGCTGGGCTCGGCCGCCAAGCGGCTCGCCAAACGTGACGGCGCCGCGCAGGTCTGGGATGGCCCGTTCGCCGAGGCCAAGGAGATGGTGGGCGGCTATTTCCTGCTGGACACCGACGACGAAGCCGTCGCGCTGGCCTGGGCCGAGCGCTGCCCGGCGGCGGAGTGGGCGACGGTGGAGATACGGGGGGTGGGCCCCTGCTATCTGTGAGCCCCTCGCCCGGCCTTGCCTCGCTGAACGCGGGCAAGGCCGGTCGGTCTTGCAGACCGCGCTGCGTCTTGTGACGCAGCCCTTCGCCAGGCACATCGCCCCCACTGGGTGCGATGTGTCCGGGCTCAGCCCCCGAGGGGACGGCGATGCGTGCGGCATTGAGCCGCCCGCACATCGCCCGGCGGGCCGGCTTGGGGCGGCCCGGCGCTCGGCCCGGAACCCCCTACGTTGAGCGGGCTCGGTAGTTTCCCGGAACCTGTCGAAACGGCGTCGCGTGGATCGTCGTGGTCATGAAGGCAGCGAGAACAGCTTGCCTGCCAACTTCAGGAGAGCCCCCCAATGCGATTCATGATCCAAGTCCGCGCCACCGTCGTCAGCGAGCGCGGTGACCCGCCCGGGCCCGAGTACGCGCCGCTGTTCGAGGCCATGGGCGCCTTCCACGGTGAGATGGCCCGTGCCGGCGTGCTGCTGGACGGCGCCGGGCTGCGCCCCAGCCGCGACGGCTGGCGCCAGCGCTACGGCGCCGACGGCCGTGTCGAGCTCGTCGACGGCCCGTTCGCCGAGGCCAAGGAGCTGATCGCCGGCTACACGCTCATCCAGGTGCGCGACGAGGACGAGGCCCGCGCCTGGGCCAGCCGCTTCCCCAAGCCGTTTGTCGGCATCCCCTGCGAGATCGAGGTGCGCCGGCTGTACGAGGATGCCGACTTCGCGCCCGGCGGCGACATGGCCATCCCCAGCGCCTGAAGGAGACCGCCATGAGCAATGTCTCCCTCTTCCTCATCGGCTTGGGCGCCGCGCTGGTGCTGCTGCTGGCCTACGCCGCCACGCGGCCCGACGAATTCCGCGTCGAGCGCCGCCTGCGCGTCGCGGCGCCGGCAGACAAGGTCTGGCCCCTGGTCAGCGAGCTGCGCGCCTTCAACCGCTGGAACCCCTACGAGCGCAAGGACCCGCTGATCAAGGGCGCGTACAGCGGCGCCGCCAGCGGCGTGGGCTCGCGCTACGACTGGGATAGCCAGGAAGTGGGCAGCGGCAGCCTGGAGATCACCGGCCAGCAGCCGGGCCGCGCGGTGCAGATGAAGCTGGACTTCGTGAAGCCCTTCGAGGCGCACAACCAGGCCGAGTTCGCGCTGCAGCCCACCGCCGACGGCGCGACCGAGGTGCGCTGGACGATGCACGGCCCGGCCAACTTCATCAGCAAGCTCATGGGCGTGTTCATCAACATGGACAAGATGGTGGGCCGCGATTTCGAGGACGGCCTGCAGAACCTGCGCCGGCTCGCCGAGGTGAAGGCATGAAGGACCTGCACTACGGCATCGACATCGCGGCGCCCGTGGCGCGCGTGTGGGACTGCATGTTCGACGCCATCGCCTACCGCGACTGGACCTGCGCCTTCTGCGAGGGGTCGTACTACGAGGGCTCGTGGGCGCAGGGCGCGCGCATCGCGTTCCGCGACCCGGATGGCAACGGCATGGACGCCATCGTCGACGAGAACGTGCGGCATGAACGCGTGTCGCTGCGGCTGGTGGGCGACTTCACCGCCGGCCGCCCCAACGCCGACAGCCCGCTGATCCACGCGCCAGCGCACGAGCGCTACGAGTTCAGCGCCACCCCCGCCGGCGGCACGCACCTCGACATCCACCTGCAGAGCTGGAACGACGGCTTCACCGACTTCCTCACCGACAGCTGGCCCCGTGCGCTGCAGCGCCTGAAGGCACTGGCCGAGTCCACCCACTGAAAGGACACATCATGCAGATCAAGGTGACCAGCGTCATGGTCGACGACCAGGAGAAGGCGCTGGCGTTCTACACGCAGAAGCTGGGCTTCACGAAGATGGCCGACATCCAGATGGGGCCCACGTACCGCTGGCTGACGGTCGTCTCGCCCGAAGGCATCCATGGCGTGGAGCTGTCGCTGGACCCGATGATGATGGACGCGTCCAAGGTCTACCAGAAGGCGCTGTACGACGCCGGCGTGCCCATCAACGCCTTCGTGACGACCGACGTGGAGGCCGAGGCGCAGAAGCTGCGCGAGCGCGGTGTCGTCGTGCGCGGCGAGCCGGTGGACATGGGTCCCATCAAGGCCGTCATGTTCGAGGACGGCTGCGGCAACCTGATCCACCTCGTCCAACCCCTCATCACGCCGGAGTGACCGACATGCACAAGCAGATCTTCGTCAACCTGCCCGTCAAGGACCTGGCGCGCAGCAAGGCCTTCTTCGAGGCGCTGGGCTACACCTTCAACCCGCAGTTCACCAACGACATCGGCGCCTGCCTGGAGCTGGGCCCCAACCTCTACGCGATGCTGCTGACCGAAGACTTCGCCCGCGGCTTCACGTCCAAGCCGCTGGTGGATGCCACCGCCGCCACCGAGGTGCTGGTGTGCCTGAGCTGCGAGAGCCGTGAGGAGGTGGACAGCCTCGTCACCAAGGCCCGCGCCGCCGGCGCCGCCGTGCCGCGCGAGCCGCAGATCCATGGCGACTTCATGTACGGCCACGGCTTTGAGGACCTGGATGGTCACATCTGGGAACTCGCCTACATGACCGGCACGCCACCCCAGGAGTAGACCGCGATGAAGATCCAGCAAAAGATCACTCCCTTCATCTGGTACGAGAAGGGCGCCGAAGACGCCGTTGCGCACTACCTGAAGGTGTTCGGCAGCGGCCAGGTCACGCACACGCAGCGCTGGGGCGAGAACTCGCCCGGCGCGGCCGGCTCGGTCATGGTGGTGCAGTTCGAGCTGCTGGGCCAGCTGATGACGGCCTTCAACGGCGGCCCGCACTTCAAGCTGACCGAGGCGTTCTCGCTGATGGTGGCCTGCGAAGACCAGGCGGAGATCGACCACCTGTGGACCGAACTCCCCGACGGCGGTGGCAAGCCCAAGGCCTGCGGCTGGGTGGAGGACGCCTGGGGCCTGTCGTGGCAGATCATTCCCGCGGCCTGGTTCGACATGATCCGCGACCCCGATGCGGCCCGCGTGCAGCGCGTGTTCCAGGCCATCTGGCAGATGGAAAAGATTGACCTCCCGGCCTTGAAGAAGGCCTACGAAGGCGCCTGAGCACCGTGAGCCATGCGGACATTGCCGCCGGCGTCTGGCGCATCGAGCGCAGCCGCCTCGTGGGCGCGGCGGCCAAGCTGCTGCGGGACCTGGACGAAGCCGAGGACTGCGCGCAGGACGCCCTCATCGCCGCGATGGACACCTGGCCGCGCGACGGCCAGCCCGCCAACCCGGCCGCGTGGCTGATGGCCGCCACCCGCAACAAGGCGCTGGACCGGCTGCGCCGCCGCGCGATGCTGGAGCGCGAGCACGAGCACCTGGCCGCCGACGACGAGGCCTACGGCACCCACGTCGTGCCCGACTTCACCGAGCAGCTGGACGCCGCGCGCGATCAGGCCGAGATCGGCGACGAGCAGCTGCGGCTCATCTTCATCGCCTGCCATCCGGTGCTGCCGCGCGAGGCGCAGGTGGCGCTGACGCTGCGGCTGCTGGGCGGGCTGGAGACGGCCGAGATCGCCCGCGCCTTCCTGCAGCCCGAGGCCACCGTGGCCCAGCGCATCGTGCGCGCGAAGAAGGCGCTCAATGGCCAGGCCTACGAGCTGCCCGACGCGGCCGAGCGCGAGCAGCGCCTGGGCGCCGTGCTGGCCGTGGTCTACCTGATCTTCAACGAGGGCCACAGCGCCGGCAGCGGCGCCACGCTGCTGCGCCCGGCGCTGTGCGACGAGGCGCTGCGCCTGGCCCGCCAGCTGCAGCACCTGCTGCCGCAGGACGCCGAGGTGCACGGCCTGGCTGCGCTGCTGGAGATCCAGGCTTCGCGGCTGCCCGCGCGGCTGGACGCCGAAGGCCGCCCCGTGCTGCTGCCCGACCAGGACCGCCGCCGGTGGGACCGCCTGCTCATCCAGCGTGGCCTGGCCGCGCTGGCGCAAGCCCTGGCCCTGGGCGCGCCGGGGCCGTACACGCTGCAGGCGTCGATCGCCGCCTGCCACGCCCGCGCGGCGCGCGCCGAGGACACCGACTGGGGCTCAATCGTCGCCGGCTACGACCGGCTGCTGGCCCTGAACCCCTCGCCCGTCGTCGCGCTGAACCGCGCGCTGGCCGTCAGCTTCGCCGACGGCCCGGCGGCCGCGCTGCCGCTGCTGGATGCATTGGCGGCCGAGCCGCAGCTCAAGCGCTACCCCTACCTGGCCGGCGCCCAGGCCGACGTGCTGGAGCGCCTGGGCCGCGTGGGCGAGGCCCGCGAGGCCTACCTGCGCGCGGCGGAACTGCAGGACAACGAGGTGCAGCGCGCGCTGTTGCTGGAGCGTGCGACGCGCCTGGCCAACTGAACCGGAGGAATCGGAAATGCTCACCGAAGAAGACGCCATTCGAGCCGTGCACACCACGTTCATCGACGCCGTCAACGCCGGCCGGCTGCAGCCGCTGCTGGGCATGATGACCGACGACGTGGTGTTCTTCAGCCCGGGCCAGGCCCCGTTCGGGCGCGAGGGTTTTCCGGCCGGCTTCGAGGCCGGGCACCGGGACTTCCAGCTGCGCTGCATCAGCGACCTGGAGGAGGTCGTCGTGGCCGGCGACGTGGCCTACACCCGCGCCCGCGACACGCTGACGCTGACCCCCCGCGCCGGTGGCGCCCCCACGCAGCTGGCCGGCCACCGCATGACCGTCTACCGCCGCCAGCCCGACGGCGCGTGGCGCTTGGCGCGGGATGTGCACACGCTGATGCCGGTGCCGGCCTGATACTCGTCAACCGCGCCATTGCGGGATGTGGGGTTCGCGAGCTGCCCCCAACCAGCAAGCTGGACAAGCCAGAACTGACCTGCTGCTCGATGGGCAGGCCGATGAAAGGCCTGACGCCGGCGCGTCGGGCCTTGCTTTGTCATGAGGGCTGGCGTGCGTCGCGCAGCTGCGCGGCGATGCCGAACCACAGCGCTGCCCAGCCGGCGCCGAAGGCCCAGCCGGCCAGCACGTCGCTGGCCCAGTGCACGCCCAGCATCACGCGGGTGACGCCGATCAGCCCGGCCATGAACACGGCCGCCGCCATCAGGAAGGTGCGCTCGCGCAGGCGCCCGTGCCGCTGTGCGACCAGCACGCCCACGGTCAGGTAGAACACCGCGGACATGCTGGCGTGGCCGCTGGGGAAGCTCAGGCCCTCCTGCATCAGCGCGGCGAACTCGGGATCGGGCCGCGCGCGGCCGAAGGCGGACTTCAGCGCTGTGACGGCCAGCGCCCCGGTGATCATCGCCACGCTGACCGCCGCCGCCCGCGCCGGCCGGCCTACGCAGCACAGATAGCCCGCTGCGAGCACCGTGAACAGCGTCAGCACCGGCGTGCTGCCCAGCGCGCTGAACTCGCGCATCACCATTTCTACGAGCGGGTGTGTCGCGCGCCATTGCTGCGCCAGCTGCAGCGCTGCCTCGTCCCAGTGCTCGGTGGCGGCGTCGCGCATCTGGCCGGCCAGTGCGATGAAGACGCTCAGCGCCAGCAGCACAACGGCCAGGGTCAGGCGGCGTTGCAGCCGGGTGGGAGAGGCCGTGTGCGCTGTCATGGCGCGGTCATCCACGCGGCAGCAGGGCCTTGGCGGCCTCGACGCGCAGCGCCAGCGGCACGGACTCGTCGTTCAGCACGCGCTGCAGGAACTGCCGCGGGTCCACATCGCCGGCAGGGGCGAGCGCCGTCGTGGTGGCCGTAGGGGCTGGCGGAACGCTGGCAGGCTTCAGTGCCTGCAGCGCGGCCTCGAAGGCCGCGGGTGGGATGGGCTGCAGCCGGGCCAGCAGGTCGGCCTGGCCGTCGGCACCGGGCGGGATGTCCAGCCACGGCGTGTCGACGAACACCGGCGCGAGGTCGGGCGCGACAAAGGCCGACCAGTTGCCCGATGCCGCGTCCTGCGCCGGCACGGGCGGCGGCTGGTCGCTTGCCAGCAGGTGCAGCCGCGCGGGCGCAATACCCGGCAGGTAGCGCGCCGCCAGCCGGGCCAGGAAGTCGGCGGCGCGCGCGGTGCTCACCGGCTGCTGCAGGGACAGCCACAGCTGCATGGCGTCCGTGCCCGATACGGCGATGCCGGGCGCGGGCAAGCCGAGGTCGGCCTGCACGCCGCGCCAGACGCTGCCCAGCGCCTCCCAGTCCGCCGGTCGGCCCAGCGCCAGCAGCAGGGAGTGGGCGTGGCCGGCTGGGGCCGGCGGGTACAGGCGGTGGAGTTCGGACAGCAGGCGGTTCATGGCGCGCGTGAATCTACACCGCGCGCCGCCGCCGGGGTGGCGTCAGGGCAGCCGGAACACGCCCACGGCCGCCGCCAGCTGTTCGGCATGCTGGCGCATGGCCGTGGAGGCCGCTGCCGTCTGCTCCACCAAGGCGGCGTTCTGCTGCGTCATCTGGTCCAGCTCCTGGATGGACGAGCCGACCTGCGAGATGCCCTGCGACTGCTCCCGCGCGCCGTTGGCGATCGCGCCCAGCAGATCGCCCACCTGGCGGGTGCTGTCGACGATGGCGCGGATGGTGGTGCCGGCCTCGGCGACGATCTTCTGGCCGCCATCGACGCGTTCGCCACTCTCCAGGATGAGCTGCTTGATCTCGCGCGCGGCCTCGGCGCTGCGCTGGGCCAGCGCCCGCACCTCGCTGGCGACCACCGCAAATCCCCGGCCCTGCTCGCCGGCCCGGGCGGCCTCGACGGCGGCATTCAGCGCAAGGATGTTGGTCTGGAAGGCGATGCTGTCGATGACGCCGATGATCTCGCCGATGCGGCGGCTGGAGGCCTCGATGCCGGACATGGTGTCCACCACCTGGCCGATCACCTCGCCGCCGCGCTGGGCCAGCTGCACGTTGCTGTGGGCCGCCTGCGTGGCCTGGCCGGCGCCGTCGCTGGTGCTGGCCACCGTGGCGCTGATCTGCTCCATGGCCGAGGCCGTCTCCTCCAGGTTGGCGGCCGCCTGCTCGGTGCGCTGCGACAGGTCCATGCTGCCGGCGGCCACCTCCTGCGACGACAGGATGATGGCGTCGGCCGCCTCGCGGACGTCGCGCACCGTGCCGCGCAGCGAGGTCTGCATCTCGGCCAGCGACTGCAGCAGGTCCGATGTCTCGTCGCGGCCCTTGGGCACCAGCGTGTCGGTCAGGTCGCCGGTGGCCATCGCGTGCATGCGCTTGCTGAGCGTGCGCATGCCGGAGCGCATGGACAGGTAGAAGCAGTAGAAGAAGTACAGGCCGCCCAGCGTCATCACGGCAACGATGCCCAGGCCGGCCACCATCCGGCTGAACAGCCGCGCCTCACGCGCGGCCAGCAGGCCGTCCAGGTCGGCGGCCACGGCGCGCTGCAGCCCGCCCAGCGACTCGATGGCGGCGCTGCTCTGGCGCACGATGTCCGCGGGCGCGGGCAGCTCGGCGGCCTGCTGCATCACCAGCGGCTCCATCTTCGCGACCAAGGCCTTGGCCGGGTCGAGCTGTGCCAGGTACTTCTGCGCTGGCAGCGCGGGGTTGAACTCGGCGGCGCGCTGCAGGTCGCCCTCCAACTGGGCCAGCAGCTTCTTGTCCACCGCCAGGCTGGCGGCCGCCTGCGCGGTGCGTTTGGCGTTCTGCGGCTCGGCCGCCAGACTGGCCAGCGCCGCGCGCGTGAGGCCGGCCGTCTCCATCAGATCGGGCAGGGCGACGGTGCCGGCGGCCATCAGGTAGTAGGAGTCGCCATCGGGGTCGAGCGCCAGGCCGCTTTCATCCACCAGGTGCTGCACCAGCTCGCCGAGCTGGCCGCTGATCTCGACATAGGGCTTGCGCACCTCGGCGGCGGGCAGGCCGGCGGGCTGTGCCTCGGCGGCCTTGAGCGCCGCGGTCAGCGCGTCCCAGTGTTCCTTGCCCGGGTTGGGCAACTGGCCAAGCAGCGGCTTGCCGTCCCGGGTCAGCGCCGCGGTCGCGTCCTTGAAGCGGCGGCGCAGGTCGGCCAGGTCGGGCCGGTCCACGCCGTTGGCCTGGTCCACCAGCGCACGGCGCAGCAGCTGCGTCGCGTCCATGGCCGGCATCACCAGCTGCACGCCGCGCAGGCCCAGGCGCTCCATCTGCGCGGTGGCGATCGCGGCCTGCCGGTCCGACACCAGCATGGCCGACGTGACGAGGATGGGCACCAGCAGGAAGGCCAGGATCACCGCGGCCTTGGCCGGGAAGCGCATGTTGCGGAACCAGGCGACGCCGGGACGGGCCCAGCCGGGGGTGCTGGTGGCCTGGCCGGCGCGGGAGCGGGAGTACGTGTCGGACATGGTGATGGACGAACGCTGTGGGCGGGGGGCAGCACCGGCCGGGCCGACGCCTTGGCGGCGTCGGCCCGGCCCGCACCGGGGAAAAGCGGGCTGTCGCCCGCGGGCGTTGACTGTCCGGTGAAGAAAGGTTGCTGGCAAGGCCGCTGGTGCGTGCCGTGGCCGGGTCGTGCGTTTGTACGCACCCGGTTGCTTTTCGATTGCAGCCGCCGCGCCACGGCGGGCGCCGGTCCCGCGGCCGGGGGGTCAGGGGCGGCGGTCGACGCGCAGCACCGGGTAGAGGTTGAGGCGCTCGTCCCAGCTGGGGGTGCGGCGGTAGAAGAAGTCCAGCCGCGCCTTCGCGTCGGCGGCGAACGCCGGGTCGTCGCGCAGCTTGGCCGCGAACTCGTCGCGTAGCGCCGGGCTGGCGGCCAGCTGCTCGCGGGCGACCTGCTCGGCCACGTAGGCCTCCATGTATTCCTTGGGCTCGAAGGCCGCAGCGAAGCGGCCCCAGGCGGCCAGCGAGTCGGGCGCTTCGGGCTCCAGCAGGTGCATGGCCAGCGCCGCCAGCGGCTGCGCGATGGGCACGAACAGGCTGCCGGCCGGCACGTCGCGCGCCTCGGCGGTCCAGCGGCCGGTGAGCGTCATGCGCTGGTGGCCCTCGGTGGTCGTGGCGTCGCGCGTGACGCGCCCGGCGCGCCACGCCTCGGCCGGCAGCGCGTTGCGGCCCTGCGCCAGCCGCTCGAAGCGCACGCCGTGCTGGGCCAGTTTGTCGGCCACCCAGCCGGCGTGCTCGGCCGGCACCAGGTAGCCGGCGCCGGGAGCGGGGCGCAGCAGGTCGGGCACGAGCCGGTCGCGCAGCGGCACGCGCCAGACCTCGGGCCGGGTCTCGTCGTAGCGCGTCATCAGTGCGCCGGAGATGTCGCTGGGCGTGCGCGTGTAGGCGTAGCCGCGGAAGTCGATCTCGCGCACCTCGTCGGTGGCGCGCCAGGTCAGCGCCAGCTCGGCCAGCGGGTGGGCGTCAGCGGCCTGGGCGACCTGCAGCCAGGCGCGGCCGTGGGTGGCCACCTCGGCCAGCACGGCGTCCACGGTCTGGCGCGTGACGCGCACGCGGTGCGGGTAGGGGCGCCAGCTGTGCGTCTCCACCAGCATGCCGAAGCGGTTGCGCAGCGGGTAGTAGCCCAGCGAGAAGCGCGGCGAGGACACGCTGTCCTTGAAGCCGCTGGCCGGGTTGTCTTCCTCGACGAAGGACGGGTAGAACGGCAGCGGCAGCGCGCCCTGGGCGGCCAGCGCGGCGATGACGCCGTCGCGCCACGCGCGGCCGGCCGCGCGCAGCGGCGCGTCGCCGGCGTGCAACGGCTCCACCATGACGGCGATGTCGTGCTCGAACTGCGCGCCGTCGGTGGTGTGCAGGTCCACCAGCACCAGCGGGTCCCACGCGCGCAGCAGGCCCAGCATGGCCTGCATCTCGGGCGCGTCGGCCTTCAGGTAGTCACGGTTCAGGTTGAGGTTCTGCGCCGTCACGCGCCAGCCCATCTGCTCGGGGCCGCGCTGGTTGGGCCGGCTCCACGGGCCGAAGCGCTCGTGGCCGTCGACGTTGAAGACGGGCACGAAGACCAGCACCTGTTTCTGCAGCGCACCGGGCTTCGCGAGCTGCTCGCGCAGCGCGAGGAAGCCGGCGTCCTTCCCCTCGATCTCGCCGGCGTGGATGCCGCCCTGGATCAGCGTGACCGGCAGCCCCGCGCGCCGTGCCGCCTCGGGCGTCAGCATGCCAGTCTGGCTGGCCACCAGCGCCCACATCGGCCGACCCTGCGGCGTCGTGCCGAAGCGGGTGCAGCGCACGTGGCGCGGATGGGCGCGGGCAAAGTCACGGCACAGCTGCGTGACCTCGTCGTAGCGGCCGGTCTGCGTGAAGCCGCTGCGTTCGGCATGCGTCGTCAACGGCGCGGCAGGGCTGGCGGCCGCGGTGGCCAGCGCCAGCGTGGCGAGCAGGCGCCGCATCAACGGGGCTCGCTGGTGTTCTCGCGCAGCATGCGCTGCATCAGTGTGAAGAAGCGGTCGTAGAACTCGCCGGCGGGGATGGTCTCGGAGGCGACCTTGATCAGCGAGTCCTGCGTGGACGACAGCGGCACCGAGATGGAGCCCAGCGCACTGACGCCCAGGCTGGCGGCCTGCGGGTTGCGCTTGAGCGCGTAGCGGTCCTGCTGCGCGCTGACGTAGGCGGTGGCGATCTGCTGCCTGGGGCCGTCGCCCACGCAGACGACGTTGAAGGCGATCTCCACATGCACCTCGCCCTCGGGCTGGAAGTGCTTGGCGCCGCGCACCAGGCCGCTGTCGGCCTTGCTGATGACATAGCCCTGGCTCAGCAGCGCGCGGCGGGCGGCCTCGCAGGTGGCGTCCACGTTGGCGTCGAACAGCCGGGAGAAGGTCTCCTCGGCGGCGAAGCTTTCGCGCTGGTAGACCTTGCCGACCTTCTCGGACGACGACGAAGGCAGGCCGCCGCAGCCGGTCAGCAGGGCGCCGAGCAGCAGGGGCAGGAGCAGGGAGCGAACACGATGCATGGGGGGATTATTCCGTCGTCGACGCGCAGCGGCCGGTGGCAGCGCCAACGCGCCAGGCGCACCGGCCGATGACAGGGGCAACCCCGGCCTCGCATGGCGACGGGGCTCGTTCCAGAATGCCGGCATGACCCTTCGCAGACGCCCCCTTCTCGCGCTGGCCGCCGGCCTGCCCGCGCTGGCCGGCGCCGAGACCGCCGTCGGCGGCCACGGCATGGCCGTGTTCGGCGGGCGCGAGGGGCTGTATGCATCGCACCTGCCGATGTTCCACGCGCCGCACGACAGCCAGATCGTGCTGCGCTTGCACCTGGCCGACGCCGCCGCCGACCGCGCGTTGCGCGAGGACCTCGCCGCCCAGCCGCGGCTGTGGACGCTGGACCCCGAGACCTTCGACCTGCTGCGCCTGAACCCCGCGCATCCCCAGCCGCTGCGCGAGTTCACCGCGCGCTTCTTCCGCGGCCACTTCGAGCGCGGCGGCCAGCCGCAGGCCGGCGAGCGACGGGTCGTCGTGGACGAGGTGCTGCTGTTCCGCCGGCTTGACCCCGCACCGCGCACCGGGTCGGCCGGGCGCTACCGGCTCGTTGGCAAGGGCAGCGAGTGGTTCGCGTTCAAGGTGATCGACCGGCGGCCGGACTTCGACCACATCGTGCGGGTGGAGTCGCCGGGCGAGATGCGCGACGTCACCGTGCCGCTGCAGGGGCTGAGGCGGGACAGGCCCAGCGTCGAGCTGCTGCAGGCTTTCCGCGCGCGGCGGGTGACAGAGCTGTATTTCGAGACGGGCGACCTGCGCTGAGCACCTGCCTTGCGCCTTGAGCGGTTCTTGCCGCGCCCGTCGCGAATCCTGATGAGATCTTGATGCGGCGCGGCCTAGATTGGCCGCTCCTCCACAGATGGCGCACCCGGCGTGCGCCGGGTTCATGAGACCGGTCCTCATCCTCCAGCACGACCACACCCAGCGCCCCGGCCAGCTGCTGGCTCACCTGACCGAGGTGGGCCTGGACACGCGCATCGTGATGCCCGACCACGGCGATGCGGTGCCGCGCGATGCGAAGGACTTCAGCGGCATCGTGCTGCTGGGCAGCAACCGCAGCGTCAACGAGCCGCTGGGCTGGATCGACGACGAGTTGGCGCTGGTGCGCCTCGCGCTGGCTGCCGACGTGCCCCTGCTGGGCCACTGCTTCGGTGGCCAGATGCTCGCCCGCGCGCTGGACGCCCGCGTCGGCCGCAACGGCTTTGCCAACATCGGCTGGAGCCGCCTGCACGTGACCCCGGCCGGGCGGCCGCTGCTGCAGGCCCGCGAGGTGATGGCCTTCAACTGGCACTATGAGACCTTCCAGATCCCGGCGCGGGCGCGCCGGCTGCTGTACGGCCAGCACTGCCTGAACAAGGGGTTCGAGATTGGGCCGCACCTGGCTTTCCAGTGCCACTTCGAGGTCGATGAAGGCATCGTCCGCGACTGGTGTGAACAAGGCGCCGACGAGCTGACACGCGCCCGCGGCCCGGCCGTGCAGGCGCCCGCCGCCATCCTGCAGGACCTGCCGCAGCACGTGGCCGAGCTGCACCGCGTCGCCCGACGCGTGTACAGCCAGTGGACCGCCCGGCTGCCCGGGCCGGCTGCGGGGCGGACGTGGATGATGAACTGGCGCTGAGGTGGGTGGGGAAGGCGTCGGCCGCCCCACCCGGGCCCGGGCTGTTTGCGCGACACCGCCTCAGTCGCCAGACCGCAAGGTTTCAGCCCAGGGGATGGCTGATCGCTACCTTCAAGGGCAGCAGTGCGTCGGCGTCCTGTGTCTGGTCGTGTCCCACCACCTTGGTTCCCAGGGGAATCCGCCGTGCACCCCGCTGCTCGATGGCGTCCTGAACCACACGCACGCTGGCAAGGTCGCCAGCAGGCACCATGAAGGACGAATGCGTGGAGAAGATGATCTGGTGATGCGGAGCCAGCTTCTCTCGGAAGAACCTCAGAAGGTCCAGCTGCGCCTTGCCGTGCAAAGTGAGCCCGGGCTCGTCGAGCAACAGGATGACCGGCGCCGATTCGTTCCGCACCTGGGCAAATCTCACCAGGAAGGAAAAGAACCACACAAAACCTGAACTCCGCTCCGAGAACGGAGTATCTACCCGGTGCAGAGCATTATAAATTCTCGCTCGAGCGATATTGCCTGCCTGCAAGGGCGGGGGATCACCGGCCATGCCGGCAGATACCCTGACCTCGACGCTCAAATCACTGCTTTGCGTCCAATACTCAAGGATCTGATCAGTGATCTTGTTCGAGGCGGCCTGGAGCAGCGCGTTGTGAGTTTCAAAGTTCGTTTGGCGCAGCAGGTCCGCGGGCGAAATTCCTGCGTATCGAAGGAACTCCACAAACAATTTCTTGCCCCGGTGCTCGTCGCGATCCAGGGAGCCTTGATCCTGCAGTTCCTGAAGCTGCTGGAACTGCACCGTCCCTTCCATGCGGTCATACGACGAAACGTACATGAAGCGTGGCAGTTGCTGCGCAACAAACTTGTGCACCTGGACGATCGCGGTGCCTTCGTTCAGCAGATGAGCGCGCAGGTTGATCTGCGATTCACTGGGGTTTGGCAGCGCATTCAGCTCTTCGATCAGCTGAGCCGTGGTGGCGGCCCCGGCCAGGGCCTTCGCTTCCTCGCCAGTGACCCCAAACTTCGCGAACAGGTGCTTGATGATCTTCTTGGTATCGATGGTGGCATCGATCGTCAAGTCTTCACCGTATCGGCGCTGCACGCGCAGCCGCCGGTCGACGGACGCCTTGCCCAGCATCTCTTCGAGCGTGGCGAGCTCGCCGTCGTCGAATTCCCACTCCGTCAAAACGACGGCTGCGGGCTCCTTGGGATGCAATTCGGCATAGGACGCCAGATGGCGCCGCGGATAGTCGCGCTCCTTGTCCAGTTCCAGGAGGGTCGACGGATGCGGATTCAATGCCGCGAGAGCCTGCAGCAACGCGCTTTTGCCGGCCTCATTCTTGCCAATGAGGCAAACAATCTGAGTAATGTCGAACTCGCCGCTATCCTCCACCGACCGAAAATTCTTGATCTGCGCCTTAACTAATTTCACTGCTATCCCGGCATTAATTTCAAAGTCCAATTTTACCGAAGCCGCGACACCGTCTCAGGCCGCCGCCACGGACGGCTACCAACGCGGAACCCGTCCCCTCGCCAAGCCCCTTCGAGCCCCCTGCTTCGAATCGAGAAAGAGGCGTGACACGGCACCGCCGGCAGCTTGAACTGCGCCCCGGGGCGCAATTTCTTGATCCGGGAGGCCGGGCCGCTAGCCTTGCCCGGATGAGATCAACATCACCCACGCTCAGCATCACCGGCATGTGCTTTGCCGGCCTCTATGTCATCGCGAGCGCGACCTGTGCAGGGATGGCGTTCAGCACCAACGACTTCAAAGGGCGCTTCGTGTTGCTGCAGGCGCCGATCGTCTTGCAATCGGCACTGTTGCCTGAGCCGGTATTGCGAATGCTGGAAGGCGTGTCGTGGCCGCTTGCGTACTTGCTGCTCGGCTTGCCCGTCGTGGCGGGTCTATACGTTTTCGGCGCCCTCGTGGGCTCTGCGGCCAGCGAGGCAGAACGCGAGAATGCCGGAACGATGATGGACCCCTCCAAGGCCGGACCCTGACCTCCAGTTCGACACTTTGTTATCAGCTACCTCTAGGCAGCTGATAACAAAGCTTCGAATTCGTCCGTAGGGGAGTAGGTTGCCTGCGGACCCGACAAGCAGAACGCAAAGTTTCGAACTTTCAGGGGACTAGGGAGGCCGTCCGCTCTGAAGCTGATGTCATTGTTTTGAACCGTTAGTGCGTTGCCGGCCACACAGCCGCTGAAGCACGCAATGGCAGCTCAAGGCTGGTTGCGGCTGTTCACCAAGGGCTGCTTTGCTGCTCCCCGTCAGGCAAAGCGTCCAGAGGGCTGCGCACGGCACCGCCGCCCATCCTGAGCACATGGGTATAGATCATGGTCGTCGCCACATCAGCGTGCCCGAGCAACTCCTGCACGGTGCGGATGTCGCTACCCGCTTGAAGCAGATGGGTCGCAAAACAGTGCCGCAGCGTGTGCGGCGTCGCGGGCTTGTCGATGCCGGCGGCCCGAACCGCCCGCTTGAAAGCGCGCTGGAAAGTCTCGTCGTAGAGATGGTGTCGACGCACGACGCCGCTGCGCGGATCGGTGGAATGATGGTCTTGAGGAAAGACCCAGAACCATCCCCAGCTCTCACCGGCCCGCGGGTATTTGCGCTCCAGCGCATAGGGCATTTCCACCCCGGCGCAGCCCGACTCCACATCAGCCGCCCAAACCTGGCGAACCCGCCCCAACTGATCTCGCAGCGGCAAGACCAAAGACTGCGGCAGCATCACCACCCGATCCTTGCCCCCTTTACCTTGGCGCACATAGATCGCACGTTGCGCAAAGTCGAGGTCCTTGACCCGCAGGCACAAGGCCTCGGTGATGCGCAAGCCCGTGCCGTACAGCAGCCGAGCCAGCAATTGATGCTCGCCCTGCAATCTGGCGAGCACCGACAACACTTCATCGACACTCAGTACCACGGGCAGGCGGCGTTTGGGTACCGGCCGGCCGATCTCCTGCATCCATGGCAACTGCAGGCCCAACACCTTGCCGTAGAGAAACAAGAGCGCCGACAAGGCTTGGCGATGGCTGGACGGCGACAGCCCACGGTCGGACGCCAGATAGGTCAGGAAGGCTTCGACTTCGGGGCCGCCCATCTCCGCAGGATGGCGCAAGCCATGGAACCGGATGAACGCCCGAGACCAGTACAAGTACGCCTGCTCCGTCCGCCGGCTGTAGTGCAACATCCGGACGCGCTCACGCAACTGATCGAGCAGCTTCACTGCTCGCAAGGGCGGCAAATTGGCCGGGAGAGCCGGGCGCAAAGCTGCGCGAGGCATGGCGGGGCGAACGACGGCGGGCAGCATGGCAGCCTCCGCTTGCCGGCGCCGCGAACCGGTCAAGCAACTTTGTAACGGGCGCGGCTTTTGACGGGAAATTTAGTACTGTATGAATGAACAGTCAACTAGACTGAAAGTCCAGCATCGACAAGCACTTGGATCGCATGCAGTGCGCCCCGTTACTGCGCGGGTTGCGGTGATAGACCGCGTCGCCCTGCGGTCTACAACACGTTAAACAGCACCAGCAGTGCTATGGCTGAGACCCTCTATTTCTATACAAAGACCATGCCTTTCTGGGGGCTCTCCAATTTCGCGCCCCCTGGATTCGAGAGCGACGGAGTCTTCTGGCCGACTGTGGAGCATTTTTTCCAGGCTCAGAAGTTCGAGTCTCTTGAGATTCGCGATCGCATCCGGCGAGCACTAACCCCTAAGGAGGCCCGCGCTCTGGGCCAGAGTCGGAGCTTCCCAATTCGACCAGACTGGGACGACGCGCGTGAGTCTGTGATGCTGTATGCGCTGCGCCTTAAGTTCAAGGCTCCAGCCGCAAGGGACTTGCTCATTTCAACCAATGATCGTCCGCTTGTAGAGAACTCGCCGTACGACTACTACTGGGCCGCAGGCCAAGATGGGACCGGCCAGAACCGGCTCGGTCATTTGCTCATGCAGGTTCGAGCGGAGTTGATGCAACATGCTGTTTAACCCTTTGCTCCAGCGGACGGCTTCGCCGCCCGCTGAGCGCGAACGTTGGGCGTCATGACAACAGCTGGCTTTGTTGCCTTCGCTCTGCTTCTATCAGTTCTCTTTCTCGTCAAGAGTGGGCTTAGTGGTACGGGCATCGGCATACTGTTCGCCGCCCTCGCACTCGCGGCAATCCCGTGGTACTTCGGTACTCGCGACCGATCTGCTGAACCCTCCCAGGCGGAACGAGTGTTCGCTACAGCGTGGGTCTGGTTTCGCCGCATCCTCGGAGTTTCAGTGGGCGCGATTCTCATTCTCGGCGGCGTCTATTCCGCGCTTTCCGACGCCGGCTCCCGCGAGCTTTCGAGTCAATGGATTGGCAGTGGCCTTTTAATCCTCCTGGGCATCTTCCTCATCTACTTCGGGATCGTTGGGCAAGGCGCCAATCGATACGACTGGCGTGACGATGTGGCACTGCACAAGGAGAACAAACGTCGATATCGCTGGTGGCTTTAGCGAATGACGCCCAACCCTTCACTGCAGCGGACCTGCGCCAGCTGCGCTGGCTGGTCCGTTGATTTCAAACGTTAGCCAGCAGCATGGACAACCTGCCTATGTCGGACGATCCAATCGAAATTACCCTTCGCGGCATTCGTCCAGATCGGCTGTTGCACTACGAGAACTACCAAGTCGTCTCTGCCGTTCAAGCCCTGTGGGGGGCCATTCGTCCCAACATGGTCGCTATATCGCTGAAATGCGTTGGGCCCGAAGTCCATCTGCACTTCTACTTGGAGGCCGACTCTTCGGTTGACCGGGAGGAAATTGAAGATGTGGCGACAGACCTTGAGGCGTTACAGCTTGCCAACGTGCCAATTCACACGCACGTCAACGTCGTTGGCGAGCGGATGGTTTGGGCGCAGATTGAAGGGCGTTGTGTCTATCGGCGCTACGAGAATGCGGCAGTTGGCTAACCTGGCATTGCAGCGGACCTGCGCCAGCTACGCTGGCTGGCCCGCTGAATTTCAACGTTATCCATCATGAATTTGATTCGCCCTGTCGCAGTCATCGGCAAAACCGCCGTGGTCGCAGTGAGTGGGCTGGCTGCCTTGGGGGCGGCTCTGTTGAGCGGTATGTACGCCGCGGTGATGTGCGGCGGCCCAGCCGGTGGAGGAACGGCGGTCGCTGTCTTCGCAGCCATCGGACTGGCGGTCGCGGTTACTTTGGTCGTCGCGCTGGTTAAGTTGTCATGGCGGCTGCGGGCAGTTGTCGGCATGGCCTTGCTCGCGGGTGTCGTTTTGCTTCTTCCTCGACCGACATGCGCGACGGAAACAGGTTCACATATCGAGTGCTGAAAATGATGGATAACCTGCCATTGGAGCGGACCGCCTGCGGCGTCCGCTCACCTTCACGTTAAACAGCACCAGCAGTGCTATGGCTGAGACCCTCTATTTCTATACAAAGACCATGCCTTTCTGGGGGCTCTCCAATTTCGCGCCCCCTGGATTCGAGAGCGACGGAGTCTTCTGGCCGACTGTGGAGCATTTTTTCCAGGCTCAGAAGTTCGAGTCTCTTGAGATTCGCGATCGCATCCGGCGAGCACTAACCCCTAAGGAGGCCCGCGCTCTGGGCCAGAGTCGGAGCTTCCCAATTCGACCAGACTGGGACGACGCGCGTGAGTCTGTGATGCTGTATGCGCTGCGCCTTAAGTTCAAGGCTCCAGCCGCAAGGGACTTGCTCATTTCAACCAATGATCGTCCGCTTGTAGAGAACTCGCCGTACGACTACTACTGGGCCGCAGGCCAAGATGGGACCGGCCAGAACCGGCTCGGTCATTTGCTCATGCAGGTTCGAGCGGAGTTGATGCAACATGCTGTTTAACCCTTTGCTCCAGCGGACGGCTTCGCCGCCCGCTGAGCGCGAACGTTAGAGAGCACCGAATGTCTTGCGAGAAGTGCGATGAGCTGTGCGTGCGCTACAAAGTTCGCTTGCCGAATGAGTTGCGTAAAGCAATGTCTATCGCCATGGACAACATCAGTGACGGCACGCTGGTCGACATTACAGAGCCGGGAACGCATTCAGCTAGCTTCACCGAAATGGCAGCAAACCAATCCTGGGATGACATCGTCGCGTGGAAATTTAGGTGCCAACAATGTGGAGAGGAGTTCTCTCTTCACGCTGAAACCTATCACGGCAGTGGTGGGTATTGGGAGCCCGCGCGCAAAGGTGCGGTGCGGAAAAATCTCTAACTGGTCATTGCAGCCGACCTGCGCCAGCTTCGCTGGCTGGTCGGCTGAACTCCAACGTTATCCAGCATGACGACCACCCGCCTGATGCCAGTCGATGTCTGCAACCGGTTTGGAGTTGCGCCGAACGTGCCTGCCGGCGGCGACAAGGTCGGCATCGCGCTTGAGTCGCTCCATTTGCGGCCGCTGAATGCGTTACGACATGCACCTGGCGACGGAACTTGCGGCTGGTACATCTGGGCTGGGGAGTTCTCCAGCGACCCTGAGTTCTTCTCTCCTCTTCACGTTGCGCACCTGCATGCGCACGTGCCTGAGTTCATGCCCTACCTAGCGCTTCCGCGAGGGTGGCGTGTGCAGTTGGCGCCCGGGCATGAGGATGTTTGGTTCGACGAGGGAATCAGTGATGTGCGTGGATAACCCATTGCTCCAGCGGACGGCTTCGCCGCCCGCTGAGCGCAGACGTTGAACGTCAAGCGCATGGTCATGATGTCCTATCAGATCGGACTAGCTGGGATTGCTTTCCTTAAGGATGGCGTCACCCAGAACTGCGACATCTTTGCAATCGTCGAAGCCGAGAGCCTAGACGCCGCAATCAAGCTTGTGATCGCTGAGGCGAAGAAGCTCTATCCCTGCCTGATGCAGGAAGAGTCCGAGGACTGGCCGCGGCCTGCAATTCACGGGGAAGAGTGCTACGACTTAGAAGTCGTTTCAAGCACGCGGGCAAACATCCGAACGCTCGATATTGGTTGGTATCCGGTTGACGTCCAACTGGTCACTCCAGCGGACGGCTTCGCCGCCCGCTGACCTCGCACGTTGAGCAGCAGGCATGAAGCTACTCTTGAAAGTCGAGGACACCTTCGACATCCCGGCTTTCGGTGGGCTCGTCGTGGTGCCTGGCCCGCTCGCGCGGGACTACGGCGGCCCATCAAAACTCCAAGTCCAACTGCGAACGCCCAACGGTTCTGCTGTGCAAGCAATGCTTACGGTGCAGTGGATCTCGCAAACCCCGCCGCCCAAGGAACTGCGGTGGGGTTGTGTCTTCCATGGGCTTTCAAAAGCGGATGTTCCCGTGGGCACTGAGGTTTGGTACCAGCCTGATGCCCAACCTCTCGCTGCAGCGGACGGCTTCGCCGCCCGCTGACCTTTGACGTTGTGCATCACTTGCTGCGCCATGCATCCCGACCTGACAGGATTCGAGTTCGACTGGTTTGCTGTTGATACAGACGGCAATCTCGCGCTTTTCGCCACCGCTGGAGAAGGGTTCGTTCCTGAATCTGCCGCCGAGCACCACGTGGATCACTCAGCACTTTCGGACTCGCTGCCTGCCCCACGGGTTGGAACGCCCCAGGTGTGGCAAGACTACGCAGATGCCGGCCTCTATGTGTTCGATTGGGTGCTCCCAGGAGGGCCTTACGAAAGGCGCGAATCACCAGCCGCCAGACCCAATGCAAAGCTTCAAGCGGAAGTTCTGGCGTTGCCGGAACTGCCTCGATTCGGTGCAAGCTTCCGCGATGCACGCAAGGTGGAGTCCTGGCTGTGACGCACAACTTTTCGCTGCAGCGGACGGCTTCGCCGTCCGCTGATCTCAAACTACAAGGGCTTCCCCGTTCGTCAAGCCAAACGAATCCCTGATGGCCCGCTCTGCGGGCCATTTCTTCATCTGCATTTCCTTCAAGACCTGTCACCGTCGCGTCGGCGGGCGCTGGCAAAGACAACAAGGTGCGGACTGGCCAAACTACAAACGGTCATTCGTGTGGCGCTCGATGCCACGGACCCTGATGAAGGACGCACGCGGGGGACCCATTCGTTAGCCGGCAAGCTTGCGCCGCCCTTGAGCTCATCGGTCACGCCCCGCGCAGGTCCAAACCTGTTGTCATCAACGCTTGCCGTCACACGGCGGTGGTTCTGTGTTCCTGTCGCTTCGAGGAATGGTGAATCGAGTTCGGGTCAGGCGGGCAGCACAAACGCGTCACCGCGCTTGAGCACCGCCCAGGCCATGCGCGCGTTCTTGGCCGCGATGGCCACCACGGCTCGCCAATAGCCTCGCCGTTCGGCCAGTGCGGTGGCCCAGCGGCTGATGGCGTCGGTCTTGCTCTTGGCCGCAGCGAGCAGTGCCTTGGCGCCCAGCACCAGCAGGTTGCGCAGGTAGGCGTCGCCGGCCTTGGTGATGCGGCCGAGCCGGGTCTTGCCGCCCGAGCTGTACTGCCCCGGCGCCAGGCCCAGCCAGGCGGCGAACTGGCGGCCACAGTCGAAGTCGTGCCCGTTGCCGATCATGGCCAGCAGGCAGGTGGCGGTGGTGGGGCCGACGCCGCCGAGTTGCATCAGCTGTCGGGCTCGCTCGTCGTCCTTGGCCATGGCCTGGATGTGCGCGTCGTACTGCGCGATGCGCTCGTCCAAGTGGGTGACCTCGCTGAGCAGGTCGCCGATCACGGTGTTGGCGTAGCCCGGCAGGTCTTCCAGGCACTCGCAGGCCCTGCGGCGCACGGTGGCGGCCTTGAGCGGCAGCACGATGCCGAACTCGCTGAGCAGGCCGCGGATGCGGTTGAGCGTGGCGGTGCGCTGCTCGACAAACCCCTGGCGGGCGCGGTGCACCATCAGCCGCGACTGCTGCTCCAGGGTCTTGAGTGGCACGAAGCGCATGTGTGGGCGCTGGATGGCCTCGCAGATGGAGGCGGCATCGGCCGCATCGTTCTTGCCGCGCTTGCCCGTCATGCGGTAGGGCGTGACGAACTTTGGGGCAATCAGCCGCACGGTGTGGCCCGAGGCCTGGAACAGCCGCGCCCAGTGGTGAGCGCCGGAGCAGGCTTCCATGCCGATGATGCACGGCGGCAGGCTGGCGATGAGCTCGTGGAGTTTGTCGCGGGGCACGGCCGGGCGGATCAGCTCGGCCTTGCCGGCCTCGTTGACGCCGTGAACCGCAAAAACGTTCTTGGCGAGGTCGATACCCACGGTCAGAATCGTCATGGACTTCCCCTTCCGAATGAGTTGATGAGAAACCGCACTTCCCATCGTGGCACCTGGTTGCCGTTTGCCGCAACGCGGCTGGTTCGGGACGGGGAAGTCCCTTTCATTCGTTAAGGAGCGAGGTTGAACCTCCGCGAATTCCTGTTGAGTAAGGTCCCCCAGTGGCGAAAAATCACCGTGGACCCTAAGACGTTCAATTCACTGAAAGTATCTACGCCGGTGACCCCTGCGCAATACCTCGAGTTCGCGGAAAAGGATTTGCGGCTTGGTGGCACGCGAGGGCTCGTGAACTCCCTCACAAACTCGAAGCGCGCCATAGACTGTCAAGTCTTCAATCTACTTTCGTCGCTCGGGCTGCCGGAACCTTACAGCTTTCCCGCTCGACTCGAAAAGGTCCAGTCCTTGGGACTGGTCGCGCCAAGAGTCATCAAAAAGATCGTCCAGCTGAGAAACGTGCTCGAGCACGAGTACTACAAGCCAACGGCTACTGAAGTTGAGGACGCACTGGACATCACGGCGCTCTTTGTCGCAACTATGAAGCCGTTCTTTGCTGGCGGCTCCTACATGGAGTCATGTTGGGTCGCCGATGAACGTTCTGCCTGAATCGCCCCGGCTTCCGCGGAGGCCCGTTGGTTTAAGTCAGACGGTCGCGGCCTGACCAGCGCGTTGTCGATGGT
>NZ_JBXAGX010000005.1:0-441216 GCF_058794515.1 Roseateles sp. GW823-FHT07B05
TCGGCCACACTCCGCACTCAACCGCCAGCCACCCATGAGCCGCATCCCGGCCATGAACAACCTACTGGAACTCAACACCTAGCGCGCCATCCACTCGCCCATGCGGATCGCGCCGCCGGGCTGCCACGCCGGGTTGAACTGCAGGCCGCTCTTCTCGAACAGCATGACGACCGTGGAGCCCAGCAGGAAGCGGCCCATCTCGTCGCCCTGTGCCAGCGTGACCTGGCCGGGCGCGTAGTCCCAGGCCTTCACGGTGCCGCCGCGCTTGATCTGGCCGTGCCAGACCGTGGCCATGCTGCCCACGATGGTGGCGCCCACCAGCACCAGCACCCAGCGGCCTAAAGCGTCGTCATCGAACACGCACACCACGCGCTCGTTGCGCGCGAACAGCCCCGGCACGCCACGCGCCGTCACCGGGTTCACCGAGAACAGCTCGCCCGGCACATGCACCATGCGCACCAGCCGGCCGGCCGTCGGCATGTGGATGCGGTGGTAGTCCTTGGGGCTCAGGTAGAGGTTGGCGAACAGCCCGTCCTGGAAGCGCGCGGCCAGCTCGGCGTCACCGCCCACCAGCGCCGTCGTCGAGAACGCCTGGCCCTTGGCCTGGTAGACCTGGTCGCCCTGGATGCAGCCCACCTGGCTGATCGCGCCATCCACGGGGCAGATCAGCGGCGCGCTGGCCAGCGGCCGGGCGCCGGGCGTCAGCGCCCGCGTGAAGAAGTCGTTGAACGTCGCGTAGGCGGCGATGTCCGGCTGCGCCGCCTCGGCCATGTTGACGCCGTAGCGCGCCACGAAGCGGCGGATGGTGGCCGTGGTGATGCCTCCCAGCGGCTTGGACGCGTAGTGCCCGGCCAGGCGGGTCATCGCCAGCTTGGGCATCAGGTACTGCGGCAGGACTTTGAGGCGATCAGACATGGCATCGGGGCCGTGAAGGGTCGCGGATTCTAGGAGCGCCCCTCGGGCGACAGGCCTAGGGTCAGCGCGGACAATGCGGGGCGATGTCCCTGGTTCACAGCTCCTTTTACCGTTTCACACCGATTGCCGACCCGACCGCCTTTGCCGCCTGGCTGCGCGAGGCCGCGTCGGGGCTGGGCGGCGTTGTGCTGGTGGCCACCGAGGGTCTGAGCGCCGCCGTCGCCGGCCCGGCCGACGTGCTGGCGCGCTTCGAGGCCGCGCTGCAGCAGCAGCCCGGCTTCGCGGGCCTGCACTTCAAGCACAACGTCTGCGAGCGCTCGCCGTTCAGTCTGCTCAAGGTGTCCGTCAAGCGCGAGATCGTCGCCTTTGGCGTGCCCGGGGTGACAGGCGGCGTCAGCGGCGGCGAGGCCACCGACACCCATGTCAGCCCGCAGCGCTGGCGCGAGCTGCTGGACGACCCGGACACGGTGGTTCTCGACAACCGCAACACGTTCGAGTTCAAGCTTGGCCGCTTCCGCGGCGCCATCGACCCCGGCGTGGCGCACTTCCGCGACTTCCCGGCCTACGTTCAGGCGCACCGCGACGAGTGGCAGGGCAGGACGGTGGCCATGTACTGCACCGGCGGCATCCGCTGCGAGAAGACTGCGGCGTGGATGCAGGCCCAGGGCCTGAAGGTGGCGCAGCTGGACGGCGGCATCCTGAACTTCCTGGAGGCCTTCCCAGACGCCGCGCGGGACTGGGAAGGCGAGTGCTACGTGTTCGACAAGCGCATCGCCATCGACGCCGCCGGCCGCGAGACGGGCACGACGGCCGAGCAGGTGTTCACCGACCCGGCCGACGCCTGGCGGCTGAACCGCGCCCGGCGGCTGGACCCCGGCGCGGAGGATTGATTCCCCCGGCGCGGAGCAAACCTTCCGGGCCGCGCTGCATGCGGGCCGCCGCAAACCCCGACAATCCGCTCCGCGCGCCGCTTGCGCGCCCCGAAATCCCTCATTCGATGTCCCACCTGATCGTCCACGGCGGCACGCCCCTCTCGGGCCGCATCATTCCCTCGGCCAACAAGAACGCCGTCCTGCCCATCCTGTGCGCGACGCTGCTGACCAAGCAGCCCGTGCGCCTGCGCGGCGTGCCCGAGATCACCGACGTGAAGAAGATCGTCGAGGTCTTCCGCAAGCTGGGCTCCCAGGTGGAGCTGGACTTCAAGACCGGCATCCTGGACGTGCACCACCGCGACACGCATTTCGACGCGGCCACCGACCGCCTGCCCGAGGAAATGCGCTCGTCCATCATGCTGGTGCCCGGCCTGATGGCGCGCTTCGGCGCCGCGCGCATCGAGGACGACGTCAAGGGCTGCACGCTGGGCGCACGCGAGATCGACCCGCACGTGGAGGTGTTCCAGCGCTTCGGCGCCGATGTCGAGCGCCTGCCCGACGGCCTGGTGCTTCGCGTGGATCGCCCGCTCAAGGCCAACGACCACTGGACCGACTACGCCTCCGTCACGACGACCGAGAACTTCGTGCTGTGCGCGGCGCTGGCCGAGGGCACGTCCACGCTGACCAACGCCGCCAGCGAGCCGCATGTGCAGGAGTTCTGCAACTTCATGTCGCTGCTGGGCGCCAAGATCGAGGGCCACGGCACGTCCAAGCTGAAGATCACCGGCGTGCAGGAGCTGGGCGGCGCCGACTACACCTTCACCGAGGACTTCCACGAGATCGTCACCTTCCTCGCGTTGGGCGCCATCACGGGCGGCAACGTGCAGGTCAAGAACGGCGCGCCGGAGATGTTCCCGCTGCTGGACCGCACCTTCGCGAAGTTCGGCGTGCAGATCGTCCACGAGGACGGCTGGAGCCGCTGCGTCGTGGACGGCCCGCTGAAGGTCAAGGAACCCTTCACGCGCAACATCCTGCAGAAGGTCGAAGCCGCGCCCTGGCCCTATGTGCCGGTGGACCTGCTGCCCATCTTCGTGGCCCTGGGCGTCAAGGCCGAGGGCAGCGTGATGTTCTGGAACAAGATCTACGACGGCGCGATGGGCTGGACCAGCGAGCTGGCCAAGTTCGGTGCGCACGCGTTCCTTTCCGACCCGCACCGCATGATCACCTTCGGCGGCAAGCCGCTGAGCCCGGCCGAGGTGGAGAGCCCCTACATCATCCGCGTCGCCATCGCGCTGCTGATGGTGGCCGCCAGCGTGCCCGGCAAGAGCGTGATCCGCAACGCGACGCCCATCCGGCGCGCGCACCCCAACTTCGTCGAGCACATCTGCGAGCTGGGCGCGCGCATCGAGTGGGTGGAAGGCGACTGACCATGCGCGGGCTCTGGGCTGCGGCAGCCTTGCTGGCCGCAGCAGCAGTCCACGCCGACACCCTCCGCTGGGTGGCGCAGGACGTGCCGCCGCATTTCAACTTCCAGGATGGCCACGCGCCGCGCAGCGTGGCCGAGCTGGGGCGGGGCGAGGTGGACGGCTTCATGCGCGTGCTGCTGCCGCGCATGGCCGGCTTCCGGCACGAGTTCGTCGAGGCCAGCACGGCGCGCTACGAGGCGCTGTCGCGCAGCGGCCAGACGCTGTGCTCCACGCTGCACGTGCGCACGGCGGAACGGCTGGAGTGGCTGTACTTCTCGCACCTGTACCCGCCGCTGGTGTCGCGCGAGATCCACGTCATCGTGCGTCGCGACGCGCTGGCGCGCGTCATGCAGGGCGCGCCGGCAGACGGCCGCATCGTGCTGGCCGACCTGCTGCAGCGCCCCGAGCTGCGGCTGCTGCTGGCGCGCGACCGCGCCTTTGGCCCGCAGATCGACCCGCTGCTGGGCCGCCACGCGGTGCCGCGCCTGGCCGTGGGCGCCCAGCTCAGCAGCCAGTTGCTGGACATGCTGCGCGCCGGCCGCATGGACTACACGCTGGACTACCCGGCCGTCATGCAGGACCACCTCAAACGCATCGGCGATCCCGGCGCCCTCGTCGCGCTGCCGGTGGCCGAGGGCCGCAGCACGCTGCTGGCCACCGTGTCCTGCAGCCGCACGCCGGAGGGGCGCCGCCACATCGAGGCCATCGACGCGGCCGTGCGGGCGCTGGCCCGCGAGCCGGACCGCGACGCCTGGGTGCGCGACTGGCGCGGCGACCGCGCCACGCCGCAGGACATGAAGCGCCTGAACGCCTACATGGACGAGCGCGCCCGCGGCGGGCCGCGCATCGAGTAGGCGCCGGCGTCGTGGCCCGTCCGCCGAAGCCTGCCCTGCCGCTGCGCGACGGCGTGGCCGCCAGCGCCGTGTTCTGCCCGCCCGGGCCGTGGGCGACAACGGCCGCCTTCCTCGCCGAACGCCTGCCGCGCGTCGACGACTGGCCCGAGCGGCTGGCGCGCGGCGACGTCGTCGACGACGACGGCCAGCCCGTCACCGCGGCCTACCAGCCCAACCGCCGCGTCTATTACTGGCGCTACCTGGCCGACGAGCCCGCAGTGCCCTTCGAGGCCCGCATCGTCTTCCAGGACGAGCACCTGCTGGTGGCCGACAAGCCGCACTTCCTGCCCGTCACGCCCAGCGGCCTCTACGCCCGCCAGACGCTGATGGCGCGGCTGCGCCATGCGACCGGCCTGGCCGACCTCATCCCCATCCACCGGCTGGACCGCGAGACCGCCGGGCTGGTCGTCTTCGCCGTGCGGCCGCAGGACCGCGATGCCTACCACCGGCTGTTCCGCGAGCGCACGGTCGACAAGGTCTACGAGGCCGTCGCGCCGGCCGGCGAGGGCCCCTGGCCGCGCGTCGTGCGCCACCGGCTGGCCGAGCCCGACGGCGACGACTTCATGCAGATGCAGGTCGTGCCCGGCGAGCCCAACGCCGAGACGCGCATTGACCTGGTCGAACGGCTCGCCGACGGCCTGGCCCGCTACGAGCTGTGCCCGCACACCGGCCAGCGCCACCAGCTGCGCGTGCAGATGAACGCGCTGGGCCTGCCCATCGTCGGCGACCGCATCTACCCGGTGCTGCAGCCGCACGAGAACCCGCCGCGCTTCGACGCGCCGCTGCAGCTGGTGGCGCGCGAAATCGCGTTCACGGACCCGGTGACGGGCGCGCGACGGTACTTTTCACGTGGCACCGCGACAATGCCGTCCCGATGACCGCCGACCCCCAAGCCCAAGTCCAGGAACTGCGCCGCCAGCTGCAGACGCTGCTCGAAGCCGCCACGGCCAACGAGCGCAAGCTGGACCGCTTCGACGCGCTGGAGCGCCGCCTCATGTCGGTGGGCTCCATGGAGGAGCTGGTCAACCTGCTGCTGGTGGACTGCCGGGCGGACTTCGGGCTGGACGCGGCCGAGCTGTGGCTGCTGGACCCCGATGGCGAGCTGCGCCGCGCGCTGCCCAGCCTGCCGATGAGCAAGGCGCCACAGCTGCTGGAGGGCCACGGGCCGCTGAAGGACATCTTCGGCGCGGTGCGCACCACGCGCCTCATCGGCCCCGGCCATGACGAGGCACTGCTGGCCACGGCCTTCGGTGCCGGCACGCCGGTGCGCTCGGCGGCGCTGCTGCCGCTGATCCGGCAAGGTCTGCTGATCGGCAGCCTGCACTTCGGTGCGCGCGATGCCGAGCGCTACGACGCCGCCTCGGGCACCAAGTTCCTGGACCGGCTCGCCGCCATCGCCGCCATCGCCATCGAGAGCATGCTCAACCGCGAGCGGCTGCGCCGCGCCGGCATGACCGACGGCCTGACCGGCGTGCACAACCGCCGCTACTTCGACCACCGCAGCCTCATCGAGTTCAGCCAGGCCGTGCGCCACCGCTACCCGCTGGCCTGCCTGTTCCTGGACATCGACCACTTCAAGGCCATCAACGACGGCCACGGCCACCCCGCGGGTGACGAGGTGCTGCGCCAGGTGGGCGGGTTGATCCAGCGCTCGCTGCGCACCGGCGACCTGGCCGCGCGCTACGGCGGCGAGGAGTTCGTCGTGCTGCTGCCGCGCACCGACCTGGCCGGCGCCCGCGAGGTGGCCGAGCGCATCCGGCAGATGGTGCAGGAGGCGCCGTTCGTCACGCCCGACGGCGGCACGCTCGGCGCCACGCTGTCCGTCGGCCTGGCCATGCTGCCGGCCGAGGCCACCAGCTTTGCCGACCTGCTGAATGCCGCCGACCGCGCGCTCTACGAGGCCAAGCGGGCCGGGCGCAACCGCACGATTGCCGATACGGCGGGTGAAGCGGCCTGACGGCCGCGGCCCTGTATTGCGGGCCGAGCGCCGGGCCGCTCCCAAGCCGGCCCGTCTGGCGATGTGCGAGCGGGGCACGCCCCGCGAGCATCGCCGTCCCCTTGGGGGACCGACTGGGCTTGCCCGCGTTCAGCGGCGCAAGACCGGGCGAGGGGCTCACTTCAGCCAGAGCAGCTGCATCGTGAACATGTCGCCGCGGCTGCCGTAGGTCTTGCCCCACAGGAAGGCCGTGTTCAGCGTCACCGTGTCGCGGCCGTCGTCCCACAGCGTGGCCAGCAGCGCCGGCCCGGCGCGGTGGGACTGGCGCCGGCGCGGCGCCCAGTCGTTCCATTGCCCCACCTCGCTGAAGCCCTGCAGGCCCAGCCGCCAGCCCGGCGCCACGCGGTAGAGGCCGCGCCACTGCAGCTTCAGCCGCGTGTCGTGCCGGCGGCTGTCGTACTCCCAGAACACGTTGGCATTGAGCTTGAGCCGCCCGAGGTCGGTCTGCCAGGCCGGGCCCAGCTCCAACGCATGGCTCTGGCCCACGTTGCGTATCAGCTGCGCATGCAGGGCCAGGTCGTACGGCTTCTCGCCCTGGGTCAGCAGCACGACGTTCTGCCAGTTCAGGCTGGACAGCACCTGGTCGGACGCGCCGTAGCCGATCCAGCTCGCCAGCACCCGCGTCGTCCAGCGCGTGCTCAGGCCCCAGCTGAGGCCCAGCTCCGGCCACAACTGCGCTTCCTCGTCGGGCGGCTTGACCGTCCAGTAGCGCAGCTCGGCGCCGATGCGGTCGGCCTGGTCGTACGGCGTGACGACGTAGTAGCCGGGGTCGGCCAGTGCCGGGGCGGCCCACGCCGCCAGCAGGCACATGCGGTACAGCTTCATGCCGCGCACTCTAGGCGCGCCGCGGCGGCCCCCCCACCCCCTGACAAACCCCGAGCCCACCACAGCGCACAACGGGCGGTGCGGCCGTGACAATTTGTCGCGCAGTTGCATTTCCCATGACCACCGATTCCGCCGCACCTCCCCTGCACGACGACGACGCCATGCCGCGCCGGCTGGGGTCGCTGCGGTTGCGGCTGGGCCTGGGCGTGCCGCTGCTGACCTGCGCCATCGTGGCCATCTTCGAGTGGAGCCTGGGCGGCTTCGTCGTGCCGGCCGAGGGCCTGGCGCGCACCGCCTGGCTGGTGCTGCTGCTCAGCGCGGCGCAGCTGCTGCTCGTCGAGATGCTGATGCTGCGGCCGCTGCGCCGGCTGGCGGCCGGCTGCGAGGCGATGGAGTCTGCCCCCGTGCCGCCGACGCCCGAGGAGGCTGCGCCGGCCCCCGGCCTGGCCGCCGAGCTGGACCGCATCGGCCACGCGATGCGCCGCGCGCGCGGCTCGCTGTGGCAGCAGGACCTGCATGCCCGCGAGCTGCGCCGCGAGCTGACGCAGCAGCGCCTGCTGCTGGAGCAGGCCCAGCTGGCGCTGGAGGCCAACCAGCGCGAGCTGGCCAGCCTGGCCCGCACCGACGCGCTGACGGGGCTGGACAACCAGCGCGCCTTCGACGAGGCGCTGCGCCGCGAGTTCAAGCGCGCTCAGCGCCAGCGCGGCCTGCTGGCGCTGGCCGTGCTGGACCTGGACGAGTTCAAGCAGTTCAACCAGCGCCACGGCACCGCCGTTGGCGACGCCGCGCTGCAGCGCGTGGCCGGCCTGCTGAACGAGCGCTTCAAGCGCGACACCGACGTCGTCGCCCGCCTGGGTGGCGAGGAGTTCGTTGCGCTGCTGCCCGGGGTCGGCATGGCCGAGGCGCAGGGCGTGCTGGAGCAGTTGCGCGACGACCTGCGCGCGTTGCGCCTGCCCGATGGCGAGGGGGACCTGACGCTGAGCGTGGGCCTGGCCGCCGCCAGCCCGGCCCACCCCTACCTGAGCGCCCAGGCGCTGATGCAGGCGGCCGACGAGGCGCTCTACATCGCCAAGCATGCCGGCCGGGACAGATTGAGTTTGGCGGCCTGAAAACAAAACGGAGGCCTGAGCCTCCGTGTCGATGTGCCTGCGTTCAGCAGCGCGGGTCAGCGGCCATGTTCCTGTGCGGCCAGCAGCTGCTCGTTGACGCGCCGTGCCGCGCGCAGCACCAGCGTCTCGTCCAGCTGCGCCTGCGGTGCGATCTGGCTGGCGATGTCGTCCAGCTGGTCCTGGTGGTTCAGCAGCGCCCAGGCCACCGTCGAGATGGCGGCCACGCTGCGGCGGGCCAGGCTTTCGGGCATGGTCAGCGAGGACTGGATCTCGACGTGGTGGCGCACGCTCGCGACGGCCGCGGGCGCCAGGCCCCAGCTCTCGCACAGCGCCGCGCCCAGTGCGTCGTGGCTGACGCCGAAGGCCGTCTTCTCCAGCTCCACCAGCTCGGCGTCGCGCGTGGCGGCGCGCAGCATGGCGGGGTAGTGCGTCGGCGCGTGGCGGTACAGCACCGCCTTGCCGCATTCCTCGAACAGGCCGGCCGAGTGTGCGGCCCACGGGTCCACGCCCAGCATCTGGCCCATGCGGCCCATCAGCAGGCCGCGCTGCGACGCGCGCGCCCACACGGATTCCAGCTCCGCCGCGGCCGGGAAGGCGGCACGCAGACCCATCTCGAACGTGATGGCCGCCACCTCGCGCATGCCGAGATAGGTCAGCGCCTGGTGCACCGTCTGCACGCGGCCGCGCAGGCCGTACAGCGACGAGTTGACCGCCTTCATGACGGCGGCCGCCAGGGCCATGTCGGTCTCCACCAGCGCGGACATGGCCTGCAGGTCGATGTCCTCGGCCGCCATGAGCAGCGAGAGCTTGACCAGGACCTCCGGCTGGGTCGGGATCTCGATGTCCAGGTTGCGCAGTTGAGGATCGACGGGCATGGCGTTTTTCGGGGGACCGGGGGAATGCCTGATCGTAGATCAGCGGAAGAAGGCGTCCCAGGCTGTTTTGAGGATGAGCGCGCCCACGACCGTGACGAAAACGCCCCGCACAAAACCGGCGCCGTGCTTCAGCGCCAGGCGCGTGCCGGCCAGGCTGCCGATGACGTTGGTGACGGCCATCACCGCGGCCACATGCCACCAGATGTGGCCCTTGCTGACGAACAGCGAGATCGCGAACGCGTTCGTCAGCAGGTTCATCAGTTTGGCCGTGGCCGACGCATGGAGGAAGTCATAACCGAGCACCCGCACGAACAGGAACACGAAGAAGCTGCCCGTGCCGGGGCCGAAGAAGCCGTCGTAGAAGCCCACCGCCAGCGCGATGGCACCGGCCACGGCCGCCTCCGCGCGGCCGGCGAAGCGCGGCTTGTGCTCGCGCCCCAGGTCCTTCTTGGCCAGCGTGTAGAGAAACACCACCAGCAGCACCAGCGGCAGCGCCTTGCGCAGCCCGTCGGGGCTGACGAGCGTCAGCACCCACGCGCCGGTGAAGCTGCCCGCGCCCGCCAGCACCGCGGCCGGCAGCAGTCTCTTCCACGGCAGCGACACCCGCTTCACGTACTGCGCCGTCGCCCACGCCGTGCCCCAGATCGCCGCGCCCTTGTTGGACCCCATCAGCGTGGCCGGCGCCGCGTTCGGGAAGGTGCTGAACAGCGCCGGCGTCAGGATCAACCCGCCGCCGCCGGCCACCGCATCAATGAAACCAGCCAGCAGCGAGGCGAGGGCGACGACGAGCAGATCGAGCATGTCCATGAATTCCATCAACGACCGCGGCCGTAGTGCCCCGGGCGGGCCGAGCGCCGGGCCGCTCCCAAGCCGGCCCGTCTGGCGATGTGCTAGCGGGGCACGCCCCGCGAGCATCGCCGTCCCCTCGGGGGACCGACCGGGCTTGCCCGCGTCCAGCGGCGCAAGACCGGGCGAGGGGCAGACAAAATAAAACGGCCACCAAGGGGTGCCTTGGTGGCCGGTGGGATTGTCTTCGGGGTGTCGAAGCAATCTTGCTGTCTTGTCTCCTCACAACCCGCCCGGCGGCCCTGGACTTAGAGCCCCGAACCGCGTCGAGTGACGAGAATGTATTGCCCCGCCTCGGTGCATGAAACTGGGGTAAGCCCGGGTTCGTGGGGCGCGAACGGGCATTTGTGCACCATTGTTGTGCAATGAGGTGGCGCGAGACCGCGGGAGAATGGCGCCATGCGTCGCCTGCTCCACCCCTTGTTGCCACTCGCCGCGAGCCTGTTGACCGCCTGTGGCGGCGGCGGTGGCGGGGCCGCCGGCGGCAGCACCGGCGGGGTTGATTCCGGGGGCTCTGGCATAGGGCAGACGCTCACGTTGACGCTGCCCGCGGCGGGGCTGTCGCCGGCCGATCTGGCGGTCGTCGTGGCCGAGGGCGATGCGGTCAGCGAGGCCATGGGCGCGGCCTATCTGGCGGCCCGCGGCGTGCCGGCTGCCAACCTCATCAAGGTGAAGGTCAACACCGCCACCCCCTCCATCTCGGCGGCCGATTTCGCGTTGCTTAAATCAGACATCGACGCGCGGCTGCCCGCGTCTGTGCAGGCCACGCTACTGGCCTGGGCCGCGCCCAGCCGCGTGTCGGGCGCCTGCAGCATGGGCATCACGAGCGCCATGGCTCTGGGCTATGACACTCGCTATTGCAATAGCGCGCCGACCACCGATGCCTGTGCCACGACGGCAGCGTCGCCGCTGTACGACAGCGAGTCGCGCCGGCCGCAGGCTGACCTGCAGCTGCGGCCGTCCATGCTGCTGGGCACCAGCACGCTGGCCGCGGCCCAGGCCCTCATCGCGCGGGGCGTGGCCGCCGATGCGACGCTGCCGGCCGGCGAGGGCTGGCTGGTGCGCACGACGGACGCGGATCGCAGCGTGCGCTGGAGCGACTTCCAGCCGCTGCCGGCCGCCTGGGGCAGCGCGCTGAAGCTCAACTACGTGGACAACAGCGCCGGCGCGGCCAGTGCCAACTCGCTGTCGGGCAAGACCGACGTGCTGTTCTACCTGACCGGGCTCGCCAACGTGGCCAACCTGTCGACGCTGCAGTTCCGCCCCGGCGCGCTGGCCGACACGCTGACGTCCGTCGGGGGCGTGCTGCCCAGCGGCAATGGCCAGATGCCCATCACCAACTGGCTGGCGGCCGGCGCGACGGCCAGCTACGGCACGGTGGAGGAGCCCTGCAACCACCCCCAGAAGTTCTCGCGCGCGTCGGTGCTGATCGACCACTACTGGCGCGGCGGGACCGCCATCGAGGCCTACTGGAAGGCCGTGCAGTGGCCGGGGCAGGGCCTGTTCGTCGGCGAGCCGCTGGCCCAGCCCTTCCGCGACACGCCCAGCTTCGCCATCGTGGCGGGCGAATACCAGATCAAGACGCGCGCCCTGCGCCCCGGCAGCCGCTACGCGCTGCAATACCGGCTCAACGGCAGCACGGCGTGGACGACGCTGGCCAGCTTCACCGGCCAGCGCGGGCAGGTGCTGGACGGCCGCTCGCCGCTGCCGCCGGCGGCGGCCGTGCAGATCCGCTGGCAAGGGCCTTGCCCGGACAACGCCGCCAACGCCTGCACGCTGGCCCAGTCGCCGTGAACCGTCACGGCCAGCCCTCAGAATGCGGGTCGGTCAAATCCTGATTGCCTGACGCGGCCGGGCGACGAACAGTCGCTGTCCCCCGCAGTCCCACACCGTCATGCTCCGTTCCCCTTGCGCCCGTGCCCGCGGCTTCACGCTGCTCGAACTGTTGGTCGTCATGGTCATCATCGGCCTGCTGGCCGGCTACGTGGGCCCGAAGTTCTTCGGCCAGATCGGCAAGAGCGAGGTCAAGGCGGCGCGCGCGCAGATCGATGCGCTGCAGAAGTCGCTGGACCAGTACCGGCTCGACGTGGGCCGCTACCCCAGCACCGAGCAGGGCCTGGCCGTGCTGGTGACGAAGCCGGCGGACGAGCCCAAGTGGCAGGGGCCGTATCTCTCCAAGGCCGTGCCCAAGGACCCCTGGGGCAACGACTACCAGTACCGCGCGCCGGGCGAGCACGGCGAGTACGACCTGCTGAGCCTGGGCAAGGACGGCCGCCCCGGCGGCGAGGGTGAGGACGCCGACCTCACCAGCTGGTGACGGCTCGCTGATGCCCGTGTTCCAGACCCGCGTGCTGCGCGCCGGCGCCGTCAGCGCCGAGCGTGTGGAGGCGCCCGACCGCGCCGCCGTCGCCGCGGTGCTGGGCGTGGCGCCGCAGCATGTGCTGGAAGCGCGCGAGATCGTGGCCACCGAGCGTGCCAAGCCGTGGCGCCGCAATGCCGGCTTCCCGCTGCAGCTGTTCAGCCAGGAGCTGGCCGTGCTGCTGGACGCCGGCATCGCGCTGCTGGAGGCGCTGCAGACGCTGCGCGAGAAGGAGGGCCAGCCCGGCGTGCGCGCGGCGCTGGACGGCGTCGTCGCGCAGATCGAGCAGGGCCAGCCGCTGTCCGTCGCGCTGCGCCAGCAGCCGCAGGCGTTCGACGAGCTGATCTGCGCCATCGTCGCGGCCAACGAGAAGACCGGCCAGCTGTCCACCGCGCTGGCCCAGCACGCGCGCTACCTGGCCTGGGTGGATGCGCTGCGCTCGCGGCTCGTGGCGGCGCTGGTCTACCCGCTGATGCTGCTGGGCGTGGGCGGCGCGGTCATCCTGTTCCTGCTGCTGTACGTGCTGCCGCGCTTCTCGGGCATCCTGCAGCAGACCAGCGCCGACCTGCCGTGGGCGTCGCGCGTGCTGATCGAGTTCGGGCAGACCGCCGGCGCGCATCCGGGTCTCGTCATCGGCGGCATCGCGGCGGTGGGCTTCGCCATCTTCTCGCTGCTGCGCCAGCCGGCCGTGCGCCAGCGCGCGCAGGCCGCTTTGTGGACGCTGCCGGGCCTGGGCCCGCGGCTGCGCGTGCTGGCGCTGGCGCGGCTGTATCGCTCGCTGGCCATGCTGCTGGCGTCGGGCGTGCCGGCGCTGGCAGCGCTGAAGATCGTCGTCGACGTCGTGGCGGCGCCGTGGCGTGCCGCGGTGCAGGCGGCGGCGGCGCAGATCGAGCGCGGCGAGCGCCTGTCCGCCGCGTTCGACGCGCAGGACCTGGCCACGCCGGTGGCGCGCCGCATGCTGCGCGTGGGCGAGCGCAGCGGCGAAGTGGCCGCCATGCTGGAGCGCGCGGCGGCCTTTCACGACGAAGAGGCTGCGCGGCTGACCGACCTGCTGTCGCGGCTTGTGAACCCGGCGCTGATGCTCATCATGGGCGTGCTGATCGGCGGGATCATCGTGTTGATGTACCTGCCGATCTTTCAGTTGGTGGAGCAGGTGCAATGACGACGTCGCTGACCGACTGGCTCCCCGCCGAGCAAGGCCCCTGGCATCTCGACTTCGAGCAATGGCCGCAGGCGCAAGCCCAGCGCTGGCGCGCGGTGCTGGCCGTCGGTGCCAACGACCGCCGCGTGCTGCTCGCCGAGCGCGACGAGGACGCGATGCTGCTGCAGAGCGTCGAGGCGCGCCTGAACGCGCCCGTCGGCTGGCAGCGGGCATCGGCCGACGCGGTGACCCACTTCCTCGGCGCCGGCGAGGCGGACTTCCGTGCGCTGTCAGACGTCGAAGAAGCGCTGACGACGATCGAGGATCACACCGAGGAGTTGTCGGCCCTCGCGCTCAGCGAGCAGGCCAGCCCGGTCGTGCGGCTGTTGAACGCGACGATCTACGACGCGCTGCAGGACACGGCCTCCGACATCCACATCGAGTGCACGGCTCGCGGCGCGGCGATCCGCTTCCGCGTCGACGGCGTGATGGCCGTCGTGCGCCAGGTCGAGAGCCCGCAGGTGGCCGAGCAGCTGGTGTCGCGCCTCAAGGTCATGGCCGAGCTGGACATCGGCGAGCGCCGCCTGCCGCAGGACGGCCGCTTCAAGCTGCGCGTGCAGGGCCGCGAGATCGACTTCCGCCTGAGCGTGATGCCCAGCGTGTTCGGCGAGGACGCGGTGATTCGTATCCTCGACCGCGCGGCCATCGCGCGCGCCGGTACGCTGACGCTGGACGCTTTAGGCTTTGGCGACGACGAGCGCGCCGCCATCCGCCACCAGGCGCGCCAGCCGCACGGCATGCTGCTGGTGACCGGCCCGACCGGCTCCGGCAAGACGACGACGCTGTACGCCACACTGGCCGAGATCCACACCGGCGCCGACAAGATCATCACCATCGAAGACCCGGTCGAGTACCAGCTCAGCGGCGTCGTGCAGATCCCCGTCAACGAGAAGAAGGGCCTGACCTTCTCGCGCGGCCTGCGCTCCATCCTGCGGCATGACCCGGACCGCGTCATGGTCGGTGAGATCCGCGATGCAGAGACCGCGCAAATTGCGGTGCAGGCTGCGCTGACTGGGCACCTCGTCTTCAGCACGGTGCATGCGAACAACGCGTTCGACGTCATCGGCCGCTTCATGCACATGGGACTGGACCTCTACAACGTTGTCTCCGCGCTGAACGCGGTGCTCGCGCAGCGGCTGGTGCGACTGACGTGCAAGCACTGCGCGAAGCCGTTCACGCCGGACGCTGCGACGCTGACACGCCACGGTGTCATCAACGGCAACTTTTTGAAGGGCGAGGGCTGCGGCCACTGTCGCGGTACCGGCTACAAGGGCCGGCGCGCGGTGGCGGAGCTGCTGAAGCTGGACGACGGCCTGCGCGACCTGATCGCGGCGCGGGCGCCGATGTCCGAGATCAAGGCCGCGGCGAAGGCGCGCGGCATGAAGTCGCTGCGCGACATGGCGCTGGCCGCCGTGTGCCGTGGCGAGACGACTTTCGAGGAGCTGGAACGTGTCACGCTCGATGAGTGAGCGCCTGCGCCAGCAGCTCAGCGCGCGCCTGGCCAAGCCGCGGCGCGTGTTCGTCACGCCCGGCGGCGACGAGTTCGCGGCCTGGTGCCGCGACATGCCCGGCACGGCCGTCGAGCTGGTCGTGTCGGCGCGCGCGCTGCACGAGCTGGTGGCTGAGCCCGGCCTGCCGCTGGCCGACCTGGACGCCGTGCAGGCCTACGCGCAGCAGCAGTTCGCTCACTATTTCGGCGCCGCCGCGCAGCGCTTCGCCGTCGCGCCGTGGCAGCTGGGCGAGGCGGCGGGCGCGTCGGCGGTGCACGGGCTGGACCTGACGGCGCTGCGTGCGCAGGCCGACGCGGCCGGTGTTCGCCTCGCCGCCGTGCGCCCGGCTTGGACCGCGTGGCTGGCGTCGCTGCCGGCCGCCATGCGCGCCGGCTCTGGCCGTGCCGTCTGGCACGAGGGTTCGGTGGCCGTCGTCATCCAGCTGGACCGTGGCCGTGTGACGGCGCTGCAGTCGCGCCGCGTGAACACGCTGGCCGACCTGGGGGCCGACGCGCCGCTGGCGGTCGGCACGCCGGCCGATGCGCTGGCGCCGCAGCCCGGCCCCGCCACGCCGGAGCCCGACTTCCTGCCGCGCTCCGGCCGCTCGCCGCTGGCCTGGCCGCTGGCGGCCACGGGTGCGCTGGTGCTGGCCACGGCAGCGTGGAGCGCCGTCGAGAGCCACCGCGCGCTGGACGTCGCCCAGGCCGCGCGCGACCGCGTCGCCACGCTGCGCCCGACGGCCGCGCCCAAGCCCGCCGCGCGCCGCGCCGAGCCGGCGGAGAACCGTTCGGCGCTCGAAGCCCGCGCGCTGCTGGCCATGCCGTGGGAGCCGCTGCTGACGCGCGTGGAGACCGTGGGCGCCGAGGCCAAGACCATTGCGTGGCTGGGGCTGGACGCCAGCGCCGGCCGCGGCGAGCTGCGGCTGGAAGGGCTGACACCCGACAAGCTGCTGGCGCTGCAACTGGCCGAGCAGCTGGGCACCACGCCGGGCTGGCGCCAGGTCGTGCTGTCGCGCTTCTCGGCCGCCGAGACGGGGCTGACCGGCCAGCGCTTCGAGATCAACGCCCGCGTGGCGACGGGGGGCGGCTCGTGAACCATCGCCTGCTCAAAGCCCTGGGTTGGCCTGGCATCGCGGGCGTTGCCGCGCTGCTGGTGGCGGTGTTTGCCGTCGTGCTCGGCCAGCGCTGGGACGCACAGGCCGCCGCGCTGCAGGCCGAGGCGCACGCGCTGCGTGCCAAGGCGCGGCCCGCGGTGGCCGCGGCTGCGCCCGTCAGCGTGCAGCAGTGGCAGGCCGCGCTGCCCGCTGCCAGCGAGCGCCAGCAGCGGCTGGCCGACCTGCTGGAGCTCAGCATCCGCCTCGAACTCAACGGCGCCCGCACCGAACACCGGCTGGCCACCACCGAGGGCCTGGAGCGGCTGCGCGTGACCATGCCCGTCACCGGCAGCTACGCGCAGCTGCGCCGCTTCATCGGCACCGCGCTGGAACATGACCCGGCGTTGAGCCTGGACGCGATCAAGCTGCGCCGCGTCAGCCCGCTGAGTGCCGACGTGGACGCCGAGCTGCAGTGGTCGCTGCACGGGAGGGCGCCATGAACCGCCGCCACCTCGCCCTTGGCGGCGCGCTCGTGGTGACGCTGGCCGCCACCGCGTGGGTGGCCACGCGGCCCGACGACGCGGCCGGGCCCGTGGCCGCCGTGCCGGTGCGTCGCGCCGCTGCAGTGGCTGCGTCCAGCCCCACTGCTGCGCCGGCGCCTGGCGCCCGCCAGCCCTGGGCCGAAGCCCCGCCCGCGCAGCTCGCCGCCTGGCAGCCGCCGCCCCCACCGCCGGCCCCGCCCGCGCCGCCACCCGCGGCGGCCGCGCCCCCGCCGCCGCCGATGGCGCCGCCCATGCCGTACCAGATGATCGGCCGCGTCGTCGAAGGCGAGGGCGCCAAGGCGGTCGAGGTCGCGCTGCTGGCCGGTCCCACCAAGGCGCTCAGCGTCAAGCGTGGTGACGTCATCGACGGCCAGTGGCGCGTCGAGCAGGTGTCGCCCAGCGGCGTCAGCCTGACCTGGCTGCCCGCCAGGCTTCCCCAGAACATCGTTTTCAAGGCTGTGCCATGAAGCAGCTCCTGCTTGCCCTCGTTACCGCCACGCTTTTGACGGCCTGCGCCAACCCGGCGCTGCGCCAGGCCGAAGACCTGGGCCGTACCAACCAGTGGCCAGCCGCGCTGCGCGTGCTGGACGATGCCCTCGCCAAGGACCCCACCGACCCGCAGCTGCGCGCCGCCCAGGTGCGCGCCCGCGAGCAGGCCACGGCGCGGCTCATCCTGCAGATCGAGGCGCTGCGCGGCGCCGGCCGCTGGGACGAGGCTCAGGCACTGCTCAGCCAGCTGGCGCTGGCCGACGCCCGCCACCCGCGCCTGGCCGCGCTGACGGTGGACATCGAGCGCGGCCGCCGCCACGAGAAGCTGCTGGCCACGGGCCGCGCCGCGCTGAAGGAGGGCCGCATCGAGCGCGCCGACGCGGTGGCCCGCGAGATCCTGGCGGAGGCACCGCAGCACCCCGGCGCGCGGCTGCTGGCTAGCCAAGTGGCGCAGGCCCGGCCGCTGGAGACGGCGGTGGGCGAGCTGGGCCCGGGCTTCCAGAAGCCGGTGACGCTGGAGTTCCGCGACGCGCCGCTGCGCCAGGTCTTCGAGGCGCTGGCGCGCAGCAGCGGCATCAACTTCGTGTTCGACAAGGATGTGCGCGCCGACGCGCGCGTGACCGTGTTCCTGCGCGGCGTGACGCTGGACGAGGCGATGCGCGTCGTGCTGGGCACCCAGCAGCTGGACCGCAAGCTGCTGAACGACAGCTCGGTGCTGATCTTCCCCAACACCGCGGCCAAGCAGCGCGAGCACCAGGAGCTCATCACCCGCACGCTGTACCTGACCAACGCCGACGTGAAGCAGGTGCAGGCCATGGTGCGCACCATCGCCAAGGTGCGCGACATCCACATCGACGAGCGGCTGAACCTGCTCATCGTGCGCGACACGCCCGAGGTGCTGCGCTTCGTCGAGAAGCTCATTGCGTCGGTGGACCTGCCCGAGCCCGAGGTGATGCTGGAGGTGGAGGTCATGGAGCTGGCCACCGACCAGGTCGACGCGCTGGGCCTGGACTGGCCCGACACCGTGCAGTTCGGCCTGCCCAACGTGAGCGGCCAGGTGCTGCTCAGCGAGCGCAACCAGTTCCGCGGCAGCATTGCCAACCCGGCCATCGTCGCGACGCTGCGCGGCACGGCCGGCAACAACAACATCCTGGCCAACCCCAAGATCCGCGTGCGCAATCGCGACAAGGCCAAGGTCCACATCGGCCAGAAGCTGCCCGTCTTCACGACCACGACCAACTTCACCGGCTCCACGTCGGTGGCCGCGTCCGTCAGCTACCTGGACATCGGCCTCAAGCTGGACGTGGAGCCCACGGTGCAGCTGGACAACGACGTCGTCATCAAGATTGGCCTGGAGGTCAGCAACCTGATCCGCCAGGTCACCGGCCCGGGCGGCACGACGGCCTACGAGATCGGCACGCGCAACACCGCCACCGTGCTGCGCCTGGCCGATGGCGAGACGCAGGTGCTGGCCGGCCTCATCAACGACGAGGACCGCAAGAGCGCGGCCGGCGTGCCGGGCCTGTCGCGCATCCCGCTGCTGGGCCGGCTGTTCGGCACGCAGACCGACACGCGCAACAAGACCGAGGTGGTGCTGCTCATCACGCCGCGCGTGGTGCGCAACCTGGCCGTGCCGGACGCGTCGCTGACGCGCCTGGCCAGCGGCACCGACGCCAGCCCCGGTGCCTTCTCCAGCCTGCTGCGCCGCGAGGCGCGCGTGGGCGTGGGCCCCAGCAGCGGCGGCGCTGCGGCGCCTGCGGCCACGGCCACGCCGGCCGCGCCCACCGAGGCTGTGCTGAAGCTGGACGTGACGCCGCAGGTGGCGGCCGGCGGTGTCGTGTCGGTGGCGCTGAAGAACGACAGCGGCCTGCAGCTCAAGGGCGAGCTGGAGTTCGACGCCACCAAGCTGCAGCTCGCGCAGCCGCCGGCCAATGTGTCGGCCGGCCGCGCGCCGTTCGAACTGCCGCCGCGTGGCGAGCGCGTCGTCGCGCTGCGTGTGCTGCCGCAGGCCGCGGGGCAGGTGCTCAACATCGGCCTGGGCGGCCTGTCGGCCAGCGGGCTGAATGGCGAGTCGGCGCCGGTGCGCATCGACGGCAGCGGCATGTTCACGGTCGAAGCGGCGAGATGAATATGCCCCTCGCCCAGCTTCGCGTCGCTGAACGCGAGCGAACCTGGTCGGTCCCCCTGGGGCAAGGCTTGGGCGCGGCCTGGCGCTCGTCCCGTGGCAAGGGGCGAGGCTTCACGCTCATCGAGATGCTGGTCGTGCTGGCCATGCTGGGCGTGCTTGCGTCCGCGGCGCGGCCACTGCTGGAGCTGTCGGTGCAGCGCAGCCGCGAGCATGAGCTGCGCCAGTCGCTGCGCACGCTGCGCGAGGCGATCGACACCTACAAGCGCACCGTCGAGGCCGGCAGCATCACGCAAAGCCCCGAGGACAGCGGCTACCCGCCCAGCCTGCAGGCGCTGGTGGACGGCGTGCCGGACGCCAGGTCCCCCAACGGCCGCAAGCTGTACTTCCTGCGCCGGCTGCCGCGCGACCCGTTCGCGCCGGCTGATCAGCCCGCCGCCGACACCTGGGGCCTGCGCGCCTACGACAGCGCGCCCGACGAGCCGCGCGCGGGGCGTGACGTGTTCGACGTGTTCTCGCGCTCCGGGCGCACCGCGCTCGACGGTACGAAGCTGAAGGACTGGTGACGCGATGCTGACTTCCCGTCCGCGCGGCTTCACGCTCATCGAGCTCATCGTCGTCATGGCCATCGTGGCGTTGCTCGCGTCGATCGCCGCGCCGCGCTACTTCAACTCGCTGCAGAAGAGCAAGGAGACGGCGCTGCTGCAGTCGCTGACCGTCATGCGCGACGCGGTGGACCAGTTCGCCGCCGACAAGGGCCGCTACCCGGAATCGCTGCAGGAGCTGGCCGACGGGCGCTACCTGCGCGAGGTGCCCGAGGACCCGCTGACCGGCAGCCGCGACAGCTGGGTGGAACTGCCGCCGCCCGCCGACATGCAGGCCAGCGGCCGCGTGTGGGACGTCCGCAGCGGCGCTGCAGGGCGCTCGGCCGACGGCAGGCTGTATGCCGACTGGTAGGTGATGGTGCGCCCACGTCGGCGGGTACGCCTCCTGCTCCCCGAGGGGGCTCGCCCACCTTGGGGCGGCCCGGCGGCGGGCGTGGCTCGCCAGCACGGCTACAGCTATCTCGCCGTCCTGTTTCTCGTCGCGCTGACGGCCGCCGCCCTGGCCGCGCTGGGCCAGGCCTGGCAGACGGCCGCGCAGCGCGAGAAGGAGCGTGAGCTGGAATTCCGTGGCGGCGAGATCGCCCGCGCCATCGCGGCCTATTCCCGCGCCACGCCCAACCCGCCGCCGCAATACCCCAAGCGGCTGGAGGACCTGCTGTCCGACGAGCGCAGCTTCAAGCCCCGCCACCATCTGCGCCGGCTCTACGCCGACCCCTTCACCGGCCTGCCCGACTGGGAGCTGGTGCCCGAGCCCGGCCAGCCCGGGGCCTTCAGCGCGGTGCGCAGCCGCTCCGAGCAGGCGCTGATGCGCGAGTTCGCAGCTGACGGCAGCGTCGTGAAGCAGGCGCGCGACCTGCTGTTCTCGGCCCGTGCCACCGAGAGCGCGGCGCCGGCCAGCGCGGCGTCCGCGGCGGGGTCGGCCGCGTCGCGCTGAGCTGGCTCGCGTACCACGCCGGCCGGCGTTGCGCGAGCAACCTGGGGCATTTCCCGCCCCCTGAATCCGGGGCGTGTAACTGGGGATATAGCCCTCGCCCCGACTTCACCAGAATCGGCAGCCCCGCAGGTCTGCCTGCCCCGGGGAGCCCGCCTGTTCTCAACCCTTTGGCGGGCTGCGCGTCAGCCCACCCGGCAGCGCGCCCCCGCACTGCACGATCAACTCAGCAAGGAAAGAGGGTATTTGGATGAAGAAGCTTTTGAGCTCGATGGCGCTGGCCATCTCGGCACTGGCCCTGTCCGCGGGCGCCCAGGCCGGCGTGATGCGCGCCGTCATCGACTTCGAGTCGCCCATCGACTCGACCTACGCGCAGCAGCTGCCCTACCTCACGCACGGCGACCAGTTCCTGCTGCCTGGCATCAGCAACCACGACATCCTCGTCACGCCGTTCTCCAACTCCCCGCTGAGCCAGGTCGGCGACCTCGTGGGTGAGCTGATCGCCGGTGCGGGTTCCGGCTCCTGTTTCGGTATCGCGTGCCCGGTCAACAACGCCAGCAACTTCCTCAACATCTACAACGACGGCGTGCTGGCCATCGAGAGCCTCGACGGCTACCGCTTCTCGGTGAAGAGCTTCAAGGCCTCGTTCATCGGCAACGGCGACCCGACCTTCGCCATCCCCGCCGCGCTGCGCATGACGGGCGTGCTCAACGGCGTCGGCACCGACTTCCTCGCCGTGCTCAATGGCCCGGACGCACTGGGCAATCTGAACTTCGGCACCTACATGACCACCGGTGCCTTCGCCGCCATGGAGTTCGACTACGTGCTGGCCTACGCGCTGCCCTGCCTGACCGGCAACGGCACCGGCTGCCAGGCGTTCTCCAGCGACCGTGGCCAGTTCGCCATCGACGACATCGTCATCGAGCACGTGCCCGAGCCCGCCAGCCTGGCGCTGGTCAGCCTCGCCGGCCTGGCCGCCGTGGGTGCCCGCCGCCGCCGCCCGGCCTGAACCGCCTCCTCTGCCTCGAAAGGACCTTCGATGAAGATGATTCTCAAGCCCGCCGCACTGGCGGCGCTGGTGCTGCTGTCCGGCGTGGCCACGAGCTCGCTGGCCCAGAGCCGCAAGACCTACATCGTCCAGCTCAAGGACGAGCCCGCCGCCTCCTACCAGGGCACCGTGTCCGGCTACGCCGCCACGCAGCCCGCGCCCGGTGAGGCCTTCCAGTCCGGCTCCACGCGCGTGCAGGCCTACCTGGGTTACCTGAGCCAGCGCCAGGACCAGGTGCTGTCGCTGATCGACCGCAGCCGCGTGCTGGCCACCTACAACACCGTCTTCAACGGCTTCTCGGCACACCTGACCGAGGCCGAGGCGCTGGCGCTGCGCAACAGCGCAGAAGTGGTCGACCTGTTCGAGGACGAGCCGCGCCAGCTCGACACCATCACGACGACCAAGTTCCTGGGCCTGAGCGCTGCCGGCGGTCTGTGGTCGCAGTCCATCAACGGCAGTGCCATCAAGGGCGAGAACCTCGTCATCGGCGTCATCGACGGCGGCGTCTGGCCCGAGAACCCGGCCTTCTTCGACCGCGTCGACGCCAACGGCGTGCCCAGCAACAAGGCCACGGACACGCTGGCCTACGGCCCGGCGCCCGCGTCCTTCACGGGCGGCTGCGTGCCCGGCCCCGGCATCAAGCTGGACCATTGCAACAACAAGCTGGTCGGCATCAAGCACTTCAACGCGACCTTCAAGGCCTCGGGCCGCACGCTGCACTGGACCGACTTCCCTGACTCCGGCCGTGACTCGGTGGCCGGCCCCACCGGCCACGGCAGCCACGGCGACCACACCGCGTCGACGGCTGCCGGCAACGACGGCGCCACGGCCATCGTCAACGGCCAGGCGCTGGGCGTCGCCAGCGGCATGGCGCCGCGCGCCCGCGTCGCCAGCTACAAGGTCTGCTGGACCTTCGTGAACGCCGCTGCCACCGACGGCACCGGCAGCCAGAACACCTGCTACACGTCCGACTCGGTGTCGGCGATCGACCAGGCCGTGAAGGATGGCGTCAACGTCATCAACTTCTCGATCAGCGGCTCGCAGACCAGCGTCAACGACCCCGTCGAGCAGGCCTTCTACCGCGCCGCGCTGGCCAACGTGTTCGTCGCGGCCTCGGCCGGCAACGACGGCCCCGGCCAGGCCGTGGCGCACATCAGCCCGTGGATCAGCACGGTGGCCGCGTCCACGCACGATCGCGCCTTCCTCGGTGACGTGACGCTGGGCAACGCCGCCAAGTACACCGGCGCATCGATGGCGCAGTCGCCTGTCATCAACGGCTCGGCGCTGGTTCGCGCCGAGGATGCCGGCCTGGGTGGCGGCGCCGCCAACCTGTGCTTCAGCGACGCGGCCGCCGCGGCCGGTTTCAACCAGGTGCTGCTGGACCCCGCCAAGGTGGCCGGCAAGGTCGTCATCTGCACGCGCGGCAACAACGCCCGCGTCGACAAGAGCCTGGCCGTCGCCAACGCGGGCGGCATCGGCATGGTGATGGTGGACAACGGCGGCGGCCTCGTCGCCGAGCCGCACTCCGTGCCCACCGTGCACGTGACGGCTGCCGACGGTGCCCTCATCAAGACCTACGCGGTCGGCGGTGCCGGCACCGCGGGCCTCAGCCAGTTCTACGTCGGCACGACGCCCGCGCCCATCATGGCGGGCTTCTCGTCGCGCGGCCCCAACGGCGGCGACGCCAACATCCTCAAGCCCGACCTGACCGCGCCGGGCGTGGACATCATTGCCCAGGGCACGCCCGGCATCACCCAGGCCGAGCGTGACCAGGTGGCCGCCAACACGCTGGTGCCGCCGCCCGCATGGACGACGATCTCCGGCACCTCCATGTCCAGCCCGCACGTGGCGGGCCTCGCGCTGCTGCTGCGCCAGGCCAAGCCGACGTGGTCGCCCGCGGCCATCAAGTCCGCGCTGATGACGACCGGCTTCTCCACGCTGAACGACGGTCTGACCGGCGCTCAGAACGGTCTGCTGCCCTGGGCCCAGGGCGCCGGCCACGTGGCGCCGCAGAAGGCTGTCGATCCCGGCCTGGTGTACGACGCCGGCAAGGCCGACTGGGTCAGGTACCAGTGCAAGGTCAACCGTGCCGCCGTGCCGGCCAGCGACTGCACCACGTACGGCACGCTGGACGAGACCTACAACCTCAACCTGCCGTCCATCACCGCCGGCGGCATCTTCAGCACCGGCGTGACGGTGACGCGGCGCGTCACCAACGTCGGCCCGACCACGGCGACCTACAAGGCCACGGCCAGCGTTCCCAACTTCACGACCCTGGTCACGCCGAACTCGCTGACGCTGAACCCGGGCGAGACCAAGAGCTTCACCGTCAAGCTGACGCCGGGCGCCGGCGCGGGCGTGAATGCCTGGTACTTCGGCGAACTGGTGTGGGCCGAGGACGGTGGCACGCGCATCGTGCGCAGCCCCGTGCAGGCGCGCCGCGGCGTGCCCATCAGCGCGCCGGCGGCCGTGAGTGCCATCACGCCGTCAGGCTCGCGCACTCTGACCGTCAAGACCGGTTTCGCGGGCCGCATGACGGCGCGCAAGGGCGTGAAGGACGTGACCATGTCGCCCGCGGCGACGCTGGTGCCGGACCGTGGCCTGGACGACGTGGGCATGATCGAGGCCTGCCGTGCCGGTGACGACGCGCCGGACTTCAAGGTCTACAACTTCACGGTGCCGGCCAACACCATGGTGGCGCGCTTCGCGCTGCGCCAGGCCGATACCAGCAGCCCCATCGACGACAACGACCTCGTCGTGCTGGGCCCGGATGGCCTGGAGCGCTACTCCGGCGCGGGCGGCACCAACGAGGCGGTGCAGCTCACCACCCCGGCGGCCGGCGCCTACCGCGTCTGCGTGCATGCCTGGGACGGTCAGCCGCAGATGACGCATGCGCTGTCGAGCTGGATCGTCGGCGTGGGCGATGCCGCCGGCACGCTGAACGTGCTGACCCCCAGCCAGGTCTACGCCGGCAGCAGCGCCACCGTGGGCGTGAGCTGGTCGGGCCTGACGGCAGGCAAGCGCTATGTCGGCGCCGCGCAATGGCTGGACAACACCAGCACCCCGCAGGCGACCACCATCGTGCGCGTGGAGCCCAGCGTGCCGACGATCACCGAGGCGGGCGACACCGTGCGCAGCAAGATCCGCGCGCGCCAGGACTGAGCGTCAACGCATCGCGCGGCGGGTCCCCCGCCGCGCCGAGGCCGCATGCCTGAGAGGGCGTGCGGCCTTTCTTTTTGCCGGTGCTAGCGGGCTGACGCAGGTGTCTGCGGCTGGCAGCGCCCGGCCACGCAGGCCGCGCCGGGGTCGCTGACCATCGCGCAGTTGGAGCGCATGCCGCTGGCCTCCACCTCGCGCTTCTGCGCCTCGGCCTGGCGCCTGGCCAGCGCGGCCACGGCGTCGGCATCTGTGCCCTGGGTGGACCAGGCCCAGTAGCCCGCCGGCCCGCCGCAGGCCTTGGCGCCGACGGGCACGGTGCGGCACTGCGCGTCGGCGCTGCACGAGGCCGGGCCGATCAGCGTGCGCAGCTCGCGCGCCAGCCGAGCGGATTCAGGCTCGGGTGGCGTCTGCGCGCAGGCGGCGAGGGCGGTGCAGGCGAGGGCGGCGGCGAAGAGGTGATGGCGCTTCATGGCCGCAATGCTGGGCCGGGGCTCGCCGCTTGGCAACAACTAGGATGTATCCGTGCATCGTTTCCGGCCGTTCCTGCTGCTGTGCCTGCTTGCCGCCGTGCCCGCCCGGGCGCTGGAGGACTGTCCGGCCGACGTCGAGTCGGCGCAGCGCACGCTGAACGCGTTGCGCGCGCAGGCGCGGACCTGCGGCACGCAGCGGTGGCCGGCAGCGCAGCCGCTGCGCGGGCATCCGGCGCTGGCCGAATCGGCACGGCGCTACGCCGTGGAGCTGGCCACGCTGGACCGGCTGGACCATGTCGGCGCCCACGGCGCGACGCTGCGCACGCGGCTGCGCGAGGTGGGCTATGCGATGCGGGTGTCCGGCGAGAACCTCGCCGGCGGGCCGGAGACGCTGGACGAGGCGCTGGCCCAGTGGCTGGCCAGCCCGGCGCATTGCGAGAACCTGATGGTGGCCGACTTCGAGGAGTTCGGCCTGGCCTGCGTGGCCGGCCCGGGGCGGCTGCAGCGCTACTGGGTGCTGCAGCTTGCGGCCCCCGCAGGCCCCGCAGCATCTGCGGCCCCTCGCCCGGTCGAGCCGCGCTGAACGCGGGCTCGCCCAGTCGGTCCCCCGAGGGGACGGCGACGCTTGCCGGACCGCCCGGCAAGCGCGTCGCCCAAGGCGGGCCGGCTTGGGGCGGCCCGGCGCTCGGCCCGCGCTAAATCCAGCCGAGATCGATGGCGCGCAGCACCGCCTGCGTGCGGTCGCGCACGCCCATCTTCGAGAAGATGGCGGAGCAGTGGTTCTTGATGACGCCCTCGCTGTTGCCCAGCAGGCTGGCGATCTCGGTGTTGCTGCGGCCGCTGGCCACCAGGCGCAGCACCTGCAGTTCCTTGGGGCTCAGCGGGTCGGGCTGGTCGGCGGCGGTGAAGGCGCGCTCGCCGCCCTTGGCTTCCATGCGGGTGGTCAGCGACGGCCGCAGCGCCGTGCCGCCGCCGTGCACGTCGCGCAGCGCCTGGCGCAGCGTGTCGGGGCTGATGGCCTTCAGCAGGAAGCCCTTGGCGCCGGCGCGCACGGCCTCGTCGAAGGCGGCGGTGTCGTCGAAGGTCGTCAACAGCAGCACCGGCACGCGCAGCGCGCGCGCGGCCAGCGCGCGGATCAGGCCCAGCCCGTCCAGCCGCGGCATGCGCATGTCGGACAGGATGACGTCGGGCATGACCTCGGCCGGTGCGGCCGCCAGCCACTCCAGCGCCTCGGCGCCGTCGCTGGCCTCACCGACGACCTGCAGGTCGTCGTGCAGTGCCAGCAGGCCCTTGAGGCCCTCGCGCACCAGTTGCTGGTCTTCCACCAGCAGGATCTTGATCACATCCATTGCGGACATCTCAGCTCGATTCGAAAACCCGGACCGGTGCGCGTGACGCGCATCTGCCCCCCCAGTTCGGCCATGCGCTCGGCCATGCCCGAGAGGCCGTTGCCCGACCGGCCCTCGTGCCAGCCCGGCGCGCCGCGCCCATCATCGTCGATGCTGACCGCGACTTCATCCCCATCGCCGCGCAGCTCGACGCGCACGCGCCGCGCGCCGGCATGGCGCACGCTGTTGGTGACGCCCTCCTGCACGCAGCGCAGCAGCGCGTGGGCGGTGCGCGGGCCGAGGTCGCGGGCGGCGTCGTCCAGCGCCAGCTCGATGCGCGTGCTGGCAATGCCCTCGGCCAGTGCCTGCAGCGCGGCGGACAGGTCGATGCGCTGCGAGCTGCGTTGCTGCGACACGGACTCGCGCACGTCGGCCAGCAGCTGCGCGGCCACGCCCTCGGCACGCGCCAGCGCCTGGCCGGCGCCGCCGGTGTCGCTGCGCGCCAGCAGCGCGCCGCCCAGCTGCAGCTGCAGGTTCAGCGCGGTCAGGTGGTGGCCCATCAGGTCGTGCAGCTCGCGGGCGATCTGCATGCGCTCGCTGTAGCGCATCTGCTCGGCCAGCAGGTGTTCGCCGGACAGCTGCTCGGCCAGCACGGCCTGCAGCCAGCGGCGCTTCTCGGCCTCGGCGGCGGCCATGCGGCCGAGGCCGAAGGCCAGGCCGTGCAGCGCCAGCATGGAGGACAGCAGGCCGAACTGGTCCAGCCACGCGGTGGCCTGCGGCGCGGCGTAGATGGCGGTGTTCAGCAGCACCTGCGCGAAGCCGAAGCCCAGCGCCAGCCGCGCCGGCAGCAGCACGGCGGCCAGCGCCGTGACGAGGAAGGGCAGGCCCGGCGTGACGCCGAAGGCCAGCAGGTCCACCAGCAGCAGCCAGGCCAGGCGCCGGTTCACCGCGACGACGCTGCCGCCCTGGCTCGCCAGCCGCCACATCAGCGCGACGAAGGCCAGCAGCAGGCCCACGCACAGCAGCAGCAGGCCGCGGTCGTCGGCGCCGCCGCCGGCCGCGCGCCAGACGCGGGCCACCAGCCCGTCATACGGCTCGGTGCGCACGCCCAGCAGCGCCGCACCGGCGCTGACCAGCTCCATCGCGCAGACCACCAGCGCGGCCAGCCGCAGCACGGTGCCGGGCTCGGCCAGGCGGGCCAGCAGCCGGTCGAAGCGGGTCATTGGGGCCCCTCGCGCGGTGCGGCCCGGCGCGCGGGCCTCATGCGGCCAGCGCTTGCGAGATGACGCCGCCGCCCAGGCACACGTCGCCGTCGTAGACGACCGCGCTCTGCCCCGGCGTGACGGCCCACTGCGGCTCGGGGAAGCGCAGCAGCAGCCGGCCGGCGTCGTCGTAGCCCACGCTGCAAGGCGCGTCCGCCTGGCGGTAGCGCGTCTTGGCGGCGGCCAGGCCGGCGGCGGGTGCGCGGCCGGCGATCCAGCTCAGGTCGTCGGCCAGCAGCGCCGGGCTTTGCAGCAGCGGGTGGCCGTGGCCCTGCACGGCGATCAGCGTGTTGGTGGGGATGTCCTTGGCGGCCACGAACCAGGGCTCGTGCTCGCCGCCGCCGCGCGCGGCCTTCTTGTCCTTCACGCCGCCGATGCCCAGGCCCTGGCGCTGGCCCAGCGTGTAGAAGGACAGGCCCACGTGCTCGCCGAGCTTGCGGCCGCGCTCGTCCTTGATGGGGCCGGGCTGGTGCGACAGGTACTTGTTCAGAAACTCGCGGAACGGCCGCTCGCCGATGAAGCAGATGCCGGTGGAGTCCTTCTTCTTCGCGTTCGGCAGGCCGATCTCGGCGGCGATGCGGCGCACCTCGGTCTTCTCCAGGTGGCCCACCGGGAACATCGCCTTGCTGATCTGCGCCTGCGACAGGCGGTGCAGGAAGTAGCTCTGGTCCTTCAGCGGGTCCAGCCCCTTGAGCAGCTGGAACTCGCCGTCGACCTCACGCACGCGGGCGTAGTGACCGGTGGCGATCTTCTCGGCGCCCAGCCGCATCGCGTGGTCCAGGAAGGCCTTGAACTTGATCTCGGCGTTGCACAGCACGTCGGGGTTGGGCGTGCGGCCGGCCTGGTACTCGCGCAGGAAGCTCTCGAACACGCGGTCCTTGTACTCGGCCGCGAAGTTGACGTGCTCGATCTCGATGCCCAGCACGTCGGCCACCGAGGCGGCGTCCAGGAAGTCCTGGCGCGTCGAGCAGTACTCGTCGTCGTCGTCGTCTTCCCAGTTCTTCATGAAGATGCCGATGACCTCGTGGCCCTGTGCTTTCAGCAGGTGGGCGGTCACGGCCGAGTCCACGCCGCCGGACAGGCCGACGACGACTCGATGTTTTTTGTCGGAACTCATGCCGCCGATTGTCCCAAACGGGCCCATCAGCCCGGCGCGAACAGGCTTTCCGCGCGCTGGTAAAGCACCCAGCTCGTGGCGATGACCTTGTCGCCACCCGTCGGCCGGTTGCCGCGGTGCGTGTGCGTGAAGCCGCCCGGTGCGATCAGCAGGCTGCCGGTGCGCGGCGCGATCTTGCGGCCCTGGTAGAGGAACTCGGTCTCGCCGTCGGCGAAGTCGTCGTTCAGGTAGATCGTCCACAGCACCGCGCGGTGCAGCGCCTCGCCCTGGTCCAGCTTGGGGTATTGCTCGCAGTGCCAGTAGGGGTAGCCGCCCTGGCCGGCGACGTAGCGCTGCAGGTTGATGGCGCCGGGGCGGAAGACCTTGGAGATCAGGCCCATCAGCGCGTCGTCCGGCAGCGTGGCGACGGTGTCGGCGTCCAGCAGCGCCGTGCTGCCGTCGGGGCGGTTCATCTGCAGCTTCAGCGGCGCCAGCGCCAGGTGCGCGTAGCGGCGCAGGTACTGCTTGAAGCCCTGGATGACGGCGTCGTTGAGCTGCGCGCAGGCGTCGGCCCACTCGGGGTGGCGACTGATGGCGATGTCCCAGCTGTCCTTCAGCGCCACGTCCACGCCGCTGCCGGTGGCGCCGCGCTGCACATGCGGGCTGGCGTGGAAGCGCTCGATCAGCGCACGGCAGGCGTCGGCGCTGAGCGCGCCGTCGTAGACCTCGATGAAATCGACCCCGGACATGCGCGCGCCTCCGGCCGTCAGCCGCCCGATGTGACGGAGGCGCTGCCGTCCGACCGCACCAGCAGCACGCGGCCGTTGCGGCGGATCAGCTGGTCCCGCGTGTGGGTGCGGATGTTCATGATGGTGCCCGCCACGTCCAGCTGCGTGCTGATGTCCACCACGGCCGACTTGCGGTCGGCGGCCAGCGTGATGCTGTGGATCTCGTGGCCCGCGTCCAGCTGCAGTTCGCCGCCCATCTTCTCGCCGAGCCGCTGCCAGCTGGCGAAGAGGTCGCGCCAGCTTTCGCAGGTCTTGGCCTTGTCCGCGCTGTCGTCGGTGCGCACCCGCTGCGGCCCCATCGAGACCTGGCTGGTCGACGCGAAGTCGTTGCTGAGCATGCCGCACAGCGCCTCGTGGTCGTGGTGCAGCGTGGCCTGCTGGGACTGCAGGTAGTAGTCGCGCACCAGGTCATCGTCGAGCCGGCGGCCGCCGACGAAGTACCACCACCCGGCCGTGGCAACCAGGATGAGGAAGAGGATCAGGGTTCTCATGGCACGTGTGGCGTCGGGAAGCGGCGCATTCTGCCGGCCGCGCGTCACCGCGCGACCCCGGGGCTCACCCCTTGACCCAGGGCTGCGCCAGCGAGGCGTGCGAGAACACGGCCGCCAGCGGCAGCCGCCGCCCGGCGGCATGGTCCTGCACGCACTGCAGCACCAGCGGGCTGCGGTGGCGCTCGGCGCAGGCGGCCAGCTCGGCCTCGGTCAGCCACAGCGTGCGGTGGATGCCTTCGTCCAGCGTGCGGCCGGCGATTTCCTCGCCCACATCACCGCTGAACGCCAGCCGCACATAGGTCACATCCTCTAATCGCGCCGGGCGCACGAAACGGGCGAGGTAGACACCGAGGAAATGCTGCGGCGTGAAGGCCCGCGCGGTCTCCTCCAGCGCCTCGCGCACGACGGCCTCGATCGGGCTTTCGCCCAGCTCCACATGGCCTGCGGGGTTGTTCAGCATCAGCCCTTCGGGCGTCTCTTCCTCGACGAGCAGGTAGCGCCCGTCGCGCTCGATGACCGCCGCGACCGTGACGCTGGGGCGGAATCTCTCTGTGGCAACCATGAAACTTCCTCGCGAATTCCCGCTCCGGGCGGACCCGGGCATTGTGTAAGCTGCCCCGCACCCCAGTCCCCGACAGGAGCCTCCATGCAGATCGGCGTCCCGCGCGAACGCGCGGCCGGAGAGACCCGCGTGGCCGTCACGCCCGAGACGGCCAAGAAGCTGAAGGCCGCCGGCCATGTGCTGCGCATCGAAAGCGGCGCCGGCGTGGCCGCCAGCGTCACCGATGCGGCCTACGAGGCGGCGGGCTGCGAGATCGTCGACCAGGCCGCGGCGCTGGGCGCCGAGCTGGTGCTGAAGGTGCGCGCACCGGGCGCCGAGGAGCTGGCGCTGATGAAGCCGGGCACGGCGCTCGTCGGCATGCTGAACCCCTTCGACCGCGACGGCCTCGCGGCCATCGCCGCTGCCGGGCTGACCAGCTTTGCGCTCGAAGCCGCGCCGCGCACGACACGCGCACAGAGCATGGACGTGCTGTCCAGCCAGGCCAACATCGCCGGCTACAAGGCCGTCATGATCGCGGCCGACCGCTACCAGCGCTTCTTCCCGATGCTGATGACGGCCGCCGGCACCGTGAAGGCGGCGCGCGTCGTCATCCTGGGCGTCGGCGTGGCGGGCCTGCAGGCCATTGCGACGGCCAAGCGGCTGGGCGCCGTCATCGAGGCCAGCGACGTGCGGCCGTCGGTGAAGGAGCAGGTCGAATCGCTGGGTGGCAAGTTCATCGACGTGCCCTACGAGACGGCCGAGGAGAAGGAAGCCGCCGAGGGGGTGGGCGGCTACGCGCGGCCCATGCCGCCGAGCTGGCTGGAGCGGCAGAAGGTGGAGGTGGCCAAGCGCGTGGCGCAGGCCGATGTCGTCATCACCACGGCGCTGATTCCCGGTCGTGCGGCACCGGTGCTCGTGACCGAGGACATGGTCAAGGCGATGAAGCCGGGCTCGGTCATCGTCGACATCGCCGCCCCGGCCGGTGGCAACTGCCCGCTGACGGAGCCCGGCAAGACCGTCGTGAAGCACGGCGTCGTCATCGTCGGCGAGACCAACCTGCCGGCGCTCGTCGCGGCCGATGCGTCGGCGCTGTACGCGCGCAACGTGCTGGACTTCCTGAAGCTCGTCATCACCAAGGAGGGCACGCTGACCGTGCCGCTGGATGACGACATCGTCGCGGCCTGCCGCGTCACGCAAGACGGCCAGGTCACGAGGAGCTGAACATGGAACTTGTCGACCACACCATCATCAATCTCATCATCTTCGTGCTGGCCATCTACGTGGGCTACCACGTCGTCTGGACGGTGACGCCAGCGCTGCACACGCCGCTGATGGCGGTGACCAACGCGATCTCGGCCATCGTCATCGTCGGCGCCATGCTGGCCGCGGCGCTGACCGAGACGCCGTTTGCCAAGACGATGGGCGTCATCGCCGTCGCGCTGGCGGCGGTCAACATCTTCGGCGGCTTCCTCGTCACGCGGCGGATGCTGGAGATGTTCAAGAAGAAGGACAAGAAAGCGCCGGTGGCGGAGGCCAAGCCATGAGCAGCACCGATCAACGCAGTCCCGTGCACCAGTACGCGCTGGCCTTCGCGGGCGGCATCGCCGGCCTCATGCTTGGCTGGGCCGTGCTGGACCGGGTCGAGTGGATCAAACCGCTGTTTGACGCGATCGGTGCGTCCTGGGCCGTCGTCTATATCGCGCCCTGCGGCGTGGGGGCGGTCGCCGGCGCCGTCTGGGGCGAGCGGTTGTCGAGCAAGAGCAAACGCATGACTGCGGAGGGCAAGCCATGAGCATGAACCTGGTCACGCTGCTGTATCTCATCGCCAGCGTCTGCTTCATCCAGTCGCTGAAAGGGCTGTCGCATCCGACGACGTCCATCCGCGGCAATGTGTTCGGCATGGTGGGCATGGCCATCGCCGCGTTCACGACGGCCGCCCTCATCGTGAAGCTGGCCGGTTCGGCCACGGGGCTGGGCTGGGTGCTGCTGGGCCTGGTCGTCGGTGGCGGCTTTGGTGCCTGGAAGGCCAAGACGGTCGAGATGACCAAGATGCCCGAGCTGGTGGCCTTCTTCCACAGCATGATCGGCCTGGCGGCCGTGGCGATCGCGGTGGCCGCGGTCTACGAGCCGGCCGCCTTCGGCATCACGCCGCCGCTGGACGCGGCGCTGGCCGGCATCGCGGCCGAGGATGGCTCCGCCGCCCGTGCGCTCGCGCCCATCCCCATGGGCAACCGGCTGGAGCTGGCGCTGGGCGCCTTCATCGGCGCCATCACCTTCACCGGCTCCGTCATCGCCTGGGGCAAGCTGTCGGGCGGCAGCAAGTTCCGCCTGTTCCAGGGCACGCCGGTGGTGTTCAAGGGCCAGCACTGGCTGAACCTGCTGCTGGGCCTGCTGGCGCTGTGGGGCTGCGCGGTGTTCTGCCTGGCCGGCTACGCGCATGCGTTCTGGATCGTCGTCGCGCTGGGCTTCGTGCTGGGCGTGACGCTGATCATCCCCATCGGCGGCGCCGACATGCCGGTGGTGGTGAGCATGCTGAACAGCTACTCCGGCTGGGCGGCGGCGGGCATCGGTTTCTCGCTGAACAACCCGATGCTGATCATTTCCGGCTCGCTGGTGGGCAGCTCGGGCGCCATCCTGAGCTACATCATGTGCAAGGCGATGAACCGCTCGTTCTTCAACGTGATCCTGGGCGGCTTCGGCGGAGATGCCACCGCCGCGGTGTCGGGCGGCGCGGCGCAGCGCAACGTCAAGAGCGGCAGCGCCGACGACGCCGCCTTCGTCATGGGCAACGCCGAGACGGTCATCATCGTGCCGGGCTACGGTCTGGCCGTCGCGCGCGCCCAGCACGCGGTGAAGGAGCTGGCCGCCAAGCTGACCGAGAAGGGCGTGACGGTGAAGTACGCCATCCACCCGGTGGCCGGCCGCATGCCGGGCCACATGAACGTGCTGCTGGCCGAGGCCGAGGTGCCGTACGACCAGGTCTTCGAGATGGAAGACATCAACGCCGAGTTCGCGCAGGCCGACGTGGCCATCATCCTGGGCGCCAACGACGTCGTGAACCCGGCCGCGCACGTGAAGGGCAGCCCCATCTACGGCATGCCCATCCTGGAGGCCCACAAGGCCAAGACCGTCATCGTCAACAAGCGCTCCATGGCCGCGGGCTACGCGGGCCTGGACAACGAACTCTTCTACATGGACAAGACCATGATGGTGTTCGGCGACGCGAAGAAGGTCGTGGAGGACATGCTCAAGGCAGTAGAGTGACATCCGCCCGGGCGGGCCCCCCTCAACAGGCGGGGCCTCGGGGTGGCAATCCGCCTGAACACCGCCGATGATGGCGGTTTGGCTGCGCGCAGCCGAACCTGCTCGTCATCGCTTGCCCCGCTCCATGAATCCAGAGTCCCGCATCGCGGTCGTCATTCCCAGCTACAAGGTTCATCGCCATGTGCTGTCGGTGATCCAGGAGATCGGCCCCGAGGTCTCGAACATCTATGTGGTCGACGACTGCTGCCCCGAGGGCAGCGGTGCATTCGTGTCGCAGAACTGCCGCGACCCGCGCGTCACCGTTCTGCGGCTTGAACAGAACCAGGGCGTGGGCGGTGCCGTGATGGCCGGCTATCGGGCGGCTATCGCCGACGGCGCGGACATCATCGTCAAGGTGGATGGCGACGGCCAGATGGACCCCGCGCTGATCGGTCTGTTCGTGGCGCCGTTGCTGGCCGGCAATGCCGACTACGCCAAGGGCAACCGGTTCTACGACCTGGAGCAGATCCGCGCGATGCCCGGCTTGCGCATCTTCGGCAATGCGGTGCTGTCGCTGATGGCCAAGATGTCCACGGGGTACTGGGACCTGTTCGATCCGACCAATGGCTACACCGCCATCCATGCCGAGGTGGCACGCCAACTGCCCTATGAACGGATCAGCAAGCGCTACTTCTTCGAAACGGACCTGTTGTTCCGGCTGAACACCCTGCGCGCGGTCGTCGTGGACGTGCCCATGCACGCCCGCTATGGCGACGAGGTCAGCAATCTGAAGATCTCGAAGATCGTCGGCGAATTCATGTTCAAGCATTTCCGGAATGGCTTGAAGAGAATCTTCTACAACTACTACCTCCGGGATATTTCCATCGCGTCGCTGGAACTGCCCCTCGGCCTGCTGCTGCTGCTGGGGGGCACGTCATTCGGCCTGTTCAGCTGGTGGCGGGCCGCGCAGCTGGGCATGCCGACGACGGCGGGTACCGTCATGCTGGCCGCGTTGCCCATGATGATGGGCCTGCAGTTCGTGCTGGCGTTTCTGGCCTACGACATTGCCGCCGTCCCCCGGACACCCCGGCAACGCTCGCGGTTCATGATGAAACTGCCGGGCTGATCCGTGACTGCACGGGCGGCGCGAATCGGGCCTGGTGCCGCGGCAATGGATTGATGCCGTGACCAAGCAGGTGGTATTGAAGTACCTGAGGTACTTGCTGACGGCGGTCTTGATCGGGGCGCTGGCGTATTTCTGCCGGCCCGATCAGGTCTGGGCGGCCATGCAGGCCGCCTCGCTGGGCCTGCTGGCGGCGTATGGCGGCTTCAGCGTGGCGGCCTCGCTGTTGGGCGCCGCTGCCTTGCTGGTGCTGTTCGACTTTTCCCGTCGACACGCCTGGCGGCTGCGTTTCCTGGCGGACTATCTGTACGTGCAGGGCATCGCGCAGTTCACACCGGCGCAGTTGGGCGAACTGGCGCTGCCTTATGTCGCGGGCCGTGGGCGCTACGCCGGTGCTGAAATCACCGCGGCGCTGGTAATTCAGCGGATTTCGGCGCTGCTGATCATCGTGCTGCTGGCGCTGGTTGGCGCCGGCCAGTGGGTGCCGCCGGCGTACCTGTGGGCGGCGTCGCTGCTCGTCAGCGGCACGTGCGGCGCCCTCCTGTTCCTCATGTTGCGGCAAGGAAGCGGGCGGCGGGGATGGTTCGGCCTTGGTGCCCGGCTGGAAGGCTTTTTTGCCGCCTCGCGGTCCATGCTGGTGCACCGGGGGCGGCGGCTGTGCTGGCATGTGGCCCTGATGGGCCTGCGCTATGGAGCCTCCGTGCTGGGCAATGCCATGCTGCTGGCCGCATTCGACATCCATGTGCCCTTGCTCGATCTGGCGGCCATCACCGCGCTGGCCATCCTGACCAACCTCGTGCCGGTCACGGTGGGCGGCATCGGGCTCACGGAGGGCGTTTTCGCGGTTGCGCTCAAGAGCTACGGCTATGCCACGGGGTTGACCATCACGGCGGTCCTGGCGGCGCGCGTGGTGAATGCCTTGCTGGCGGCGGCCTGGGTGGCGCTGCACCATGCGCTGCCGCGCGACACCCACAATGCGCAGGAATTGGCGCGCTCGTCCTGACTCGATCTCATCCCTTGGTGCCCCTGATATGGCTTCTCTGACCTATACGCCTTTCGAAAGAATCTCCCTGGTGCGGCCGGTCCAGCGCGTTCGCTGGATCGCGCAGCAGGCCGTCGGGCGGCGGGTGCTGGACCTGGGCTGCTATGACGAAACCGCGCTGCACAAGCGCGGCAGCGGGGTCTGGCTGCACGAGGAAATGGCCAGGGGGGCGCAATCGGTCACGGGCATCGACAGCTCACCCAAGGTGCCGGCCGACGGCCTGCGCACGGGGGCCAACAGCAGCATCCATCCCGGCGATGTCATGCAGCTGGCGGCGATGACCCCGCTCACCGGCGCGGCGGACCTGCTCGTGGCCGGAGAAATCATCGAGCATCTGCCCAACACCTCCGACTTCTTCGCCGGCATCAAGCGGCAGTTTCCGGGCAGGGAGCTGATTGCCACGACGCCCAACGCCACGTCGTTCACGAATGCGGGGCTGGGGCTGATCGCGCGGGAATCCTGCCATCCCGACCACATCCAGATCTATTCCTTCAAGACGCTGAACACCTTGTGCCTGCGCGCAGGGTTCGAGGCGTGGGAGATCCGGCCCTACTACGTGAGCTACGGCGAGATGATCCTGAATTCACGCGGCCTCAAGCGGCTGGTGGTGCAGGCCATGGAGAAAGTGGTCAACGCCATCGAATGGGCCTTCCCGGTGCTGGCCGGCGGCTACATCCTGCACGTCAAGAAGATCTGAGCGCGACGGCCGGTGTTTCAGCCGGCCACTGCGTCCAGCCTGCCCAGCAGCGCCCATTTGTCCCGCGCGGCACGCCACTGCCCACGCATCAGGTCGGTGGCGACGTAGAACAGCAGGTGCATGCGGACGAAGCGCATCGCCCGTCCGACCTGCGCTGCCTGCGGCCAGTTCAGGGCCGTGGCCTGCGCGGAGGCCTGGCGCCACAGGCGGGCCTCCTCTTCGAACAGACGCAGGTTGCGCTCGCACTCGACGGTCACCTGCTCGTCATGGCGCCGGTAGCGGTAGGCCAGCTGGCGCACGCCGTGCAAGGTGTGCCCGGCGGCCAGCAACTGCAGGTAGAACTCGACGTCCAGCACCATGCGCCAGCGCGTCGAGAAGCTGAACTGCTGGAAGACGCTGCGCCGGTAGCACAGCGTCGGGCACATGATGAAGTTGCCCCGCAGCAGCGCCGCATAGCCAGCCTCGCCGGCCACGTCGAACGCCTGCTGCTTGCGGGGTACCAGCCAGGTCTTCACGTAGTCGCGGAACGAGCGCTGCGGCAGGCTTTGCGCGTCGATGATTTCCGCATCGCAGAAGATGGCGGACGCGTCAGGATGCCGGGCGTGGCTGTCCACCATCAGCTGGGCGTAGTTCGGCAGCAGCTCATCGTCGCCGTGCAGCAGCGTCACCAGTGCCGCGCTGCCCACCTGCGTGCAACGGTTCCAGTTGCCTGCCAGCCCCAGATTGGCCGTGTTGCGTTCGTAGCGGATGCGGCTGTCGTTGCAGGCCGCGACGATGGCGGCTGCACCGTCGGTCGGGCTGCAGTCGTCGACGACGATGGCCTCCCAATCGTCCCGGTCCTGGGCCTGTACGCTCTGCAGACAGCGTTGCAGGTACTCGGTGCTGCCGTAGAACGGGATGGCGAAAGTGATGACGGGTGGTGTGGCGTTCATGCGTGTATTGGCGGCGTGTCGCTGGGCAGCCGATTCAGCAGCCATCATCGGCGGCATTGAATGCGTGGTGCACCGCCTGCGATGGCCCGACCCTTGGTTGAGGGGTGGAGCGCCGCGAGATTGACACGGCCCGGCGGGCATCATCGCCGGTTAACTTTTCAGCCCCCTTCCATGAATCCACGCCTCATGAAAGTTGCCGACGCCGGGTTTGGCCTGCTGCTGGGCGGCATCCTGATCTGGATGGTGTTGGTCGTCACCCAGCGCACGGGCCTCGGGAGCGCGCTTGTAGCCAGCGGTGGTTTTGTCGCGGTGGCCGCCTTGCTGGGTTGCCTTGGCGCGGCGACCGGTGCGTTGATGGGATGGCAATTGACGCGCGGAAACCCTGCGTTGTGCATCGGCTTGGGGCAGTGCGTGCTGATGACATGGTTCGCGTGGCGTTCGCTGCTTGCCCGAGGGGTAGAGGGGCTGGGTATTGCGCTGCCCGGTTGTCATGACGTCGAACTGGTCGGCTTTGGATTGTTGGTGATCGGTCTCTCGGTCTGGCGGCGGCAGAAGGTCGCGGCATCTGGCAGCCGTGCCGGCAGTGCCTTGCCATTCTTCGTGCTGGCTGGCGTGGCCGTCGTGGCGCTGTGCGAACTGCCTCGTCAGGTCGCCCCGACGAGTGACCCGGACCAGCATGCCTTCTTCACCCAGCAGCTGTACCGGTTGGGCCAGATTCCCTGGCGGCAGGGCGAGTGGGGCCCGCTGGACTTCCAGTACCCCGCCGGCTTGGCCTTGCTGGCTCGCGTCTGGATGCTGGGAGGCGCGGTGAATGCGGTCGAGGCCGTCATGGTCCAGCCGCTGGTGCAATCCTTGTTGGCCGTGGCTGCGCTGGGCATCTGGTTCGGGCAGCGGCGGGAGGCCGCGGCGGTTCAGTCAGAGGGCTGGCGGCTGGGAGATGCGGCGCTGCTCGGGGCTGTCCTCGCCAGCGCGCTGTTCTTCTCGATCTTGCCGTTCTCGATGCTTGCGTCATCCAAGGGGTTGGAGAAGACCGGCAGCCTGAGTTCGCTGCTGCTGCTGGTACTGTTGGCTGCACTGCTGCTCGAAGCTTGGCTGACGACATCGGCGCGCAGCCGGCGCGCAGCGCTTTGCGCGTGCGCGCTGCTGCTGGGCCTGACGGCCTTGGTGAATCCGGTGACGTTGCTGCTGCCTCTGGCGACCAGCCTGTTGGTGCTGGCTGTGTTGCGCTGGCGGTCCCGGCAGCCGACGGTGCTGCTGGTGCTGGTTGGCGGCGTCCTGTTCACGATGGTGTTGATGTCGGACCCGTACTACCTCAACCGGTTCCTGCTCAGCTCTGCACCCAAGGCGTTGGATGTTCCGCCAGGCTTTCAGCCCGAGCCCATCGCGCCGCCCGTCGCTGAATACCTGCAGTACCTGCGCAAGCATCTCACCTCGCTGGCCTGGCTCAGGCCCTGGTTCCTGATTCCCTACCTGGCGCACGCCGTCATCGCGCTGGGCATCCTGGCGGCAGGTCTGGCCGCGCTTGTCACCGTACCCCGCGATTGGCGTCGTCCGGCCGCCGTCGTGATGTTGGGCGTGCCGTTGGGCTGCACGCTGTTGGGTCTGCTGCTGCTGCCGGTCTTCCACGTGCTGCGCCATCGCGGCGACATGTACCTGCTCGAACCCTATCTGGCCGACGCCATCTCGCGTGCCGCCTATGTGTGGTTGTTCGCGTTGCTGCTGTTCGCGCTGGTCGCCTTGCTGACGTGGTTCCGGCTGAACTCCCGCTGGCGCTGCGCTGTTCTGATCGCGCTGCTGCTGGCCATCATGCCGCTCAGCGCGGTGCGGGAGCGGCTGCCTACCGAGATCTACATGAAGTCGCGCGTGAACTGGTGCGGCGACACGCCCTGCGACTTCGGCGACGACATCCGCCTGATCGAGGACGGCCGAGGCCTGCTTCGTGCTGCCGCTGGCAAGCCATCTCCGCGCATCCTCGTGCCCAACCGCCAACTGGACATCTGGCGCGAGCGCTGGCTGCTGCCCGTCGGCTTCGCCCGTGCACTGCCCATCCACCTGGATGCACCGCTGGCGTTCTTCTACGGCAAGGGGGATGCCGATTTCACCTACGCAAACTATGACGAGCATGTGTGCAAGCGGCTCGACGTTGACTGGCTGCGTACCCGACGCGTCGAGTACCTGTTCGTGCCGTCAGACCATGCCAAGGCCTGCGTCGCCGGCCTGGAACAGTTGCTGGCCAGCGACCGTGTCCTGTTGCGCCGCGGGCGAGCAGCCCTGATCCGGCTCTGAACAGCGCGTTCTCCCGCCGTTGCATCGCGCTATCGAATCCCCTGACCTGGGCCCTGTCAGCCTTCGGTCAGAATCGGCGCAACCAACAAGGAGACAAGGCATGGAGCCGATCTGGCTGAAGCACTACCCGGCCGAGGTGCCGCGCGACGTCAATGTCTCGCTCTATCCGAGCCTGGTCGACCTGCTCGACACGTCGTTCAAGAAGAATGCCGGCAAGCCCGCCTACTTGATGATGGGCAAGAGCGTCAGCTTCGCGCAGGTGGATGAAGCCTCGCGTGCCTTCGCCGCCTATCTGCAGAGCCTGGGCCTGGAAAAGGGCGACCGCGTCGCCCTCATGATGCCCAACCTGTTCCAGTACCCGGTGGCCGTGGCCGCCGTGCTGCGGGCGGGTTATGTGGTCGTCAACGTGAACCCGCTGTACACGCCGCGCGAGCTGGAGCACCAGCTCAAGGACTCCGGCGCCAAGGCCATCGTCATCATCGAGAACTTCGCCTCGGTGCTGCAGCAGGTCATCAAGAACGTGCCCACCAAGCACGTCGTCCTCGCGGCCATGGGCGACATGTTGGGCCTGCTCAAGGGCAGCATCGTCAACTACGTCGTGCGCAAGGTGAAGAAGATGGTGCCGGCCTTCGAGCTGCCGGGCGCCGTGCGCTTCAACGACGCACTGGCCAAGGGCCGTGGCCTCACCTACAAGGCGCCCAAGCTGGGCCCGGACGACATCGCCGTACTGCAGTACACCGGCGGCACCACCGGCGTGTCCAAGGGCGCCGTGCTCAAGCACCGCAACCTGGTCGCCAACATCCTGCAGTCCGAAGCCTGGTACCAGCCCGCGCTGAAGAAGATCCCCGCCGGCCAGCAGGTCGTCACCATCTGTGCGCTGCCGCTGTATCACATCTTCGGTTTCAACACGAACATGATGCTGTCCATGCACATGGGTGGCGCCAACGTGCTGATCCCGAACCCGCGTGACCTGCCGGCCATGTTCAAGGAGCTGTCGCAGCACAGCTTCCACAGCTTCCCGGCCGTCAACACGCTGTTCATGGCCATGGCCAACCACGCGGACTTCGGCACCGTGGACTGGAGCAAGCTGGTCATCTCGGTCGGCGGCGGCATGGCCGTGCAGCAGGCCACGGCCAAGCTGTGGCTGGAGAAGACGGGCTGCCCCATCGTCGAGGGCTACGGCCTGTCCGAGACCTCGCCGTCGGCCACCTGCAACCCGACCGACAGCACCGCCTACAGCGGCACCATCGGCCTGCCCATGCCGCTGACCGAGCTCAAGCTGCTGGACGACGACGGCAACGAGGTGCCGATGGGCCAGCCCGGCGAGATCGCCATCCGCGGCCCCCAGGTCATGGCCGGCTACTGGCAGCGCCCGGACGAGACGGCCAAGGTCATGACGGCCGACAACTTCTTCCGCACCGGCGACATCGGTACCGTCGATGAGCGCGGTTACTTCAGAATCGTCGACCGCAAGAAGGACATGATCCTCGTCAGCGGTTTCAATGTGTATCCGAACGAGGTCGAGGACGTCCTCACGCAGATGCCCGGCGTGCTGGAGTGCGCCGCCGTCGGCGTGCCCGACGCCAAGGCCGGCGAGGCGGTGAAGGTGGTCATCGTGAAGAAAGACCCGAATATCACCGAGGCCGATGTACGGTCGTACTGCGAACTCAACCTGACCGGCTACAAACGGCCCAAGATCGTCGAGTTCCGCACCGAGCTGCCCAAGACCCCCGTGGGCAAGATCCTGCGCCGCGAACTGCGGGACAAGACCTGATCGCCTATCTTTTGTGACGAGACCCGCCGGCGGCGACAGCCGCCGCGGGCGAGGCTTCCACCGTGCTCGATCAGCTGCATTCCAAAACCGATGCCGGGCGCGCCGAGATTCGTGCGCGCGCCCTGCCGCTGTCCCGCGCGGCGCGCAACCTGCTGCTGGTGCTGGACGCCACCAAGCCCGCCGGCGACTGGCTGCGCCTGGTGGCCGGCGCCACCGAGGCGGACCTCGAGGCGCTGCGCCAGCAGGGGCTCATCGTGCCCCTTGGCGGCCCGGCCCTGCCCGGGGTGACACAACCGGCGCCCCTTGCTGCGCCAGCGCAGGCCGCGGCACCTGCTGCTCCGGCTGCTCCGGCTGCTCCGGCTGCAGCGCCCGCACCTGCCGGCGGCTCGCCGCTGCTGGACCGCGCGGCGCTCTACACCTACATGAGCGGCCAGGCCACCAAGCTGCTGGGCCCGTTCAAGGGCTACGCCTTCGCACTCGAAGTGGAGCGCTGCGGCAGCCTGGGCGAGCTGCAGGCGCTGGCACTGCAGCTCGTGGAGCGCGTGCAGAAGGCCAAGGGCGACGAGGCCGCCGCCGCCGTGCGCGACGCGCTGGGGCTGCGTTAGAGACGCTCTGCAGAGCCTGCCGGCCCAGGTGCTCCTTGGCCGGCGTTGGCGTCGCTAGCCCTGCCTGAAGCAGCGCCCGCAGACCGAGCGGTAGCGCGCGTTGCCGCCGATCTCCACCTGCGCGCCCTCGGTGACCTTGCGGTTGCTGGCGTCCACGCGCATGTTCATCGTCGCCTTGCGGCCGCAGTCGCAGATGGTCTTCATCTCGTCCATCTCGTCGGCCAGCGCCAGCAGCGTGGCCGAGCCGGGGAACAGCTCGCCCTGGAAGTCGGTGCGCAGGCCGTAGCAGATGGCCGGCAGGTTGCGCAGGTGCGCCATCTCGTGCAGCTGCTGCACCTGGTGCTTGGACAGGAACTGCGCCTCGTCGATGAGGATGCAGGCGATGCCCGGCGCGTCGTTCATCAGCGCGATGAAGTCGGTTGCGCCATCGAACTGCTCGACCTGGCGCTGCGGCCCCAGCCGCGACGTGACGAAGCCGTGGCCGTAGCGGTCGTCCAGCCGCGCGGTGAAGATGCGCACCCGGTGGCCGCGCTCCTCGTAGTTGTGCGCCACCTGCAGCAGGGCGGTGGACTTGCCGGCGTTCATCGCGGCATATCTGAAAAATAGCTTGGCCATGGGTCGTTCAAAGCAGTGCCGCATTGTCCCTGGCGCCCGACCCCGCGCTTGGAGGGTGGGGTAAGCCCGTGGTTTGGTGGCTAACTGCGGGCTTGCGAGGTGGCGTTGTCATCATTCGTGTGGATCAATGGACCCTTCGTCCTGACCTGCACGAAGATGAGCAAAGACACCGTGACCGCGGTCCGCCAAGATGGCCTGCGCTACCAGTCGAAAGTGGGCGGTTCGCCCTTCCTCGGCAGCGGCCACACCCGCTCCTGCTTCAAGTGCGGCAAGCACCGCTCGCCGGCCAGCCTGCAGTCCATCCGGCTGTTAGGTCGCAACGAGGTCGTTTGCAAGCCCAATTGCAAGACGCTTCCCTAGTTCCGTAGACGTCCACAGGACGACGGATGAGGCGGCGTCGGCCGCCCGCCTAAGCTGGCCCGGTCGCACCAGACCGGGAGCAGCAGATGCCCATTCCACTGATCGCGGCGGCGCTGTCGGCGATCGCGCCGCAGCTCGCTCAAAAAGGGCTGGACCTGCTCAGCGGCGTGTTCCGCGGCGCGGTCAACAAGGGCACGGCCGAGATCGCCGACCTGATCCAGCAGAAGACCGGCATCGACATCAACGATGTCGCCGACAACAAGCTCACCGAGACGCAGTGGGCGCAGCTCAAGCAGTTCGAGTTCGAGTACCAGGGCAAGCTGCTGGAGTACCGCCAGAAGAGCGACGCCAACCAGCTGGAGTACGAGCGCATCGCTGCCGCCGACCGCGCCAGCGCGCGGCACATGCAGGAGGCCGCCATCGCCAGCACCGACCCCTGGGTGCGGCGCTTCATCTACATCTACGCCAGTGTGCTGACGCTGCTGACGTTCGTCTTCATCTTCTTCGCCGCCTTCGGGCCCGCCTACAAGTCTGACGACCCGCGCGCCCGCGTCATCGACACGGTGCTGGGCTTCCTGTTGGGCGTGACGCTGTCGGCCATCATCCAGTACTTCTTCGGGTCCAGCGCCGGCAGCAAGGCCAAGGACGAGAAGATCGGCCAGCTGGGCGAGGCCATCCGTGCGCAGAGCGTCGCCATGCAGGACCAGGATGGTGACCACGGAGGCCGGCCATGAGCGACCTGGTGCGCGAGCAATCCGTCTTCCTGCTGCATGTGTGCGAGCTGGTCAGGAAGGCCGGCGAGCTGGGCTTCTCGGCGTCCGCCGGTGAGCTGTACCGCACGCCGGAGCAGCAGGCGCTGCATGTCCGCAACGGCCGCAGCACGACGATGGCCAGCCAGCACCTGAAGCGCCTGGCCATCGACCTGAACTTCTTCCGCGACGCGCCGGACGGCCGGCCGCTGCTGGTGTCCGACGTGGAGACGCTGCGCCCCATCGGCCAGTTCTGGGAGGGGCTGGACGCCGCCAACCGCTGGGGCGGAAACTGGACCACCTTCAAGGACACGCCGCATTTCGAGCGGCGCGAGGTGGCCGCCAGCGCCCCGATGCCCGGGCCTTCGGCCGCGGTGGTGCCGGCCGCTGCCGGCACGCGCGGCCGCGGCCTGACGACGGGCGCCGTCGGCGCGCAATGCAGCAACGCCCGGGACGACGTGGAGAGCGTGCAGCAGCTGCTCAACCTCTGCAGCGCTGCCGGCCGCGTGGTGTTGCCCGCGCCGCTGAAGCCCGACGGTGCCTTCGGCCAGAAGACGCTGGACGCCATCATGGCGTTCCAGCGCAGCGCGCTGGGCCAGGGCGAGCCGGACGGGCGCGTCGATGCCAACGGCGCCACGCTGCTGAGCCTGTGCGAATCGCTGCCCGACGTGCTGGCGCCGCCGTGGCTGAGCCTGCTCTACCTGCGCGCCCGGGACGAGGACGTGGCCGACTTCTCATCCCGGCTTCAGCAGGTGATGGCCAACCGGCACATCGACACGCCGCTGCGGCAGGCGCACTTTCTCGCGCAGGTGGGGCACGAGTCGGGCGAGTTCCGCTTCCGCGCCGAGATCGCCAACGGCGAGGCCTACCAGGGCCGCGTGGACCTGGGCAACCTGCAGCCCGGTGACGGGCGCAGGTTCAAGGGCCGAGGCCTGATCCAGCTGACGGGCCGCGCCAACTACGGCGAGTACGGCCGGGCCATCGGCCGCGAGGCGGAGCTGCTGGCCACGCCGGAGCTGGTGGAGACCGACCCCGACCTGTGCGTGGACGTGGCCGGCTGGTTCTGGGCCAAGAAGAACCTGAACAACCTGGCCGATGTCGACGACCTGACCTCGCTGACCAAGCGGGTCAACGGCGGCCTCAACGGCATCGACGACCGCCGCCGCTTGCTGCTGCGCGCCAAGGCACTGCTCGGTGTTTGAACTGAAGCCCCTCGCTCAGTCTCGCTGCGCTGAACGCGGGCGAGCCTGATCGGTCCCCCGAGGGGACGGCGATGCTTGCGGCATCGAGCCGCAAGCACATCGCCCAACGCGGGCCGGCTTGGGAGCGGCCCGGCGCTCGGCCCGCAAGTTCCAAGGCCGAGAGTGCCGGGTTTGTCGCGCTTCAGGCGCCTGTCCAGCCGCCGCCCAGCGCGCGGATCAGGCCGACGGTGGCCTGGTACTGCGCCGAGCGCACCTGCAGTGCGGCGCGTCGGTTGGCGAGCTCGCTGCGGCGGGCATCCAGCAGCTCCAGCTGGCTGACCAGGCCGTTGCGGTAGCGCGTGTCCGACAGCTTCAGCGCTTGGCCCGCCGCCGCCACGGCGCGGGCGCTGGCCTCACCCTGGGCCTGCAGCAGCGACAGCGCGCCGAGCTGGTCTTCCACGTCTTTGAGCGCCAGCAGGAACTGCTCGCGGAACACGATGGCCGAGCCGTCCAGCTGCGCCTTCGCGGCGTTGACGCTGGCCTCGCGGCGGCCGCCGTCGAAGATCGGCAGCGCGGCCAGCAGGCCCACGCCCCAGGTGCTGGCGCCGCTCTTCAGCAGGTCGGACAGTTCGCTGGACACGCCGCCGCCCTGGGCCGTCAGCGACAGGCTGGGCCACCAGGCGGCCTGCGCCACGCCGACGCGGGCCTGTGCTGCCTGCAGCTGGCTGCGCGCAGCGGCGAGGTCGGGGCGGCGCTGCAGCAGCTCGGAGGGCAGGCCGGCGGGCACGGCGGGCAGCGCGGTGGCCCACGTCGTCGGCGCGAGTCGGAAGTTGGAGGCCGGCTCGCCCAGCAGCACGGCCAGCGCGGTCTCCAGCTCGACGCGGCGGCGGTCCAGCGCCAGCGCCTCGGCCTCGTTGGCGGCGAGTTCGGCGCGCACGCGGGCCAGGTCCAGGTCGGCGACGTCGCCGGCGCGGGCGCGCTTCTCGGTCAGCGACAGCGTCTCGGCGTAGGCCGCGACGGTGCCCTGCACGATGTCGCGCTCGGCATCCAGCGCGCGCAGCGCGAGATACCCGCGGGCGACGTTGGCCTGCACCAGCAGCCGCGCATCGGCCAGCAGCTGCTCGCGGGCCTGCACGTCCAGCGCGGCGGCGTCGCGCTCGTGCAGCAGGCGGCCGCCCAGGTCCAGCTCGTAGGCCAGGTTGAGGCCGGCGCTGTACTGCGTGGCGCCTGGCGCGCCCGGCGTGGGTGTGTTGCGGCCGGCGCCAGCGGAGGCGCCCAGCTGCGGCAGCCGCGACGCCTGCGCCGAGCCCAGCGCGGCCCGGGCCTGCGCGAGCCGGTTGGCGGCCAGCTGCACGCTGGTGTTGGCCGCCATCGCGCGGCCGACGAGGTCGTCCAGCACGGGGTCGGCAAACGGCTGCCACCAGCTGGCGGTCAGCGCAGGCGCGGCGTTCGCGGCGGCGGTCTTGTAGGCAGCAGGTGCCTGCGGCAGCTGGGCGGGGTCCACCGAGCCGACCGACGCGCAACCCGCCAGCAGCAGTGCTGCGAAAAGTGGGGTCAGGTTCAATTTCATGATGATCACTTGCCTCGTTGCGGCAGGGCGTCGATGACGGGCTGCGCGGGGGACTCGGGGGCCGCCGGTGCCGCCGGCGCAGCGACCTGGCCACCGTGGTGGCGCAGCGGTGCGTTGCCGGTGAGGCGGCGGACGATGACGTAGAACAGCGGCGTCAGGAACAGGCCGAACAGCGTCACGCCGATCATTCCGGCGAACACCGCCACGCCCATGGCCTGGCGCATCTCGGCGCCGGCGCCGGTGCTGAGCACCAGCGGCAGCACGCCCATGACGAAGGCCATCGACGTCATCAGGATGGGCCGCAGCCGCAGCCGTGCCGCTTCCAGGGCTGCCTGCACCGGCGTGCGGCCAGCAAACTCAAGCTCGCGCGCGAACTCGACGATCAGGATCGCGTTCTTCGCGCTCAGACCGACGAGCACGATGAGCCCGATCTGCGTGAACACGTTGTTGTCGCCATGGCTCAACCACACGCCGGTCATCGCCGCCAGCAGGCCCATGGGCACGATGAGCAGGATGGCGATGGGCAGCGTCAGGCTCTCGTACTGCGCGGCCAGCACCAGGAACACCAGCAGGATGGCCAGCGGGAACACCCACGCAGCGGAGTTGCCGGCGATCTTTTCCTGGTAGGTCAGGTCGGTCCACTCGTAGCCGATGCCCGGGGGCAGCGTCTCGGCGGCAAGGCGCTCCACGGCGGCCTGCGCCTGGCCCGACGAGAAGCCGGGCGCGGCGCCGCCGTTGATGTCGGCGGCCAGGAAGCCGTTGTAGCGCATGGCGCGTTCGGGGCCGAAGCTGGGCTGCACCTTCATCAGCGCGGACAGCGGCACCATCTCGCCCGACGACGAGCGCACCTTCAGCGCGCCGATGTCCTCGGCACGGGCGCGGTAGGCGGCATCCGCCTGCACGCGGACCGAGTACGTGCGGCCGAACTTGTTGAAGTCGTTCACGTACAGGCTGCCGAGGTAGATCTGCATCGTGTCGAACACGTCCGTCACGGCCACGCCCAGCTGGCGGGCGCGGGTGCGGTCGAGGTCGGCGAACAGCTGCGGCACGTTGACCTGGTAGCTGGAGAACAGGCCGGCGAGTTCAGGCGTCTTGTAGGCCTTGGCCATGAAGGCCTTGAGCGCCTGGTCCAGCGCCTCGTAGCCGAGGCCGCCGCGGTCCTGCAGCTGCAGCTTGAAGCCGCCGGTGGTGCCCAGGCCCTGCACGGGCGGCGGCGGGAACATGACGATGAAGGCGTCCTCGATCGCGCCGTACTGCGCGTTCAGCTTGCCGGCGATGGCACCGGCGGACAGGTCCTTGGTCTTGCGCTCGTCGAAAGGCTTCAGCGTGGCGAACACGATGCCCGAGCTGGCGCTGTTGGTGAAGCCGTTGATCGACAGGCCGGGGAAGGCCACCGCATGCTCCACGCCCGGGGTCTTGAGCGTGATGTCGGTCATGCGGCGGATGACGTCCTCGGTGCGGTCCAGCGTGGCGCCGTCCGGCAGCTGCGCGAAGCCGATCAGGTACTGCTTGTCCTGCCCCGGCACGAAGCCGCCGGGCACGGCCTTGAACAGGCCGGCCGTCGCGGCCACCAGCACGAGGTAGACGACCATCATGACCGCCTTGCGCGACATCAGCGTCTTCACGCCGCCGCCGTACTTCTCGGAGCTGCGCGTGAACAGGCGGTTGAAGCGGCCGAAGAAGCCGCCCAGCACGCGGTCCATGCCGCGGGTCAGCGCGTCTTTGGGGGCGTGGTGGTCCTTCAGCAGCATCGCGGCCAGCGCGGGCGAGAGGGTGAGCGAGTTGATCGCCGAGATCACCGTCGAGATCGCGATGGTCAGCGCGAACTGCTTGTAGAACTGGCCCGTCAGGCCGGTGATGAAGGCCAGCGGCACGAACACCGAGATCAGCGTCAGCGCGATGGCGATGATGGGGCCGGAGACCTCGCGCATCGCCTGGTAGGTGGCATCGCGCGGGCTCAGGCCGTTGGCGATGTTGCGCTCCACGTTCTCGACCACCACGATGGCGTCGTCGACGACGATGCCGATGGCCAGCACCAGCCCGAACAGGCTCAGCGCGTTGATCGAGAAGCCGAAGCCGTGCATCACCGCGAAGGTGCCGATGATGGACACCGGCACGGCCAGCAGCGGGATGATGGACGCGCGCCAGGTCTGCAGGAACAGGATGACGACCAGCACCACCAGCGCGACGGCTTCCAGCAGCGTGTGGATGACGGACTCGATGGAGGCGCGGACGAACTGCGTCGGGTCGTAGACGATGGTGTAGTCCACGCCCTCGGGCATCGCGGCCTTCAGATCGGCCATCGTGGCGCGCACGTTGGCCGAGATGTCCAGCGCGTTGCCGCCCGGGGCCTGGAAGATCGGCACGGCGACGGCGGACTTGTTGTCCAGCAGCGAGCGCAGCGCGTACTCGGACGCGCCCAGCTCCAGCCGGCCCAGGTCACGCAGCCGCGTGACGGCGCCATTCGCACCGGTCTTCACGATGATGTCGCCGAACTCCTCGACCGACTGCAGCCGGCCCTGCGCGTTGACCGACAGCTGCAGGTCCACGCCCGCCAGGCCCGGCGAGGCGCCGACGACGCCAGCCGCGGCCTGCACGTTCTGGCCGCGGATGGCGGTGACGACGTCGCTGGCCGACAGGCCGTGCTCGGCCACCTTCTGCGGGTCCAGCCAGACGCGCATCGAGTAGTCGCCCGCACCGAACAACTGCACTTGGCCGACGCCCTGGATGCGCGCGAGGCGGTCCTTGACGTTGAGCAGCGCGTAGTTGCGCAGGTAGGTCATGTCGTAGCGCTCGTTGGGCGAGGTCAGGTGCACGACCATGGTCAGGTCGGGGCTGCTCTTGACCGTCGTCACGCCCAGCCGCTTGACCTCCTCGGGCAGCCGCGCCTCGGCCTGGCTGACGCGGTTCTGCACCAGCTGCTGGGCCTTGTCGGGGTCGGTGCCGAGCTTGAAGCTGACGGTCAGCGTCATCAGGCCGTCCGTCGTCGCCTGGCTGCTCATGTAGAGCATGTCCTCGACGCCGTTGATGGCCTCTTCGAGCGGTGTGGCCACCGTCTCGGCGATGACCTTGGGGTTGGCGCCGGGGTACTGGGCGCGCACGACGACCGACGGCGGCACGACGTCGGGGTATTCCGAGATCGGCAGCGCGCGGATCGACAGCAGGCCGCCGATGAAGATCAGCAACGACAGCACGCCCGCAAAGATCGGGCGGTCGATGAAGAATTTGGAGAGATTCATGAGGGCTCCTGGCGCGAGCGTTGCGGTTTCAGGCGACAACACGCCCCCCGCGGGCCGGTTTTGCCGGCCCGCAGACAGCGCTCGCGGGTGGGGTTGGGCTTCTTAGGTCAGGAGGTCTTGGCCGCCGCTTGCTGGGCGCTCAGTTCCGGTTTGGCGTCCATGGCCACGTCCTTGGGCGCGAGCACCGAGCCCGGCCGCACGCGTTGCACGCCGCCGACGACGATGCGCTCGCCGCCCTTCAGGCCCGAGGTCACGACGCGCAGGCCGTTCACGCTGGCACCCAGCGTCACGGGCCGCCACTCGGCCTGGTTGCCGGCGCCGACGACGATGACATAACGCTTGTCCTGGTCGGTGCCGACGGCGCGCTCGTTGACGAGCAGCGCCGCCTCGTTGCGCGCCTGGCCCATGCGCAGCTTGGCGAACTGGCCGGGGATCAGTGCGCCGTCCTTGTTGTCGAACTGGGCGCGCACGCGCAGCGTGCCGCTCTTGGCGTCCACCTGGTTGTCCACCAGCTGCAGGCGGCCGGTCGTGGCCTTGTCGCCGCCGGTCTGCATCTCGACGGGGATGCGCTCCAGGCCGCGACGCTCCGCAGCGCCGCCAGGCAGCGAGGCCAGCGCGTCGCGCACGACCTTCTCGTCGGCGTCGAAGCTGGCGTAGATGGGGCTCACCGACACCAGCGTCGTCAGCACCGGCGCGCCCGCGCCCGCGGCGACGAGGTTGCCCGTCGTCACCTCGACCTTGCCGACGCGGCCGGCCACCGGTGCGCGCACCTGCGTGTAGCCCAGGTTCAGCTGGGCCGACTGCAGCGCGGCCTGCGCGGCGCGCAGGTTGGCGGCGGCCTCGCGGGCGGCGTTGTCCTTCTCGTCGAACTCGCGCTTGGCGACGGCGCGGTCGTCCCACAGCGACTTGGCGCGCTGCGCCTCGCTCTGCGAGTAGGTCACGCGGGCCTGCGCGGCGGCCACCTGGGCTTCGACGCGCGCGACTTCGGCCTGGTAGGGCGCGGGGTCGATGGTGACGAGCAGGTCACCGGCCTTCACGAGGCTGCCCTCGCGGAAGTGCACGGCCTGCACGGCGCCCGACACGCGGGCCCGCACGTCCACGCGCTCCACGGCCTCCAGGCGGCCGGAGAACTCGTTCCAGGCGGCCACGTCCTGGCTGACGACCTGGGCGACCGACACCGGCGTGGCCGGTGGTGCCGCGGGGGCGGCATCGGCTTGCGCGACGCCCGCGCCGAACTGCGCGAAGCCGATGGCGCCCAGCGCGACGACGGCGGCGGCGCCGGCGATCAGGCCGACGCGACGGTTGAGAGGGAGAAGGGTGGACTGCATTTCTATTTCTTTCCGAGGGTCAAGCAGGATTCGTGGACAGCGCCCGGCGCGTGGTCTGGGCGAGGAAGTCGTGCAGCGGCGCCAGCGCGTCGCAGGGGTTCAGCGAGGCCAGCGTCAGGTCGCTGGCGCAGCCGCCGTGGGCGCGCAGCGCGGCGGCGTAGCGGCGCGCCTCGTCGTTCAGCGGGTGGCCCTGCACGCCCACCACCAGGGCCGGCGCCAGGCCCCCAAGGCGGGTGGCGTTCAGTGGCGCGGCGTAGGGGTGGTCGGCGCGCGTGCTGTCGCCGAGATAGACCTGCCAGCCCTTGGCGTACATGCACTCGCAGCCGCCGCATTCGCCGTCGCGCATGGAGGCGCTGCCCAGCGCCGGGTCCAGCATGGGCGTGATGAGCAGCTGGCCGGCGATCTGCGGGGCCTGCTGGTCGCGCGCCATCATCGCCAGCGCGGCAGCCAGGTTGCCGCCGGCCTCCTCGCCGGCCACGAACAGCGCGGTGTGCTGCGTGCCGGTCAGCTGGCCGGGGCGGACGGCGAGCGCCTGCAGCGCCTCGAACGCGGCGGCCAGTGCGGTCGGGAAGGGGTGGGCGACCGGGTAGTCCAGCGTGACGACGTCAGCGCCGGCGCTGGCGAGCAGCTCGGCGCGGTGGGGCGTGTCTGCCGGGGCGTCGCCGGTGAAGCCGCCGCCGTGCAGCCACAGCAGCAGCGCGCGCCCGCCGCCGGCCAGAGGCCGGCGAGCCGCGTAGACCTCCGCCGCCCAGCCGGGCGCGGGGCCCAGGCGCAGCGAGGTGGGTGTGGCGAGCTTGTTATCCATGGCCCGAAAGATAGAGATTGGTGTCCCATAGATAAACGGCCTTGGCCGTGACTCACTTTTCCTTCACATGGAACAATCTGCGCCAATCTGGGCAGCAAACTGCCGGCCACTCAACAGCGAAGCCGTTTATGGACCGTCTCACTGCGATGCAAGCCTATGTCCGTGTCGTCGAGGCCGGCACCTTCACCAAGGCGGCCGACTCGCTGGACCTGCCCAAGGCCACGGTCACGCGGCTGATCCAGACGCTGGAGACGCACCTGCGCACCAAGCTGCTGAACCGCACGACGCGGCGCGTGACGGTGACGCCCGACGGCGCCGCCTACTACGAGCGCGCGATGCGGCTGCTGTCGGACCTGGAGGAGCTGGAAGGCAGCATGAACCAGGCGCGCGTGACGCCACGCGGCCGCATCCGCATCGACGTGCCGGGCGTGGTGGGCCGCGAGATGATCATTCCGCACCTGCCGGAGTTCTATGCCAAGTACCCCGACATCCAGATCGAGCTGGGCGTCAGCGACCGCACGGTGGACCTCATCAGCGACAACATCGACTGCGTGATCCGTGGCGGCGAGCTGACCGACCAGAGCCTGGTGGCGCGGCGCATCGGCGAGTTCCGCTTCATCACCTGCGCCACGCCCGAGTACCTGCGCCGCCACGGCACGCCGGCGCATCCGCTGGAGCTGACGCAGCCGCCGCACCGCATGGTGGGTTATTTCTCGGCGCGCACGGGCAAGGTCATGGCCGACACCTTCCGGCGCGGCGAGGAAACGGTGGAGGTGGCCGGCAACCACATCCTGGCGGTCAACGACGCGAATGCCTACCTGAACGCCGGCCTGGCCCACCTGGGCGTGGTGCAGCTGACCTGTTTCATGGCCGGGCCGCTGCTCAAGCGCGGCGAGCTGGTGCGGGTGCTGGAAGACTGGGACGCCGAGCCGGTGCCGGTCTACGTGGTCTACCCGCCCAACCGCCACCTCAGCAGCAAGCTGCGGGTGTTCGTGGACTGGGTGGTGGAGCTGATCGGCCGCGAGGCGATGGGCGGGCTGAAGCTGCGCTGCACGACGGCCTGAGGGCCGTCAGGCCTCGCCGTCGCTGCTGGCGACCTGCGTCGCGTGGCCGAAGTCCTCGGCGCTGGGCGCCGGCGCGCTGATCGCGAGCAACATGCCCGCCGCCAACGCCGTGACGGCCGTCGCGGCGGTGATCAGCGTGAAGATGGAACGGGTGTTGTTCATGGTGACTCTCCTGTCGGCCACCTCTTGAGTGGGGTGTGTGCCGATGGTTGTCACTGTATGAGTTGCGGCCCGTGGGAAAAAGCCGCTGGAATAGAACGGCGAGTTGCTGCTGGCGGAACAATCGCGGGCAGGGAGGTTGTCCATGCAGCAACGAGAAATTGGGCCCTCGCAGGGCAATGCCGCCGAGTTCGCCTGGCAGCGCGACGACGTCTTCGGCCGCATCGCCGATCGCTATGACAGGCTTTGCGACCTGTTCAGCCTGGGCATTCACCGGACCTGGAAGCAGCGTGTGGCGCAGGCCATCGCACGCGAGCCCTGGGGCACGCTGCTGGATGGCGCCACGGGCACGGGTGACGTCCTGCTGCGGGTGCTGCCCGGTGTGGCGGGGCAGCAGCGCCACATCATCGCGTCGGACATCAGCCCCAGGATGCTGGCCATGGCCGAGCGGCGTCTGGTTGCGCACGGCAGCGCCGTGTCGTTCCGAGAATTGGACGCCGAGTGCATGCCGGCCATGCCCGACAACAGCGTCGATGCCTATTCCATCTCGCTGGGGCTGAAGATCTGCGATCGGGGGCGGGCGATGAGCGAGGCCTGGCGTGTGCTCCGGCCAGGCGGCCGGCTCATCGTGCTGGAGGCGTCCAACATCCGCTGGGCACCGTTGCACAAGGCCTATCTGCTCTATATGTCGCTGTGCATGCCGATACTGGGCTGGCTGGCCACCGGGGGCGACGCGTCGGCCTACAAATACCTGCTGCACGGCATTCGTGATTTCCCGGCGGCCGAGGCCTTGGCGCAGGAACTCAGCGAGCGAGGCTTCGAGGACGTGGGCTTCGAGCGCCTGTCGCTGGGCATCGTGGCCATCCACACGGCCCGCAAGCCGGGCGGCTGATCAGGCCTTCTTGGGCGCGCCCCGCCCGCGCTCATCCAGCCAGGCCTTGGCCGTCGAGAAATGCCCGCAGCCGATGAAGGGCCGCGGCGGCTTCAGCGCGGACAGCGGCGACGGGTGGTTGGCCTTCAGCACCAGGTGATCCTGGCGTGCCGCCTCGATCAGCGGCGCCTTGGCTTGCGCATAGGCGCCCCACAGCATGAAGACCTTGGGCGCCGGGTCTTCGGCCGCCGTCTTGATGAGGGCGTCGGTCAGCGGCTCCCAGCCGCGGTTGGCGTGGCTGGCGGCCTGGCCGTCTTCCACCGTCAGCACCGCGTTCAGCAGCAGCGTGCCGCCCTCGGCCCAGCGCACCAGGCTGCCGGTGGGCGGGAACGGCTTGCCCAGGTCGCGCTGGATCTCCTTGAAGATGTTGCGCAGGCTGGGCGGGAAGGGCACGCCCTCGGGCACGCTGAAGCTCAGCCCCTCGGCCTGGCCGGGGCCGTGGTACGGGTCCTGGCCGAGGATGACGACGCGCGTCTGCGACAGCGGCGTCAGCGTCAACGCGCGCAGCGGCTCGGGCGGGTAGATGGTGGCGCCTGCCGCATGGCGCTCGGCCAGGTAGGCCAGCAGCTTCTGGCCGGCGGGGCTGGCGGCCCAGGCGTCGACGACGGGGCGCCAGTCGGTGTCCGGCAGGGTCAGCGGGAAGTTCATGCGAACAGCGTCGCCAGCGCTGCACCCGGGTCCGGCGCGCGCATGAAGGCCTCACCCACCAGGAAGGCGTGCACGTTGGCGTCGCGCATGCGCTGCACGTCCGCTGCGCCGAGGATGCCGCTCTCGGTCACCAGCAACCGATCGGCCGGCACGCGCGGCAGCAGGCCCAGCGTGGTGTCCAGCGTCACGTCGAAGGTGCGCAGGTTGCGGTTGTTGATGCCCAGCAGCGGCGTCTTGAGCGCCAGCGCGCGGTCTAGCTCGTCGCCGTCGTGCACCTCCACCAGCACGTCCAGGCCGATGGCATGGGCGGCGGATTCGAGGTCGGCCATCTGCGAATCGGCCAGGCAGGCGGCGATGAGCAGGATGCAGTCCGCACCCATCGCGCCGGCTTCCATGACCTGGTACTCGTCGACGATGAAGTCCTTGCGGATGACGGGCAGCTCGCAGGCGGCGCGCGCGGCCTGCAGATAGGCCACCGAGCCCTGGAAGAAGCGCTCGTCAGTCAGCACGGACAGGCAGGCCGCGCCGTGGCGGGCGTAGCTCTCGGCGATGGCCGCGGGCTGGAAGTCCGCGCGGATGACACCCTTGCTGGGGCTGGCCTTCTTGATCTCGGCGATGACGCCGGCCCGGCCTGCCGCGACCTTGGCGCGCAGTGCACGCTCGAAGCCGCGCTGCTCGCCTTTGCGGCCCTCGGCCTCCTCACGCTGCGAGGCCAGCGAGCGCTTCGCCTTGGCCGCCGCGATCTCCTCCCACTTGACCTCGACGATCTTCTTCAGGATGTCCGCCATCAGTTCGCCCCCAGGTTCTGCGTCACCTTGACGAAGGCATCCAGCTTGGCGCGCGCCGCGCCGCTGTCCAGCGCCTGGCGGGCGCGGGCGATGCCGTCGGCGATGGTCGAAGCCACGTTGGCCGCGTACAGCGTCGCGCCGGCGTTCAGCAGCACGATGTCGCGTGCCGGGCCGGTCTGGCCGTCCAGCACGCCCAGCAGCATCTCGCGCGACTGCTCGGGGCCTTCCACCTTCAGGCTGCGGTTGCTGGCCATCTGGAAGCCGAAGTCCTCGGGGTGCACCTCGTACTCGCGCACGGCGCCGTCCTTCAACTCGCCCACCAGCGTCGTCGCGCCGAGCGAGATCTCGTCCATGCCGTCCTTGCCGTAGACGACCAGCGCGTGTTCCGCGCCCAGGCGCTGCAGCACGCGCACCTGGATGCCGACGAGGTCGGGGTGGAACACGCCCATCAGGATGTTGGGCGCGCCGGCCGGGTTGGTCAGCGGGCCCAGGATGTTGAAGATGGTGCGCACGCCCAGTTCGCGGCGCACCGGCGCGATGTTCTTCATCGCCGGGTGGTGGTTGGGCGCGAACATGAAGCCGATGTCGCACTCGGCGACGCTGGCCGCCACCTGGCGCGGCGTCAGCTGGATGTTGGCGCCCAGCGCCTCCAGCACGTCGGCGCTGCCGGTCTTGCTGCTGACGCTGCGGTTGCCGTGCTTGGCGACCTGCGCGCCCGCGGCGGCGGCGACGAACATCGAGCAGGTGGAGATGTTGAAGCTGTGCGCACCGTCGCCACCGGTGCCGACGACGTCGACGAGATGCGGCTGCGGGCCCAGTGGCACCTTGTTGGAGAGCTCGCGCATGACCTGCGCGGCGGCGGTGATCTCGCCGATGGTTTCCTTCTTCACGCGCAGGCCGGTGATGAGGGCCGCGGCGATGACGGGCGACATCTCGCCGGCCATGATGCGGCGCATCAGCGTCAGCATCTCGTCGTGGAAGATCTCCCGGTGTTCGATGACGCGGGTCAGGGCTTCGTTGTCGGTGATGGGCATGTCAAAGCTCCCGGCGCGCGGGTTCGGTTTGGTGCAAAAAACGCGTGAACAGGTCGCGCGGCGGCGGTGTGTCGACCAGCTTCATCAGCATGCCGACGTTGCCGCGGTGGTGGCTGCCGTGGTGGATGACGTGGGCCAGGATTTCCTCCCGGCTCATGCGGCCAGCGTCGCCGTCGGTGAAGCGAAAGCTCAGCACTTCCTCGAACCGCTCGGGCGCCAGGCCGCGCACGTAGTCGACGTACCAGCCGTCCACCTGCTCGACCGACGCACGCAGCTCATCGAGTGTCGGTGTGGCCTCGGTGTTGCTGGCCGCCAGGCCGTGCGGCTCGCCGCGCAGGTGGGCGGCAAAGATGCGGTCTACCGTGTGGATGTGGTTCAGCGTGCGGATGGCGATGTGGCGGTTGTCGGGGGACAGGGGTGCCTCGGCCAGCGCGGTGAGGAACTCGCGGTCGATGGCAGCCTTCTGCTCGTACAGCGAGATCAGCAGCGTGGATGTCGACATGCTCAATCCTTCGTCAGGAACTCGCGGGCCGCCGCGATGGCGTGGTCGACGCCGGCGGTGTCGACGTCCAGGTGCGTCACGAAGCGCAGGCCGATCAGCCCGGTGGCCAGCACGCCGCGCGACTTCAGGTGCTCCAGCAGCGCCGGCGTGCGGCCGTCGCTGACCTGGGCGAAGACGATATTCGTCTGCGGTGGCGTGACCGTGACACCCGGCAGCGCCGCCAGGCCCTGTGCCAGCCGCTTGGCCAGTGCGTGGTCGTCGGCGAGGCGGTCGACGTGGTGGGTCAGCGCGTGGTCCGCCGCGGCGGCCAGCAGGCCCACCTGGCGCAGGCCGCCGCCCACCATCTTGCGCACGCGGTGGGCACGCTGGATCAGTTCGCGCGAGCCCACCAGCATGGAGCCGATGGGCGCGCCCAGCCCCTTGCTGAAGCAGATGGAGACGGAGTCGAAGTGCCGCGCGAGCTCCGCCACCGTGCGGCCGGACGCGACCGCGGCGTTGAACAGCCGCGCGCCGTCCAGGTGCGTCGCCAGCCCGCGCGCATGGGCCAGCTCGCAGGCGTCGGCCACGTAGCTGGCCGGCAGCACGTGGCCGCTCCAAGTGTTCTCCAGCGCCAGCAGCCGCGTGCGTGCGAAGTGCGGGTCGTCGGGCTTGATGGCCGCGGCGATGTCGTCCAGCTTCAGCGTGCCGTCCGGCTGGTTGGGGAGCGGCTGCGGCTGGATGCTGCCCAGCACGGCCGCGCCGCCGCCTTCGTAGCGGTAGGTGTGGGCCAGCTGGCCGACGATGTACTCGTCGCCACGGCCGCAATGGGCCAGCAGGCCGCAGAGGTTGCTCTGCGTGCCGCTGGCCATGAAGAGGGCGGCTTCCTTGCCCAGCAGCGCGGCGACGCGCTCCTGCAGCGCATTGACGGTGGGGTCGTCGCCGAAGACGTCGTCGCCGACCTGCGCGGCGGCGATCGCTTCGCGCATCGCTGCCGTCGGCTTGGTGACGGTGTCGCTGCGCAGGTCGACAGTGGCTGTTCCGCCACCGCCAGAAGACGGGGCGTAGTCAGTCACGGCTTCAGCTCCAGGAAGTTGCGCAGCATCGCGTGGCCATGCTCGCTGAGGATGGACTCGGGGTGGAACTGCACGCCCTCCACCGGCGTGGCCGTGCCGGCCAGCTCGCGGTGGCGCACGCCCATGATCTCGCCATCGTCGCTCCGCGACGTGATCTCCAGCACCGCCGGGCAGGTCGCTTCCTCGATGACGAGGGAGTGGTAGCGGATGACGCTGAAGTCCTTGGGCAGGCCGGTGTAGACGCCGCGCTGGTCGGTCGTGATCGTGCTGGCCTTGCCGTGCATCTGGCGCTGCGCGCGGATGATCTTGCCGCCCAGCGCCTGGCCCATGGCCTGGTGGCCCAGGCACACGCCCAGCAGCGGCTTCTTGCCGATGAAATGCTGGATGGCTTCCACGCACACGCCCGCCTCGGTCGGCGTGCAGGGGCCGGGCGAGAAGACGATGTGGTCGGGGTTCAGCGCGGCCATCTCGGCGACGGTGATCTCGTCGTTGCGCACGACCTTCACGTCGGCGCCCAGTTCACCGAAGTACTGGACGATGTTGAACGTGAAGCTGTCGTAGTTGTCGATCATCAAGAGCATTTAGAAGCCCTCCTCAACCAGTTCGGCGGCGCGCAGCAGGGCGCGGGCTTTGGCTTCCGTCTCTTGCCACTCCAGCTCGGGGACCGAGTCGGCGACGACACCGGCCGCCGCCTGCACGTACAACGTGCCGTTCTTGATGATGCCGGTGCGGATCGCGATCGCCAGGTCCATGTCGCCGGCAAAGCTCAGGTAGCCGCAGGCGCCGCCGTAGATGCCGCGCTGCACGGGCTCCAGCTCGTCGATCAGCTCCATCGCGCGCACCTTGGGCGCGCCGGTCAGTGTGCCGGCGGGGAAGGTGGCCTTCAGCACGTCCAGCTGGCCCACCTCGGGGCGCAACACGCCTTCGACGTTGGACACGATGTGCATCACGTGCGAGTAGCGCTCGACGACGAAGGCCTGCGTGACCTTGACGCTGCCGGTGCGGGCGATGCGGCCGATGTCGTTGCGCGCCAGGTCGATCAGCATCAGGTGCTCGGCGCGCTCCTTGGGGTCGGCCTGCAGTTCGGCTTCGAGTTCCAGGTCGCGCTCGGGTGTCGCGCCGCGCGGGCGGGTGCCGGCGAGCGGCCTGATCGTGACCTTGCGCGAGCCGTCGCTGGCGTGCTCCTCGCGCACCAGGATCTCGGGGCTGGCGCCGACGATCTGGAAGTCGCCCAGGTCATAGAAGTACATGTAGGGGCTGGGGTTCAGCGCCCGCAGCGCGCGGTACAGCGCGATGGGTTCGGCCTTGTACGGCTTGGCGATGCGCTGGCCCACCTGCACCTGCATCAGGTCGCCGGCGGCGATGTAGTCCTTGGCTTTCTGCACGGCGGCCAGGTAGTCGGCCTTGGCGAAGCCGCGCGTCGGCGCGTGCGACTCGCTGCGCTGCACGCGCGGCACGCTGACGGAGTAGGTCAGCTTGTCGCGCAGCGCCGACAGCCGCTTCTTGGCGCGGAAGTAGGCCTCGGGCTGGCGCGGGTCGGCCCAGACGATGAGGTAGAGCCGGCCCGACAGGTTGTCGATGACGGCGATCTCTTCCGACAGCAGCAGCACGATGTCCGGCGTGCCCAGGCCTTCGCCCTTGTGTTCGCGGTCCAGCTTCTTCTCGATGGCGCGCACGGCCTCGTAGCCGAAGTAGCCGGCCAGGCCGCCGCAGAAGCGCGGCAGGCCGGCGGGGATCCTGGGCTTGATGCGGTCCTGGTAGGCCGCGATGAAGTCCAGCGGGTTGCCGTCGTGCGTCTCGACGATCTGGCCGTCGGTCAGCACCTCGCAGTGGTTGCCGGTGGCGCGGATCAGCGTGCGCGCGGGCAGGCCGATGAAGGAGTAGCGCCCGAAGCGCTCGCCGCCGACGACGCTCTCCAGCAGGAAGCTGTTGCGCGCATGGCCTGCGCCCGAGCACAGCTTGAGGTAGAGGGACAGCGGGGTTTCGAGGTCCGCAAAGGCCTCGCTGATGAGCGGAATGCGGTTGTAGCCCTCGGCGGCCAGGCTCTGGAATTCGATTTCGGTGATCACGACGTCAAACCTTGAAAAGACAGTTTCAGGGCTTGGCGTGCAGCCCGGGGGAGAACGGGCAACGCGATGAAGAGCGCGTCAGGGCGCGCCAAGCGGCATCAGACAGCGGTGGCCCAGGGACGCCAGGGCCAGGCTCCCCGGTCGCTCGACCCCGTGATGTGCTTGCGCGTGATGAACATGGTCGGGCCAGTGTATCAGCGGGTCTTTCGCGCTGTCGGGCCATACTTCGGCTCACGGAGACGCCGCCATCGCGGCAGAACAATGGAGCGAGACATGCGCGCATTCGTCGTAGCGGCCCTGCTGGCCGCCGGCAGCCTGAGTGGGGGAGTGGCGTGGGGCGAAACGGTCGAGGTGGCCAACGTCAAGTACGAGACGGCGGTGGACCTGGCTGGGCAGAAGCTGCAGCTCAACGGCGCCGGCATCCGCTACAAGTTCGTCGTCAAGGTCTACACCGCGGGGCTGTACCTGACCCACAAGGCCAGCACCACGCCCGAAGTGCTGAGCGCCCCCGGCCCCAAGCGCATCCACATCCAGATGCTGCGCGACATCGACGGCAACGAGCTCGGCAAGCTGTTCACCAAGGGCATGGAGGCCAATGCGCCGCGCGAGGAGTTCGCCAAGTGCATCAACGGCGTGCTCAAGCTCAGCGAGGTCTTCGCGAGCCGCAAGCAGCTCAACTCAGGCGACAGCTTCTCGGTTGATTACCTGCCGGGCGTGGGCGCGACCTTGCTGCTCAACGGCAAGAGCGTGATGCCCGAGCCGATCAAGGAGCCCGAATTCTTCTCGGCCCTGCTGCGCATCTGGCTGGGCGACAAGCCGGCCGACGATTCGCTCAAGGACGCGCTGCTCGGCGTCAAGCGCTCGTCGCGCCGCTGAGCCGGAGCTCGTCCAGCCGGCCCAGGTGCGCCAGGGCCGGCACGGCGCGGATGTCCTCGCCGTGGTTGTAGCCATAGGTCACCAGCACCACCGGGCAGCCCGCGCCGCGGGCCGCCTCGGCGTCGTTGCGTGAGTCGCCGATCATCCACGTCGCTGACGGCAGCGTGCCCAGCGCCTCGCAGGTCTTGCGCAGCGGCAGCGGGTCGGGCTTCTTGCGCTCGAAACTGTCGCCGCCGAAGACGTGGCTGAAGAACCCGTCCAGGCCTTTGTGCTTCAGCAGCTCGCGCGCCGGCGCGGCGGGCTTGTTGGTCAGCACGGCCAGCGGCAGGCCGGCCGCGCGCAGCGCCTCCAGCCCTTCGACGACGCCGGGATAGACGGCCGCGTGCGCGCCGTTCACGGCGGCGTAGTGGTGCTGGTACAGAGACCACGCGTGGTCGAACAGCCCCGGCTTGGCACCCACGTGAGCCAGCGTCTGGCGCACGAGGTGCTCGCCACCGCGGCCGATGGTGCGCTCCACAAACGCCCGGTCCACCGCAGGCAGGCCCACGTCGGCAAGCGTCAGGCCCAGCACCGCGACGAAGTCGCCCAGGGTGTCGACCAGGGTGCCGTCGAGGTCGAGGATGAGGGCTTGCGGTGTCATGCCTTCAGCACCCCGTCCGCCTTGAACATGGCCTTGATGCCCCGCACCGCCTGGCGGATGCGCGACTCGTTCTCGATGAGGGCGAAGCGCACATGGCCGTCGCCGTGGTCGCCGAAGCCGATGCCGGGCGACACGCAGACCTTGGCCTTCTCCAGCAGCTGGCGCGCGAACTCCAGCGAGCCCAGCTCGCGGTAGGGCTCGGGGATGCGCGCCCAGATGTACATGCTGGCCTTGGGGCAGTCCACCGCCCAGCCGGCCTCGGTCAGGCCCTTGTAGAGCACGTCGCGGCGGCGCTGGTAGCTGGCGGCTATGTCTTTCACGCACTGCTGGTCACCCTCCAGCGCGGCGATGGCCGCCACCTGCAGGGGCGTGAACGTGCCGTAGTCGTGATAGCTCTTGATGCGGGCGAGCGCGGCGACGAGGTCGGGGTTGCCCACCATGAAGCCCACCCGCCAGCCGGCCATGTTGTAGCTCTTGCTGAGCGTGAAGAACTCCACCGCCACGTCCTTGGCGCCGGGCACCTGCATGATGGACGGCGCCACAAAGCCGTCGAACACGATGTCGGCGTACGCCAGGTCGTGCACGACGAGGATGTCGTGCTTCTTTGCGAGCGCCACCACGCGCTCGAAGAAGCTCAGCTCCACGCACTGCGCCGTCGGGTTGGACGGGAAGCCGAACACCATCATCTTGGGCTTGGGGTAGCTGCCGCGGATGGTCTTCTCCAGCTCGGCGAAGAAGTCCACCTCGCTGCTGACCGGGATGGCGCGGATGTCGGCACCGGCGATGACGGCGCCGTAGATGTGGATGGGGTAGCTGGGGTCGGGCACCAGCACGGTGTCGCCGCGGTCGAGCGTCGCCAGCATCAAGTGGGCCAGGCCTTCTTTGGACCCGATGGTGACGATGGCTTCGCTGTCGGGGTTGATGTCCACGCCGTAGCGGCGCTGGTACCAGTGCGATATCGCGCGGCGCAGCCGCGGGATGCCCTTGCTGGCGGAGTAGCCGTGGGTGTCGGGCCGCTGCGCGACCTCGGCGAGCTTGGCGACGATGTGCGGCGGCGTGGCCCCGTCGGGGTTGCCCATGCTCATGTCGATGATGTCCTCGCCACGCCGGCGGGCGGCGAGCTTGAGCTCGGCCGTGATGTTGAAGACGTAGGGCGGGAGGCGGTCGATGCGCGCGAAGCGGCGCTTGCCGCCGGAAGCGGAAGACGAAGAGGTCATGGCTGTGTACGTGAGCGCCCGGAACCGTCCGAGCGACGTGGGCGGCTTGGCGCCGCGCCGAGGCCGACTCTAGCGCAGCCAGGGCCTGTCAACACTACGGGAGTAAGCCGCGAAGGCCCGCCGCCAGGGGCCAATCAAGGCGCAGCGCGCCGCCCGCATTGATATGCGGGCAAGCGGTGCAACGCGGAGTGGCCCCTGGCGGCGGGCCTTCCCTTCGGGTTGTGGCCAGCAAGCCCGCGCGCAGCGTTGCAAATCCTCGCCGGGTATTAAGCCCGGCTCCGGTTTGCGCCTTGCTCGCGGGCTTGCTGGCCACAACGCGGCATGCTCCCGTAGTGTTGACAGGCCCTAAGCTGGCGGCATGAATCTCATGCTGACCGTCGATGACGCGATCACCGTGTCCGCGCTGTGGCTGCAGCCGTCCCGGCCGCGCGCCGCCTACGTGTTCGCCCATGGCGCGGGTGCCGGCATGCAGCACCCTTTCATGGCGGCCCTGTCGCAGGCCTTGTTCGAGCAGTCCATCGCGACGCTGCGCTACCAGTTCCCGTTCATGGAGCGCGGCTCGAAGCGGCCCGACTCGCCGGCCGTGGCCCATGCCGCCGTGCGCGCCGCGGTGGCGTCCGCGCACGAGCGCCTGCCCGGCGTGCCGTTGCTGGCTGGCGGCAAGTCCTTCGGCGGGCGCATGACGTCGCAGGCCCAGGCGGCCGAGGCCATGCCGGGCGTGCGCGGCCTCGTGTTCGTCGGCTTCCCGCTGCACCCGGCGGGCAAGCCGGGCCTGGAGCGGGCGACCCATCTTGCCGGCGTGCGCGTACCGATGCTGTTCCTGCAGGGCACGCGCGACGAGCTGGCCGAGCTGGCGCTGCTGCGCGGCGTTGTCGATGAACTGGGCGACATCGCCACGCTGCATGTCGAGGACGACGCCGACCACGCCTTCCATGTGCGTGCGCGCAGCGGCCGCAACGACGCGCAGGTCGTGCAGGCGCTCGCGGAGGCCGTCGCGGCCTGGCTTCCTAGAATCACGCGATGAATTCCTCCGCCGCCCCCATCGTCTGCATCGGCGGCCTCAACATCGACCGCAAGCTGCGCCTGCTCGCGCAGGCCCTGGGCGGATCGTCCAACCCCTGCGAGGCGCACGAGACGCCGGGCGGCGTCGTGCGCAACGTCGCCGAGAACCTGGCGCGGCTGGGCCTGCCTGTCGCGCTGATCGCGGCCGTGGGCGACGACGCCGGCGGCCGCATGCTGATGGAGCAGGCCGCGCGTGTGGGTATCAACACCGACGCCGTGCTGAAGCTGCGCCGGCAGGTCAGCGACAGCTACACGGCCGTGCTGGCGCCCGATGGCGAGCTGCACCTGGGCCTGGCGGCGATGCCGCTGGTGGAGCGCCTGAACCCCTGGGCGCTGGCGGCCAGCCGGGATGTGCGCGCTGGCGCTGCGCTGGTGGTGGCCGACGGCAACCTGCCCACCGATGCCTGGCCGCTGCTGCTGGCCGAGGCGCGCGCCAGCGGCATCCCGCTGGTGGGCGTGGCCGTGTCGGAAGCCAAGATGGAGCGCCTGCCCGACGACCTGCACGGCCTGCACCTGCTGATCCTGAACGCCGGCGAGCTGTCCACCGTGGCCGACGAGCCCGCCGCGGCGCTGGCGCGGCTGCATGCGCGTGGCGTGGGCTGCGTGCTGGTGTCGCACGGCGGTGACGGCCTGCTGCTGAGCCAGCCCGGCTGCGAGCCGCGCCACTGGGCCGCACCGCAGGTGCGCGTCGTCGACGTGACCGGCGCGGGCGATGCGCTGTCGGCCGGCGTCTGCGCCGGGCTGCTGCGCGACCCGAACGACTTCGACGCCGCCGCCCGCCTGGGCCTGGACCTGGCCGCGCTGACGCTGCGCACCGAGGACAGCGTGCACCCCGAGCTGACCCCCCATTTCCTGGAAGAACGATGAACGACCTGATCCAGCTCTCGCCCGAAGTGGCCGCCGCCCGTGCCGAGGGCCGCGCCGTCGTGGCGCTCGAATCCACCATCATTGCCCACGGCATGCCCTGGCCGCAGAACCTGGACACGGCCCGCGAGGTGGAGGACGTCATCCGCGCCGAGGGCGCCGTGCCGGCCACCATCGCCGTCATCGGCGGGCGCATCCGCATCGGCCTGACGGACGACGAGCTGACGCAGCTCGCCCAGGCGCCCGACGCGATGAAGCTCAGCCGCCGCGACCTGCCGTTCGCCATTGCTACCGGCCGGCTGGGCGCGACGACGGTGGCCGCCACGATGATCTGCGCACACCTGGCCGGCATCGAGGTGTTCGTGACCGGCGGCATCGGCGGCGTGCATCGCGGCGGGCACGAGAGCTTCGACATCTCGGCCGACCTGCAGGAGCTGGCGCGCACGCCGGTGGCGGTCGTCTGCGCCGGTGCCAAGTCCATTCTCGACCTGGGCCTGACGCTGGAGTACCTGGAGACGCATGGCGTGCCGGTGCTGTCGGTGGGGCAGGACAACTTCGCCGCGTTCTTCACGCCCGACAGCGGCCTGAAGGCCGACTTCCGCATGGACGACGCCCAGAGCCAGGCGCGCTTCATCCGCGCCAAGTGGGCGCTGGGGCTGTCGGGCGGCGTCGTGTTGAGCAACCCGGTGCCGGCCGCGCAGGCCATGCCGCGCGAGGAGATCGACGCCATCACGACCCAGGCGCTGGCCGAGGCGGCGCAGCAGGGCATCCAGGGCAAGGCCATCACGCCCTTCCTGCTGGCGCGCATCAAGGCGCTGACGGGCGGCCGCAGCCTGGCCACCAACATCGCGCTGGTGAAGCACAACGCCGCCGTCGGCGCGCGGCTGGCGCGCGCGCTGGCTGCATAACCGGGCACGAAAAACGCGCAAGCCGCTACCGGCCAGCAATCAGCGAGCAAAACTGGGCCGGTAGGCTTGGCTGTCATTACAGTCAATCCCCTTTACCTTTCGGCAGGCTTGCATGCGCGCGACCCCTCCCTTGATCCTCTGCGGCCTCGTGCTGGCGCTTCTGGCCGGCTGCGGGCGCAAGGATGACGTTGCCGGCGCGCCCGCGTCCGGCGCGCCTGCCCCGGCCGGTGCGGCCAGCGCGCCGCCGCCGCAGAACGTCACGGTGGTGCAGGTCAGGCAGGCCGACGTGCCCATCACCGTGGAGGCCAGCGGCACCGTCACCGCGCTGCAGAGCGTGGACCTGCGCGCGCAGACGACGTCCACCGTCGCGCAGGTGCTGGTAAAGGACGGGCAGACGGTCACGAAGGGCCAGTTGCTGTTCCGCTTCGACGACCGCGCCGACCGCGCCGCGCTGGAGAAGGCCCGCGCCCAGCTTGCGCGTGACCGCGCCAGCCTCAGCGACCTGGAGCGCCAGCTCAACCGCGCCAGGGAGCTGCGTGCGCAGAACTTCATCGCGCCCAGCGCCGTCGACACCGCGCAGGCCAACTTCGACGCCGGCCAGGCGCTGGTGCGCAGCGACGAGGCCGCCGTGCAGGCCGCGCAGGTGACGGCCGGCTACAACGAGCTGCGCGCGCCCATCAGCGGCCGTGCCGGCATCGTCAGCGTCTACCCCGGCAGCCTGGTGCAGGCCAACGCGACGGCGGCGGCGCTCGTCAACATCGCGCAGCTGGACCCCATCGCCATCACCTTCACGGTGCCCGAGACGCAGCTGGCGTCGCTGCTGGCCGCCACGCGTGCCGGCGAGCTGGACGTGGAGGCGCCGCCGCCACCGGGTGCGCCCAAGGGTGCCGCCGCCATCAAGGGCCGCGTGACGGCGGTGGACAACCTCGTCGACACGACGACCGGCACCATCAAGGTCAAGGCCGAGTTCGACAACAAGACCCAGGCGCTGTGGCCGGGCCAGTACCAGCGCGTGCGCGTCACGCTGCGCACGCTGAAGGGCGCCACCGTCGTGCCGCAGGCCGCCATCATCATGCGCGGCAACGACCGTTCGGTGTACGTCGTGGGGCCGGGCAACACGGCCAAGCTGGTACCGGTGCAGCTGCGCCAGGCGATGGGCGAGCAGGTCGTCGTCGACGGGCTGGACGCGACGGCGCAGGTCGTGCTGGACGGCAAGCAGAACCTGCGGCCGGGCACGCCGCTGCGCATCCAGGCGCCGGCGGCGGCAGCCGCCAAGCCGGCTTCGGGCGCCAGCAAATGAGGCGGACCGAGCGTAGGGCCGCCCCAAGCCGGGCCGTTATCCCCTCGGGGGATCGATCGATGTACTCATCGAGCGAGGGGCTATGAGAATCACCGAAGCGTTCATCCGGCGGCCGGTCATGACCGTGCTGCTGAACCTGTCGCTGGTCATCGCCGGCCTGGCCGCGTGGAGCAAGATCCCGGTCGCCGCGCTGCCGTCGTACAACACGCCCATCATCAACGTCGGCGCGTCGCTGCCGGGCGCGTCGCCCGAGACGATGGCCTCGTCCGTCGCGCTGCCGCTGGAGAAGCAGTTCTCCACCATCCCCGGCCTGCAGACGATCTCGTCGACGAACACGCTGGGCAACACGTCGCTGACGCTGGAGTTCGATCCGTCGCGCAACATCGACGCGGCCGCCGTGGACGTGCAGGCGGCGCTGTTCCGCAGCTTGCGCGCGCTGCCGACGGAGATGACGTCGCCACCCAACTACCGCAAGGTCAACCCGGCCGATGCGCCGGTGCTGATGGTGGCGCTGACGTCGCCGTCCATGGACCTGACGGAGCTGAACGACTACGCCGAGAACCTGCTGTCGCCGGGCCTGTCGACCATCGACGGCGTGGCCCAGGTGTCCATCTACGGCCAGAAGCGGTATGCGGTGCGCATCAAGGTGCGCACCGAGCTGCTGAACCAGCGCAACATCACGCTGGACGAGTTGCAGACCGCCGTGCGCGCCGCCAACGCCAACACGCCGGTGGGCGTGCTGGACGGCTCGCGCCAGACGCTGACCATCCAGGCCAACAAGCAGCTGAAGAACGCCGCCGAGTTCGGTCGCGTCGTCGTCGCCTCGCGCAACGGCGCGCCGGTGATGCTGCGCGACGTGGCCGAGGTGCAGGACAGCGTCGAGACCAGCAAGACCTACGCCACCTACCAGGGCGAGCGCTCCATCACGCTGGCCATCCAGCGCCAGCCCGACGCCAACACCGTGCAGGTGGTCGACAAGGTCAAGGCGCTGCTGCCGCGCTACGCCGCGCAGATGCCGGCCTCGGTGCAGATGAGCACGCTGAACGACCGCTCGGTGTCCATCCGCGAATCGCTGCACGACGTCTACGTGACGCTGGCGCTGACGGTGGGCCTGGTGGTGCTCGTCATCTTCATCTTCCTGCGCCGCGCGGTAGCCACGCTGATCCCGACGGCCTCGCTGCCGATCTCGCTGATCGGCGCGCTCACCCTCCTGTTCGCGCTCGGCTACTCGCTGGACAACATCTCGCTGCTAGGCATCACGCTGGCCGTGGGCCTGGTGGTGGACGACGCCATCGTCATGCTGGAGAACATCGTCCGTCACGTCGAGGACGGCATGAAGCCCTTCGACGCCGCCGTGCGCGGCGCGCGCGAGATGGCGTTCACCATCCTGTCGATCTCGGTGTCGCTGGTGGCGGTGCTGATCCCGATCTTCTTCATGCCGGGCGTCATCGGGCTGCTGTTCCACGAGTTCGCGGTCGTCGTCGGCCTGGCCATCCTGGTGTCGGCCGTCGTGTCGCTGACGCTGGTGCCCATGCTGTGCAGCCGCCTGCTGAAGGCCGACGAGCACCATGAGGACGGGCCCATGGGCCGCCTCTTCGAGCGTGGCTTCACGTGGACGCTGGACGCCTACACCCGCACGCTGGACCTGGCGCTGCGCCATCGCAACTGGGTGCTGGGCGTGGCGCTGCTGAGCTTTGCGGCCACCGGCTGGTTCTACGCGACCATCCCCAAGGGCTTCTTCCCCGAGGAGGACATCGGGCAGCTGCGGGCCAGCACCGAAGCGCCCGACGACACCTCCTTCGCCGCCATGACGCTGCTGCAGGACCGGGTCGCGGAGATCGTCCGCAACGACCCCAACGTCGCCGCGCTGAGCTCCGCGGTGGGCGGCGGCGGTGGCGGCGGGGGCACCAACACCGGCCGCATGTTCATCAACCTGAAGCCGCGCGGCGAGCGCCAGGCGATGAAGGAGGTGGTCGAAGGCCTGCGCAAGAAACTGCGCGCAGTGCCCGGCATCCAGGTCTACCTGAGCCCGGTGCAGAACCTGCAGCTCGGCGGCCGCCAGAGCAAGAGCCGCTACCAGTACACGCTGCAGTCCGTCTCGGCCGGCGAGCTCAACACCTGGGCGACCAAGCTGCAGGACAAGCTGCGCACCGATGAGCGCTTCCGCGACATCACCAGCGACTCGCAGATGCGCGGCCTGCAGGCCAGCCTCGTCATCGACCGCGAGCGCGCCTCGCTGCTGGGCGTGGACATGGGCGAGCTGCGCAACGCGCTGTACGGTGCGTTCGGCGAGCGCCAGGTGTCCAGCATCTACGCCGAGAGCAATACCTATCAGGTCATCATGGAGGCGGGCGACGACGACCGCAGCAGCGAGACCGCGTTCGACAAGATCTACCTGCGCGGCAACAACAATGCCCAGGTGCCGCTGACGGCCTTCGCCACCGTGCAGCGCACGCTGGGCCCCACGGCCGTCAACCACCAGGGCCAGCTGCAGGCCGTCACGATCAGCTTCAACCTCGCACCCAACGTGCCGCTGGGCGATGCGACCAAGCAGATCAGCGCCTTCACGCAGGAGATCAAGCTGCCGCCCAGCATCATCACGAGCTATGGCGGCGACGCGGCGGTGTTCCAGGACTCACAGAGCGGTCAGCTGCTGCTGATCGGCCTGGCCGTGGCCGTCATCTACGTGCTGCTGGGCGTGCTCTATGAGAGCTACATCCACCCGCTGACCATCCTGGCCGGCCTGCCGTCCGCGGCGGTGGGGGCGCTCATCACGCTGCAGCTGTTCGGCATGGAGCTGACGATCATCGCCACCATCGGCATCGTCATGCTGATCGGCATCGTCAAGAAGAACGCGATCATGATGATCGACTTCGCGCTGGACGTGCAGCGCAGCCAGGGCCTGGCGCCGGCGGTGGCCATCCGCCAGGCCTGCATCCTGCGCTTCCGGCCCATCATGATGACGACACTGGCCGCGCTGATGGGCGCGCTGCCCATCGCGCTGGGCCTGGGCGCTGGCGCCGAGCTGCGCCAGCCGCTGGGCCTGGCCGTGGTGGGTGGGCTGATCCTGTCGCAGGCGGTGACGCTCTACATCACGCCGGTCATCTACCTGGCACTGGACCGGTTCAGCGGCACGGGGCCGGACATGCGCGAGGTGGCCGAGGCCACCAGCAAGGTCTGAAGATCAGCCCAGCTTGAGCCGCCCCTCGCGGCTCTCCGCGAGCAGCCGCTGGGCTGCGCGTTCGATCATGGCGATGACGGCGTCGAAGCCGGCGACGGGGCCGAAGTAGGGGTCGGGGATGTCCTGACCGGCCATGTCGGGCAGGAAGTCGGTCAGCAGCAGGATGCGGGACTGCAGTTCCGGCGCGGCCTTCTTGCGCAGTGCCTCGACGTGCTCGGCCTCCATGGCCAGCACGAGGTCGTAGCGGCCCAGGTCCTCCGGCTCCGCGCGGCGCGAGCGCCACTTGCGCGCCAGGCTGTAGTTGTGCCGCGCCAGCGCCGCCGCGGCACGCGCATCCACCGGGCCGCCGCGCGGGTCGGCGTGCACGCCGGCCGACTCGATGGTCTTGAACACGTCGCCCAGCTTCGCCTTGAAGATGGCCTCGGCCATCGGCGAGCGGCAGATGTTGGCGGTGCAGACGAGCAGGACGGCGGCCATAGGCATGATTCAGTTGTGCGGGACGAGCGCCGGGCCGCTCCCAAGCCGGCCCGTTCTGGCGATGTGCTTGCCGGTCGAGCCGGCAAGCATCGCCATCCCCTCGGGGGATCGGCCAAGGTGCGCCTTGGACGAGGGGCTCACGGTGCTGCGAGCTGTTGGCGCATCGCGTCGATGACGGCCTTGTAGTCGGGCTTGCCGAAGATGGCCGAGCCGGCGACGAAGGTGTCGGCGCCCGCGTCGGCGATCTCGCGGATGTTGTCCACCTTCACGCCGCCGTCGATCTCCAGCCGGATGTCTCGGCCGCTGGCGTCGATGATCTCGCGCACGCGCCGCAGCTTGGCCAGCGACGACGGGATGAAGCTCTGGCCGCCGAAGCCCGGGTTCACGCTCATCAGCATGATGACGTCCACCTTGTCGATGACCCACTCCAGCACGTCCAGTGGCGTGGCGGGGTTGAAGACCAGGCCGGCCTGCTTGCCCTCGCCGCGGATGAGCTGCAGCGTGCGGTCCACGTGCGTGCTGGCGTCGGGGTGGAAGGTCACCACGTCGGCACCGGCGCGGCAGAAGGCCTGGGCCAGGCTGTCGACGGGCTGCACCATCAGGTGCACGTCCAGCACGGCCGGCGTGCCGTCGGGCTTGACCGCGTGCTTGCGCAGCGCCTCGCAGATCATGGGCCCGAAGGTCAGGTTGGGCACGTAATGGTTGTCCATCACGTCGAAGTGGATCCAGTCGGCGCCGGCGGCCAGCACGGCCTTCACCTCGTCGCCCAGGCGGGCAAAGTCGGCGGACAACAGGCTGGGGGCGATCAGATGGGAGCGTGCAGCAGGCATGGCCGCCATTCTAGGGAGGCGCCGTGCGGGGGCCTTGCCGCTGCTGTTAGGGCCTGTTAACCCTACGGAAGCAGGCCGCGTTGTGGTCAGAAAGCCCGTGAACAAGGCGCAAACCGCAGCCGGGTTCGATACCCGGCGAGGATTTGCAACGCCGTGCGCGGGCTTTCTGACCACAACCCGAAGGGAAGGCCCGCCGCCACAGGCCACTCCGCGTTGCACCGCTGGCCCGCATATCAATGCGGGCTGCGCGTTGCGCCTTGATTGGCCTGTGGCGGCGGGCCTTCGCGGCCTACTCCCGTAGGGTTAACAGGCCCTAAGCGCCGAGGCCGCGGAAGCAGTGCTCCACCAGCCAGGTGACCACCTGCTCGTCGCTGTGGGCGCCGCTCGCCCGCAGCGCGCCCAGCACGGGGTCACAGGCACGGGCGTACAGCTGATACAGCACCAGCTCGGGTGGCACGGTGGTGTCCAGCTTGCCGGCGGCCTGGGCCTCGGTGATCCAGCCGCCCAGCTCGTCGGACAGCTGCATCAGCCGGTCCATGTAGCCCTTGTCGCCCATCAGCGCGCCGCGCAGCGACGAACTCTGCGAGGGCAGGGCCGGCATCTGGCCGGCAATCTGCTGCTCGTAGGCCCAGCGCGCCAGCGCCTTCAGCCGGCCCACGGCGTCCAGGTCCATGCTGCGCAGCCGGGCCACCTCGTCCAGCGCCCGGTCCAGCACGCGCACCATGGCGGCGGCGGCCAGCTCTTCCTTGGACGTGAAGTGCTTGTAGAGGCTGGCCTTGCCGATGCCCACGTCGGCGACGACCTCGTCCACCGTCATCGCGTCGAAACCCTTCTCGGCCAGCAGCCGGTTCACCGACGCGACGATGGCCTCCTCACGGGCCTGGAGCACTTGTTCCTTGAAGCTGGGTCTGGCCATGCCGGCGATTCTAGTCGGGGCGGTTCCCGGATGAACTTTCCAGTCGCTTACAAAACTTTCAATTCCAAAATTGGACTGCTGTGTTGACATGGAGAACTGAATAGTTCACATTCTGAACCACTCAGTCTTGAATGGTGCAGCCATGTCGTCCTGTCACTCGCGCGCTTGCCGTCCAAGGCGTCCCTCCGGACTCTGAGCCCTTTCCATCCCTGGTTGTTGCGGCGCCTCGCGTGGGGCGTCGTGGCCCCGCTCATCCCAACAAGTCTCAAGGAGATCTCCATGCTCGGAACGAACTGGTTGAAGCGTCTCGGCCTGGCGCTGATGTTCAGCGGCCTGACCGCCTGCGGAGGGGGTGACCCCGAGCCCAACATCGTCGAGACGGCCCAGGCCGACGCCCGCTTCAGCACGCTGGTGGAGGCGGTGCAGGCGGCAGGCCTGGCGGACACGCTGTCCGGCCCCGGCCCGTTCACGGTGTTCGCGCCCACCAACGACGCCTTCGCCGCGCTGCTGACCGAGCTGGGCGTCACCAAGGCCCAGCTGCTGGCCGACAAGGCGCTGCTGACGCAGGTGCTGCAGTACCACGTGCTGTCCAGCCAGGTGCTCAAGGCCGGCGTGCCACTGGGCAAGGCCATCACGCCGCTGGCAGGCGGCATCTTCAAGGTGGACTCGCGCGGCAGCGACCTCGTCATCACCGACGGCCGCAACCGCACCGCCCGCATCACCGCGACGGACCTGCAGACGCGCAACGGTGTCATCCATGTCGTCGACCGCGTGCTGCTGCCGGCCGACAAGACCATCGTCGCCACCGCGCAGGCCACGCCGGACTTCAGCATCCTGGTGGAAGCCGTCGTCGCCGCTGGCCTGGTGGACACGCTCAACGGCACCGGCCCGTTCACCGTGTTCGCGCCCACCAATGCCGCCTTCGCCAAGCTGCTGACCGAGCTGGGCGTCACCAAGGCCCAGCTGCTGGCCGACAAGGCGCTGCTGACCCAGGTGCTGACCTACCACGTGCTGCCGGCCCGCGTGCTGAAGGCCGACGTGCCGGTGGGCAGCGCGATCACGACCGCGCAGGGCCAGACCTTCACGGTGGACGCCAGCCTGGCCATCACCGACCAGCGCGCCCGCAAGGCGGCCATCACCGCCACCGACGTGCTGGCCCGCAACGGCGTCATCCATGTGATCGACACGGTGATCCTGCCGCGCCCCTGAGTGTTTCCATCCCGGCCCGTTCCGGGCCTGTTCCTCCCCGCCCCCCGGCATTTCCTAGGAGTTTTCGATGAAGCGCTATCTCGCCATCTGTGCCCTGTCCCTGCTGTCGGCGGCCGCCCAGGCCAAGGACATCGTCGACACCGCCGTTGCCGCCGGCAACTTCAAGACGCTGGCCACCGCCCTGCAGGCGGCCGGCCTGGTCGATACCTTGAAGGGCCCCGGCCCGTTCACGGTGTTCGCGCCCACCGACGCCGCCTTCGCCAAGATTCCCAAGGCCGATCTGGACGCGCTGCTGAAGGACAAGGCCAAGCTCACCGCGGTGCTGACCTACCACGTCGTGCCGGGCAAGGTCATGGCCAAGGACGTCAAGGCTGGCAAGGTCAAGACGGTGCAGGGCAGCGAGCTGACCATCGGCACCATGGGCGGCGTGACGGTGGACAACGCCAAGGTCACGGCCACCGACATCGCCGCGGACAACGGCGTCATCCACGTCATTGATTCGGTGGTGCTGCCGAAGTGAGGCCCCTCGGCCAGCCGCGCCTCGCTGAACGCGGGCGCGGCTGGCCGGCCCCCCGACGGGCCGGCTTGGGAGCGGCCCGGCGCTCGGCCCGAAGTCAACGCGGCCGGATGAAGGCCTCGCGCGCCGCTTGCGCCTCGGCCCAGTGATGACAGCCGGGCTGGTGGTCGTTGATGAGGCCCATGGCCTGCATCAGCGCATGCATGGTCGTCGGGCCGACGAACTTCCAGCCGCGTTTCTTCAAGTCTTTCGACAGCGCTTCGGACGGCGCCGACGTCGCCAGGTTGTGCGCCACCGAGTTCTGCGGCGGCTCGAAGCGCCACAGGTAGGCGGCCAGCGAGCCTTCCGCTGACACCAGCTCCACGCAGCGCCCGGCGTTGTGGATGGCCGCCTCGATCTTGCCGCGGTGGCGCACGATGCCGGCGTCGGCCAGCAGGCGTTGCACGTCCGCCTCGCCGAACTTCGCCACCGCGTGGAAGTCGAAGCCAGCGAACGCCGCGCGGAAGGCCTCGCGCTTGTTCAGGATGGTCCGCCACGACAGGCCGCTCTGGAAGCCTTCCAGGCACAGCTTCTCGAACAGCCGGAAGTCGTCCGCCACCGGGCGGCCCCACTCGTCGTCGTGATAGCGCAGATAGGCGGCGTCGCCGGGCGCGGCCGCGCACCAGGCGCAGCGCGGCCGGCCGTCGGGCGGCAGGTACAGGGGTTTGGGGCTCATCGGTATTTTTCGGTCAGCTGCCGCAGCACGCCGTCTCGTTCCAGCTTGCGCAGCGCCTGCGTCAGCCGTTCCTCGTGCGCGGCCGGCAGGTCGGGGCGCAGCGCCAGGAACTGCGGCTCTTCCTGGAACACCGTGCGGCCCAGCTTGAGCTGCTCGCCCAGCCGCGTCTCGGCGATGTGGCGCTGCAGGTTGATGTCTTGCCCGTAGATGATGTCGGCCCGGCCCATCTTCAGCATCTGCAGCGCCTCGCGCTCCGACGCCACCTCGGCGATGGCCACGCTGGCGTTCACGAGGTGGCGTGCGATGGCCGTGCCGCGCATGACCAGCACGCGCTTGCGGTGGCTGGCCTGGGCCAGCTGCTCCAGCGTGTCGATCTGGCGCGCATCGTCGGCGCGCTGCACGACGACGTGGCGGATGGTGTACAGCGGCACCGGGGCGTAATGCCACTGCCGCTCGCGCTCGGGCGACTTGAGCAGGCAGAAGAAGGCGTCGACGAGACTCTCCGCCAGCAGCCGTTCCACACGCTTGAGCGGCACGTGCTGCTCCAGCCCCGTGAAGTGCAGGCCCGGGTCGACGCGCTCCACGGCGCGCAGGATCTCCAGGCACAGCCCCGGCCGCAGCTTGTTGTCGGGGTCGTACTTCACCATCGACCCACTCTGCTGGGCCGTGCGCAACGTCAGCTCCTGCGCGTGGGCACACGGGCCCAGCAGCGCGATCAGCAGCCAGAGCCGGTGGAGCACTTAGGATCACGCATCCTGATCGACATGGGCTGAGCATAGCGCCCGGCCGGCACAATCACCCGATGGCCAACCCCCGATTCAGTTGCAGCGTCGCCGTGCACGCGCTGCCCGAGCAGACCCACCTCGAGCAGGGCCTGTACGCCTACAGCTACACCGTCACCATCGAGAACACCGGCGACGTGCTGGCCCAGCTGATCGGCCGGCACTGGGAGATCACCGACGCCCGCGGGCAGGTGCAGGTCGTCGACGGCCTGGCCGTCGTGGGCCACCAGCCGGTGCTGGCGCCGGGCCAGAGCTTCCAGTACAGCTCCTGGGCGCAGATCTCCACGCCGCAGGGCAGCATGCACGGGCGCTTCCTGTGCGTGACCGAGGGCTGCGAGATCTTCCACGCCGACGTGGCCGAATTCCTGCTGGCGGATTCGGCGAGCCTGCATTGAGCTGGGACCTCACCGCCCTGCTGAACGCCGCCGACCCGCAGGCGCAGCTCGCCGAGCGCAACCTGTGGCTGGTGCGGCTGCTGGAGTGGCTGCGCCACGCGCCGCGCGACGCGATGGCGCCCGGCACGCCGCTGCCCATCGTGCGGCTCAAGCACCTGCTCAACGTGCTGGAGCGCCACCCCGAGCATGCGCACAAGTTCGCCGCCGTCATCGCCGGCGTCTGGAACGACGTGGACGCCGTCAGCCTGTTCGCCGAGGTGGGCTTCGCGCCACGCATGGCGCTGTGGCACGAGTTCCTGGGCCGGCTGCGCCGCCGGCTGCTGCCCGCCACCACCGACACGCGCGACCTGGCCGAGCTGTTCGAGCTGCTGTTCGGCGACGAGCGCGACGAGGACTGGATCGCCGCCATCGACGACGAGTTGCTGGCCCGGCTGAGCCTGCTGTTCGCCGCGGCGCCCGACGAGGGCTGGCGCGTGGAGATGCAGGCCGCCGTCACGGTGCTGGTCAGCAGCGTGCATGCCGCGGGCCTGGCCGGGCCGCTGCGCGTGCGCATGGACACGCAGCTGCTGCAGGACAAGCCCTTCCACCAGCTGCCCGCCGCCTGGGAGGCGGTGGAGCGCGCGCTGGCGCCGCACGACACTGCCGCGCTCGCGCCGGCGCTGCAACTGCTGCGCGTGCTGCTGGACCGCTGCCGCAGCGCCGCGCTGACGGTGCCCGAGCACCTGGAGGCGCACGGCGTGTCGGTGGACCTGATGTTCTCGGTGGAGCAGCTGACTGCGCGGCTGGACCGCATCGAGGCGCTGCTGGCCTGCCTGCTGTCCGCGCAACCGCAGCGCGAGCTGCTGCGGCTGGTGGCGGGCCTGGTGCGGGTCGTGCACGAGCGGCGCAGCCTGCGCACGCTGTTCGCGCGCCACTACTCGCTGCTGGCCCGCAAGGTGGCCGAGCGCAGCGCCGAGACGGGCGAGCACTACATCACCCGCAACCGCGCCGAGTACCGCGACATGCTGGCCCGTGCGGCCGGCGGCGGCGCCATCATCGCCGGCACCACCTTCCTCAAGTTCATCATCGCGATGCTGGGGTTCACCGCCTTCTGGGGCGGCTTCTGGGCCGGCGTGAACTACGCGCTCAGCTTCGTCGTCATCCACCTGCTGCACTGGACCGTGGCCACCAAGCAGCCCGCCATGACGGCGCCGGCGCTGGCCCACAAGCTGCAGGGCGTGGACCGTGACGACGGCCTGCAGGGCTTCGTCGACGAGGTCACGCACCTGACGCGTTCCCAGGTCGCCGGCATCGTCGGCAACCTCGCGCTGGCCGCGCCGGTGGTGCTGGCCGTGCAGGGGCTGTGCTGGCTGGCGTTCGGCGCGCCGCTGGTGGGCGAGCGCGATGCGCACTACGTGCTGCACTCGCTTAGCCTGGGCGGCCCGTCGCTGCTGTTCGCCGCGTTCACGGGCACGCTGCTGTTCGCGTCCAGCCTCATCGCCGGCTGGGTGGAGAACTGGTTCGTCTTCCACCGGCTGGACAGCGCCATCGCGTGGAACCCGCGCCTCGTCACGCTGCTGGGGGCCACGCGCGCGCAGCGCTGGTCGCGCTGGTGGCGGGCCAACATCTCGGGCCTGGCGGCCAATACCAGCCTGGGCCTGATGCTGGGGCTGGTGCCGGCGCTGCTGGGCTTCGTCGGGCTGGGCATCGAGGTGCGGCACGTGACGCTGTCCACCGGCCAGCTGGCCGCCGCGGTGGGCGCCCTGGGCGTGGGAGTCATGCAGACCTGGGCGTTCTGGTCCTGCGTGCTGTGCATCGCCGGCATTGGCCTGCTCAACGTCGGCGTCAGCTTCCTGTGTGCGTTCAAGGTGGCGCTGCGCTCGCGCGGCGTGCGGCTGGCTGACCGCAGGCGCGTCTACGCCGCCATCCGGCAGCGGCTGCGCAGCGAGCCTCTCAGCTTCCTGATCCCTCCGAAGTGAGGCCCCCCGTCCAAGGAGTACCTTGGCCGGCCCCCCGGGGGGGCGGCGATGCTTGCGGCTTCGAGCCGCAAGCACATCGCCTGAGCGGGCCGGCTTGGGAGCGGCCCGGCGCTCGGCCCGCGGTCAGTGGTCGTCGCGACGCTCGCCCTTGTTGCGGCCGGCGAACATGGTCCACCAGATGATGAAGACAAAGATCAGCAGCGCGCCGAGGGCTTCGAGGGCGAGGAGCAGCATGGCGTGGTGGGCGCGTGGTGGGCTGGCGGCGATTCTAGGAAGCCTGGCTGCCTGCTCCACGCAGCCGCCCGCACCGGTCGCGCCGCGGCCGGGCCCGCCGGCGGCGGTGCCGGCCGCTCCGTCGGCCGCGCGCTGGGTGGCTGCCGACTGGCAGGAGCTGCCCGGCTGGGGCAGCGATGACCTGCCCGCCGCCTGGCCCGCGCTGCTGGCCGGCTGCCAGCGCCCGGCGCCGGGCTGGGCCGAGTTCTGCGCCCGCGCCGCGCTGCAGTCGCCCGCCGACGGCTTCGAGGCGACGCTGCTGCTGATGAAGCACCTGCGCCCGTGGCGGCTGGCAGGCGAGGGCGGCGACACCGGCCTGCTGACCGGCTACTTCGAGCCGCAGCTGGCCGCCAGCCGCACGCGCCAGGGCGCGTTCCAGTGGCCGCTGCACGCGCTGCCGGCCGACCCCGCGCTGCGCCGCCTGCCGCGCCGCGACATCGACGCCCACCCGCGCTTCGCCGCGCTGGCGCTGGCCTGGCTGGACGATCCGTTCGCGCTGCTGCAGCTGCAGATCCAGGGCTCGGGCCGCCTCGTCACGCGCGACGCCGGCGGCGCCGAGCGCATCAGCCGCGTCGCGTTTGCGGGGCACAACGACCAGCCGTTCGAGTCCATCGCCAAGGCGCTGCTGGCGCGCGGCGAGGTGCGCGATGCGAGCTGGAAGGGGCTGAGCGACTGGGCCCGCAGCAACCCGGCCAAGGTGCGCGACGCGCTGGCCGTGAACCCGCGCGTCGTCTACTTCCGCGAGGAGGCGCTGGCCGACGCGGCCCAGGGCCCGCGCGGCGCCCAGGGCGTGCCGCTGACGCCGGGCCGCTCGGTCGCCGTCGACAAGGCCTTCATCGGTCTGGGCACGCCGCTGTGGCTGGACAGCACCGAGCCGCTGTCCAGCACGCCCATGCGCCGCCTCGTGATGGCGCAGGACACCGGCGGCGCCATCCAGGGCGCCGTGCGGGCGGACCTGTTCTGGGGCTGGGGTGACGACGCCGCGCTGCAGGCCGGCCGCACGAAGCAGCCGCTGCGGCTGTGGGCGCTGCTGCCCGAGGGCATGAGGCCCTGACTATTCCGAAACCTTGACGCCCTTCCAGAACGCGTAACGGCCCTTGATCTCGGCCGCGGCCGGCAGCGGGTCGGGGTAGTACCAGACCGCGTCCGGGTTCATCTCGCCGTTCACCAGCAGGCTCAGGTACTTGGCCTCGCCCTTCCAGGCGCAGCGGCTCACGTGGTTGCTGAACGTCGTGTACTGGGTGTTCAGCGACTCGGCGGGGAAATAGTGGTTGCCTTCGACGACGACCGTGTCGTCGCTTTCGGCCAGGGTGATGCCGTTCCAGACTGCCTTCATGCGGGTCTCCTTGAAAATGGATTCGATGAAACGCTACCACTCCCACCTCGGACGCGACATCGTCATCACCGGCGGCAGCGCCCGCGACCTGGCGCCGGGCCAGTTCGGCGTGCTGGCCGTCGACGGCGGCGCGGGCGGCTGGTCCGTCGTGCACAAGGGGCCGGACGGCGAGGTCGTCGAGCTCAACAACGAGATGCACTTCGAGCTGCCCGAGGAGGCGCTCGCGTTCGCGAAGGAACTGATCGACCTGCTGCCCCCGGCCGAGGGCGACGCACCGTGAAAGCGCTGGCCGTGGCGTTGCTGCTCGCGCCGCTGCTGGCCGGTGCCGCGGGCGACCCAGCTGCCGGCCGCCGGCTGTTCGCGTCCTGCGCCAACTGCCACGCGGTGGGCCTGTCGGCCCGCCACGGCTTCGGCCCGCAGCTCAACGGCCTGCTGGGCCGCAAGGCCGGCAGCCTGCCGGGCTTCGCCTATTCGCCCGGCATGAAGGCGTCGGGCCTGGTGTGGAACGAGGCCACGCTGACCGCCTTTCTGCGTGACCCTGGCGGCACGGTGCCTGGCACCAAGATGCGCTACTGGGGCGTCGGCATCGACGAGCGCAAGGTGGCGGACCTGCTGGCGTACCTGGCGGCGCAGCAGCGTTGACGAGGCGGGCGCCTAGACTCGGATGCACGCTTCACCCGCCTGAAGGATGGCCCGCGATGCCCGCCCAACGCTTCAACGTCTTCGGCCGCCTGTTCGACATCGAGCGCCGCAATGCCGGCTGGTCGGTGCTGCAGGTCGGCAACGACGGCAAGCGTGCGCCAGCCATGTTCGTCATCCCGGAGTTCGTCGTGGACGACGAACTGGAGCAATTCCTGTTCGACCTGTTCCATGAGCAGGCGGCGTACAGGAAGGGTGGCATTGCCAGGGTGCAGCGTTGATGCGTGAGCCGCCATTTCCGGTGCCCGGACCGTCTCGCATTTGTCGGATCGCGCCGCTTTTGCCGATGTTTCATTGGCATAGTGCTTGGACATCAAACACTTGCGACAGCGGCTTCTGTTTTTTGCAGCAGCGGCTGTCGCTGTAGAACGTCAGGCGTCACGACTACCATCATGCCCACTTGGTCAGATCTTGAGTCGAGGTTTCATGCGCTGGAGCCAGCCATGCAGTTCGCACGCCTCGACCGTCAATCCGGAACGGACGGCGAGCACTGGCGAATCGCTGGCCTAACAGATGGCATTGCACGATCCAGGTTCGAAGCAATTGCGGCTTTGGCTGGTCGCAAGTTGCTTGAAACCCCGTGCCAGCCACCTGAAATCTTCTCTGAAGCAACAGACCTCATTCGCTGGTATCGCCGGCTAGCGTTCAATTCGCCTCATTTTCAGCATGGGCTGTTCGGTCACCTAAAAGATGACAAAGGGAAGAATGTTGGCTGGGTCTCGTCAGGCTCAATCAATCGCCCGGCAGCCGTCGCCGCAACTATGTGCTTGGAGCTCATGTCCATGACCAACGAACCGTCTGACTCCCCTACAGCTCCTGGATTGAGCATCAACGTCACCGGGCCGAACAGTCGCGTGAATATCGGGTCGCACGATCAATCAACAAACGTTGCCTCACACAGTGCATCGACTCAACTGTTTCAGAGTCTGCGTGAATCCATAGCCGCGGGTGTCGGCAGCGACGAACAAGGGCTGCTATTGGCTCGAGTTGACGCGCTCGAATCAGCTGTCAACAAGTCGACCTTTCTCGATCGCTACAAGGAGTTCATCCAGGCGGCAGCCAATCACGCCAGCGTCATCGGCCCGTTCTTGCCGGCGCTAGCAAACTTGCTGTAGTGACGAACAGCCCTTTGCTTGAGGTGAGTCCCACGGCTTCGAACTTGGGCCGCGACCCCTTGTGGTTCATCATCCGTCACGTGGCCCAGGTGCCAATCTGCGGTGGTCGCCTCCGCTCAACGTTTAGTCTGGCCGGCCTCAAGTCGCGATCACCTCACACCTGCCCACCCGCCTTCGCCCCCTTGCCCTGCAGCACCGGCGCGTCGGGCATGCCCAGCAGATCCGCCGCCAGTGCCTCGGCCACTTCGATGCCATCGACACCGGCCGACATGATCCCGCCCGCATAGCCGGCGCCTTCGCCGGCCGGGAACAGCCCGCGCACGTTGAGGCTCTGGTAGTCCCGTCCGCGGTTGATGCGCAGCGGGGATGAGGTGCGCGTCTCCACGCCGGTCAGCACCGCGTCCGGCCGGTCGAAGCCGCGGATCTGGCGGGCGAAGGCGGGCAGGGCTTCGCGGATGGCTTCCAGCGCGTAGGTCGGCAGCGAGCCGCGGCCTTTTTCCTGCAGGTTGGTCAGCGTCACACCGGGCTTGTAGCTGGGCGCCACGTCGCCGAATTCCTTGCTGACCTGGCGCTTGATGAAGTCGCCCACCAGCGAGCCCGGCGCCAGGTAGCCGCCGCCGCCCAGTTCGTAGGCGCGGCTTTCCCAGAGGCGCTGGAAGGCCATGCCGTCGAGAGGGTTCACCGGGCTGCCGTCGCGCTTGCCGTCCTGGCGGTAGTCCTCGGGCGTCAGGCCCACGACGATGCCGGCATTCGCGTTGCGCTCGTTGCGCGAGTACTGGCTCATGCCGTTGGTGACGACGCGGCGTTCCTCGCTCGTCGCGGCCACGACGGTGCCGCCCGGGCACATGCAGAAGCTGTAGACGGCGCGGCCGTTCTTGGCGTGGTGCACCAGCTTGTAGTCGGCCGCGCCGAGGATGGGGTTGCCGGCGCTGGGCCCGAAGCGTGCCGCGTCGATGAGCGACTGCGGATGCTCGATGCGGTAGCCGATGGAGAAGGGCTTGGCCTCCATGTGCACGCCACGCGCATGCAGCATCTGGAAGGTGTCGCGCGCGCTGTGGCCCAGCGCAATGACGACGTGGGTGGCGGCAATCTGCTCGCCGGATTCGAGCGTCAACCCGCGCACGGCGCCGTTCTCGATGTGCAGGTCGGTCACCTTCTGCTGGAAGCGGATCTCGCCGCCCAGCGCCTCGATCTCGGCCCGCATCTTGATGATCATGCTGACGAGGCGGAAGGTGCCGATGTGCGGCTTGCTGACGTAGAGGATCTCCTCCGGCGCGCCGGCCTTGACGAACTCGGTCAGCACCTTGCGGCTGAGGTGGCGCGGGTCGCTGATCTGGCTCCACAGCTTGCCGTCGGAGAAGGTGCCGGCGCCGCCCTCGCCGAACTGCACGTTGCTCTCGGGGTGCAGCTTCTGCTCGCGCCACAGGCCCCAGGTGTCCTGCGTGCGCTCGCGCACGGCTTTGCCGCGCTCCAGCACGATGGGGCGCAGGCCCATCTGCGCCAGGATCAGCGCGGCGAACAGCCCGCAGGGCCCGAAGCCGACGACGACCGGGCGCGGGCCGGTGTGCTCGCCGACCTGGGCGAGGAAGTGGTAGCCGGTGTCGGGCGTGGGGCGGATGTGGTGGTCGCCGGCGAAGCGGGCCAGCACGGCGGCCTCGTCGACGCCCTGGCTCAGCGTGCAGTCCAGCGTGTAGACGAGCTGGATGTCGCTGCGCTTGCGCGCGTCGTAGCCGCGGCGGAAGACGTGGACGGCGGCCAGCTCGGTGTCGGCCAGCTTCAGGCGGGCCAGCACGGCCGGGCGCAGCGCGTCCTCGGCATGGTTGAGCGGCAGGCGGAGTTCGGTGATGCGGATCATGTTGCTTGGTCGATAGTTAGCCGACAAAAACAAACAGGCCCCGCGGGGCCTGTGTGTGGGGGATCTCCAGGCGCGTGGCCCGAAGAATCAGCCCGAATGCGGGCGCTTGCCCGGGTTCTTCTTCGAGCGGGTGTGCGCGCCGCGCTCCAGGCTGCTCAGCTGGCCCTTGCCGGCCGTGAAGGTGACGCCCTTGGGGGCGGCGGGACGGGGGGTGGCGCGGCGGTCCGCTTCGGTAACGATCTTGTTGCCCATGAATGGCTCTCCAGTAAAACAAGCCCTCAGCAGGGGCTGAATCGCAAAACAGCGACGAAAGGCGCGGATTTTAGCCTGTTGTGCGCAGCCAGTCTTCCAGGGCCGGCAGGTCCATGGGTTTGGCCAGCAGATAGCCCTGCAGCAGGTTGCAGCCGCAGCGTGTGACGACGGTCAGCTCGGCCGCGTTCTCCACGCCCTCGGCCGTCACCGTCAGGCCCAGGCCCTGGCCCACGCCGACGATGGATTTCAGCAGCGCCTCGCGGCGCGGGTCGGTGTGCACGTCCTGCACGAAGCTGCGGTCGATCTTCAGCTCGTCCACTGGCAGGTGCTGCAGGTAGGCCAGCGAGGATTGCCCGGTGCCGAAGTCGTCGATGGCCAGGCGCACCCCCCAGCTCTTCAGCGCGTGCAGCACGGCGATGGGGTCGGTGCCGCTGGACATCAGGCCGGTCTCGGTCACTTCTAGCTGCAACTGCCCGGGGTCCACGCGGTACTCGGCCAGCATCGCGGCGAGGCGGGCGGGCAGCGTCTGGTCCTGGATGTCCAGCGTGGAGATGTTGACGGCGATGTACAGCGGCGCCAGGCCGGCCGCCTCGCGCTCGGCCAGCGTGCGCACGGCGCGGGCCAGCATCCAGTCGGTGATCTGGCGGATGCGGCCGCTGCGCTCGGCGAAGGGGATGAAGTCGCACGGCGGCAGCCAGCCGCGTTGCGGGTGCTGCCAGCGCACCAGCGCCTCGGCGCCGACGATGCGGCCGTTGGCCAGGTCGCGCTTGGGCTGCAGGTACTGGCGCAGCTGGTCCTGCTGGATGGCGGTGTGCAGGTCGGACAGCAGGCTCAGGTGCAGCGCTCGTGCGGCCTCGGCGCTGGGGTTGTAGACGGACACCGGCTGGCGCAGCCGCTTGGCCTCGAACATGGCCTGCTCGGCGCGGCGCAGCAGCGTCTCGGTGTCGTCGGCATGCTCGGGCCAGTGGGCCACGCCCAGCGACACGGACAGGTCCAGCGACTGTCCCTGCCACGACAGCTTGTGCTCCACCTCCTCGCGCAGCTGAGCGGCGAGCGCGGCGCCGTGCTCCAGCCGCGCCACCGGCGCCAGCGCCGCGAAGGTGCCGCCGGCCAGCCGGCCGTAGGCGGCGGCGCCGTCGTCGAACAGCGACGCGAGCTTGGTGGCCGCGCCGCGCAGCAGCGCGTCACCGGCGTCGAAGCCCAGCACGCCGTTGACGGCCTTGAGCCGGTCCACGTCCAGGCAGATCAGTGCGGCCAGCTGCTGGCGGTCCTTCAGGTCGGCCAGCAGCCGGTCGCCGTCGGCGATGAAGCGGGCGCGCTGCGGCAGGCCGGTCAGCAGGTCCACGTCGGCCAGGCGGCGCAGCTCGGCCTCGCGTTCGCCGACGGCGATGGCCATGGTGTTCATCGCGGCGGCCATGTGGCCCAGCTCGTCGGCGGAGTCCACCTCGATGCGGTGGCCGTACTGGCCCTGCGCGATGAGCTCGGCGCCGTCCTCGGCGCGCTTGAGCGGCCGCACGATGGAGCGAGTGACGCTGACGGCCAGCAGCGCGCCGGCCACCAGCGCACCCACGCACAGCGCCAGCACGCCTGTGCGGTCGCGGTCGATCTGCTCGCGCAGCTCGCGGGCCTTGGCCGTGCCGGTGCGCTCCTCGCTGGCGGCCAGCTGGAAAATGGCGCCGACGAACAGCGACAGCGCCTCCTCGGTGTTACCGCCCAGCTGCGCGCGGGCGGCCAGGAAGTCGTCGTACTCGATGAGGTCGCGCACCGCGACGTAGGCGGCGCGGTACTCAGCCAGGCTCTGGCGCACCTCGGCCAGCCGCTCGCTGCGCGGCCCGGGCGGCAGCATCAGCGCCAGGCGCTGCATCGCGTCGTCCAGCCGCGCGTTGGCGGCGGTGATCTCAGGGTAGGCGGCCAGACGCAGCTCGTCGTCCGGGCTCATCAGCACCAGCAGCTTGCGCGCGGCGGCTTCGGCGTTGCGGTTGATCTCGTTGACGGCGTCGCGGATGGCGGCCTGCTCGTCGACGATCTGGTTCAGCGCATCAGACAGCCCCGCCAGCCGCACCACCGACAGTGCCGCCAGGCCCATCAACAGCAGCAGCAGCAGCCCGAAGGCCAGGCCCAGCCGGGTGCGGATGCGCAGCCGCCTCGACAGGCGGGTTGGCGGCCGTGCACCCAGGGTCACTGGCGGGTGCTCCGGCCGCGTGGCGTCACGCCTGGCTCCAGCGCTGCAGCAGCAGCCGCGCGGTGGCCACGTTGGTGGCGCAGGGCACGTCGTGCACGTCGCAGGCGCGCACCAGCGCGTTGATGTCGGGTTCGTGCGGCTGCGGCGTCATCGGGTCGCGCAGGAAGACGACGCCGTCCAGCTCGCCCACCGCCAGCCGCGCGCCGATCTGCAGGTCGCCGCCCCAGGGGCCGCTGAGCATGCGCTCCACCGTCAGGCCGTGGGCCTCGGCGAGGCGGGCGCCGGTGGTGCCGGTGGCCAGCAGCGAGCAGCCGCGCAGCAGCGGCAGGAACTCGGCGGCGAGGGCGATCATGGCGTCCTTCTTGCCGTCGTGGGCGATCAAGGCGAGTCTCATCGGGCGTGGCTGCTGTTCAAAAGCAGTCACGTTACACGCAGTCCGCGTCGCTCAGTGCGAAGAACTTGGCAGTTCGGCCGCCTGCCTGGTATCGCTCACTTCGCTGCGGCGGGCGACAGCTGTCGACGCCACGCCGCTGCCATGCGCTGGCAGCAGGTCCAGGCAGCATGGCAACCCTTCAACCTCTGCACCAAGACCGCCATGAACTTCCGCCAGCTGCACCAGGGCCCCGCGCTCCTGAAGATCGCCAACGTCTGGGACGCCGGCAGCGCCGTGCTGGTGCAGGCGCTGGGCGTGCCCGCCATCGCCACCACCAGCGCCGGGCTGGCCTGGGCGCTGGGCTATGCCGACGGCAACCAGCTGCCCGTCGAGGAGCATGCGGCCGCGCTGCGCCGCATCGCCCGCGTCACGCGCGTGCCGCTGTCGGCCGACAGCGAGGCCGGCTACAGCGACGACCCGGCCACCGTGGCCGACAACGTCATGCGCCTGGCCGACGCGGGCGCCGTGGGCATCAACCTGGAGGACGGTGCCGGCGCGCCGGCGCTGCTGTGCCGCAAGGTCGAGGCCATCAAGGCGGCCGTGGCCCGCGCCGGCGTGGACCTGTTCATCAACGCGCGCTGCGATGTCTGGCTGAAGAACCTGGCGCCGGGTCGCGCGGTGGAGGAGACGCTGCTGCGTGCCCGCGACTACGCGGCAGCCGGCGCCGACGGGCTGTTCGCGGCTGGCGTGACGGCGGCGGGCGACATCGCCGCGCTGGTGGCCGGCCAGCCGCTGCCGCTGAATGTGATGGCGCGGCCCGCGATGCCGGGCCTGGACGAGCTGCAGCGCCTAGGCGTGCGCCGCGTCAGTGCCGGCAGCGCCATCGCCGAGGCCGCCTGGGGGCGGGCGCAGCGGGCGGCGGCGGGCTTCCTGCAGCACGGCGCCTGCGACGACCTGTTCGACGGCGCGGCGCCCTATCCGCAGATCAACGCGGCGCTCGGCGCCGCTCAGAGCTGAATCGACACCCGCAGCTGCAGCTCGCGCTCGGGCTGGCCCGCGGCGTCGCGGCTGCTGACGGTGCCGCGCGGCGCGGCCGGTGTGGCGCCGCCGATGCGCGCCGCGGTGTGCCAGCGCTCCATCGGCAGGTCCAGCGTCGAGCGGAAGGCGTTGTCGCCCTCCTGCACGTCGAACACGACGCGCACGGGTGCGGCACCGCCCGCCCAGGTGGGCGTGACCATGAAGCTGTGCGTGACGGCGCGCTCCTGCGTGGCCGGCCTGGCGTAGACGCGCCGGGTCGCGTGGCTGGCGTCCAGCTCCACGGTGGTGTCCACCCATTGCAGCGGTTCGCGGGTCGTCAGCCGTACGTCGGCGCGCTGGCCGTTCTGCACCAGCAGGCGCTGCGTCGGCAGCGACACCGCGGGGGCGGTGGACGTGACGACGCCCGGGCCGCGCGGCGACACGGCGCCGGCCGTGCCGACGACGGTGGCGCCGTCGCGCACGCCGGCCTGGGCCGACGGCGGCAAGAGCGTGTCCACCCAGCGCAGTTCGACGAGCAGCTGCACCTCCGGCGGCGCGGCGTTCGCGAGCAGGGGCATCAGCATCAGCAGGAACAGGGGGCGGCGCTTCATGCCCCCGAGCTTAGTCCCGTGCCGGCCGGGGGCGTGTCGCCAAAAGCCGCGGCCCGAACAGATTGATCGCCAGACCGGCCATGACCAGCGCCGCCGCCAGCAGCTTCCAGCCCGGCAGCGGCTCGCCCAGCAGCAAGGCGGCGGCGCCCATGCCGAACACCGGCACCAGCAGCGCCATCGGCACGATGCGCGCGGCCGGGTGCCGGGCCAGCAGCCAGGCCCAGCAGCCGTAGCCGAACAGCGTGTTCGCGAAGCTCTGCCACAGCACGGCGGCCCAGGTGCCGGCGCCGGCCGCGGCCAGTGCCGGTGCGATGCGATCGGGGCCGTCCACCAGCAGCGCCAGCACCAGCAGCGGCGGCACCGCGAACGCGCTGCTCCAGACGACGTAGGCCAGCATGTTGACGCCGCCGGCCCGCTTGCCGACGAGGTTGCCGCAGGCCCACGAGAACGCCGCGGCCAGCACCAGCCCCAAGCCCAGCGGCGTGGTGCTGCCGTCGGTGTGCGCCACGATGACGGCGATGCCCGCGACGGCCAATGCCAGGCCGAGCCAGGTGTTCACCTGTATGCGTTCGCCGCTCAGCCGCATGGCCAGCAGCAGCGTGAAGAACACCTGTGTCTGGATGACCAGCGAGGCCAGGCCCGGCGAGATCTCGCTGCGCATGGCCAGGTACAGCAGCCCGAACTGGCCCATGCCGACGAACAGCCCGTAGCCCGCCAGGTTGCGCCAGCCCACGGCCGGCCGCGGCAGGAAGAAGCAGGCCGGCACGAACGCGATGGCGAAGCGCAGCACGGCCAGCGTCATGGGCGGCATGACGGCCAGCGCGTACTTGATGACGACGAAGTTGCTGCCCCAGATGGCCACGACGGCGAGGGCAAGCAGCAGGTGGCGCAGGGGTAGCAGGGGCGATGGGGTCATGGAGTCAGCCATTGTGCGGGCCGGGCGCCGCCCGCCCCCCAGCGGAGCTCATGCATCCGTGCAGACGCGGTCGCGGCCTTCGGACTTGGCCTGGTACAGCAGCCGGTCGGCGCGCTCCAGCGTCTCGGTCAGCGGCTCGCCAGGGCGGTGGCCGGTCACGCCGATGGACACGGTGATGCTGACGGGCTGCGCCTCGCCGATGTCGATGCGCAGCGCGGCCACCTGCTGGCGCAGCCGCTCCATGCCGGCGCGGGCCAGCGGCAGCGGCGTCTCGGGCAGCAGCACGAGGAACTCCTCGCCGCCCCAGCGCGACAGCACGTCGGTGGCGCGCAGTGCGGCCTGGCCGGCCCGGGCGAAGGTGCGCAGCACCGTGTCGCCGGCCGCGTGCCCGTGGGTGTCGTTGACGTGCTTGAAGTGGTCGAAGTCCGCGATGGCGATGCAGAAGTCGTGGTGGTGGCGTTCGGAGCGCAGCTGCTCCTGGTCCATCAGCGCCTGCATCTGGCGGCGGTTGGGCAGGCCGGTGAGTTCGTCGCGCGTGGCAATGGCCTGCAGCTGGGCCAGTGCGCGGGCCAGCTCGGCGCGCTGGTGCGACAGCCGGCGCCGGATGCGGCTCAGCCGCGCCGTCAGCACGGCCACGGCCGGCAGCATGAAGGCCAGCATCAGGAAATGGCCCACCTCCACCTCCGGCGGGTAGGCCGCGGGCTGGCGCACGGCCATCGTGGCCATGACGCCGCCGAACAGCGCCAGCGCGAACAGGCACAGCCCGTAGGCATGGCTGGCGCGCAGTTGGAACATTCCGAACATCAGGATCAGGTTGAGCACAGGGAAGCAGGCGCCGCGCAGCGGCCCGGCCTGCGCATAGCCCAGCGCGGCGGCGGTGAGGGCGAAGGCGATCTGCTCGCGCGTCATCGACGGGTCGTCCAGCCGGCGCGACCAGCCGCTGCGGATGGCCGTGTAGAACACGACCATGCCACCCAGCGAGCACGCCGACCAAGCCCACAGCAGGGAGTCGGCCTGGCTGCCGGACAGCCTGACCGCGTAGTGCAGCACCGACACGCTGATCACCATGAGCAGCATCGCCAGCGAGGTCTGGCGAAGCCGCAGCCGCTGGTCGGCGTCGGTGCCCAGCCAGAGTGTGCCCAGCCGTCTGAGGAACGACATCGCCATGGCCCCTAGCCTAACGCGTCGCGACGCGGTGCCGGGCCTTGCCGGCGGGGCGTCAGAACAGCTCGGAGCCGCCGTAGCTGGGAGCCTCAACCTCGCCCTGGCGCACCAGCGCCTGGTAGTCGCAGACGCGGTTGCGGCCGGTCTCCTTGGCCTGGTAGAGCGCGCGGTCGGCCCAGGCCAGCACTTCCTGCGGCAGGTCGTTGGGGTCGGCGTGGCTGAGCCCGATGCTGATGGTGGCGCGGCCCACCTGCGGGAAGATGTGCTGTTCCACGGTCTGCCGCAGGCGTTCGAGGATGGCCAGCGCGTCCTGGGAGTCCTTGGCCGAGAACAGCAGCACGAACTCCTCGCCGCCGTAGCGGAACAGCAGGTCCGACGCGCGCAGCGCCGACATCATCAGCCGCGAGATGAGCAGCAGCACCTCGTCGCCGACGACGTGGCCGTAGGTGTCGTTGACCCGCTTGAAGTGGTCCACGTCGACGACGGCGATCCAGTGCGACGACGGGGCGTGCATGCGCCGCCCGTCCGGTGCCGCGCCGGGCTGCTCGCTGCGCGACAGGATGCTCCAGATGCGGTCGAAGCTGTTCTCCAGCGCCTGGCGGTTGAGCAGCCCGGTCAGCCGGTCGCGCTGGCTGACGTCCAGCAGGTCGTAGTAGTTCGCATAGACCTCCAGCACGCCCTTGATGATGGCGTCCTCGGTCAGCGTGACCTCGCGGTCGCGCGTGAAGACGAAGTAGCCGCAGATCTCGCGGCCGCCGAACAGCGGGTAGGCGACGAGCAGGTCCTGCGCCTGGGCGCGCTTGCGCGTGCAGGGCTTGCCCAGCAGCCGCACGTTGTCCAGCAGCGCGCGCACGTCGGGCTCGATGTTGGCGTCGTTGAACACCTCCTCGTTGCGCTCCACCAGGCGCGCCATGCCGTCGGACTCGACGACGCGCGAATGGTGGTGGTGCAGCACGCGCACGGCGGACGTGAGGTCGTCGATGCGGTACAGCGACGAGTCGAGCACGCCCAGCATCGGGCACAGCGTCTTCAGCAGGCTCTGCTCCAGCAGCGCGGTGTCGCGGATGGAGGTCATCTTGCCCAGCTTGCTGAGCAGGCTGGGCATTTGCATCTTGGGGGTGTCGCTCGGGATCATGGCGGGCCTTTGCAGCGGCGGCGAGCGGCCCAGTCTATGCCCGCACCACCGCCCCAGGCTGTCGTCAGCCCGCCAGATGCGCCAGCGGCAGCGCGCCGCCGGCCTTCACCTCGCCCAGCGAGAAGCTGGTGTGGATGTCCTTCACGTTGGGCAGCTTCAGCAGCGTGTTGATGGAGAAGCGCGAGAAGGCGTCCAGGTCCGTCGCCATGACCTGCAGCTCGAAGGTGCCGGCGCCCGAGATGTAGTGGCAGGCGATGACCTCGGGCAGGCGGCGGATCTCGTCCTCCAGCGCCTTGGTGGCCGTGGCGGCGCTGCGCTCGGTGTCCACGCGCACGAACGCCAGCACGCCCAGGCCGATCTTGCGGCGGTCCAGCTCGGCGCGGTAGCCGGTGATGTAGCCCTGCTCCTCCAGCCACTTCACGCGCCGCCACGTGGGCGCCGCCGACAGGCCCACACGCTGGGCCAGCTCGGCGTTGGACTGGCGGGCGTCGCGCTGCAGCTCGGCCAGGATGGCGATGTGGTACCGGTCGAGCGCGTCGGAACTCATGGTTTGCCCTTGTCGGCGTGTTTTCGATATGGATTGAACGAATTTTCTCAGAATGAGCAAGGATGTTGCTGAAGAGGTCGCTGGCGGGCGCAAATTGGAAAGCAACCGGCGCCCCCCTTTCCCTACACTGACCGGTCCGGCCATACTGGCCAGAGACCCGCTCGATCGCCTCACAAGGGCCTGCCGCACGGGTCGCCACTCAGGAGCCCCACCCGATGAACGCCCCGCTGCCCGATCACATCCTGCGCGCCCTGCAGACCGTCACCCTCGACGACAAATACGCGCTCGATTCAGGCCGCGCCTTCATGAGCGGCGTGCAGGCCCTGGTGCGCCTGCCCATGCTGCAGCGCACGCGCGACGCGATGGCCGGGCTGAACACCGCCGGCTTCATCAGCGGCTACCGCGGCTCGCCACTGGGCACGTATGACCAGGCGCTGTGGCAGGCCAAGAAGCACCTGGCCAAGCAGAACATCGTGTTCCAGCCGGGTGTCAACGAGGAACTGGGCGCCACGGCCGTCTGGGGCACGCAGCAGCTCGATCTCTTCCCCGAGAAGGCCAAGTTCGACGGCGTGTTCGGCCTCTGGTACGGCAAGGGCCCGGGCGTGGACCGCTGCATCGACGTCTTCAAGCACGCCAACATGGCCGGCACGTCCAAGCACGGCGGCGTCATCGCCATCGCGGGTGACGACCACATCGCCAAGAGTTCGACCGCCGCCCACCAGAGCGACCACGTCTTCAAGGCCGTCGGCTTCCCGACCTTCTTCCCGAGCAGCGTGCAGGACATCCTGGACATGGGCCTGCATGCGTTCGCGATGAGCCGCTTCTCCGGCCTGTGGGCGGGCATGAAGACCATCCAGGAGATCGTCGAATCGTCGGCCTCCGTCAGCGTGGACCCCGACCGCGTCAACATCATCCTGCCCGAGGACTTCGTCGTCCCGCCGGGCGGCCTGCACATCCGCTGGCCCGACCCACCGCTGGAGCAGGAAGCGCGGATGATGAACTTCAAGTGGTACGCCGCGCTGGCCTACATCCGCGCCAACCGCCTGAACTACAACGTCATCGAGGGGCCGAACGACCGCTTCGGCCTCATCACCAGCGGCAAGGCCTTCAACGACACCCGCCAGGCGCTGCACGACCTGGGCCTGGACGACGACACCTGCCGCCGCATCGGCATCCGGCTGCACAAGGTCAACGTGGTGTGGCCGCTCGAAGCCCAGGTGGCGCGCGAGTTCGCCAAGGGCCTGCAGGAGATCCTCGTCGTCGAGGAGAAGCGCCAGATCATCGAGTACCAGGTCAAGGAAGAGCTCTACAACTGGCGCTCGGACGTGCGGCCCAACGTGCTCGGCAAGTTCGACGCCGGTGATGGCGGCGAGGGCGGCGAATGGAGCGTGCCCAACCCCAGCGACCACTGGTTGCTGCGCCCGCAGGCGGACCTGACGCCGGCCATCATTGCCCGCGCCATCACCAAGCGGCTGAAGAAGCTGGGCGTGGACAGCGACATCGTCGCCCGCCTGGATGCGCGCATGGCGGTCATCGACGCCAAGGAAGCATCCCTCAAGGCCGAGGAAAAGACCGCCGGCGGCGCCGACCGCACGCCGTGGTTCTGCTCGGGCTGCCCGCACAACACCAGCACGCGCGTGCCCGAGGGCTCGCGCGCCGTGGGCGGCATCGGCTGCCACTACATGGTGACGTGGATGCCCGGCCGCAACACGGCCACGTTCACGCAGATGGGCGGCGAGGGCGTGCCCTGGGTGGGCCAGGCGCCGTTCACGAACGAGAAGCACATCTTCAGCAACCTGGGTGACGGCACCTACTTCCACAGCGGCAGCCTGGCCATCCGCCAGAGCATCGCCGCGGGTGTGAACATCACCTACAAGATCCTCTACAACGACGCCGTCGCCATGACCGGCGGCCAGCAGGTCGGCGAGCGCCCCGAGGGCCACACGGTCCTGCAGATCATGAACAGCGTGATCTCGGAGGGCGTGAAGAAGCTGGTCATCGTCACCGACGACCCGGCCAAGTACGAAGGCGTGGCGCTGGCGCCCGGCGTGACCGTGCACCACCGCGACGAGCTGGACGACATCCAGCGCCAGTTCCGCGAGATCGAAGGCGTCACGGCCATCATCTACGACCAGACCTGCGCCACCGAGAAGCGCCGCCGCCGCAAGCGCGGCAAGATGGTGGACCCGGCCAAGCGCGTCGTCATCAACGAGCTGGTCTGCGAAGGCTGCGGTGACTGCTCGGTGCAGTCCAACTGCCTGTCCATCGAGCCGCTGGAGACCGACTTCGGCCGCAAGCGCCAGATCAACCAGAACACCTGCAACAAGGACTACTCCTGCGTGAAGGGCTTCTGCCCCAGCTTCGTCACCGTCGAGGGCGGCGAGCTGAAGAAGCCCAAGAAGGAAGGCCGCAAGAGCCCGTTCGACACGGCACTGGGCGTGCTGCCGCTGCCGGTCATCCCGAACGCGGAAGAAGCCTGGGGCATCGTCGTTGCCGGCGTGGGCGGCACGGGTGTCATCACCATCGGCCAGCTGCTGGGCATGGCCGCGCACCTGGAAGGCAAGGGCGTCATCACGCAGGACGCCGCCGGTCTGGCCCAGAAGGGCGGCGCGACCTGGAGCCACATCCAGATCGCCAACTCACCCGAGGCCATCCACTGCACCAAGGTCGGCACCGCCGAGGCGCGCCTGGTCATCGCCTGCGACGCCATCGTGGCCGCCAACAAGGCGACGCTGGCCGTCATGCGCGAAGGCCGCACCTTTGTCGCGCTGAACACACACGGCTCGCCGACGGCGACGCTCGTGAACGACGCCAATTGGAGCTTCCCCGGCGCCGCCTGCGAGCAGGCCGTGGCCAGCGCCGTGGGTGCCAGCCACTTCGGCTCGTTCGATGCCGAGGAAGTGGCCGTCAAGCTGGTGGGCGACTCGCTCTATACCAACCCGCTGATGCTGGGCTACGCGTGGCAGCAGGGCCGCATCCCGCTGAGCTATGACGCGCTGATGCGCGCCATCGAGTTGAACGGTGTGCAGGTCGACAACAACAAGGCCGCGTTCGAATGGGGCCGCCGCTGCGCGCACGACCTGAAGGCCGTGCAGGCGCTGTACGCCGCGCAGGCCGTCATCCAGCTCGTCAAGCGCCAGAGCCTGGACGAGATCGTCGCCAAGCGCGTGGACTTCCTGACCGGCTACCAGAACGCCGCCTACGCGGCCGAGTACAAGGCCTTCGTCGACAAGGTGCGTGCCGCCGAGGCCAAGCTGGGAGCCAAGACGACGCTGACCGAGGCCGTGGCCCGCTACCTGTTCAAGCTGATGGCCTACAAGGACGAGTACGAGGTGGCGCGCCTGCACACCGACGCGGCGTTCACGGCCAAGGTCGTCGGCATGTTCGAAGGCGACTACAAATTGGTGCACCACCTCGCGCCGCCGCTGCTGGCGAAGAAGAACAGCAAGGGCGAGCTCGTGAAGCAGCCGTTCGGCGGCTGGGTGCGCCCGGCCTTCGGTCTGCTGGCGAAGATGAAGGGCCTGCGTGGCACGGCGCTGGACGCGTTCGGCTACACCGAGGAGCGCCGCATGGAGCGCCGTTGGATCGCCGACTACCGCGCCGGCATCGACAAGGCGCTGGCCGGCTTGAGCGCCGAGTCGTTGCCCACCGCCGTGGAGCTGGCGCGCGTGCCGGAGGAGATCCGCGGCTACGGCCACGTGAAGGCCCGCCACGAGCACGCGGCGCGTGCCAGGTGGCAGGCCTTACTGGCCCGCTGCTGACCTCGCGTCTGGCCCTGATCAGGCCCTAGGATGGGCGCTCCGCAGGACTGCCGTTCGGGGAGCGTGCATGGGCCGAGTCCGTTGGTCGAGCTTGCTGGGCCTGCCGCTATTGCTGGTGGCCGGTGTGGCGCTGGCGCAGCCGGTGCTGCGGGCCTGTGCCCACCCGGCCGCCCAGCCCATGAGCTGGGAGTACCGGGGCGAGATGCATGGCGTCTGCGTCGAGATGGCGCGGCGCGCCTTCGCCGCGGCGGGCTGGGTGCTGCGCACGGAGGCCGTCGGCCCGTGGTCGCGCTGCCAGGCGATGGTGGAGCAAGGGCAGGTCGACGTCATCGTCTGCGCGTTCGACAACCCGCGCCGCCGCCAGTACGCGGTGGCCATGGAGCCCGCGCTGGCCCGCAACGAGGGCGCGCTGTTCGTGCGCCGTGACAGCGCGCTGAAGTTCGAGGGCTGGAACGACCTCGCCGGCCTGCGCGTCGGCGTGGGCCACGGCGTCAGCCTGGGTGCAGAGGTGGACCAGCAGCTCGCCCGCCATGCGTCGGTAGACAACGCGCTCACCGAGGAGCTGAACATGCGCAAGCTGCTGCTGGGCCGGCTGGACGCCGTGGCGACGGCGCGCGAGGCCGGCGAGCAGCTGCTGCAGGCGCTGGGTTGCAACGCGCAGGTGCGCGTGCTTCCGCGCGGGCTGGGCGAGGCGCCGCTGTACCTGCACATGTCGCGGCGCTCGCCGGCGCTGGAGGCCCTGCCGAAGGCCGCCAGCTACCTGCTGCGGCCGGACTACCCGGCCGAGCTGCAGCGCCTGCAGCGCCAGCAGGCCGAGCTGTTCCATCGCCAGAGCCCGCCACGGGTGCTGCCGGAGTGCCAGCGTTGACGGAGCGGGCGCCCGGGCAAGCCTGACTTCACGAGGTGTGAGCTGCGGCAGGAAGCGGCCGCCCTAGACTGCCTCGCCATGCAACCCCCTCACACGGCGCCGGCGGCCCGCCTCGTGCGGCAGCAAGGCCTGGGCCTGCTGCTGGCGGTGCTGGGCGCCATTGGCTTCTCGGGCAAGGCCATCATCGTCAAGCTGGCGTACCGGCACGGTGTCGATGCCGTCACGCTGCTGATGTGGCGCATGCTGCTGGCGCTGCCGTTCTTCCTCGCGATGGCCTGGTGGGCCGGCCGGGGCAAGCCGGCGCTGACCCGGCAGGACTGGCGCGACATCGCCGTGTTGGGCTTCACCGGCTACTACCTGGCCAGCTACCTGGACTTCGCCGGCCTGGCCTACATCTCGGCCAGCCTGGAGCGGCTCATCCTGTATCTCAACCCGACGCTGGTGCTGCTGCTGTCGGTGATCTTCTTCCACCACAAGCTGCAGGCACGCCAGGTGCTGGCGCTGGCGATCAGCTACGCCGGCGTGGTGGCGGTGTTCGCGCACGAGCTCAGCTTCGAAGGCCGCAACACCGCCATCGGCGCCGCGCTGGTGTTCGGCAGCGCCGTCAGCTATGCGGTCTACCTGGCGCTGTCCGGCAAGGTCGTGCAGCGGCTCGGCTCCATGCGCCTGGCGGGCCTGGCCAGCAGCGTGGCCTGCGTGCTGTGCATCGCGCAGTTCGCCGTGCTGCGGCCGCTGTCGGCCTTCGTCGTTCCGGAGCCGGTGATGTGGCTGTCGCTGCTGAACGCGACGGCCTGCACGGTGGCGCCGGTGCTGATGGTGATGCTGGCCATCGCCCGCATCGGCGCACCGCTGTCGTCGCAGGTGGGCATGGTGGGGCCCATGAGCACCATCCTGATGGGCGTCTTCCTGCTCGACGAGCCGATGAATGCGTGGATCCTGCTGGGCACGGCGCTGGTGATGTCCGGCGTGTTCCTCGTCAGTCGCCGTTAGCGGTCTTCGGGCCGAGCGCCGGGCCGCTCCCGAGCCGGCCCGTCAGGCGATGTGCTCGCGGCTCGACGCCGCGGGCATCGCCGTCCCCTCGTGGGACCGCCCAGCCTCACGCGCGTTCAGCGCGGGCGAGGCTGGGCGATGGGCCAACAGTCACCGGCCGTACAGGTAGCCCGGCAGCCACAGCGTCAGTGAAGGCCACAGGTACATGAACACCATGCACAGGATGACGATGAGCATGTAGGGCATCATGCCCGCGAAGATCTGATTCAGCGTCACGTGCGGGGGGCTCACGCCCTTCAGGTAGAAGGCCGACATCGCCACCGGCGGGCTCAGGAACGCGGCCTGCAGGTTCACGAACACCAGCACGCCCCACAGCAGCGGGTCGATCTGGAAGTGCGCCAGCAGCGGCAGGAAGATGGGCACGAAGATGACGATGATCTCGGTCCATTCCAGCGGCCAGCCCAGCACGAAGATGATGGCCTGCGACAGCAGCATGAACTGCAGCGGCGTCAGGTCCATCGACAGCACCCAGCGCTCCACCAGCGCCTGTCCGCCCAGGATGGCAAACACGGCCGAGAACAGCGCCGAGCCGACGAACAGCCAGCAGACCATGGACGTGGTCTTGGCCGTCAGGAAGACGGCCTCGCGCGTCTTCTTGAAGCTCAGCGTGCCGGCCTGCCAGGCCATCAGGAAGGCACCGGCCGCGCCGACAGCGGCCGACTCGGTGGCCGTCGTGATGCCGAACAGAATGACGCCCAGCACCACCAGCGTCAGGATGCCCAGCGGCATCACGGACGACACCAGCATCGTCAGGATCTCGTACTGCTCGGCGTCGAAGCGCCAGTAGTACCAGGCCAGCAGCAGCGCCGTCAGCACGCAGACGACGGCGAAGCCGGTGTAGAAGTTCTGCGGCACGGCCTCGGCGTGCGGGGCCTCGCCGCTGGAGCCGCCCATGCGCTGCAGGCCTTCGTCGGCGGGGGCACCGGGCTCCTTCAGCGCGCCGGGGGGCTCGCTGAGGCCGCCGCTGGCGCCAGGCGGTTCGGACAGCCCGCCGCTCGCGCCAGGAGGTTCGGCCAGACCGCTGCTGCTGGAACCGGGCGGCTCGGCCAGGCCGCCGCTGGACGCCGGCGGCGCCGACAGCTCGGTCGGCGCCGGCGCGCTGGCCTCGGTTTTCTGCGTGTAGATGGTGACGTACCACCACGTCGTGCCCAGGCACACCAGCGCCAGCCACACCGGCACCAGCGCGCGCAGCAGGTTCAGCACCAGGCGCGGCCAGCTCATCGCCGCGGCGGCGGGCGCGGCAACGGCCTTCACCAGAGCCCACAGCAGCCGCGGCGAGTAGTGCGACGCCAGCCGCGCCACGGCCGGCGAGATGGGCGCGCGCTGCTGCTCCGGCGGCAGCTGCGGCGCGACCTTGGGGTCCAGCAGCGCCCAGCCGATCACGTAGACGAGGTACAGGAAGGCCAGGAAGAAGCCCGGGAACATCGCCGCCGCGTAGAGCTTGACGACCGACTGCCCCGCCACGGCCGCATAGACGATGATCATCACGGACGGCGGGATCAGGATGCCCAGCGTGCCGCCGGCCGTGATGACGCCCGCGGCCAGCCGCGTGTCGTAGCCGGCCTTCAGCATCGGTCGCATCGCGATGACGCCCATCAGCACGACGACTGCGCCGACCAGCCCGCTGGCGATGCCCCAGAAGGTGCAGATCACCAGCGTCGTGACGGCCAGCGAGCCCGGCAGGCGCCGGAACGCGAGCTGCACGCTGTGGAACATGCGGTCCACCAGCGCGCCGCGTTCCATGATGTAGCCCATCAGCACGAACAGCGGGATCGACAGCAGCGTGTCGTTGTTCATCGCGCCGTAGGCGCGCTGCACCATCAGGTCGAAGATTCGGTTGTCCAGCCACGGCTGGCCGGGGTCGTAGAAGGCGACGAAGCCGAACATCATGCCCAGGCCCATCAGCGTGAACGCCGTCGGGAAGCCCAGCAGGATGACGACGACGATCAGCGACAGCATCAGCATGCCGAGGGCGGGGTTACTCATGCTGTGCACCTCCGCTGCTGCGCTGGCGCGCCACCTCGTCGATGTCCTTCGTGCGGGCGATGGCCTCGCGGGCCGCGTCAGCGTCCACATGCAGGCTGGCCGCCAACTGCTGCTCGACGACGTCGATCTCCTCGGCGTCCCTGAGCCGCGGCGTCCATTCGCCGGTGCGCAGGCAGACGACGCAGCGCAGCATCTCCGCCAGGCCCTGCAGCATGACCAGCGCGCCGGCGATGGGGATGATGGCCTTGAACGGGTAGACCGGCAGCGGCGTCGCGTTGAACGTCGTCTCGCGGATGCGCAGCGAGTCGCCGAAGTAGGTCCAGCCGCTCCACGTCAGCGCGCCGATGCCGGGCAGGAAGAACAGCAGGTAGAGCGCGAGATCCAGTGCGGCCTGCGTGCGCGGCTGAAGGCGGCCGTACAGGAAGTCGCCGCGCACATGGCCGTCGTGCGCCAGCGCGTAGGCGCCGCCCATCATGAACAGCGTGCCGTACAGCATGTTGCTGGCGTCGAACACCCAGGCCGTGGGCATGTTCAGCGCGTAGCGCTTGAACACCTCAGCCACCACCAGCAGCATCAGCGCGACGATCAGCCACGCGAACGCCTTGCCGACCCACGTGCTGATGCCGTCGGCCGTGTGCAGAATTTTCTGAATGCCCATGAGCCTTCCTGGCCGCAGTGAGGGCACCCCGCCGCGGCGGGCGGGGCGGACGGCAGGGAAGGATCAGCCTCTTTTGAAGTAATGGTTCCAGGCCATCTTGAAGTCGACGAGATAGTCGTTCTGCCACTGGCCGGCGCGCTGCGCGAAGGCGCGCTGGCTGTCCAGCACCTTCTTGAACAGCGGGTTCTCGGCGGACTTCTTCGCGATGACCTTGTCCCACGACTCCAGCTGGTTGCGCAGGATGGCGTCAGGCGTCTTGTAGAAGGCCACGCCGGCCTTCTTCATCTCGGCGTAGTCCTTGGAGTTGCGGTCGATGGCCTTCCAGCTCATGTCGGCGCTGGACGCCTGCACCGCGTAGTCGATGATCTTCTTCAGCTCGTTGGGCAGCGCGTTGTACTTGGCCTTGTTGAACAGGATCTCGAACTGCTCGGTGCTTTGGTGGAAGCTCTGCAGCATGCAGTTCTTGGCCACGTCGGGGAAGCCGAGGATGCGGTCGCTGGTGGCGTTGTTGAACTCGGCCGCGTCGATGAGGCCGCGGTCCAGCGCCGCGACGATCTCGCCGCCCGGCAGCGGGTTCACGGCCGCGCCCTGCTCGGTGTAGAGGTCCACCGCCAGGCCCACGGTGCGGAACTTGACGCCCTTCATCTGCTCCAGGTTGGCCACCGGCTTCTTGAACCAGCCGTAGGGCTGCGTCGGCATGGGGCCGTACAGGAACGACACCACGTCCATGCCCGTGGCCTTGTAGATCTCCTCCAGCAGCGCCTCGCCGCCGCCGTAGTTGTGCCAGGACAGCAGCATGTTCGGGTCCATGCCGAAGCCCGGGCCCGAGCCCCACAGCGCCAGCGCCGAGTTCTTGCCGTAGTGGTAGGCCACCACGCCGTGGCCGCCGTCCAGCGTGCCCTTGTTGACGGCTTCCAGCAGCTGGAAGGCCGGCACCACGCTGCCGGCCGGCAGCACCTCGATCTTGAGCCGGCCCCCCGCCATGTCGTTGACCTTCTTGGCGAAGTCCAGCGCGTACTCGTGGAAGATGTCTTTCGCGGGCCAGGTCGACTGGAAGCGCAGGCTGGTCGTCTGTGCCGTCGAGATCATCGGTGCCGCGAGCGCGCCGGCGCCGACGGTGGTGGCTGCGGCGCGCTTCATGAAGCGGCGGCGCGCGGTGGGTTTCTGGGTCATGGGCTGTCTCCAAATGGATGTGTTTTGACTGCGCCTCGAACAGAACCTGCGGCCTGGGCGCCCGGCCGCCGTGCCCGACTGTCTGGCCGCGGCCCGGCGGGGCGCAACTGGGTCAAACCCACGGCCCGCGCCCGGCGAGCGCGCAACCTTCAAAATCGCTGAACAATGGCGTCAAGGCGCATGAACCTCCCGCCTCCCTGCGAGGAACACACTGCCAACCCATGATGACCCCTGCCACCCGCTACACCCCTGTCGCCATCGTGCTGCACTGGCTGATGGCCCTGGCCATCGTCGGCGCCTTCGGCGTGGGCCTCTACATGAGCGACCTGCCGTTCTCGCTGACGCGGGTCAAGCTCTACAACTGGCACAAGTGGGCCGGCGTCACCATCCTGGCGCTGGCCGCGCTGCGGCTGCTGTGGCGCCTCACGCATCGCCCGCCGGCCGACCCGCCGATGTCCGCCTGGCAGGCCCGTGCCGCCCATGCCGTGCACTGGCTGCTGTACGCCGCGTTCTTCGCCGTGCCGCTGACCGGCTGGGCCATGAGCTCGGCCAAGGGCTTCCCCATCGTCTGGTTCGGCGTGCTGCCGCTGCCCGACTTCGTGCCCAAGGACCATGACCTGGGCGAGCTGCTGGAAGAAGTGCACGGCGCGCTGGCCTGGGGCCTGGCCGCGCTGGTGCTGGCCCACCTGGGCGGCGCGCTCAAACACCATTTCATCGACCGCGACGGTCTGCTGGCCCGCATGTCGCTGCGCCGCCCCTGAACAGGAACACCCCATGACCAAGCTTCTCTCCGCCCTGCTGTTGGCCGCCTCGCTGCTGCCGGCCCAGGCCGCCACGCTGCAGGCCGACAAGAGCGACCTCAGCTTCACGTTCAAGCAGATGGGCGTGTCCAGCGACGGCAAGTTCAAGAAGTTCGACGCCCAGCTGGACTTCGACCCCAAGAAGCCCGAGGCCGGCAAGATCGCCTTCACGGTGGACCTGGGCAGCGTATCGCTGGGCGACGCCAGCTTCGACGCCGAACTGGCCAAGGTGCCCTGGTTCGACACCAAGCGCAACGGCAAGGCCACGTTCGTGTCCACCGCCATCAAGCCCACCGGTCCGGCCAAGTACGACGTGGCCGGCAAGCTGACCATCAAGGGTGCCGTGCGCGACGTCGTCGTGCCCATCACGCTGACGGGCGGCGTGGCGCAAGGGGCCGTGCCCATCAAGCGCCTGGACTTCAAGATCGGCGACGGTGAATGGGCCGACACCTCGGTCGTCGCCAACGACGTCGTCGTCAAGTTCAAGCTGTCGTTCGCCGGCCTGTAACCCTTTTCCTTCCCCCACCCCCGGAGATCCCTGCAATGAAGAAAGCCCTGCTGCTCGCCGCCCTGTTCGCCGCCATTGGTACCGCCCAGGCCCAGAGCGCCACCTACGCCATCGACCCGACCCACACCGCGGTCACGTTCGAGGCCAAGCACTTCGGCACCAGCACGCTGCGCGGCCGCTGGGACAAGAAGGAAGGCACCGTCACGCTGGACAAGGCCGCCAAGACCGGCAAGGTCGAGTTCACCATCGACATGGCCTCCATCTCCACCGGCACCGGCCCGTTCGACGGCCACCTGAAGAGCAAGGACTTCTTCGCCGTGGAGGAGTTCCCCACCGCCAAGTTCGTCGGCGACAAGTTCACGTTCAACGGCGACAAGGTCGCCAGCGTCACCGGCGAACTGACGCTGCGCGGCGTGACCAAGCCCGTCACGCTGACGGCCACCGGCTTCGGCTGCTACGACAACCCGCGCCTGAAGCGCGAGGTCTGCGGCGGCGACTTCGAGACCACCATCCAGCGCAGCCAGTGGGGCATCACCTACGCGATGCCGGTTGTCACGCCGGACGCCATCCGCCTGCTGGTGCAGGTCGAGGCGATCAAGCAGTAAGCGCTGCCGCCCCCAAGGAAAAGCCCGCCCTCCGGCGGGCTTTTTGCCGTCTGTCCGTGACGGATTCACGGCGGCTTCACGGGCCTGTCACGCCGGGCCTGACGGCCTGTCGCGCACCCATGCAGTTCGTCATCCCCGCGAGCCGGCGCGTCGTGCCGGCACCACGCGCCCCGAACCCGCTGCGTACAGTGGCACCAACGACGACAAAGCGGCCATGACTCCCTCCTTCACCCCCAGCCCCCAGCAGAAGCTCTGGTTCGAGCGCTGGCAGCGCTTTTCCGCCAGCGTGGTGCGCTACTTCCACCTCTACGCCGGCTGGCTGGTGGGCATCAGCTGGAAGCGCTTCGTGCTGCTGGCGCTGGCGCTGCTGATCGGCGTCAACGTGATGAAGAACCTGCCGCCGTTCACGTGGCGCATCAGCCAGGAGTTCGAGGAGCAGGACGTCGGCGCCGCCCAGCGCCGCCAGGCCAAGGCCGAGGCCGACGCCAAGAAGGCCGCCGAACGCGCCCGCAAGGCCGCCGAGAAGGACATGGGCCGCAACCAGCCCGTCGACACCGGCCTGAAGTACGAGATCAAGATCGACGAGCGCGGCGTGCGGCTGCAGCCGGTGCGCCCGGCGGCCTCTGCCGCCAGCGACGCCCGCGACGAGAGCGGCGAGCCCATCGCCCCGGCTGATGCGGCCGCGTCGGCGCCGTCCATCTCGCTGGACTTCCCCAAGAGCACCCGCCCCGAGGACATCCGCGCCGCCGTCGAGCAGGCCAAGGAGCAGCTGGGCCAGCTGCGCGAGCAGGCGCAGGAGGTCAAGGAGGCCCAGGAGGCCGCCGCCGAGGCCCAGGCCGCGCTGAAGGAGGCCATCGAGGAGACCAAGGACGCCCAGAGCCACCGGCGCGTCACCGTCGTGCGCCTGGGCGACTCGCTGGTGGACTTCGCCATCCTGTGGATCCTGGCCTCGGCCGTCATCAAGGCCATGTACAAGGGCCGCATCCAGGCCGAGGTCAAGGCTGCGCAGGCCACCGAGAACGCCGAGGCCGAGGCGCTGAAGCGCCAGGTCGTCGAGGCCCGCATGGCCGCCATGCAGGCGCAGGTCGAGCCGCACTTCCTGTTCAACACGCTGGCCAGCATCGACCACCTCATCGAGGTCGACCCGCCCACCGCCAGCAAGATGCAGAAGAACCTCATCGCGCTGCTGCGGGCCTCCATGCCCACCATGCGCGAGGCCAACGCCAGCGGCGCCGTGCGCGACCTGGGCCGCGAGCTGGCCGTCATCCGGCCCTACCTCGAGATCCTGAAGATGCGCATGGAAGAGCGCCTGCAGACCGAGATCGACGTGCCCGAGGGCCTGATGTCCGCCGAGTTCCCGCCCATGATGATCCAGGGCCTCGTCGAGAACGCCATCAAGCACGGCCTGGAGCCCAAGGCCGAGGGCGGCCTGCTGAAGGTCAAGGCCGAGATCCTGCACGGCAAGCTCGCCGTCACGGTCGCCGACACCGGCCTCGGCTTCGGCCGCGCCGCCACCAGCGGCACCGGCGTGGGCCTGGCCAACATCCGCGAACGCCTGCAGCTGCTGCACGGCAGCAAGGCCAGCGTCACCGTCACCGAGAACCAACCCTCGGGCACCGTGGTCACCATCACCGTGCCTTACCGCAGCCGCAACGACGAAGGAGTCGCAGCATGAAGACCTTGTTCAAGATCCTGTTCATCGGCAGTGCGCTGATGGTCCTGCTGGCCATGATCGGCGGCTTCGCGCTGCTGAACCACCACGGCCCCGACATGCACATCGTGCTGGACGACGGCGAGTTCTTCCTCGGCAACGGCCTGGGCGACTGGCTGGGCGCGTCGCTGGGCCTGTTCATCGCCGGCATCGTGTGCCTGTTCGTCGTGCCGCTGGTGCTGCTGCTGGGCGTGGCGCTGCCGCTGCTCATCGTTGGCGGTGTCGTGGCGGTCATCCTCGCCGCGCTGCTGGGCGCCGGTGCCGTGCTGGGCTCGCCGCTGATCCTGCTGGGCCTGCTGCTGTTCGTCGTGCTGCGCAACCGCAGCCGCGCCAACGCAGCCGCCGCCGCAACGCGCACCGAACCCGTTTGAGCCAGTAGCATCGCCGGCCATGAGCAACACATCCATCCGCGCCGTTCTGGCCGACGACGAACGACTGATGCGCGAGCAACTGCGCGCCCGGCTCACCGAGGTCTGGCCCGAGCTGGACATCGTGGCCGAAGGCAAGAACGGGCTGGAGGCCGTCGAGCTGGTGAAGGAACACCGGCCCGACCTCGTGTTCCTGGACATCCGCATGCCCGGCCTCACCGGCGTGGAGGCCGCCCGCCAGATCGCGCAGCTGCCCGACGATGACGACTGGCTGGTGCCCGAGATCGTCTTCATCACCGCCTACGACCAGTACGCGGTGGAGGCGTTCGAGCAGGGTGTGGCCGACTACGTGCTGAAGCCCGCCGAGCGCGAGCGCCTGCAGCTGACCGTGGCGCGCATCAAGAAGCGCCTGGCCCAGCGCGACGCGCCGTCCCCCGACTTCAGCGACAGCGCGCCGGTGCCGCTGCAGCAGCTGCTGCACAAGCTGTCCGCCGGCATGGGCCCGGCCGCCGCGAAGCCGCAGTACCTGCAGTGGATCCAGGCCACCGTGGGCCAGGCCATCCAGATGATCCCGGTGGAGGACGTGCTGTTCTTCATCAGCGACGAGAAGTACACCCGTGTGCAGACCGCCAAGGTCGAGGCGCTGATCCGCAAGCCCATCAAGGAGCTGGTGGACGAGCTGGACCCGCAGCTGTTCTGGCAGATTCATCGCTCCACGCTCGTCAACGCGCGCGCCATCGACGGCATCACGCGAGACTTCCGCGGCCGCCAGCTGGTGGGCGTGAAGGGCCTGACCGAGAAACTCGAAGTCAGCCGCAGCTACACGCACCTGTTCAAGGGGATGTAGCCAGACGCGCGACGAGGTCCCACAGCCGCTGTGCGGCCGGGGACAGCGAGCGCTGCCGGCGCCGCGCCAGCACCACCTGCCGGCTCAGCGCGGCCTCCAGCGGCACCGCGCGCAGTGCCTTCGCGTCCGGCAGCGGCAGCGACAGTGCCGGCAGCACCGATACGCCCAGCCCCGCCTGCACCATCCGGAACGCCGTGGCCGGGTGGCCCACATCGATGGCCACCTGCGGCGTGACGCCGGCGCGCGCGAACGCGCGGTCGATCAGCGGGCGGCTGCCGGAGCTGTGGTCCAGCAGCACCAGCGGCTGGCCGGCCAGGTCGGCCAGCTTCAGCTCCTTCTTCGCGGCCAGTGCGTGGCCAGCAGGGCAGACCAGCACGAAGCGCTCGTTCACCAGCGGCTGCTGCTCGATCAGCGGGTCGGCCTCGTCCATGCCGACGAGCACGGCGAAGTCCACCGCGCCGCTGCGCACGCCCTCGATGGCGAGCTGCTGGGCCTGATCGCTCAAGCGCACCTGCAGCTCCGGGTAGCGCTGGCGCGCGGCGGCCAGCACCTGCGGCATCAGCCCGCCGGAGATCGTCGGCGCGCTGGCCACGTGGACGATGCCGCGCGCCGCCGCGCCCAGGCCGCGCGCTTCGTCGAGCACGCCGTCCAGCTCGCCCAGCACGCGCTTCAGCGGCGCGACGAGCGACTGGCCGGCCGCCGTCAGCACCACCTCGCGCGTCGTGCGGTCCAGCAGCTTCACGCCCAGCTCCGCCTCCAGGCTGCGCACGGCCTGGCTGACGGCCGGCTGCGACAGGCCGATGTCGTCGCCCGCCCGCGCGAAGCCGCCGTGCTCGGCAACGGCCAGCAGCACGCGCAACTGGCGCAGCGTGACGTGAGGGGCGGGCATAGTGCCTCGGCGATTGATTGGCTGGATGGATTAAATCATCCGATCTATCCATTTCACAGAAGGGGCCGGCTTCGCTCCAATCCGCAGCCATGAAACGTCCCGGCTGGCTCCCCGACAACCTCGTCCTGCTGCTCATCGCCGTGGTCGTGCTGGCCACGCTGCTGCCGGTGCACGGCCGCGGCGTCGCGGTGCTGGACGTGCTGACGCAGGCGGCCGTCGCGCTGCTGTTCTTCCTGCAGGGCAGCAAGCTGTCGCGCCGCGCGGTGTGGGAAGGGCTGCTGCACTGGCGGCTGCATGCCCTCGTGTTCGCGGCCACCTTCGTGCTGTTCCCGCTGCTGGGCCTGGCGCTGCGGCCGTGGCTGGAGCCGCTGGTGGGGCCGACGCTGTACCTGGGCGTGCTGTTCATCTGCGCGCTGCCATCCACCGTGCAGTCGTCCATCGCCTTCACGTCGCTGGCGCGCGGCAATGTGGCCGCGGCGATGTGCAGCGCGTCCACGTCCAACATCCTCGGCATGGCGTTGACGCCGCTGTTGATGGCGGCACTCGGCCACTGGGTCGGCGCGCAGGCCGGCTCGGGCGCGGCGCAGCTGTCGTGGCACACGTTCGAGGGCATCGTCACCACGCTGCTGCTGCCCTTCGTCGCCGGCCAGGCGCTGCAGCGCTGGACGGGCCCGTGGGTCGCCGCGCACAAGGCCTGGGTGCGCGTCAGCGACCAGAGCACCATCCTGCTGGTCGTCTACGGCGCCTTCAGCGCGGCCACGGTGCAGGGGCTCTACCAGCACCTGCCGCCGGCCACGCTGGCGGCGCTGCTGGGCATCTGCGCGCTGCTGCTGGCCATCGTCATGCCGCTGCTGACGTGGCTGAGCCGGGCTCTGGGCTTCTCCCGCGAGGACGAGATCGCCATCGTCTTCTGCGGCTCGAAGAAGACGCTGGCCAGCGGCGTGCCGATGGCGCAGATCCTGTTCGCCGGCCAGGCCGTGGGCCTGCTGGTGTTGCCGTTGATGATCTTTCACCAGCTGCAGCTGATGGTCTGCGCGTCGATCGCGCGGCGGTATGCGCGGGAGGCGCACGGGGTGGCCCAGTTGGGTTGAGCCCGCAGGCACCGACGGCGTTCACGCCGGCCCTAGACTCGCAGCCATGTCGATGCTCACGCTTGCCGCCCCGCTGGGGGCGATGACCCTGCTGGGCGCTGCCCTCGTGCTGCCGCCTGGCAACGGGCTGGCCCTGCTGTGCGCCTTGGGGCTGGTGGCGGCCGTGCTGTCGGCGGTGCACCATGCCGAGGTCATCGCCCACCGGCTGGGCGAGCCCTTCGGCACGCTGGTGCTGGCGCTGGCCGTCACGGTGATCGAGGTGGCGCTGATCCTGTCGATGATGCTGGCCGGCGGGCCCGACAAGGCCACGCTGCCGCGCGACACCATCTTCTCCACGCTGATGATCATCTGCAACGGCGTCGTCGGCCTGTGCGTGCTGATCGGCGGGCTGCGGCACCGGGAGCAGGTGTTCCGCGTCGAAGGCGCCAGCGTCAGCCTCGCCACCTTGATGGCGCTGTCGGCGCTGACGCTGGTGCTGCCGGGCTTCACCACCAGCACGCTGACGCCCACCTACTCGCCGTCGCAGCTGGCCTTCGCGGCCTCGATGGCGCTGCTGCTGTGGGTGCTGTTCATCTTCGTGCAGACGGTGCGCCACCGCGACTACTTCCTGCCCGCCGCCGCGGCCAGCAGCGAGGACACCCATGCCGAGCCGCCGAGCGCGGGCCAGACCTGGCTGAGCGTGGGCCTGCTGCTGGTGGCGCTGGTGTCGGTGGTGGGCCTGGCCAAGGTGCTGTCACCGCGCATCGAGGGCGTGCTGGCGGATGCGGGGGCGCCGCCTGCCGTGCTGGGCATCGCCATTGCGATGCTGGTGCTGCTGCCCGAGACGCTGGCGGCCGTGCTCGCCGCGCGCGCCAACCGGCTGCAGACCAGCCTCAACCTGGCCTACGGGTCGGCGCTGGCCAGCATCGGCCTGACCATCCCGGCCGTGGCCGCCGCGTCGCTGGTGTTCGACCTGCCGCTGGTGCTGGGCGCCGACCCCAAGGAACTGGTGCTGATGCTGCTGACCTTCCTCGTCTCGACGCTGACGCTGGGCCTGGGTCGCACGCACGCCATGCAGGGGGCGGTCCACCTCGTCATCTTCGCGGCCTTCCTGTTCCTGGCGCTCGTGCCCTGAGGTTGACGCAGGTCGCCGGGCAGGCCTGACGCATCGTGAGTTGGGGTGAGCTTGCGAACCCCGAAGTCTCTCGCGCTGGACTCGTCGGGTTCACATGAGCGCGATGAGCGGGCGAATCAAAGGTCGCGGGATGGATTTGTTGGGGATCACGGCGTTCACCCCAACCTGCCGCACTAGGTGAACTTGAGCGCCTCCCAGCGCTGCTTTGCGGTGCGGCAATCGGGGCAATAGAAGATTTCGCGGTGAGTTGGCGGCTCATGCCAGCACGGACCTAAGAACACTTCGTTGGCGTAAGGAAAGGACGCTTCCATCGCCTCGATATGCGATCCGGTCAGCTGAAACGTGCCGTACACAACGGGAACGACTTGGCGTTCAAGCTCCGATGTGTGCACGTGGCACTGCCTAAACAGTCCAGCGATGGTTTCGAAGTCCGTAATCTGCCTGCCAAGTCGCGTTTGGACTTGATCCCACAGAGATTCTTGCCAATAGAAAAGCCGCTTCTTTGATTGGCAGCGGCCATTCAGCTCTGCAAGAAACCTCTTGTATCCGGCTGGCCCGGCAACGTCGAGGAGTGCTTGGCGGGCAATACTTGGCTCGGGAAAGCTCATCAGCGACCTCCAAAGCGTGGCTTGATCTCTACAGTCTCACCGGCCCCGCCACACCCCCACCCGCCACCGCCTCTCGCGCCTGCTGCTGCCGCGTCCGGTCCACATAGCTGTCGGCCCGCTGCAGCTGTGCCTCGATGAGCTTGTTGTTGGCGCCCATCGTCGCAATCGCCTTCGAGCGGAAGTTGTCCATCGCGTCCATGGCCTGGAAGGTCTGGTCGAACATGGACTGGATCTGCTCGATGCCCAGCATGGGGTTGGACGCGAACTCGGCGGTCTGGTCGACGTGCTGGTTCAGCGCCTGGCCGGTCTGGTTGATGAGGTTGCCGATGGTCGCGTTGACGCCTTGCAGCATCTTCATGACCTCGATCTGGTTGCCCGTCGCGCGCGCCACCGTCTGCGCCACGGCCAGCGCGCTCATGCCGGTGGTGGCGACGCGGTCGCAGCCGATCATCATTTCGCGGCCGGTCTTCTTCAGCACGTCCAGCGCCAGGTAGCCATTCACGCAGACGGCCTGCTGGGTCTGGATGTCGGCGAGGTTCTGGCGGGCGTAGAACAGCACCTCCTGCTCCAGCGCCTTGGCGCGCAAATGGTCCGTCGGCTTGAGCTGGTCGACGCGCTCGGCCAGCCGCGTGTCCAGTGTGCGGGCGAAGCGCGCGGCGGCGGCGAGGGACTGCATCGCGTCCCACAGCTTGGTGCGCGTGGCCTCGATGTCGATGACGTCCTTCTGGATGCCGTCCTTGGCCGCGTAGAGCTGCGTCATGCTGGTCTGCAGCTGGCTGGCGGCGCTCTCGAACTTGCGGAAGTAGGCCTCCAGCTTGTTGCCGAACGGGATCAGCCCCAGCAGCTTGCGCGGCTGCAGCAGGTCGCCGTCCTTGCCGGGGTTCAGCTCGTCCAGCTGCGCGCGGATGGCGTTGATGGCCTGGTAGGCCGGCGTGTCCGTCGCGCCGACGAAGTTGCGCTGCATCAGGCTGCCCTGCATCAGGCTGGCGGCGAGGCTGATCTCCTGGCGGCCGAGCTGGAAGGCGCTGTCGAGCTTGGCCTTGAACGGCTCGCTGTGCAGGTCTTCCTTCTCCAGCGCGTCGATGAAGCGGCGCACCTGCTCGTCCACCTGCGTGGCGAGTTCGGGCTTCAGCGGCACGGCCTCGACGGCCTGCAGCGCCTCGACCGGGGTGATGACCTCCGGCGGCGTCAGCGTGAAGGCGGGTTGGGTGGTCGTCGTGGTGTCGCTCATGGTTGCTTGGCTCCGAACTTCTGTTTGAGGAATTCGCTGTGGCGCAGGAAGGCCTGGGCGTCCTGCCCGGCCAGGTCGTCGCCCAGCTGCTCGACCTTGGCCTCCAGCTCCGTCAGCACGCCCTCGAAGGTGGCCTGCGCCGTCATGCCGTTGCTGAGCAGCTTCTTCGTCGCGAACTGCGGCGGGATGCTGAGGTAGGTGTTCAGCGCATCGGGCAGGTAGCTGATGGCGATGTGGCGCGCGTGGAAGCTCTCCTGCAGCGGCAACTGGCCCTGGCTGCGCTCCCACTGGTCCAGCAGGCCTTCGAGCTTGGCGCACAGGTGCTGGATGCGCGTGGCCAGCGGGCCCGGGATGCGGTTGCCGGGGTTGTGCTCGGTGAGGCGGCGCACGCCGGACAGCGCCCGGCCCATCGCCTCGCGGGCGTCGCCCTCGTCCTTGAACTGCAGCGCCTCCCACTCGGCTTCCTTGAAGCTGGGCCAGCCCCACCACAGCGCGCCGACGACGAGGCCGCCCGCGTAGCCCAGCACAGCCACGCCGAGGCCCAGGCCGCCCAGCAAGCCCAGCGCCTTCAGCACCAGCACGCCGGTGGCGGCAAGCAGGCCGCACCAGTTGGCCGGTGCGTTGAGCCATCGAAACAGGGCGCTCATTGGTAAGACCGGATGTCCTTGAACACCGCGTACAGCGGCGTCTTGCGCGCATCGAACACGCGGCCGCCGGTGATGCCCACGAGCTGCTTCAGGTCGCCTTCGGCCGCGTCGCCGTACAGCACCATGAAAACGGGGATGCCGCGCACGTCCTCCGGCAGCTGCTCGTAGGCCTGCTTGAAGGCCTCCAGGTTGCGGCCCACCGTGTTCTTGCCGTCGGTGAAGGCGACCACCGAGTACTGGTAGTCCGGGTGGAGCTTGCGCTGCTCCAGCATGTGGTTGAGCGCGGCCAGCACCGAGTCGTACAGCGCCGTGCCGCCGTTCATGCGCAGCGCGTCGGCGGCGTCGCGCACGCGTTGCAGCTCGGCCTTCTTGGCGTCGGTGTCGGCCTGCGGCGCCACGCCCTTGGCGACGCGCGTGCCGGCCGGGATCTCGAACAGCACCGGCTCGCGCGGCCGGTCGCTGAACGGCAGGAACCACAGCTTCTCGCGGTTGGTGAGCTTGGCGACGCGGCCGGTCAGCGACACGTCGGCGCCGGCCAGGTAGTGGATGGCCTCCACCAGCTGCTCGCGCCGCTGGCCCTGCATGCTGCCGCTGGTGTCCAGCACGAAGGTGCTCGCGATGGGCTTGCGGAACTCGTTCAGGTAGGCGTCGATGAGGCCGTCGGCCAGCTGCCGGTCGGGCGAGAACGGCAGCTCCACCTGCACGCCGCGCGCGGGCAGGATGTCGGCCACCTGGGCCGCCAGCTCGGCCTTCATCGGCCGGCGCAGCGTCTGGCGCGCCAGCCACAGCTGGGCGGCGTCGCCCTTCAGGTACTCGACGACCTTCAGGTAGTCGGCGCGCCTGGCGTCGTTCAGCAGCATGAACGGGTAGTCCGCCGTGGACACGCCCTCGAACGGGTAGATCAGGTGCAGCTTCTCGCGCAGCTTGCCGCTGGCGTTCAGGCTGAGCAGCCAGCTCTCGTAGTTGATGAAGGCGTTGGCGCGCGTGCCCTGTTGCCTGGCGAACTGCTCGGCGAGGTACGTGGAGTTGTCGCCCACGATCTTGTAGCCGGTCAGGAAGTCGGCAATGGCCTGGCGGTCCACGTCGGCGGCCGTCAGCGCCTCGCCCTTGCCGCCCGCGGCCGCCACGACGCCCAGCAGCGCCATGAAGCCCTGGTTGCTCGTCGCCGGGTTGCTGAGCGCGTAGCGCAGCTCGCCGCGCTTGGCGGCCCTGGTGATGTCGGCCCAGGTGAGCCGCGCGTCGGGCTTGTTCCAGCCGAAGCGTGCCGCGTCGCTCTCGCTGACGCCCACGGCAATGGGTGACAGCATGATCTTTTCCTGCAGCTTCACGCGGCCCTGGCCGGCGGCGTCGCTGAGCAGGTACTTGGCATTGGCGAACCAGGCGGCGTCGGCGGTCGAGCCGCTCAGCACCTCCTGCGTGCTCTCCATCGTGCCGCCGAAGCGGAACTTCACGGACACACCGGTGGCCGCCTCGATCTGTGCGGCCAGCGGCTCGATGTCCTTCAGGTCGCTGGTGGCCAGCACCTGCAGCGTCGCCTTAGTCGCGGCGGGCGGGGTCTGCGCGGGGGCGGGGTCGTCGCGCTTGCCGCAGGCGGTCAGTGCCGCGGCGGCCAGCAGGACGAGGGCGAGGCGTCGCATCATTGATTCATCTCCCGGCTGACGGTGTCGATCATGTCGAACATCAGGTCGAACCCCGGCGGGTCCACCACCTGGCGCAGCTGCGTGTCCACGGCCAGGCCGGCCTGCTTGGCGGTGGCGGCGAAGGCGGCCGGGTCGCCGGTGCGGAAACCCTGCTCCAGCGCGATGGCCTGCAGCGCCTTGTCGGTTGCCAGCAGCTCGGCCAGCTTCTTGCCGCGCTCGGTCATCGCCACGACAACCAGCTTGTTGACGATGGTGGGCTGCGGGTACAGCAGCACCATCTCGGGCCGCAGCCCGCCGCCGGCCTTCTGCGCCTGCGCCAGCATCTGGTTCTCGTAGATGAAGGCCAGCGGCGTCTTGCCCATGCCGATGGCGAGGTAGTCGTCGAACGCACCGTTGACGTAGTTCTCCTGGAAGCCCTGGCGCTTGAACAGCTCCGCCAGCTTCAGCGCCAGCGCCTGGCCCTGCGCGCGGTCGCTGACGACCTCGCCGTTCAGCGCCTGCGACGTCAGCGCCAGGTACATGGCCGCCGAGTTGCTGCGGCGGATGTCCGTCGTCGAGACCAGCACGCTGCGCGACACGGCGTAGTCGCCGCTGTCCTTCAGGTCGCGCCAGCGCTTCTTGGCCAGCATCGCCTCGGTGAGCTTCTCCATGTCCAGGCCGTAGACCTTGGGCGCGATGGGCCGGGCCATCTGGTTGGCGACGAGGATCTTGGCCACCGGCTCCCACGACGCGACGACCAGCGGCGTGTGGAAGGGCGAGCTCTGCGTGGCCGGCTTGTTGGCCTTGCGCGCCGCGTCCAGGATCATGTTGGCGGCGACGACGCCGCTGGCCAGGAAGAAGTCCGGCGCCTCGTCCAGTTTGCCCGCCATGTCGCGGCTGCCCACGCGCACTGCCTGCACCGGCAGGCGCTGGCCGGCCAGCAGCCGGGTGACGCGCTCGTCCTTGAAGAACGGCTCCACGTCCACGGCGATCAGGCCCTTCAGCGGCGCGGTCTGCGCGATGACGGTCTGCTCGTGCTCGAGCGCCTGGGTCTGCTGGTTGCTGCGCAGCGCCCAGAACAGCGCGCTGCCGAACACAGCCAGCACGACCAGCGTGCCGGCGATGCGCTTGGGGTTGTTCATCTGGCTTTTCTCGCCTCCTGCCATGTCGACAGGTGCGGAGTGTGCCGCCTCCCGGGGCACAGCCAAAAGTCAGGCGACGTCAGGAATCACCTGAGGCGCCGCCTGAGCGTCCCTCATGCGGGACGCGCTTGCCAGGCCGCCGCGCGCGCGGCAGCCGTGGCGGTCACTTCTCGACGAATGCGCGCTCGATGACGTAGTCGCCCGGCGTCGTCGTGCTGCCTTCCTTGAAGCCACGGATCTCCAGCATCTCCTGCATGTCCTTCAGCAGCGCGGGGCTGCCGCACAGCATGATGCGGTCGTTCTCGGGGTCCAGCGCCGGCAGGCCCAGGTCGGCCTGCAGCTTGCCGGTCTGGATCAGGTCGGTGATGCGGCCCATGTTCTTGTAGGGCTCGCGCGTGACGGTGGGGTAGTACAGCAGCTGCTCGCTGGCGAACTCGCCCAGGAACTCGTGCTTGGGCAGGTCCACGGTCAGGTGGTCGTGATAGGCCAGTTCGGCCACCTCGCGCACGCCGTGCACGATGACGACCTTCTCGAAGCGCTCGTAGGTCTCGGGGTCGCGCACGATGCTGATGAACGGCGCCAGGCCCGTGCCGCTGCCCAGCAGGTACAGGTTCTTGCCCGGCAGCAGGTAGTCGATCAGCAGCGTGCCCGTGGGCTTGCGGCCGACGATGATCTTGTCGCCCGGCTTGATGTGCTGCAGCTTGGAGGTCAGCGGGCCGTCCGGCACCTTGATGCTGAGGAACTCCAGGTTCTCTTCGTAGTTGGCGCTGACGATGGAGTACGCGCGCAGCAGCGGCTTCCCGTTGTCGCCCTTGAGGCCGATCATCGTGAAGTGGCCATTGGAGAAGCGCAGCGCCTGGTCGCGCGTCGTCGTGAAGCTGAACAGGCGGTCGGTCCAGTGATGGACGGTCAGGACGGTCTCTTCGTGGAAGGCACTCATGGGGGCGGTGTTCTGGACGGGGTTAACCCCGGGATTTTCTCCCGGAAGTGATATTCGGTCGTCGCCTAAGGGTCAACGGGGTGTTTCTATGCGCAGAAGCCTCGCGCCGGCGCCGTCGTCGCTGACCTTGTCCGCCGGGTTGTAGAGCGCACAGGCCTTCAGCGACAGGCAGCCGCAGCCGATGCAGCCGGTGAGCTTCTGGCGCAGCGCCTGCAGTGCGGCGATGCGGGCATCCAGCAGCGGCGCCCAGCTGGCGGACAGGCGCGCCCAGTCGGCCTTGGTCGGTGTCCGACTGTCGGGCAGCGTGGCCAGCGCCGCCTTGATCTGCGGCAAGCTCAGCCCCACCGTCTGCGCCGCGCGGATGAAGGCCACGCGGCGCAGCGCATGGCGCGGGTACTGGCGGTGGCCGCCCGCGCTGCGCGTGCCGGCCAGCAGCCCCTCGGCTTCGTAGAAGCGCAACGCACTCGTCGCGACACCCGCGCGCCTGGCCAGCTGGCCGATGGTCAGCGGCGCGTTCGGCGACGGATCGCTTGACTTCAAGTCCACTTCAACTTCGAGCATGGCGGCCATGTTCCCACGAACGGAGTTGCACATGCTGATGAAGACCGTTCCGCCCGCGCGTGAAACGCCCGCCACGCTGGCCCAGCTGCACCACCTGCTCGATGCCGGCCAGGCGTGGTCTGCCACCTACCGCGGCCGGATGAGCAACCACCTGCCGATGGCCCAGCAGGCGCTGCTGGAGCTGGGCGCTTCGGCCGGGCGGCTGCAGGCCGTGACCGAGGCGGAGGAGGTGCATCTCGAACCGCAGGCTCACGCGCGGCCGGCGCGCATCGACGTCGCACGCGATCTCGGCCGGCCGGACAGCGACGCCGCCTGGCGCGCGCACTTTGCCGGCCGCATCGCCACGCTCGGCTCGCCCGCCGCGCTGCGCGAGGCGTTGGCGTTGCTGCAGCCGGGCGCCGGTGCGATCGCCTTCCACGGCCTGATCCGCACGGGCCACGCCGTGCTGGCGGGGCACGACGGCGAGCTGGCTGCGGGGCTGGCGCACTGGGCGTCGCACTTCATGCCGCTGCCCATCACCGATGAGGCGCCGCTGGCGCTGGCCGACTGGCTGCAGGCGCTGACGTCGCTGCCCCGCCCCGCCTACCCGGCCGGCAGCTTCATCACCGACCGCATGCGGGCCTGGGGCGACACGCCCGGCTTCGCGGCCATCGCCGGGCGGCTGCAGCACGGGCCCGACACGCTGCGCGACCTCGCGCTGCTGGCCGCCCGCACCTACGCGGCCACCGGCAACTTCACCGTGCTGCACCTGCTGACCGCCAGCCACGCGATGAGCGTGCTGCAGCCCTGGTGGCCCGCGCCCGAGCTGCCGCGCGGCTTCAGCGTCGCCGCTGCAGCCGGCCTGCTCGCCGCCGGCGCCGTGCCGGCCCTCGCGCTGGACCACCCACCCTGCCGCCCCTGGCCGGCGCTCATCGCCGCGGCCTGCGAACAGGACGACGCGCACGTCATCAAGCTCACGCACGCCGCCTGGCGCCTGGGTCGGCGCTGGCCCGACCCCGCCTGGCGCCGCGCCGTGGAACGTGCAATTCCACTTTGATGGATGGGAGATTCCAGTATGCTGGACGCATGGACATCTCCCAACGCATCGGCCGCCGCCTGCACGAGCTGCGCGCCGCCGCCGGCCTGTCGCTGGACGCGCTGGCCCACAAGAGCGGCGTCAGCCGTTCCAACATCTCACTGATCGAGCGCGGCCAGAGCAGCCCCACGGCCGTGGTGCTGGACAAGCTGTCGTCGGCGCTGGGCGTCAGCGTCGCCTCGCTGTTCGAGGCTGGCGAGGCGCCGGCCGTACCGTCGCCGCTGGCGCGCGTGGCCGACCAGCCGGTGTGGCGCGACCCGGCGTCGGGCTATGTGCGCCGCAATGTGTCGCCGCCGGGCGCGTCGCCGTTGCAGCTGGTGGACGTCGTCTTCCCGCCCGGCCAGCGCGTCGCCTTCGAGACTGCCGAGCGCGACAGCGACATCCACCAGCTCATCTGGATGATCGACGGCGCCATGGACATCACCCACGGCGATACGCAATGGCAGCTGGCCGCCGGCGACTGCCTGGCGGTGCAGCTGAACGCGCCCATCCGCTTCTTCAACCCCGGCACCCGGCTGGCCCGCTACCTTGTGGCATTGACCGGAGCCCGGCCATGAACATCCGTGAACTCGACGGCGTCGAGGCGCTGGCCCGCGTGGCCGAACTGGCCGAGGTGCTGCGCGACTGCGTGGAGGGCGGTGCGTCGGTGGGCTTCATGTTGCCGCTGGCCGAGGGCCGGCCCGAGGCCTTCTGGCGCCGCGTGGCCGAGGGCGTCGCGGCGGGCGAGCGCCACCTGTTCGTCGCCGAAGACGAGACGGGCTGCCTCTGCGGCACGGTGTCGCTGGTCATCGACATGCCCGACAACCAGCCGCACCGCGCCGATGTGTCCAAGATGCTGGTGCACCGCCGCGCGCGCCGGCAGGGCGTGGCTGAGCGGCTGCTGAAGGCGCTGGAGGCCAAGGCGCGTGAGCTGGGCAAGACGACGCTGGTGCTGGACACCGTCACGGGCAGTGATGCGTCGCGGGTCTATGAGCGGCTGGGGTGGCAGCGCGCGGGAGACATCCCGAACTACGCGCTGATGCCGGATGGGCCTCTCTGTTCGACGACCTATTGCTTCAAGCCGCTCTGAACCCCATCCCCCGCCGTTCCCTCACCTCCGGCTTCGCCCGATGCTCCGCCTCCAGCTGCGCCAGGAACTCGTCCGGCGTGAAGGCTTCGCCGAGGATCTCGACCTGATGCCGCACGGCCGCGAAGTCGCCATGAGCGAGGCAGTCCATCGCCACCAGCCGTGAGCGCTGCTCATCGGTGGGCGCCGCACCGGCCTCGCGCTCGAACATCGCCAGCCGCTGCTCAGGCCTCAGCGCCTTGAAGCGGATCTTGAACGCGAAGCGCCGCAGCGCGGCCTCGTCGAGGTCGTCGAACAGGTTGGTGGTGCAGATGAACAGCCCGTTGAAGCGCTCCATGCCGGCCAGCATCTCGTTGACCTCGGACACCTCGTAGTTGCGCTCCGCGTGCTTACGGCTGCGCAGGAAGCTGTCGGCCTCGTCCAGCAGCAGCACGGCGCCTTCGCTCTGCGCCATCTCGAACATGCGCGCCATGTTCTGTTCGGTCTCGCCGACGAACTTGCTGGCGATGTCGCTGGCGCGCCTGACCATCAGCGGCCGGCCCAGCGCCTGCGCGATGTGTTCGGCCAGCGCCGTCTTGCCGCTGCCCGGCGGGCCGTAGAAGCACAGCTGGCCGCGGCCGGTGCGGCGCAGGGCTTCGACGATGCGCGGGATCTCGAAGCGGCTCTCGCAGTTCAGCAGGTCCAGCGCGTACTGCGTGACGCAGGGCCGCGCCAGGCTGCTGCCATCGTCGCGGCCCAGTGCCTTGTCGGCGTTCTGCAGCTGGCGCTCGATGAGCTTTTCGGCATCGCCTGCCGAGCCGGCCAGCTGCGCGAAGCGCACCGCGGTGCGGATCTGCGCTGGCGTCAGGCCCGGCCGTTCGGCCAGCTTGGCGACGAAGCCGTCGCTGACGGCCACCTCGCCCAGCGCCTTGGCCACCAGCCCGCGCCGCGCACCGGGTGGCGGCGACTTCAGCTCCAGGTGGTACTGGAAGCGGCGCCGGAACGCCGGGTCGATCTGCTCGATGCGGTTGGTGACCCAGATGACGGGCACCGGGTTGGTCTCCAGGATCTGGTTGACCCAGGCCTTGCCGCTGACGGAGTTGCCGGCGCCGCCGTCCACGCTGGCGTCCAGCCGGCTCAGCAGCGACGCGGTGTCGCTGGACAGCGGCGGGAACACGTCCTCCACCTCGTCGAACAGCAGCGCGACGTTGGCGCTGGCCTTCAGGAACACCTGGCTGATCTGCAGCGAGCGGTAGCGGTCGCGGCCGGACAGCGAGTTGCCGTCACGGTCGGCGTACTCCACCTCGTACAGGTCCAGCCCGGCGGCCGCGGCGGCCACCTTGGCCAGCTCCGTCTTGCCGGTGCCCGGCGGGCCGTACAGCAGCACGTTGACGCCGGTGGCATGCGTGGCGACGGCCTGGCGCAGCAGGCCCTTGAGCAGGTCGAGGTCGTCGTTGACGAACTGGAAGTCGGCCGGCGCGAGCATGCTCGCGGTGGCGGGCCGCGTGAACACCGCCATCAGGTCGTGCGGGCCCTGGTACTCGCGCATCAGCACCGGCGGCAACTGGTCGCTGACCTTCATCAGGTCTGCCAGGTCGGTGATGTTGTGCTCGGAGATCAGGTTCTCCACCATGCCGATGCGTTCCAGCCGCGAGCCGGCGCGCAGCGCCTCGGCCACCTCGCGCTCGTCCACGCCGGCCACGGCGGCGATGGCGGCGAAGGCCTCCTGCGCCGTGTTGACCTTGAACTCGACGAGCGCCCCACGCAGCTCGCGCTGGTAGCGGGCCAGCGTGCCGTACAGCAGGATGGCGCGCTCGGCCGGGTTCAGCTGCAGCAGCTGGCCCAGCGCGTCGATGTTCTTCTCGACCAGCGTGGACTCGCGCTTGAGCTGGCGGTCCAGGTGCTCGCAGGTGGTGGCCAGCAAGGCCATCATGTCCTTGGGCGCGTCCTTGACGTACTCGTCGAGGTAGAAGAAGAGGGTGCCTTCGGAGAACGGCCCGCTCCACTGGCCGAATCGGTCCAGGAAGGCTTCGTCGGACAGTGCCTCGTGGCCGCGCCACAGCTCGTTGCCGGCGCAGCGCTGCGCCAGGTAGACGCGCAGGCGTTGCAGCACGCGCGTGGGCCAGACGAGGTGGCGGCCGGTGAAGGACAGCAGGCCGTTGAAGTCGCGCCGCAGGTTGAAGCGGTTGGCGTGCTTGACGGTCAGCGTCAGCACGAACTGCGAACACATGCGGTCCAGCACCGGGGCGCTGTCCAGGCCGGGCGAAGGCAGCACGCGGGCAGCGGCGGCCCGGGGGGCAGTCTCTGCGGCGGTTCGCTTCACCATCGATGGGCTCCTTGCCCGGCCTGCAGCGGCCGGCGTTGGCCCATCTTGTATCAGGGTTCTCGGCGAATCAATGCGTGGCCGTGTCCCTAAACGTTCAGTGCATCACGACGGGCTGCTGGCCCATCACGGCGTATTGCTCGATGAAGGCGTCCAGTTCGTCCTCGGAGGGCTGGCCGTCCTCGATGAGCGCCTGCACGCCCTGCGAGAAGGACTCCGCCAGCGCGCCCTCGATGAAGATTTCCTTGCGGGCGAACTTGTCGACGATCTCGAATCCGCCGCGGTTCAGCTGCGGTCCCGTCTCGGCTTCGACGAGCGGCACCTCGAACTGGACGACGATGAAGCTGTCGGAGTTGTAGAGCATGTGCATGGAGTTCTCCTCGTGGCTTCAGCTGCGGGTGGGGCTGGAGGTTTCAAGCCCCGCTCGGTTCAGATACTGGCAGAACGGGGGTCTATTCGGGTCATCCCGCAGGCCGACAACGTGTAGGAAGCGTCAGGAGTTCACGTCGGCCAAGGTGATTTCGTAACCCCTTGTCTCGGGGTCGCCCTGGCGCAGCCGTACGGGCCAGTAGCCGCGCGCCGGGTCCAGCCACAGCTCCACGCCAGGGTCGTGCGGCCCCAGCGGCAGCCGGCGCAGGTGCAGCGTGCCGGCGTCGCCCGGCTCGGCGTCGACGGCCTCGAAGGTCCACTCGCGCAGCTCGCCACGCAGCCCCGCCACCCAGACGCGCCAGCGGCCGCCCGGCATCGGCGCGGCCTGCACCAGCGCGGCCAGCTGCAGCCACCAGGACAGCCGGTCCTGCGTGCCCTCGGGCAGCTCGTGCTGGACCGGACTGGCCGAGAAGCTGACGCGCCGGTCCTCCGCGTCGAAGTTGACGGCCTGGCGGTCCTGGCCGCCGCGTTGTAGCGCGAAGCGCTCGGGCGCCAGGCCGGCGCTGCCGGTGCGGCCCAGGCTTTCCAGCGCCGGCAGCGCGCGCTCGCCGACGCGCCGCGTCAGGCGCAGGCTGTAGCGGCCGTCGGCCTGCGGCTGCCAGTCCAGCAGCGCTTCGCCGTCCTGCCCGGCCTGGCGCAGCCGGTAGCGCCAGGCGGCCGGGCCGGCCAGGCGCAGCGGCGGCGCGTCCGGCGCGGCGGCGGGGGCGTCGACGGCCGGCGCGGGCGGCTGGCTGCCGGGTTGCGTGGACCGCGCCGTGGCTCGCGGCGGGGCGGGCGGTGCCGGCTCGGGCAGGGCCACCGGCACCGTGGGCGGCTGCCGCAGCGCGACGCTGACGGCCCGCGCCGGCCGCGCCGCGTCCTCACGCACACGCCCGCCTCCCAGCAGCGACGCATGGGCGAGCAGGCTGGCCGCCAGCGCGATCCAGGCGGCGCGGGGCAGGGCAGGGCGGTCGCGCATCGCACAATGCTGCCACCACCCATGAGATCCCCATGAAACTCGCCAGCTACGCCGACGGCTCGCGCGACGGCCACCTCGTCGTCGTCTCGCGCGACCTGACCCAGGCCCATTACGCCACCGGCATCGCCACCCGCCTGCAGCAGGTGCTCGACGACTGGGCCTTCCTCGCGCCGCAGCTGGAAGACCTGGCCGTGCAGCTCAACCACGGCAAGCTGCGCCATGCCTTCCCGTTCGACGCCGACAAGTGCCTGGCGCCGCTGCCGCGCGCCAGTGGCTGGGCCGTCGTCGGCGCGGATGGCGCCGTGCGCCGCGATGCCGGCCAGTTCGCCGCCGCGCACCAGCCGCTGCGCGCGCCGGCCGAGGGCGAGGTGGCGCTGGCGGCCATCACCGGCGACCTGGGCGCCGCCAGCGACACGGCCGCTGCGCTGGACGCGCTGCGCCTGCTGACCCTCGCCGTGGACTGGCGCCTGGACGACGAACTCATCGCCACTCAGGCCGCGCCGCTGGCGGTCACGCCCGATGAACTCGGCAGCGCCTGGCGCAACGGCCGCGTGCAGGCCTGCCTGCACCTGCTGCACAACGGCAGCAAGCAGCCCGTCCGCGACATCGACGCCCACCCCGGCGCCGCGCTGGCCCGCGTGGCCCGGCTGCGGGCGCTGCGGGCCGGGCAGGTCGTCGGTGCGGCGCTCGGCGCGCTGGACCTGCCCGATCAGCAGCTCGCCGCCGGCGACAGCCTGCTGCTGGACCTCAAGACCGCCGAGGGCAGCAGCCTGTTCGGCGCCATCGACCTCGACATCGCGCCCCCGGACCTCACCCCATGAACCGCCTGCCCATCATCATCGACACCGACCCCGGCCAGGACGACGCCATCGCGCTGCTGCTGGCCGCCGCCAGCCCCGAGCTGGACGTGCTGGGCGTGACCACCGTGGCCGGCAACGTGCCGCTGGCGCTGACGACGCTGAACGCGCGCAAGGTGCTGGAGCTGGCCGGCCGCACGGACGTGCCCGTCTGCGCCGGCGCCGACCGGCCGCTGGACGTGCCGTTGGTGACCGCCGAGCATGTGCACGGTGACACCGGCCTGAACGGCGTCGACCTGCCCGAGCCGGCGCTGCCGCTGGACCCGCGGCACGCGGTCGACTTCATCGTGCAGACGCTGCGCGAGCGCGAGGCCGGTACCGTCACGCTGTGCCCGCTGGGCCCGCTGACCAACATCGCGCTGGCGCTGCGCCGGGCGCCCGACATCGCGGCGCGCATCCGCCGCATCGTGCTGATGGGCGGCGGCTTCTTCGAGGGCGGCAACGTGACGCCGGCGGCCGAGTTCAACATCTACGTCGACCCGCAGGCGGCGCACGAGGTGTTCACGAGCGGCGTGCCCATCACGATGGCGCCGCTGGACGTCACGCACGAGGTGCTGACGACCGCCAAGCGCATCGACGCGATCCGCGCGCTGCCCAACCGCGTGGGCGCCGTGGTGGCGGCCTGGATGGAATTCTTCGAGCGCTACGACGAGGAAAAGTACGGCCAGGACGGCGGCCCGCTGCACGACCCCTGCGTCATCGCCTGGCTGCTGCGGCCCGAACTCTTCACCAGCCGCGACTGCAATGTGCGCATCGAGACGCAGAGCGAGCTGACGCGCGGCATGACCGTCATCGACTGGTGGGCCGTCACCGGCATGCCCGCCAACGCCCAGGTGCTGCGGCACGCGGACGCGGATGGCTTCTTCGCGCTGCTGACGGACCGGCTGGCGCGGCTCGGCTGATCTTTCGGGCCGGGCGCCGGGCCGCTCCCGAGCGGGCCCCTCGGGATGGGCGAGGCGCTCACAGTCCTTTGGTCACGAGCTTGAACTCCGGCTCTTCGGGGTGGGGTTTGATCGTGAAGCCCAGGCCGCGCATCAGCTTGAGCATGTCGGCGTTGTTCGTCAGCACCAGGCCTTCGATGTCCGACAGGCCCTTCTCGCGGGCCGCGTCGGTGATGCCCTCCATCAGCCGCGAGCCCAGGCCCTTGCCGCCAAAGTCGTCCGCCACCAGCAGGCTGAACTCGCAGCTGGTCTGGTCGGGGTTGGTGATGATGCGGCTCACGCCGACGATGCGCTCGCACTCGTCGAAGCCGCCATCGTCACGCGCGGTGCGCTCGCAGTAGACGGCCACCAGGGCCATCTCGCGGTCGTAGTCGATCAGCGTGAGGCGCGCCAGCAGCCCCGGCGGCAGCTCGCGGATGGCGCTGGCGAAGCGGAAGTAGCGGCTCTCGGGCTTCAGCCCGCGCACCAGGTCCTGCAGCATCTGCGCGTCGTCCGGGCGCACGGGTCGCACCGTCACCTCGCCGCCACCGGCCAGCGGCCAGACCTGCTCGAAGCGCGCCGGGTAGGGCAGGATGGCCAGGTGCGGGTAATCGAACGCGCGCTGCAGGCCGGTCTGCGGGCCGGGCTGCAGCACGATGCGGGCGTCCACCGCCACGGCGCCGTGCTCGTCGACGATGAGCGGGTTGATGTCCATCTCGCGCAGCTGCGGGAACTCGCACACCATCTCGCTGACGCGCAGCAGCACGCGCTCCAGCGCCTCCAGGTCGGCCGGCGCGCCGCCGCCGCGGCCCTCGGCCAGCCCCTCGTACACGCGGGCCCGCTCGATGAGGCGGCGGGCCAGGAACTGGTTCAGCGGCGGCAGTTCCATCGCGCGGTCGGCGATGAGTTCGATCATCGTGCCGCCGGCACCGAAGACGATGGCGGGGCCCAGGGCCTCGTCCGTCACCAGGCCCACGCAGACCTCCTGGCCTCGCCGGGCGCGGGCCATCTTCTGCACCGTCACGCCGTTGATGCGCGCCTGCGGCTGCAGCCGCTTCACGCGCGCCACCATCTCGTTGAAGGTGTCGCGCGCGGCCGCGCCGCTCTGGATGTTCAGCGCCACGCCCTGCACGTCGCTCTTGTGCGCGATGTCGGGGGAGTCGATCTTCAGCGCGACGGGGAAGCCCATCTGCGTGGCCAGCATCATGGCTTCGTTGGCGCTGCGGGCCAGCACCGTCTGCGTGACCGGGATGTGGAAGGCCGCCAGCAGCGCCTTGCTCTCCATCTCGGTCAGCGTGCGGCGGCGTTCGGCCAGCACGCTCTCGATGAGCAGCCGGGCTGCCTCCACATCGGGCTGCGCGAGGCTGGACATGGGCGGCGGCGTCTGCAGCAGCAGTTGCTGGTTGGCGTAGAACGATGCGATGTTGCCGAAGGCGCCGACGGCGGCCTCGGGGGTGCGGAAGTTGGCGATGGCCGCGTCATTCAGCACGCGGCGCGCGTCCAGCACCGAGGCGTCGCCCATCCAGCAGCCCAGCAGCGGCTTGGCCGTGGCGGCCTTGGCCGTGACGACGGCGCGGGCCGTCTCGGTCGCGTCGGAGCCGATCTGTGGCGCGTAGACCACCAGCAGGCCGTCCACGGCCGGGTCCTGCGCGGCGGCCTGCACGGCGGCGTGGAAATGCTCGGGCGTGGCCGCGGCAGAGAGGTCGATCAGGTCGGCCAGCGAGGCCAGGTCGGCCAGCTTCGGGGCCAGCGCGCGGGCGGTGTCGGGCGACAGCCGGGCCAGCTGCAGGCCGATCTCGCTGACCCAGTCGGCCGCCAGCACGCCGGGGCCGCCGCCGTTGGTGATGATGGCCAGCCGCTTGCCCACCGGGCGGTAGCGCGCGGCCAGGCATTTGGCGGCCGAGAACAGCTCGACGAAGCTGCGCACGCGCACCGCGCCGGCGCGGCGCAGCGCGGCGTCGAACACGTCGTCGCTGCCGACGATGGCGCGGCTGTGCGTCAGCGCCGCCTCGTTGCCGGCGCTGCGGCGGCCGGCCTTCAGCACGACGACCGGCTTGGCATGCGCGGCCGAGCGCAGCGCGCTCATGAAGCGGCGCGCGCTGGAGATGCCTTCCAGGTAGACGACGATGCTCTGCGTACGCGTGTCGGCGGCGAGGAAGTCCAGCACCTGCGCCAGGTCCACCGCGGCGTTCGGCCCCAGCGACACGACCTGGCTGAAGCCCACGCCGTTCTGCCGCGCCCAGTCCAGCATGGCCGACGTCAGCGCGCCGGACTGCGACACCAGCGCCAGCGACCCCTCGGCGGCCAGCGGCCCGGCGGCGCTGGCGTTGAGGTTCAGGTGCGGTCGCTGGAAGCCCAGGCAGTTGGGGCCCAGCAGGTGCACGCCCTCGCGGCGGGCGATGCGCTTGAGCTGCGCGGCCTGCTCGGGCGCGATGCCGTCGCTGACGATGAGCGCCGAGCGGCAGGCGATGCGCCCGGCCACTTCCAGCGACGCGGCGATCTCGTCGGCCGGCAGTGCGATGACGGCCAGGTCGGCCCGCGAGCGCGCCAGCTCGCCCAGCGTGCCGGTGGTGTCGCCATGCAGGAACTGCGGCGGGTGCGGCCCCGGCGCGGCGGCCAGCGCGGCACGCAACACGCGGGCCTGGCGCGTCTGGCGCTCGGGCTCGTCCGGCGGGCCGGCAAACACCACGACCGAACGGGGCATGAACAGCGGGGTCAGGAAATGGTCGTCCATTCGGGGAACTCTAGTCGGCGCCGATCAGCGCCCGCCCGCCATCCTAGGCAGCCGCGCTGACTTCGCCTTGACCCAGGGCAAGCGGCGCATGGCCGGGGCGAGTTATGGGTGTCGACATCATTTATGCCTGCGTGAGACACTTTGTTTTCCAGGGAAGGTGCCAGTGCCCAGGCTTCAAGGGGCGCGTCGCCACGAGACGAAGAGCGAGGAGAAAGCCGATGCCGAGCAGGGAAAAACTGCTGGAGGTCATCGCGATACAGACGGAGTTGGCGGGGCTGGGGCTGGATCTCGATCTGGGCCGTTTGCTGGAGCTGGTGGCCAGGCGCTCCCTGAGCCTGGTGGAGGCTGATGGCGCCGCGGTCGAGATGGCCGAGGGTGACGAGATGGTCTACCGCGCCGCGGCCGGCATGGCCGAGGGCAGCCTGGGGCTGCGGCTCAAGCGCAACCAGAGCCTGTCGGGCCTGTGCGTGGACCAGGGCCATCCGCTGCACTGTGACGATGCGCTGCAGGACCCGCGCGCCGACCGTGCCGCCTGCGCGCGGCTGGGGCTGCGCTCGCTGGTGGTCGTGCCGCTGCGGCACCACGGCGTGACCATCGGTGTGCTGAAGGTGATGTCGCGCCGCGTGGGCCATTTCGGCGAGAAGGACCGCGCCGTGCTGGGCCTGGTGTCCGACCTGGTGGCCGCCGCCATGTACTTCGCGACGCGCTACGCGCCCGGCGAGCTGTTCCACAAGGCCACGCACGACAGCCTGACCGACCTGCCCAACCGCGCGCTGTTCCTGGACCGCCTGCACGGCTCGCTGGCCCAGGCCGTGCGCGACGGCCAGCCGCTGGCCGTCATGATGCTGGACATGAACGGCCTCAAGCCCATCAACGACCACCACGGCCACCGCGCCGGCGACGCCGCACTGCTGGAGTTCGCGCGCCGGCTGACGGGCGGCGTGCGCCAGTCCGACACCGCGGCGCGGCTGGGTGGCGACGAGTTCGGCGTGCTGCTGCGGCCGCTGGCCGCCGAAGGCGGGCTGGAGGCCACGATGCGCCGGCTGGCCGGGCAGATCAACGGCAGCTTCGAGTTCGAGGGCCGGCAGCTGCTGGTGGGCGCCAGCATGGGCGCGGCGCGCTTCCCGGAGGACGGCAGCGACGTGGCCCGCCTCATCGAGCTGGCCGACCAGCGCATGTACCACCACAAGCGCGGCCTGCCGCACTTCGCAGCCTGAGGCCGGGCGCGCGGCCCGCCCGGTGGGAAGATGCAGGCCCCGCCGCACCGGAGCCCGCCATGCAACGCCGCCGCCTCGTCATCGCCAGCGCCCCCGCGCTCCTGCTGCTGCGCCCCGCCTGGGCGCTGAACCTGACCGAGGGCGATGCCAACGCCGGCATCCGCACCGCGCTGGAGCGCGGCGCCAACGCGGCCGTCGCGCTGCTGGGCCGGCCCGATGGCTTCCTCGGCAACCCGCTCGTCAAGATCGAGCTGCCGGGCTACCTGAAGGATGCGGCCAAGCTGCTCAAGGCCACCGGCCAGGGCGCGAAGCTGGATGAACTCGTCACCGCGATGAACCGCGCCGCCGAGGCCGCCGTGCCCGCGGCCAAGCCGCTGCTGGTCAAGGCCGTGCGGGACATGAGCGTGGAGGACGGGCTGAAGATCCTGAAGGGCGGCGACGACTCCGTGACCACCTTCTTCGCCGACAAGACCCGCGAGCCGCTGGGCCAGCAGTTCCTGCCCATCGTGACCCGGGCCACCGAGCGCGTGGCGCTGGCCGACAAGTACAACGCCGTCGCCAGGAAGGCATCCGGCTTCGGTCTGGTGCGCGGCGACGAGGCCAACATCCAGCAGTACGTGACCGGCAAGGCGCTGGACGGGCTGTTCCGCATCATCGGCGAGGAGGAAAAGAAGATCCGCCGCGACCCGGTGGGCACCGGCAGCGCCATCCTGAAGAAGGTGTTCGGGGGGCTGTGACCGGCTGCTTTTCGGGGGATGGTGTGCAGGGGTGCCCGATGGCCGACAATTCCGCCCCTTGCCTGTTTGCTGCCGCCGAGTCGGCTTTGCGATGAATTCCGATCTTCCCGATCCCGTGACCCCGTCCGAAGAACCGGCCGCAGCCGCCGTGGCGCCCGCGCCCGAAGCCCAGCTCGAGGTTCAGCCCGAAGCTCAGCCCACGGCCGAGCCCGTTGCCGAAGCCGCCGCACCCGCGGCGCCTGCGGCCGACGCGACCGCCGAGCTGAAGGCCTTGTTCCCTGCGCTGTTCACCGGCAAGCCCAAGCCCGTCAAGCTGCGCGTGCAGGCCGACATCCAGGAGCGTGCGCCCGGCAAGTTCAGCAAGGCCCAGCTCAGCGCCTTTCTGCGCCGCCACACCGGCAGCACGGGCTACCTGATCGCGCTGACGCAGAGCAAGACCCGCTTCGACCTGGACGGCAACCCCGCCGGCGAGATCAGCGAGGAGCACCTCGCCGCCGCCAAGGAGGAACTGACCCGCCGCAAGGGCGTGCGCCAGGAGCGCGAGCAGACCGAGCAGCAGCGCCACCAACTGGAGGCCCAGCAGCGCCGCAACCGCGCGCAGCTGCTGTGGGACTTCGAGCGCACGACGCTGACCGAGGCCAACTTCTGCGTGCTCAAGGGCACGACGCCCGAGGAACTGCCGCGCCTGCTGGAGCTGGCCCGCAAGGAGCGCGCCGAGGCGCCGCCGGCACCGCCGCGCGAACCCCGCCGCGACGACCGCCGCCCCGGTGGCGGCCGGCCCGAAGGCCGCGGCCCGCGTCGCCCGGATCAGCGTCCGGAAGGCCGGCGCGACGCGTCGCGTGGCGATCGCCCGCCGCGGGGGGACCGCCCGCCGCGCGGTGAAGGTGGCCGCCCGCAGCAGCCGGGCCGCCAGCCTGCGCCTCAGCAGGCCGAGCAGCCGGTGCAGTCCCAGATGGCCCAGGCCCTGCAGGCCGCCCGCGCCGCCAAGGCCGAGCCGGCGGCTGACCCGCAGCCGCCCAAGGACCAGGCCGAGTAATCAGCCCGTGTGATCAGCCCGCCGCGTAGCGCTGCTCCAGGTAGGCGAGCAGCGTGCGGATGGTCTGCGCCTCGCCGCCCACCGGGCGGCCGGGGCGCGGCGCGTCGTTCCATGCGAACAGGTCCACGTGCAGCCAGTCCTGCTGCGGCGGCAGGAAGTCTTCCAGGAACAGCGCCGCGTTGATGGCGCCGGCCAGCGCGCTCTTGCCTGTGTTGACGATGTCGCCCAGCGAGCTCTCGATGCCCGCGTGGTATGGCGCCCACAGCGGCATGTGCCACAGCGGGTCGTCCAGCTTCAGGCCCAGGTCGACGAGGTCGCGCGCCGTGTCCATGTGCTTGGCGAACAGCGCCGGCAACTGGGCGCCGAGCGCCACGCGGGCCGCGCCGGTCAGCGTGGCGAGGTCGATGACGAGGTCCGGCTCGCCCTCGGCCGCGTAGGCCAGCGCGTCGCACAGGATGACGCGGCCCTCGGCGTCGGTGTTGCCGATCTCGATGTGCAGGCCTTTGCGGGTCTTGATGATGTCGCCGGGCCGGTAGGCGTTGCCGGCAATCGAGTTCTCCACGGCCGGGATCAGCAGCTGCAGCCGCACCGGCAGCTTGAAGGCCATGATGAGCCCGGCCAGCGCCAGCGCGTTGGCGGCGCCGCCCATGTCCTTCTTCATCTGGCGCATGCCCTCGCCGCCCTTGATGTTCAGCCCGCCGGTGTCGAAGCAGACGCCCTTGCCGACCAGCGCCAGCGTCGGATGCTTGGGGTTGCCCCAGGTCACCTCGATCAGCCGAGGTGAGCGCGTGCTCGCGCGGCCAACCGCATGGATGCTGGGAAAGTTCTTCTTCAGCAGCGCGTCGCCGACGATGTCGGCGAACTTGGCGTCGTACTGCTTGGCCAGCGTCTTGGCGGCGGCGGCCAACTCGGCCGGGCCCATGTGCTCGGCCGGCGTGTTGACGAGGTCGCGCGTGGCCGCGATGGCGGTGGCCAGCGCCAGGCCGCGTTCGGCGTCGGCACCGGGCTTGAGCCACAGCGTCGCCGGCTCGCGCTTGGCAGGCTTGTAGAGGTCGAAGCGGTAGCCGCCGAGCTCCCAGGACATCGCCGCGGCCTCCGGCTGCAGCGCCAGGCCGGCGTCGTCCAGCCGGTACTCACCAGCCGGCAGCGCCAGCGGCAGGTGGCTCAGCGCGAACGGGTGGGCGGCGTGCGCGACGCCGGCAAACACCTGGGCCAGCCGGCCGTCGGCGCCGGGCACCAAGGCATGGCTGTCGGCCGCGCCGACGAAGCCGACGGTGGCCAGCCAGGCGCGGGTGGCCTCGGGCAGGGTGGGCGCCAGCGCCTGGAAGGCGGCGCGGTCGACGACGGTGACGGGGGTGGCCTTGGCCGGGGGGGATTTCTTCAGCTTGACGGTCATCGGTCAGCTCCGGGGATTCGAGGCAGCCATTGTGTCGGCTCGTGTCGGATCGGCACGATTGCAAAGAAGTGTGTGCGGCCTGTCAACCGCGCGGCGCGGACCGGCGTTGTGCCCTCAATCGCGCAGCAACCCACCGCGAGACGGCCCGCAAAAACGGGCCAGACCAGCACCATGAAGATCCATACCCGCCAAGAACATGCCCCGCGCCGTCTGCCCGTGCCCGAAATGGGCCAGGCGTGGAACACGGAAGAATCGGTCGAAAAGGGCCGCAAGCACGAGGCCTTCGACACCGGTTTCTACAGCGGCGAGCGCCGCGGCCTGGCCCGCGCGATGCGCTTCGACCGCAAGCGCTGAGCCGCCACCCGGCGCCTCGCACCCCCAGCCCGCCCTCCGGTTGACCGGACGGCGGGCTTTGTTTTGCCCAGTGCTGCACGGTTTTTGCGCAGGGCCGTGCCGCCGGCTGCGTCGAGAATGCGCGCCATGAAAGCCGCCCGCCGCTCCATCGCCTTCGCCTCCGGCGCCCTGCTGTTCTGCACCGGTGCGGGTGCCGCCATGCAGTACGCGGCGATTGGCCTGCCGCGCTATATCTACGCGCAGTTCGGCGGGCGCAACAGCCCGCAGGTCATGGGAGCCGAGGCGGTGGCCATCGCGCTGGTGCTGTTCGCCGTTGCCGTGGTGTGGGGCTACCTGACGCTGCGCCCGGCGCGGCGCCGCCACCGCCCCTACGTGGCCTGGATGATGGCCGGCGTCGGCCTGGCCTGGGCGGGATGGCTGATCTTCGGCGCCTTCAGCTTCGCCGTGAAGCCGCGGGCCTACTCGGCGCCGCTGCAGACCATGCTGCTGTCGTCCAACGCCGCGCCGCTGTTCGGCGCGCTGAACATCTTCGGCGTCCTCGGCGGCGTGTGGGTGGCCGGCGCGCTGGCCCGGCGCAAGCAGCTGAGCCTGCCCAGCACGCGCTCGCGCCGCCGGTCCAAGGACGCCGAGCCGACGCTGGAGCACGACTCCACCGTGTCGACGGTGGGGCCGCACACGGTGCCGCCGCCGCATTGAGCCGGCCGACCTGCGCGCGCTGCGAGCGGCCGGCCGCGACCTGCCTGTGCGCCACGCTGCCGGTGCCGCCGCTGGCGCACCGCACGGAGCTGCTGATCCTGCAGCACCCGGCCGAGGCCGGCCATGCGAAGAACACCGCGCTGCTGCTGACGCTGGGGCTGCAGCACGCCCGGCTGCTGCGTGGCGAGGTGTTCGATGCCGCGCTGGCCACTCCCGGCACGGCGCTGCTGTACCCCGGCGAGGGCGCCCCTGGCGCGGCGGCCGACGTGCGCCGCCTGATCCTGCTGGACGGCAGCTGGCGCCAGAGCCGCCGCCTGCTGGCCGCCAACCCGTGGCTGGCCACGCTGCCGCGCGTGAGCCTGCCGGCGCTGCCCGGCCGCTACGCCATCCGCCGCGCGCACCGGCCGGGCCAGCTGTCGACGCTGGAGGCCGGCCTGCATGCGCTGGCGCTGCTGGAGGGCGGGGCGGAGCGCTTCGCGCCGCTGTGGACAGCATTCGACGCATTTGTTCATGCGGCCCTGTCACGACGGGGTGAAACGGGTTTGACCTAGGATTTCGGGATGTTCTCGTTCCTGCGCCCCGTTTCCCTGGCCCTGCTGGCCGCCCCGTTGCTGGCCTGGGCCGCGCCGCCCGAGGCCGCGACCGAGCATGTGCAGGCCCGCCTCGTGTCCAGCCAGGCTGCCGTGGCGCCGGGCCAGCGCTTCACGGTGGCGCTGGAACAGAACATCAAGGCGCACTGGCACACCTACTGGCTGAACCCGGGCGACTCAGGGCAGGCCACCACCATCGACTGGACCGGCACCCAGGCCGGCCCCATCCAGTGGCCCACGCCGTCGGTGCAGGCCATCGGCCCGCTCGTCAACTACGGCTACGAGGGCCGCCCCGCGCTGCTGGTGGAGCTGACCGTGCCGGCCGACGCGAAGCCGGGTGGCCGCTTCCAGCCCGGCGCCGAGGTGCGTTGGCTGGTCTGCAAGGACGTCTGTATCCCCGAACAGGTCAGCCTGGGCCTGGACCTGCCGGTGGCCGCCCAGCCCAAGGCCGGTCCGGATGCGGCGCAGATCGACGAATGGCGCCGCGCCATTCCGCAGCCGGCGCCGTTCGCGGTGCAACTCAAGGCGGCGCCGCAGGGCGTGCGGCTGAGCGGGCCGGCGGCGGGGGTCACGAAGGCGTACTTCTTCGCCGACACCTGGGGCGCCGTCGCGCACAGCGCGCCGCAGGCGCTGAAGGCCGAGGGCGGTGGCTGGGCGCTGGACCTGCCCGCGGGCGACGACCCGGTGAAGCCGGGCCAGCCGCTGTCCGGCGTCGTCGTGCTGACCACGGCGGCCGGCGAGCAGGCCTGGACGGTCTCCGCGCCCATGCCGGAAGGCGCCGGCAAGGGCCCCGGCCCGGCCGACCTGAGTGCCCCGGCCGCGGCCCCCGCAGCCCCCACAGCACCCGCGGCCGAGTCGGACCTGGGCCTGCTGCCCGCGCTGGCGCTGGCGCTGGTGGGCGGGCTGATCCTGAACCTGATGCCCTGCGTGTTCCCGGTGCTGTCCATCAAGGCGCTGGCGCTGGTCCGGCACGGCGACCACAAGGCCGAAGGCCTGGCCTACACGGCCGGCGTGCTGCTGAGCTTCGCCGCGCTGGCCGGCGTGCTGCTGGCGCTGCGCGCCGGCGGCCAGCAGGTGGGCTGGGGCTTTCAGTTCCATTCGCCGGTGTTCGTGCTGGTGGTGGCCTACCTGCTGTTCCTGGTGGGCCTGAACCTGTCGGGCTTCTTCGACGTGGGCGGCAGCTTCACCGGCATCGGCTCCGGGCTGGCGTCCCGGCAGGGCCTGGCGGGCAGCTTCTTCACCGGCGTGCTGGCAGCGGTGGTGGCCACGCCGTGCACGGCGCCGTTCATGGGCGCGGCGCTGGCGTTCGCGCTGGCGCAGCCGGCCGTGGTCATGCTGGCGGTGTTCCTGGCGCTGGGCCTGGGGCTGGCGCTGCCGTTCCTGGTGCTGGCCTTCTGGCCGGCGGCGCAGCGCTGGCTGCCGCGGCCCGGCGCGTGGATGGACACCTTCAAGCAGGCGCTGGCCTTCCCGATGTATGCCGCCGTCGTCTGGCTGCTGTGGGTGCTGGCGCAGCAGGCCGGGCCGGACGGCGTGGCGCTGGCGCTGGGCGGGCTGGTGGTCATGGCCTTCGGCCTGTGGTGGCGCAATGCCAGCGGCGCGAGTGCCGTGGGCACCACCGCGGCGGTTGCCGGCGTCGTGCTGGCGCTGGGGCTGTCGACGGCGATCAAGCCGGTCGACGCGGCCACGCCGGCTGCAGCCGCCACCCACGAGGCCTACAGCGCCGAGCGCCTGGCCGAGCTGCGCGCCCAGAACAAGCCGGTGTTCGTCAACATGACGGCGTCGTGGTGCATCTCCTGCCTCGTCAACGAGCGCGTGGCGCTGTCCCGCCCGGAGGTCAAGGACGCCTTCGCCAAGGCCGGCATCGCCTACCTCAAGGGCGACTGGACCCGCGAGGACCCCGCCATCACCGCCGTGCTCAAGGCCCACGGCCGCTCCGGCGTGCCGCTGTATCTCTTCTACGCGCCGGGCGCCGCCGAGGCGCAGGTGCTGCCGCAGATCCTCACCCCCGGCCTCGTCATCGAGGCCATTGCTTCCACCCCCGCCCCCCGGAGTTCGCCATGACGATGAATCCTGTTCGCCGTGCCCTGTTCGCCGCCGTGCTGGCCGCGCCGCTGCTGGCTGTCGCCAACGCCAACGTGGAGGCGCCCGCGCCCGCGTTCACGGCGACCACCGCCGACGGCAAGACCGTCAACCTGGCCGACTACAAGGGCAGGACCGTGGTGCTGGAGTGGACCAACCATGACTGCCCCTACGTGAAGAAGCACTACGGCAGCGGCAACATGCAGAGCCAGCAGAAGGACGCCACCGGCCAGGGCGTCGTCTGGCTGCAGGTGATCTCGTCGGCGCCGGGCCAGCAGGGCTTCGTCGACGGCGCGACCGCGAAGAAGCTCAACGCCGACCGCGGCGCCGCGCCCACCGCGACGCTGCTGGACCCCAGGGGCGAGCTGGGCCGCCTGTACGGCGCGCAGACCACGCCGCACGTCTACGTCATCAAGGGCGACGGCACGCTGGCCTACAAGGGTGGCATCGACAGCATTCCCAGCGCCAAGGTCGAGGACATCGCCAAGGCCGATCCCTACGTGAAGCTGGCCCTGGCCGACGTGGCCGCCGGCCGCAAGGTGGAGAAGGCGTCGACGCGGCCGTACGGCTGCTCGGTGAAGTACGCCAGCTGACGGCGGCAGGCGCTCACTCGGCCGGCAGCCGCTGCACCGTCACCCAGACGCTGCCGCTGTTGTTCCAGTTCAGCAGCGGGATGTCGTTGGCGAACAGCGCGACCTTGCCGGCGTCCTGCAGTGCCAGCACCTGCCCCTGCGGGCCGACGCGCATGCTGCGGCAGGCACCGTCGGTGAGCAGGGCCACGCCCAGCGTCATGTAGGGCTCGTCCGGCATGCGCTTGAAGGTGGCCCCCAGCTTCATCGGCAGGCTGTCTTTGCCGTCGTCGCCGGCCAGCGGGTCGACAGGAAGGCGATGCCAGTCGTTCCACTGCTGGCCACCCGGCACGTCGATGCGATAGCGGTCGCCCGCCGCCAGCGCGAGCGGCAGCGGCGTCTCGCGCCGTGCGGCCTCGACGCGCACCTGGCAGGTCTGCCCGACCGGCAGGCGCCCGCCCTGCACGCATACGGCGTCCGTCGGTGGGGCGCTGTCGGTCGCCGGCACCGGCGCGGCACATGCCGACAGCAGGGCCGACAGCGCCAGTGCTGCCAGCCGGCCCGGTGGCCGAGCGTCAATCGCCATCGGTGCCCGGCGGAACGCCGACGTAGCAGACGGCGCCGTCTGCATCGCACCCGGCCACGTAGACCTGGCGCGGGTACTCCTGCCCCTGGATGTCGGCCTCGGAGCCGAACATGCGCTTGAATGCCAGGCGGGTCTTCTTGGCCAGCTTGCCGTAGACGAAGTAGCCATGACCGCCCAGCCCCACCGGCGAGCGCGTGAAGCACACGTAGCGCACGATGCCGTTGCGCACCAGGGCGCTTCCGGGGTCGGTGCCCAGCTTGGTCTGCTGGCCGTCGACGATGTAAGCGCCGAACAGCACCGAGTCGCCCTCGTTGTAGGTCACGAAGACCTGGCCCCGGGGGCGCAGCCGGCTCACCCAGTCGGCATGGCCGGCCGCGCGCACGCAGGGTGCCACCAGGGCGATGTTCTGCGCTGCGCCCAGCGCCTCGCGGGCGGCCGCGATCTCCAGCGTGTACTGCAGATAGTGGTTGCCCAGGCTGTGCGCCGCGACGCTGAAAGGCTGTGCCCCAGCCTGCAGCCGGGCCATCGCCATGAGCCGCAGGAAGCGGGCCAGCGCGTCCACGGAGTCCTGTGCGTTGTTCTTGGCCTGCCGGTAGCGCTGCGCCTTCTGGACGATCTTGCTGTCCGTGCGGTTGGAGGCGCTCACGCCGGCGAGGTCGTCGTCATCGCCCGGGTTGTCGTTGTGCGTGTCGGGCAGGTCCCCGCCGTTGGGCAACTGCCCCTCCGACGGCCAGGAGAACCCGATCACCGCCACGCCGTACAGCTGCTCCAGCGTGGCGCAGCGGTCGAAGCAGCGGGCGGGCGTGTTGTTGTTGCCGTGGATGTAGAGCAGCACGGGCCGTGGGCCCGTGAACACCTGCAGCAGGGCTGTGCCGATCTCGGCGTCGCCGGCCTGGCTGACGACCTGCTGCAACGACCAGCCGCCCGGCGCGCCGGGCGTGGCCTGGGCGATGCTCAGCGCGGTCTGCGCGGGCGAGAAGGCAGCGCTGAAGCCGGGGCTGCCGCCGTTGTCCGTGACGTGGCGGTTGGTGACGACGAGCATCGGGGTGTCCTGTCGAATGTCGGTGCGCGGCAGTGTCCGGGGGGGCGGCAGTACCGGCATCCCCAGCATTGCCTAGAACACCGACAGCCCCGTCTTCGCGACGAACAGCTCCAGCGCCTGGCGCCCCAGCAGCGAGTTGCCGGTGGCGTCCAGCGCGGGAGACCACACGCACAGCGTCAGGTGGTCCGGCACGACGGCGACGATGCCGCCGCCCACGCCGCTCTTGCAGGGCAGGCCGATGCGGAAGGCGAACTCGCCGGCCGCGTCGTAGGTGCCGCAGGTCAGCATCAGCGCGTTCACGCGCCGCGTCTGCGCAGGGCTCAGCACCGGCGTGCCGGCCAGCGGGTGGCGGCCGTCGCGGCACAGGTAGCCGGCGGCGCAGGCCAGCTGCTCGCACGTCATCGCAATCGCGCACTGGTTGAAGTAGACGTCCAGCACGGTGGCGATGTCGTTGTCCAGCGTGCCGAAGCCCTTCATGAAGTTGGCCAGCGCGGTGTTGCGAAAGCCCGTCTCGGCCTCGGACCGCGCGACCTCGGCGTCGATCTGCACCGGCTCGCCGCACAGCCGCCCCAGCAGCGCCAGCAGCTCGGCCTTGCCGTCACCCAGGCTGACCAGCCGGTCCGCCACGGCAATTGCGCCGGCGTTGATGAAGGGGTTGCGCGGGATGCCGCGCTCCGTCTCCAGCTGCACCAGCGAGTTGAACGGCGTGCCCGACGGCTCGCGGCCGATGCGGTCCCAAAGCGCCTCGCCCAGCGCCTTGATGGCCAGCGTCAGCGAGAACACCTTGGACACGCTCTGGATGGAGAACGGCACGGCGCTGTCGCCGGCCTGCGCCACCTCGCCCGCGCAGGTGCGCAGCGCGATGCCGAACTGATGTGGCGACACCCGCGCCAGCGCCGGGATGTAGCGGGCCACCTGGCCTTCCTGGCCCAGCAGCGGGCGCAGTTCGGCGTTGATCTGGTCGAGCACGAGCTGGAAGTTCATGGGGCCGATTCTGTCGCCGGGACAATGACGCCCATGCAAGCCCTGCTCGACGCCATTGCCGCCGCCCCCGACCTGCCCACCGATGCCTGCCGGCTGTTCCACGGCCGCGGCGGGCGCTTCCCCGGCTGCGAACACCTCGCGCTGGATGCCTTTCCTCCCGTGCTGCTGCTGACGTCGTTCAAGCCGTTGGACGACGCGGCGCTGGCCGCCGTCGGCGCTGCGCTGGCCGCGCGCTTCGGCGCCGCGCTGAACTGGGTCTACCAATGCCGCGGCGAGGGCGCCGAGACGCGGCTGATGGCCGGCACGGTGCCCGAGCCGCACGTCGTCACCGAGGCCGGCACGCGCTACCTCGTGCACCTGCTGCGCGGCCAGAACCACGGCCTGTTCCTGGACATGGCCGAGGGCCGGCGCTGGGTGCGCGAGCACGTGAAGCCCGGCGCCAAGGTGCTGAACCTGTTCGCCTACAGCTGCGCGTTCTCGGTCGTCGCGCTGCAGGCCGGCGCCGCCGAGGTGGTCAACGTGGACATGGCGTCGGGCGCGCTGGCCACCGGGCGCACCAACCATGAACTCAATGGCGTGAAGACGGGCGCCAAGTTCCTGGCCCACGACATCTTCAACTCCTGGGGCAAGCTGACGCGCGGCGGCCCCTACGACCTCGTCATCTGCGACCCGCCCAGCTTCCAGAAGGGCAGCTTCGTCGCCACCAAGGACTACGCGCGGCTGGCCAAGCGCCTGCCCACGCTGCTGGCGCCGGGCGGCCAGGCGCTGCTGTGCCTGAACGCGCCGGAGCTGGGCGAGGCCTTCCTGCGCGATGCCGTCGAGCAGAGCGCGCCCGAACTGCAGTTTGTTGGGCGCGTGGCCAATCCGGCGGTGTTCGCCGACGTGTCGCCGGACCGTGGCTTGAAGGTCGTGGCCTACCGTGACCCCCGCGGCCTGCCATGCTGACAGTCCTGTCCGCAGCGGCAGCCCTGGCTTGCGGCGTCCTGCACATCGAGGAGCAACGGCCGGCGCAGATCGTGGCGTGTGAGCTGGAGAACGCAGGGGAGGGACGCCAAACGTGCCGGCAGCACGAGGGGGCGGCGCAGCCGCTGTTCGAGACCGAGAACGCGACAGTGGCCCGCCTACTGTTCTCCCTGTCCGCGCATACCGACGAAGCCACGGTGCTGCAGGCGCTGCGGCAGTACAAGAGCAGCGCGTTGCCCGAGACCCGGTGCGACGACCGCCGCGTCACCAGCGGCCGCCGCTGGGCGATCCCGCTCAGATCGACCGCGAATGGCGGATTCCCCGTGCTGGAGGTGCAGTTCGTCGGTGGCAAGGTGGCTAGCGCGAGATGGCAGCCGACGGCCACGCTGATGTTCAACGCGTCCTACATCGTGGTCGCTGGCCCAGGTTGGGTGCCGCCACCAGAGATCGGCCCTTGAACTCGGACGTGCCGGCTGTAAGAAATCCCGCAGCGCCGTCACTACCTGCTGCATGACCGCTGATTCCTCGCAGGACGCGCTGTACCGCCAGGCCCTCGCCGCCCATGGCGCCGAGCTGGCGCGTTGCTGCCACGGCTACGAGCGCGACGCGGCGTTGCGCCAGGAGCTGCAGCAGGAGCTGCACCTGGCGCTGTGGCAGAGCCTGAAAGGCTTTCGCGGCGACTGCTCGCTGCGCACCTGGGTCTACCGCGTCGCCCACAACGTCGGCGCGCGCCACGTGCAGCAGCACGCGGGCAAGGGCCCGATGCTGGCGCTGGACGAGATCGAGCACCTGCCCGACGAGCGGCTGGACCCCGGCCACACCGAGCGCCGGCTGGACCTGCAGCGCGTGATGGCGCTGGTGCACCGGCTCGCGCCGCTGGACCGCGAGCTGATGCTGCTCTACCTGGAAGGCCTGGACGCCGCCGGCATGGCCGACATCACCGGCCTGTCGGCCCGCAACGTCGCCACCAAGATCCACCGCATCAAGACGCTGCTGGCCCGCCAGCTCGCCGCACCCGGGAGCCCCCGATGAGCATCGATGAAGACGCGCGCCTGCTGTGGCGCGAGCAGGCCGCACCCGCGTTGCAACCGCTGCCGGCCGACGCGCTGGCGGCGCAGGCCCGCCGGCTGCAGCGCATCGTGGGCCGGCGCAACCGCCGCGAGACCGTGGCCGCCGCGCTGGTGGCCGTGGTGTTCCTGGCTTATGCCTGGCTCTTTCCGCACTGGCTGACGAAACTGGGCGCGCTGCTCACCGTGGCGGGCGTGGGCGTCATGCTGTGGCAGTTGCGCCGCCGTGCCTCGGCGCAGCCGCTGCCCGAGGCGCTGGCCGCCTCGCTGCTGCAGTTCCAACGCGCCGAGCTGGCCCGGCAGCGGGACGCGCTGCGGTCAGCCTGGCGCTGGTACGTGGCGCCGCTGGTGCCGGGGCTGGTGCTGTTCCTGTGCGGGCGGCAGATCGAGAACGGGCAGTGGCGGCCGGGCGTGTTCGTCGCCACGGTGGCGGTGCTGGCCGCCATCGTGTGGATCAACCGGCGCGCGGCGAATCGGCTGCAGCGCGAGATCGATGACCTGGACACCCTGACCCGCGAGGAGATCCGATGAAACCCCTGACTCTTGCCGCCGCGCTGGCGCTGCCGATGTGCCTGCAGGCCGCCGTGCCCGGCAGCGATGCCGATGTCGACCGGCTGCTGGCCGCGCGGCTGGACGGCGACCGCACCGGTGCCTGCGTGCAGGCCGCCGTCATCGAGCCGGGCCAGGTCTGGCGCGCCCGCCGCTGCGCCGGCACGCGCGCCGACAGCCCGCCGGCGGCGGACGCGGCCTTCGAGATCGGCTCCGTCAGCAAGACGATGGTCGCCGCGCTGGTGGCCGGGCTGGTGGACAGCGGCCGCTGGTCGCTGGACGACCCCATCGCCCGCCACCTTCCTGCCGGCACCGACGTACCGCGCCAGGGCGAGCGCCAGATCCTCGTGCGGGACCTGCTCACGCATGCCAGCGGCCTGCCCGTGCTGCCGGCCGACATGCAGGGCGGCACGCAGGCCGACCCCTACGCCCGGCTGACCGAGGCCGGCCTGCTCGCGTCGCTGGGCAAGACCCGGCTCACCCGCGCCATCGGCAGCCAGGCCGAGTACTCCAACTTCGGCACGATGGTGCTGTCGCTGGCGGTGGCGCGCAGCCTGGGCGGCGACCTGGAGGCCGCGCTGCGCGAGCAGCTGTTTCAGCCGCTGGGCATGGCCACGGCCTACATCGCGAAGCCCGGGCGCGCTGCACCCGCCACCGGCCATCTGCCCGACGGGTCGCCCGCGCCGGCCTGGACCATCGCGACCAACCTGGCCGGCGTCGGCATGGTCAAGGCCACGCTGGACGACATGGTGCGCTATGCGCGCGCCCAGCTCGGCGACGGCCCGCCGGCGCTGGTGGCGCGGCTGCGGCGCACGCAGCAGCCGCTGGCGCATGGCTTCGGCATGAACTGGCTGCTGCAGCAGACGCAGGGCCGCGCCTGGGTGCTGCACGAGGGCGGCACCGGCGGCTTCTCGTCGGCCGTGATGCTGGAGCCGGCGAGCCAGCGCGCCGTCGTGCTGCTGGCCGACACGTCGCTGACCGACCTCGGCGGGCTGGGCGACCTGGGGGCCGCGCTGCTTGGCCTGCCGGTGCCGCTGCAGCCGCGCCGGGCCGTCGACACGCCGCCCGCGCTGCGCCAGGCGCTGGCGGGCGACTATGCGCTGGGCGCGATGACGCTGACCATCCGCGACGCCGACGGCCGGCTGACGGTGCAGGCACCGGGCCAGCCGGCGTTCGAGCTGCGCCGCGACAGCCGGGGCGACTTCTACCCGCTGGGCCTGCCCGCGCTGCTGCGGCCCGAGCCGCCGGCACCCGGCCAGCCCGTCGCGCGCTTCACCTGGCATCAGCTGGGCGGCGTGACACCGGCGCGCCGCATGGGCCTCGTGGAGGCGCCGCCCAGCATCAGCAACCCCGCCTGGCGCGACTGGGCCGGCGAGTTCGAGCTGGCGCCGCAGTTCAGCCTGAAAGTGTTCGAGCGTGACGGCCAGCTGATGGTGCAGGGCAGCGGCCAGCCGGCGATCGTGGCGACCGTGGCTGGTACCGACCGCATCGAGGTGCCGGCGGTCGGGGCCGTCGTGGCGTTCGAGCGTGATGCCGGTGGCCGCGTCGTTGCCGCCGTGTTGAAGCAGGGCGGCCAGTCGCTGCGTGGCCCGCTCAGGGCAGCTGTGCCAGCGCCTTCAGCAGCTTCTCGCGTGCCGCCGGGTCGCTGACCGCCTCGGCCAGCCGGTTGAAGAACACCGCACGGCTGTCCGTGCCGGTCGCGGCGCGCTTGACCAGCACCTTGGCGATGGGCCCCACGTGCTGGGCCAGCAGCGGCACGGCGCGGTCCAGCAGCGCATCGTTGACGGGCCCGCCCAGCGTCGTGCCGCCGGCCGAACCGGCGGAGCCGGCCGTGCTGCGGGTGCCGGGCGACGACGGCGCGCCGCTGGTGCCGCCGGCCGTGCGGCCGCTGCCGCCGGTGACCTGGCTGGCCTGGCCCAGGAAGGCGTCGCGGGCACGCGGGTCGGCCACCTGTTCGGCCAGCCGGGCGTACAGCTCGTGCAGGTCACTGCACTCGCGCGCCGCGCGGCGCACCAGCACGCTGGCCAGCGGGCCCACGTGCCGGGCCAGCGTCTGCTCGGCCTGCGTCAGCTGGGCCTTGTCCCAGTGCGACGGCGGCGGTGCGCCGCTGGACGCGCTGGAGACCGACGGTGGTGCCAGCGTGGGCGTCAGCGGCGAGCGGGCGGGGCGGGGCGGCGCCATCAGCAGCGTCTGCTCCCAGGCCGAGTCGTCGACGCTGCGGCCGATGGCGCCGGCCAGCGCCTGCTTGAACTCGAACGTCGTCGCGAAGCGGTCGGTGGGCCGCTTGGCCAGCGCGCGGGCGACGATGGCGTCGAACCAGCCGGGGCGCTCGGCGCCCTCGACGATGGACGGCGGCTCCGGCGCGTCGTTGACGACCTTGTACATGAGCGCCTCGGTCGTGCCGGCGAATGGTGCGCGGCCGGTCAGCAGCTGGTACAGCACGACGCCGGCGCCGTAGATGTCCACGCGCCGGTCCATGGGCTTGCCGAGGAACTGCTCGGGCGCCATGTGGCTGGGCGTGCCCACCATGTAGTGCGTCTGCGTGAGGTGCTGGGTCTCGATGCGGGCGATGCCGAAGTCCGCCACCTTGAGCCGGCCGTTGGCCATCAGGATGATGTTGGCCGGCTTCACGTCGCGGTGCCAGACGCCCTTCTCATGCGCATGGCCCAGCGCGTCCAGCAGCTGGCTCATGATGCCGACGATGTCGGTGTCGGTGAAGCGCACCTTGGCCGTCAGGTAGCTCGCCAGCGAGCGGCCCTCGACGAACTCCATCGCGATGTAGGCCACCTGCTGGTCGCGCCCGAAGTCGTAGACGGCCACGATGCCCGGATGGCCCAGCCGCCCGGCGGCCTGCGCCTCGTTGCGAAAGCGCGAGGCGGGCGCGCCGGGGCTGTCGTCCTCAGCGTCCAGCCCGGTGCGGATGGTCTTCAGCGCGACGGTGCGCTGGATGTCGGGGTCGAAGCCCTTGTAGACGACGCCCATCGCGCCTTCACCGAGCACGTCGGTGATGCGGTACTTGCCCAGCTGCGCGGGATGCTTCATGTGAGCCCCTCGTCCCGCGCGTGCGCGGACCGGTCCCCCGAGGGGACGGCGATGCTTGCCGGGTCGACCGGCAAGCACATCGCCAGAGGGGCCGGCTTGGGAGCGGCCCGGCGCTCGGCCCGAATGCCCCGGTTCAACAAGGCGAGTTCATCAGGCATCGAGCAACTTCATGGCCTGCACGACCGAGGCGCGCATGCGCGAGAACGAGTCGGACAGCGTGGCGATCTCGTCGCGGCCGGCGGCCTTGAACTCGGGGGCGTCCAGGTCGCCCTGGCTGACGCGGTCGGCCAGCGCCGACAGCCGCGTGACGGGGCGCACCACCAGCAGCCAGATCATCAGGTTCAGCACGATGCCCGCGGCGACGAACACGCCCACCAGCGACGCGAGGAAGACCTTGAACACGTTGTCCGCCCGCTGCATGGGCACGCCCAGCGGCACGGAGACGATCTGCGCGCCGATGACCTCGTTGAGCTGCCAGCCGAAGCCGTTGGCCGGGCCGTACTGGGCCACCATGGTGGCGGGTGCGGCCTCCACGCTGCTGTGGCAGGCCAGGCACGCGGGGTCGGTGATGCGCAGCGGGCGGGCGATGTACAGCGACGGGCCGGCTGGTGTGTCGCGCGTGCCGGAGGTTTCCTTCAGGTCGGCGGCGCTGCGGAACTGGCCCACGATGTCGGCCTCCCAGCTCGTCGCCTTGTCACGCGGGTTGGTGGGGTTCAGCGTCGCCTCCTTGTAGGCGAACTCGGGGTGCTTGGCCAGCAGCGTGCCCAGCACCTCGGTGGCGGAGAAGCTGGGCACCGTCTGCGGCAGGAACTTCTCCGTCATCTGCGCCACCAGCAGCGGCTTGATCTGCGTGTTGGTGTAGCTGCGCACGGCCAGCGCCTTCTCCATCAGCATCTGCGCGCTGGCGATGGTTTCCTGCTTGGCGTTGTCCTGCAGCAGCTGACGCGCGATGTAGCCGCTCAGCGCGATGCCCAGGCTCATGACGAGCAGGTAGACCAGGTTGAATTTGGCGAGCAGTTTCATGGGGACCTCGGGCGGCGGGGTGTTGCTGTCGTTGTGGGGCTTGCCGGGCCAGGGGCCGAATGGTAGTGGCTGGGCGGCGGCGGCTGGCGGGCAGGTCCCCAAGAAAAGGGGCGAAAAAAAGGGCGCCCGACTCGCGTCGGGCGCCCTGGGATGGCGCGGTGTCATCAACCCTTCACGCACACCACCTGCTTGAGCGTGTGCACCACGTCCACCAGCTCGCGCTGGGCGGCCATGACGGCATCGATGTCCTTGTAGGCGGCGGGCGTCTCGTCGATGACGTCCTTGTCCTTGCGGCACTCGACGCCTTCAGTGGCGGCGCGGTGGTCGGCCAGCGTGAAGTGGCGCTTGGCGTCGCCGCGGCTCATCACGCGGCCGGCGCCGTGCGAGCAGCTCTCGAACGAATCGGGGTGGCCCTTGCCGCGCACGATGTAGCTGCGCGCGCCCATGCTGCCCGGGATGATGCCGAGCTGCCCCTGTTTGGCGCTCACCGCACCCTTGCGGGTCAGGTAGACCTCCTGGCCGAAGTGCGTTTCCTTCTGCACATAGTTGTGGTGGCAGTTCACCGCCTCGATGTGGCTCTGGAAGTTCTTGTGGATGACGGTCTTGGCCGCTTCGATGACGCGCTTCATCATCAGCTCGCGGTTGATGGCCGCGAACTTCTGCGCCCAGCCGACCGCGCGCACGTAGTCGCCGAAGTAGCGGCTGCCTTCCTCGAAGTAGGCGAGATCGCGGTCCGGCAGGTTGGCCTGGTGGCGCAGCGCGTCCTGCTTGGCCAGCTCGATGAACATCGTGCCGATGAAGTTGCCCACGCCGCGCGAGCCCGAGTGCAGCATGAACCACACCGCGCCCGCTTCATCCAGGCAGACCTCGATGAAGTGGTTGCCCGAGCCCAGCGTGCCGAGGTGCTGGATGTGGTTGGTCTTGGCGATCTTCGGGTAGTCGCGGCACAGCTCGGTGAACTCGGGCTCCAGCTGCGCCCAGGCCGTGTTGACCGAGCCGGGCGGCTTCTGCCAGGCGCCCGGGTCGCGGTTGCCGGGCGCGCGGCCGTGCGGCACGGCGCGCTCGATGGCCGCGCGCAGCTGGCCGAGGTTGTCGGGCAGGTCCTCGGCCGTCAACGTGGTCTTGCAGGCCATCATGCCGCAGCCGATGTCCACACCGACGGCGGCCGGGATGATGGCCTTGACGGTGGGAATGACGGAGCCGACGGTGGCGCCGATGCCGAAGTGAACGTCCGGCATCGCGGCGATGTGCTTGAAGACGATGGGCAGGCGGGCCGCGTTCTGCAGCTGGCGCCTGGCCGACTGCTCGACGGGCACGCCCTGCGTCCACATCTTCAGCGGCACGCCGCCGGGGACGTCTTCGTGGATGTGTTGGGGGTCCATGGTTTGTTCTTTCAGTTGTGCCACAGGTTGTCGAGCACCGCGTCCACCATCAGTGAAAACGGCATGCATCCCTGTGCGGGGACTTGATCGACTTGGGCAATGAATTCAGGGTGATGCAGCTTCTCGATGAAGGCCGCTTGGGTGTTGGGCGCCAGGATCCAGGTCTTGAAAGTCGCCTGCAGCGCCGGACGGTCCTCCGCAAACGCACTACTGAGCCGGAACTTCGGCCAGAAATCCCAGTACGTGCTACGAACGAACTGCGCCGTCGATACAGGGCTCTGATGCGCCAACCAATGTTGAAGCAGTGGTTGCACGGCGCGCTCGCCTGCGTCCGCCATGATCAGCAGCGACAGCGGATCGGACGACCAGCCCCAGAAGCCGCCACCGTTCAGCTGGTGATCGAAGTACGCGAGCATGAATGCGTCGAGGACGTCGTTCTCTTCTGAGCTGAACGAACCTGCGGGGCAGCGGCCCACGCGGTCCAGGGCCAGCTCAGGCGAAAGATGCGTTTCCTCGCCGGCGGCCAGGAGTTCCAGCCAACGCGGCAGAAGGTATTTGATTTCTTCTGCCGGCTGCACCAGATCGCCCATGGCGCCATTGCAGTATTCGTAGAAGTGGCGTGTGCTGATCTTGCGCAGAGGCAGCGCCCGCATCTCTCGTTCGAGTTCGTCGGGCATGCAGCAGGACGTACAGACGTTGAGAGGTCCGCAAGGCGCCTTGCTGGCTTTAAACACCTCGTAGGCGCGTTCGACTGCGGCGTGCAATGCAGGCGTAGTCATGATGTCTCCTTGGGTTGAGAGCCCCTGCCGGCGAACCGGCAGGGGCGGCACTCAACGCAGCTTCACCAGCCCGTTGAGCACCTGGTCCAGACCTCCGAACACGGAGATCTTGTCGATGCGCTCGGCGACGCGTTCCAGCGTTTCCAGCTCCTTCAGGCGCAGCGCGACGGGGTTGTCCTCCATCACCTTGGCCGTGTTGAGCAGGGCACGCGTCGCCGCGGTTTCCTCGCGGCGGCGGATCACGTTGGCTTCAGCGGCCTTGCCGGCCTCCACCACCTGGGCCAGGATGGTTTTCATCTCGCCCGGCAGCACGATGTCCTTCACACCCACGCCGTCCAGCTGCAGGCCCAGGCCCGCCAGCTTAGGGCTGACGTGAGCGGTCACGACCTCGTCGATGACCGACTTGTTCTCCAGCAGCTCGTCCAGCGTGCGGGTGCCCACCGCCGCCCGCAGCCCGAACTGAAGCTCGCGGTAGAGGTGGTCCGCCGGCTTGGCCAGCTGCTCGAACGCGCGCAGCACGTCGGTGTAGCGCCAGGTCGCCGAGAGGTTGAGCCGCAGCGCGACCTTGTCGCGGGTCAGGATTTCCTGGCCCGTGACTTCGAGCGCCTGCAGCCGCAGGTCCACCAGATCCACCGCGACGTTGCGGCCGAACTTCCAGAACGCATGCGCGCCGGGTTCGAGCAGCCGCACCAACTGGCCGTCCACGCGCAGCAGGCCGGCGCCGGCTTCCGGCACCTCGACCTGCAGCACGCCGGCCAGGCCGGTCACCGCGCGCGGCCGCAGTTGCGGCTGCGCCAAGCGCGCCGCAACGTCGGCCGGCAGCTCGGCGGACGCACGCAGGTCGATCACGTCGACCTGCACGTCCACCAGGCCGCGCCAGTACAGGCGCCGCGTGGCGGGCGGCAGCACCTCGACCAGCACGCCGTTCTCGGCGCGCAGGCCGGCTTCGTGCTCGCCCAGCTCGACGCGCAGGAAGTGCGCGTCGACGACGGCCGGCTCGCTGGCCATCAGGTAGTCGGTCAGCGGGTGCACGAAGACCGGCGCGCCGAGGTTGAAGCGCTCGACGGTCAGCGTGTCCAGGCCGGCGAACAGCCAGTGCGTGCCGGGCTGCAGCACGCGCTCGAAATCGCCATTGCGCAGCAGCAGGCCGCGCTCGTTCTTCTTCACAGTCACACGCTTGATCGTCATGGTGTTCTCCTTGTGGTGACGCGTGTTGGGGAAATGCAGACTCGGTCCTGCCGCCATGCAGCGCGCCCCGATTTGGGAAGGGCCGCAAGGCGCGAACCGCAGCCATGGCGTGTGCCATGGCGAGGATTCGCAACGCCGCGGCTCGCCCAAAGCGGGGATGCGATGCGTGCGGCAGGGCTGGGTCTGCGTTTCCATAGGGTGCCGTTACAGCGACCCGTGCGGACGCCGGATGCCTGGGCCCCGGGGGCCACGGTGCGCGTCGAGCGCCTCCTCCCTGAAGGTGCTCCCGGCTGGCCGTGGATACGGGGCCCCGCTTGCCCGGCGCGCGAGCGCGGGCCGCTGATGCGCGATCCGGCCGGGGCCGGGGCGCACGTTCGGCGGGGTGGTCTTGCGACCGTTGCTTCCTGCATGGGAAATGCAAGGTTTTGGAGTGGGAGTCGAACCCACGACACACGAATTACGAGTTCGTTGCTCTACCGCTTGAGCTATCCAAGTGGTCGTGAAGATGGGAATCGAACCCAAGGCCTTGCGGCCCAACCCTGCTTCACGGGCTATCCGCGATTCCGGCGGGCGCGGCATACGCCCGGACGACGGGCGGACCCGGTCCCGGCGCACCGGTGAGGCGTGGGAACCCCGACCTGTGAGCGCTTCGCCTTCCTCGGCAGATTCGTTGCCGCCTCAGCTGAGGCGAGATCCTTTCGGCAGGCGCGCGGCCAGCCAGTCGTGCACGTCGGCGCGGATGTGCCGGCCCTTGAGGAGGAAGTCCTCGAAGCGGCTCGGCACGAACGGCGCGAACAGCAGCGGCATGCGGGCCTCGTCCGGCGTGCGGGCGGCCTTGCGCGCATTGCAGGCGCGGCAGGCCGCGACCGTGTTCATCCAGCTCAGCGCGCCGCCCCGGCTGGCCGGCACGATGTGGTCCACCGTCAGCACGCGCGCCTCGAAGCGCTGGCCGCAGTAGGCGCAGGTGCAGCGGTCGCGCTTGAGCACCTTGGCCTTGCCGTAGACCGGCGTCAGCTCGAACAGGTTGACGCGAGACGCGCCGCGCAGCGCGACGATGGCCGGCACCTCCAGCCTCGACTGGCGGCCCGTGGCGCTGTTGAATCCACCGCGCAGCACGGCCAGCGGCCGGTCGCCGGCGAACCAGACCACGGCGCCGGTGGCAACCAGGCAGGCCGCGTGCTCCACCGAGATCCAGGCCTGGGGCTGGCCGGTGATGTCCAGTTGCAAGACGTCGTGCATGGCGGCCTCCTTTCCTTGGGCTGGGCACGGTGGATGAAAAGGTTGTCGGTGACGGGTTCCGACGCCGCCCAATCGTTGCGGCCGGTTTGCGCCCCTCGAAGCGTGAGTTCGCCAAGGGGCTTCGTTGATTGGCTGGCCATGCAGGACTCGAACCTGCAACCTTCGGGTTTGGAAACCGCAGCGCTGCCAGTTGCGCCAATGACCAAGGGGATTGGTGCCCCGTGCGGGAGTTGAACCCGCCTCTTCAGCTTGAAGGGCTGAGGACCTCACCGGAAGTCCAACGGGGCCATGGAAAACCATCTCGGCTGTGTCCACACGCGACGCGGCCGGCCTGCGCAAGCCGGAGATGCGTCGCTGCACGCGACAGGCGGCCGCCCGAGCGCACATGCACACCGGGCCGGCCGGTGCTTGTGCGTGGGCACACCCGAGATGGGGCAGGGCAGCCGAGTGCATGACTCGGCGCCTGCCAGTTGTTGATCGCAGTGCTGGCCGTAGTGCCGGCGCTGCCATCGATGCGAGTTGTGAAAGAGCAGGCGCTGCGCATGCGCAGCGGCAACGGGGCAGCCCCGTCGCTGTGGCCGTTGATCGGCCGGAAAAACAAAGGCCCGGTTCCTTGCGGAAACCGGGCCTCGAATGAGCGTGGAAGGTCGGCGTCAGCCGGGTCCTTCACCCGATGGATGGATGTCATGGCTCTCACGACCGGAGTCATGCGCATAGGCGACCGGGGCGAATTTGCCCGCCAGCTGCCATCCCTGCGCCTGCGCCATGCGTGCGTCGCCGCACAGGCTCTGCGAGCCTGTGAATGCAATGACGGTGACGAGAGGGCGGTTCATGGCGGAGGGCGAAAGCGGTTCGGTCGTCGGTTGGGGTTGATCGTGGGCGCTCAAGTGCTTTGAGCGAATCCATGCATTGTTAAAAATGTTCACGCCGCGGTCAAGCGCAGTCGACCACCTAGAATGAGTGTGAAGTGTTTTCACAACACTCCGCCTTCCACCTCAAGCCGTGTCCAGCCCCGCCACCATTCGCCGGCTCAACGCGCTCGCGTTGTTCCAGACCTTTGCCGAGGCCCGCATCACCGCGGGTGATCCGCCCAAGGGCCTGGAGGCCGCGTGGGCGGCGCGCATCGGCGTCAGCGGGGCGACGTGGTCCATGGCCAAGAGCGGCGCGCGGCCCATCGGCGACAAGCTGGCGCGCCAGATCGAGCACCACTGCGACAAGCCGGCCGGCTGGATCGACGAGGAGCGCGAGCCCACCGGCCTCACGCCGGCCGAGCAGCAGTTCCTGGCGCTGGCGTTGAAGACCTACCGCACCACCAACAGCGACGGGCGCAAGCGGCTGCGCCTGCTGCTGAAGGAGTTCGGCAGCGGCGGCTGACGCCTCGCGTCACTTCGCGGCCGGTTTCCTGTCGAAGTCGCCGGCCCACGACCAGTTGGCCTGGCCCGGCGCGATCCAGCGGCGGATGGCCGCATTCACCTGCGCCAGCGTCGTCGCCGCGAGGCGGGCCTCGTGCTCGGCATCCCAGGCGAACTGGCGGCCGCGCTGCAGCTGGTCGGTCAGTGCGCCGGCGACGGCGTTGTCCTCCGCGCGCCAGGTGTCGTTCTCGGCCTTCATGGCGCGCTTGGCCGTCTCCAGCTCGGCCGGCGTGATGCCGTCGCGCACCAGGCGGGCCAGCTCCTCGTCCAGCGCCGCCTGCACGCGTGCGCGGTTCTCGGGCGCGAAGATCGCGGCCCAGCCCAGCTCGCCGTGGGCCTCGAAGCTGGAGGCGTTCAACCAGGCGGCCACACCGTAGGACAGGCCGTCCTTCTGGCGCAGCCGGGTCAGCAGCCGCGAGTCGAAGCCGCTGGCGCCCAGCACATGCGCCGCGATGCGCAGTGCCGGGAAGTCGGCGTCACCGTCGCTGAGCGGCAGCTTCAGGCCGGCGAAGACCATGGCGTTGGCCTTGTCCTTCAGCGCCTCGTTCAGCACCAGGCCCTGCGCCTTGGGCAGCGGGTCGGGCAGCCGTTCGTAGGGTTGGGGCGAGGCCCAGCCGCCGAACAGCCGCGCCAGCAGCGGCTTGACCTCGGCCGGGTCGAAGTCACCCACCAGCGCCAGCTCGCCGTCGCTGGCGCCCACCAGCGCGCGGTGGAAGGCCTGCAACTGCTCGGGCCGCAGCGCCTTCAACGCGGTGATGGCCTCGGCAAAGCTACGCGCCCGGCGCGGGTCGTCGGCGGGCAGGTCCGCGCTCAGCGCCTGCCGCAGCCGCTGCGACGCCACCGCCTGCGGCTGCTGGGCCGATTCCTCCAGGCTGGCCTGCTTCTGCCGCACCAGCTGCTCCACCTCGGCCGGCGGGAAGCTGGGTTCGCGCAGCACCTCGGCCATCAGCGTCAGCGCCTCCACGAGCTGGGGCCGGCGGCTGCTGAGCGTCACGTTGAGGCCGCGCGTCGCGTCGCTGCTGACGGCCAGGCGGGTCTTGAGCTGGTCCAGCCGGTCGCTGAGCTGCGCGCGGGTGCGCTGCGCCGTGCCCAGCGGCAGCGCCTCGCCCAGCAGCGCCGCCTCCGTGCGCTTGCCGCGCAAGCCGTCCAGCGTGCCGTAGTGCAGCGCCAGCGACAGCTCCACCGTCTGGCCGCGCGAGCGCTTGGGCAGCAGCGCCACCCGCAGCCCGTTGGCCAGCTGCAGCCGCTCGGTGCGGCGGTCCAGGTTGGCGGGACTGGCGTCGAACGCCTCGCCGGCACTGACGGCGGTCTTGGGCACGTAATCCTTCAGCGCCTCGGCGGCCGGCACGGGCAGGGCCAGCGGCGTACGTTCGGGTGTGGCGGTGGCGTACAGCCGGCCCAGCGTGCGATTGCTCGGCAGCAGCCACTGCCGCAGCGTCGCGTTGACGCCGTCCACCGTGGCCGCCTCGACGCGGTTGCGCAGCTGGAACAGCAGACGCCAGTCGCCGGCCGCGATGGCCTCGGACAGCTCCACGCACAGCTGCTGCGGGTTGGCCAGCAGCTCGTCGAAGCTCTTGGCCCACTGGGTCTGCGCGCGCTGCAGCTCTTCGGCGGTGATCGGGTCCTTCAACAGCCCCTCCACGGTGTCGACCAGCAGTTGCTGCGCGCGGTCCACGTCGTTGTCCGACTTCAGCGCCAGGCCCAGGTTCAGCAGGCCCGGCTCGGCCGTGCGGCCGGCCCAGCCGAAGGCCTGGGCCGCCAGGCCGGGCTCGACGGCGCGCCGGTGCAGCCGGCCGGTGGGCGTGTCGGACAGCGCCGTCACCGCGACCTCGAACGCGGCGTAGTCGGGGCTGGCCAGCGCCGGGATGTGATAGCTCGCCAGCACGCCCTGCTGGGCGCTGACGCGGCGCAGCGTGACCAGGCGCTCACCCTCCTGCACCGGCTCCACGGTGTAGGTGGGCGACAGCGGGCGCGTGGGCCGGGGCAGCGCGCCGAACAGCCGCCGCACGTCGGCCAGCGTGCGTTGCGGGTCGAACGCGCCGGCGACGATGAGCGTCGCGTTGTCGGGCTGGTAGTAGCGCTTGTAGAAGGCTTGCAGGCGCGGGATGTCGACGTTCTCGACGTCGGACCGCGCGCCGATGGTGCTGCGGCCGTAGGCATGCCACTGGTAGGCCGCGGCGTGCGTTCGCTGCACGAGGATGCCCATCGCGCTGTTCTCGCCGGCCTCCATCTCGTTGCGCACGACGGTCATCTCGGTGTCCAGGTCGCGCTTGAGCACCTGGGCGCCGGTCATGCGGTCGGCCTCGATCGCCAGCGCCCAGCGCAGCGTCGCCGGGTCGGCCGGGAAGGTCTCGTAGTAGTTGGTGCGGTCGACGTTCGTGGTGCCGTTGAACTGCATGCCGCGCTTGGACAGCTCGGCACCGACGTTGGCGTGCTGGCGCGTGGTCTTGAAGGCCAGGTGCTCCAGCAGGTGGGCCATGCCGGTCTCGCCGCTGCCCTCGTGGCGGCTGCCGACGCGGTAGGTCACGTTGACCGTCATCGTCGGCTTGGTGGCGTCGGGGATCAGCAGCACCTGCAGCCCGTTGGGCAGCCGGTACTCCTGCACGCCTTCCGCCTCGCGCACGGGCGCCTGCGGCGCGGCGGGCGCGGCCGCCGCCAGCAGGGGCAGCCACAGGGTGATCAGGGCAAGGCGCGAAGGCAGGTGCATGGCAGGACCGATGGGCGGGAAGCAGCAGGGGGTGGCACCAGCATAGCGGCGCGTTAGGCCGGCTGACGGCGTGGTGGCGGCGTGGCTTGCCGCGGGCTGTCGGCGGCCGACAGCCCGGCGTCAGCGCCTGCCGGCGTCTCGCGCCATACTTGCCGCCATGCGCATCCTGCTCGTTGAAGACGACGAACAACTTGTCGAAACCACTGCCCGCGCGCTGCGTTCGCAGGGCTGGGTGGTGGACTGCACGGCCCGTGGCGAGCCCGTGCCACGCTCGCTGCGCGAGGACGCCTACGACCTGCTGATCCTGGACATCGGCCTGGCCGGCATCGACGGCTTCGAGACGCTGCGCCGCGTGCGCGCCGAGGGGCTGGCCGTGCCGGTGCTGATCCTGACCGCGCGCGACGCCGTCGAGGACCGCGTGCGCGGCCTGGAGGGCGGGGCGGACGACTACCTCGTCAAGCCCTTCGCGCTGACCGAGCTGGTGGCCCGCGCCCGCGCGCTGGTACGCCGCAGCCAGGCCCGCACCAGCAACCAGCTGCAGCTGGCCCGCCTGCGCATCGACCAGGAGGCGCGCCGCGCCTACATCGAGGACGAGCCGCTGGCGCTGTCCGCCCGCGAGTGGGACGTGCTGGGCTTCCTGATGGCGCGCGCCGGCAAGGTGGTGCCCAAGGAGCACATCGCGCTGGCCAGCAACGCGTGGGACCAGGGCGTCAGCGACAACGCCATCGAGGTCTGCCTGTCGCGCCTGCGCGCCAAGATCGAGCCGGGCGGCGTGCAGCTGCGCACCGTGCGTGGCCTGGGATACCTCCTCGAAGAAATAGGGTGACCGTGGCTGACCGGCCGCGCTCCAGCCTGCAGCGCCGGCTGTTCGTCTGGTTGATGCTGCCGCTGCTGGTGGTGCTGCCGGCGCTGGGCGCGGCGCTGTACCAGCAGGTGCAGCAGAGCGCGCAGAGCTGGCTGGACGAAGGCCTGGAGGACACCGCGCTGACGCTGGCCGGCCAGATCGACCTGCGCAGCGGCGCGCCCAGCATCGACATCAGCGCCACGATGGACCGCGCGCTGCGCTTCGACCGTCAGGACGACGTGTTCTACCTGGTGCTGGGCCCGCGTGGCGAACTGCTGCAGGGCGATGCGGGGCTGGCGGAGCTGCAGCCGCGGCCGCTGCCGCAGGCAGCGGGCAGCGCTTACTACGGCGATGTGCGGCTGCGCGACCGCGAGCTGCGCCTGGTGCAGCTGGGGCGCGACTGTGGCGACGGCGCCTGCCAGGTGCTGGTGGCCGAGACGCTGCACAAGCGCGACGCGCTGCAGCGCGAGATCGCCACCTACGTCGCGCTGAACGGCGGTGCGCTGGCCGTGCTGCTGGCGCTGGCCAGCTGGTGGGCCGTGCGCCAGGGACTGACACCGCTGACGGTGCTAAGTGCCGAGCTGGAGCGGCGCGACCTGCACCGCCTCACGCCGCTGACGGCGCGGTTGCCGCGCGAGCTGGTGCCGCTGCAGTCGGCCTTCAACCGGCTGTTCGAGCGCCTGTCGCGCGCGGCCGGTGCGCAGCGCGAGTTCCTGGCCGATGCGGCCCACCAGCTGCGCACGCCGCTGACCTCGCTGCAGACCGAGATCGAACTGGCCATGCTGGAGCCGCATGACCAGCGCGTGGACCCGTTGCTGGAGCGGCTGCGCCTGCGCGTCGTGCGCAGCGCGCGGCTGGCGCAGCAGCTGCTGTCACTGGCGCGCGCCGAGGACCGTAGTGTGGACGTGGGCCAGCGCATCGACCTGCGCGACATCGCCACCGAGAGCGGCCAGGACTGGGCCCACCGCAGCCTGCCGTCGGGCGTTGACCTGGGCTTCGAGCTGGCCGAGGCACCGGCGCTGGGCCACGCCTTCCTGCTGCGCGAGGCGCTGGAGAACCTCATCCACAACGCCGTCAGCTACGCCGGCGCGGGCGCGCGCATCACGGTGCGCTGCGGCACTGACGCCGACGGCCCCTGGCTGGAGGTGGAGGACAACGGCCCCGGCATCGCGCCGGCCGACCGGCCGGCGGCCATGCAGCGCTTCCGCCGCGGCGACAAGGCCAGCGGCGCCGGCAGCGGCCTGGGCCTGGCCATCGCGGCCGACATCGCAACTCGCCATGGCGGCCAGCTGGTGCTGCTGGACGCCCATGGCGGGCCGGGCCTGCGCGCGCGGCTCAGCCTGCCGCTGCCGCCGCAGGACCCGTCGCCAGCTGCTTGAACAGGTTCATCGCGACCACCACACGCCGGCCCGGCGTTGCCGGCACCTCGTGCATCGCGATGCCGGGGAACATCACCAGCGTGCCCGGCTGCGGTTGGTAGGCGCTGGTCTTGGAGAACACCAGCGGCGCGCAGCCCGGTTCGGCCTCCAGGTAGACGACGCAGCTCAGGTCGGCCGGCCAGTGGTTGTGCGGGGCCGTGTAGTCCGCCTGCTCGTAGATGGCGCCCCAGCAGTGCGTGACGAGCATGTCCAGCCCCAGCGCGGTGAGGTCGCCCGACCAGGCCGCCGGCGCCGCGGCGCGCGCGATCTCCACGACGCTGGCGCAGAGCGGCAGCAACTTGGCGTTGAGCAGGTGGCTCTTCCACGGGCTCATGTAGGTCGCCTTGACGTTGGAGTCGGGCGACTGCGGGTGGCTGGTGCGCAGCTCGTCAATCGCCTCGCGCGCAAGCTGCAGGCGGTCGGCGATGGGGCCTAGCTCGGCGATGACGACGGGCAGCTCGGTCTGGATGCTGGCGCCGACCAGGCGCACGGGGGTGTTCATCGGCCCATTCTGCCCGTGACAAATCTGCCCGCGTGCCTACACTGACCGCTCGCACGACGGAGAGCGACGACACCCATGCTGCCCGCCCCCATCCCTGCCGACGACGCCGCGCGCCTGCAGGCCCTTCGCGGGCTGCTCATCCTGGACACGCCGCCCGAGGAGCGTTTTGACCGCCTCGTGCAGTTCGCGGCCGGCGAGTTCGACGTGCCCATAGCCCTCATCACGCTGGTGGACGGGCAGCGCCAGTGGTTCAAGGCTCGTGTCGGCATGGACGCCTGCGAGACCGCGCGCGACATCTCCTTCTGCGGCCATGCCATCCAGCAGGACGCGTTGTTCGAGATCGTGGACGCCGCGCTGGACCCGCGCTTTGCCGACAACCCGCTGGTGCTCGGCGCGCCGCACATCCGCTTCTACCTCGGCGCGCCGCTGGTGCTGCCAGGCGGCGCGCGCGTCGGCACGTTGTGCCTCATCGACACGCGGCCGCGCGAGCTGGATGCGATGGACCACGCCGTCCTCGGCACGCTGCGCGACCTGGCCGTGGCGGAACTGCTGGGGCGCGGAGAGGCGGCGTGAACGACCGCGCCGCCAGCGGGCGGCTGCTGATCGTCGAGCCCCAGTTCGTGCTGCGCCGCACCGTGTCGACGATGGCGCGCCAGATGGGCCTGGCCGAGGTGCAGGAAGCCGCGACGACGGCGCTGGCGGGCCGCCTGCTGGGTGAGCAGCGCTTCGACGGCCTGCTGATTGCGCTGGACGACGACGGCGCGGCGCTGCTGTTGCTGCAGGGCCTGCGCACCGGCCAGTGGCCCCAGCCCACCGGCTTGCCCGTCGTGGCGATGGCCAGCGCCTGCGACGTGGAGCTGGCGTTGCGGCTGAAGGAACTGGACGTCACCCGGCTGCTGCTCAAGCCCTTCAAGGTGCGGGGCGTGCTGGAGGCGATCGCGGCGCTCGGAGCGCTCGAGCGCTGAAAAGCCCCGCCCGGCCGCTGCTTTTCGCGGCCATGCCGGGGCCGCGCGGGCCTAGCATGCGGGCACCCATGTTCCGCCGTGCCCTGATTCCCGCCGTGCTGCTGGCCGCCCTGCTGGCCGGCTGCGGCACGCCCAGCCAGCCGCTGCCGATGGTCGTCACGCCGGCCGAGGCGCTGCAGGTGCGCGGCTGGGTGCCGGACGCGCTGAAGGCCCAGGTCGCGCTGGCGCCCGTGCAGGGCGGCCTGGAGACCGGCCGCTGGTGGGGTTCCAAGGTCAGCGCCACGGCGCTGCAGCAGGCGCTGGAGGAATCGCTGTACGCGGTGGGCATGCGCCCGCCGTCGCCCGAGCCGCCGGCGCGCTTCGAGCTGCGTGCCGAACTGCTGGAACTGGCGCAACCCACCGTGCCGGCGCTGGCCGTGACCGTCGGCGCGGCCGTGCGCTACACGCTGGTGGACACGGCCAGCGGCCGGGTCGTGTACCAGCGCCGCATCGCCAACGCCGAGGAAGCCGGCTTCACCGAGGCCGTCGTGTCGCCGTCCGAGCGGCTGCGCATCGCCAACGAGCGCACGCTGCGGGCCAACATCGGCCTGCTGCTGCGCGACCTGGTCACGCTGCGTCCCTAGACGCCTGCTCCTGCTCGTGGTGGCGGCGCCCCGCCGTGAACCACAGCAGCAGCGCGCAGGCAAAGCCCAGCAGGCTGGCGGTGCCAAAGAACGCCATCATCGGCCCATAGCCGGCCGGGTTGGCTGCGCTGGCGCCGGCCTGGTCGTTGAGCCAGCCGGCCACGAGGTTGGCGCCACTGATGCCGGCGTTCTGCGCCACCCACATCAGCCCGATGGCGGTGCCGAAGCGGCTGGGCACCACCAGCCGGCTGGCCAGCGGCCACATGACGGCCGGCACCAGCGAGAAGCTGACGCCGATCAGCGCCGTGGACACCCACAGGCTCCACGGCGCCAGGGCCATGACGGCCAGCGCGATGGGCAGCAGCAGCGCGCCGAACGCCAGGAAGGGCGCGTAGCGGCGCAGGCGGTCGCACAGCCAGCCGAAGGCCGGCGTCGCGAACACGGCGGCCAGGAACACGTAGCTGTTCATCTGGCCGGCGGCGGCCAGGTCCAGCCCGTGCACATGCTGGAAGTACTTGATCGAGTAGGTGCTGCGAAACGCCAGGATCACCGAATACCACAGCACGCACAGCGCCAGCAGGTACCAGTAGGCGCGGCCGAAGTGCAGCAGGTCGCGCCAGACGAACTTCTCGGCCTTGGCGCCGGTGGGCAGCAGGCCGGCGCGGCGCGGGCCGCGGTCCAGCCACCAATAGGCCAGCGATGCGAGCAGCGACGTCGCCGCGACGCCCGCCGCGATGGCCAGCGGTGGTTGCCAGCCCTGCGCGTAGGCGCCAGCGAACCACGTCGGCGACATGTCGGCGCCGAACGAGCCCAGCCGGCCGATGGCCAGCGCCAGCCCCATCGCGAAGGCCAGGCTGCGGCCGCCGAAGTAGTCGGCGATGGCGGCCAGCGTCGCGATGCTGAAGGTCTCGGCGCCGATGCCGAACAGCAGCCGGCCCGCGGCCATGCCGAAGAAGTCGGGGCTGAATGCCGTCAGCGCCGCGCCGGCCAGGCAGACCAGCGCCGTCCACAGCGTCATGCGCGCAGCGCCGAAGCGGTCCACCAGCACGCCGCCGACGAGGATGAGCACGACGTTGGGCAGGCTGTAGATCGCGTTCAGCAGGCCCACCTGGCTGTCGCTGAACCCGCGCTGGCTCTGCAGCAGGTCGGCCACCGGGCCGATGGAGTCGTAGACGTAGTAGTTGCCGAACAGCGCCAGCGCGACCAACGCGCCGATGAGCCAGGCCGTGCCGCGCGGCGGCTGCGCCGTCGCGGTCACAGCTTGCGGTGCGCGAGCGCGGGCAACTGCTGGCGTACCTGGGCCAGGCGGGCCGGGTCGGCGTCGGCGAGCGCGATGCCCTCGCCCTCCGGTACCACGGCCAGCACCTCGCCCCAGGGGTCCACCACCATGCTGTGGCCCCAGGTGCGGCGGCCGTTCTCGTGGCGGCCGCCCTGGGCCGGCGCGATGACATAAGCCTGGTTCTCCACCGCGCGGGCGCGCAGCAGCAGCTCCCAGTGCTTCTCGCCGGTCGTGTACGTGAACGCGGCCGGCACGGCGATCAGGTCGCAGGGGTTGTAGCTGCGGAACAGCTCGGGGAAGCGCAGGTCGTAGCAGACCGACAGCCCGGTGCGCAGCCCGCCGGCGTCGAAGACGGTGGGCTGGCTGCCCGGCTCCAGCACGCGCGCCTCGTCGTAGCTCTCGCGGCCGTTGTCGTAGGCGAACAGGTGGATCTTGTCGTAGCGCGCCGCCACCTCGCCGGCGGGCGAGTACACCAGCGTCGTGTTGCGCACGCGGTCCGTCGTGGCGGCCTGCATCGGCAGCGTGCCGCCGATGATCCACAGCCCGAGCTCGCGCGCGGCGCCGGCCAGCATGGCCTGGATGGGGCCGCGGCCGGGCGTCTCGGCGACGGCCAGCTTGTCGGTGTCCTGGTGGCCCATCAGGCAGAAATACTCGGGCAGCGCGGCCAGCGCCGCCCCTTGGGCGGCAGCGGATTCGAGCAGCCGGCGGGCGGTGGCGAGGTTGGCGGCCAGGTCGGGGCCGGAGACCATCTGGAGGGCGGCGATCTTCATAGGGTCGATGCTAGCGCCCGCGCCTCGCGGTGCGAGAAGGATGTCACGCGGCTGCCGCGGGCGCCGACCGAAAATCGGACGGAGATGTCGTGCCCCTCCCGCCTGCGGCGCCAGCTCCTGGCGCTCCCCCTGGCCACCGCGCTGGCGCCGGCCGGTGCGGCGGGCGCGCCGCTGACACTGCGCCTGCCGCATGCCCAGACCTACAGCGGGCATGGGCAGTTCTTCATCGAGGTGCTGAAGCTGGCGCTGGCCCGCACGGCCGACGGCGAGCCGCCGCCCACGCTGGTGCTCGCGCCGCCGGACCTGCCGCGTGAGCGGCTGCGCCAGATGCTGCAGGACGGCCAGCTGGACCTGCTGTGGAGCACCACGACGCCGGAGCGCGAAGCCGCGGCGCTGCCGGTGCGCTTCAACCTGCTCAAGGGCACCAACGAGCTGCGCTTCCTGCTCGTGCGCGCGGCCGACCTGCCGCGGCTGCGCGGGCTGCGCTCGCTGGCCGGACTGCGCCAGCTGCGCGCCGGTGCCGGCACGTTCTGGAGCGACACCCAGATCCTGCGCGCCAACGGCTTCGCGGTAGAGACGACGACCAAGTTCGAGGCGCTGTTCCTCATGCTCAAGGCCGGCCGCTTCGACTTCATCCCGCGCACCCGCGAGGAGATCGACTTCGAGCTGGGCCGGCACCGCGAGCTGGGCTTCGCCGAGCTGCCGGGCGTGGCGCTGCAGTACCGCCAGCCGCTGTACTTCTTCGTCTCGCGTGAGCGCCCGCAGCTGGCCGCGCGGCTGCTTCGCGGGCTGCAGCTCGCCGCGGCCGATGGCAGCTTCGACGCGCTGTTCACGGCCGAGCCGGGGCTCAAGGCTGCGCTGGCGCAGCTGCGCGGCTACACCGGGCTGCGGCTGCCTCTGCGCCCGCTGGAGGCCGCGCCGCGCTGAGCGGGGGCTACGGGGCGCTGGCAGCCTTGGCCGCCGGGCCTTCCACCTTCTCGACCTTGGGGTCGTCCCACGTGCCGGTGATGTGGAACTCGCGCGTGCTGGCCGCGGACATGGGCCGGCTCAGGATCATCTGCGCCAGGAAGGCGCCCAACGCCACGGCCGGGTTGATGGCCGCGTAGGCCAGCGACGCGCCGCCGGCCGACACCTCCGGCACGACGACGACGCGCAGCTTCTGCGTCTCGGCCGCCAGGTCGGTGCTGCCCTCCACCAGCACGGCGGCCTGCAGGCCGCGGATGCGAATGTTGTCGCTGCGGGCGATGCCGCCGGCTATCTTCACGTCGCCGGTCACGCCGTCGAAGGTGAAGCCCTCGGCGAACACGTCGCGGAAGTCCAGCAGCAGCCGGCGCGGCAGCGACTGCAGGCTGAGCACGCCCAGCAGCCGCCCGACGCCGGGCTCGGCCTTCAAGAAGGTACCGGTGTCGAGCTGGATGTTGAACGCGCCGGCCATGCTGGCGTAGTGCGGCGCCAGCGGCGAGCCGTCCCAGCCCACCTGGCCGGCCAGCTGGCCCTTGCCGCCGCGCAAGGCCTGGCCCTGGCCCAGCCGCTCCAGCAGCTTGCCGGCGTCGGCGATGTCCAGCTGCCAGTCCAGCTGCGTGCGGCGGTGGCCGGTGCCGGGGTCGATGCCGGTGCCGCCCCAGCGGCCGCTGGCCGTCAGCGTCGCGTCGGGCGAGCGCATCTGCAGCTTCTCCAGCTTCCAGTCACGCGCCGCGGCGGGTGCCTGCGCCAGCACTTCGAGGCGGCCCAGGCGCTTGCCACGCAGCTCGAAGTCGTCCACCTCGATGTCCAGCGACGGCAGCGCGCTGGCCTTGCCGGGGTCCATCAGCTCGCTGACGGTCTCGGCCTCGGAGCGTGGCAGCGACAGCCGCGACAGCCGCGCCTGCACGGCGTCCACCTGGCTGCCGCGCACGCCCTTGAGCTCGATGCGGCCGGTCAGCTGCTCGGCGTCGACATTGAGCCGCCAGGTGGCGCCGTCGCGCGCCACCGTGGCCGCCACGCGGCCCAGCTGGCGGCCGCCCACCTTCAGCGCCTGGCTGCGCAGCCCGATCTGGCTGGGCAGCAGGCCGCCGTCACCGCCTTCGCCGTCGCCGGGCGCGCCGCCCAGCGCGGCGAGGCGTTGCTGCCAGGCGTCCAGGTCCAGCGTGGCGACGTTGGCCTGCAGCAGCACGCCCGTGGCGGGCAGGGCGGGCAGCTTGTCCTGCACGGCCAGCGCGCCGCGCAGCACCTGCGAGCTTGCACCCGACACGTCGCGCTGCAGCTGCGCCTGCAGCAGCGGTGCGCCGGCCGTGCCCACCTCCAGCCGGATCTCGTCGCGGCCCGTGCCCGTCGGCGAGATCAGCAGGCGCAGCGGCAGCGCCGCGTCGGCCTCCTTGCGCGCCGGGGCGGGCAGGTCCAGCGCCATGCCCTGCAGCGTGCTGGACACGCTGAGCTCGGGCTGGCCGTCCTTGGGCACGGCGAGCTGGAAGCGGTAGGCCGTCTGGCCGCTGGCGGCCTGGGCCAGCCGCGTCACGGCGCCCAGCTCGGCGGCGCGGCGCAGGCCGTCGGCGGTGGCCTGGCCCTGCACGGCGAAGCGCAGGCTGCCGTCGCGCTGCGTGCCGCCCTCCAGGCCGGCATCTCCGCCCAGCAGTCGGGCCGTCATGCCGGCCAGTTGCAGGCCGCGGCGGTCGAAGTCGATGCGGCCGCGCGTGCCGCCCAGCGAGGGCAGCTCGGGGCGCAGCTTCAGGTCCACGCCGCCCAGCTGCAGCTGGCCCTTCAGCGTGGTCTGGCTGGTGTCATCCAGCGGGATGGCAAGGCCCAGCTTGAGGCCCACCGGCCCCAGCGCCGAGGCCGTGCTCAGCGAGCGCCCCAGCCATTCGTCCAGCGGCGAGCCGCGCACGAAGTGCAGCAGGTCGGCGCCCTGGCCGCGGCCGGTGCCGTCCAGCTGCAGCACGCGGCCGTGGTGCAGGTCCTTGATGCCGCCGTTGACGTTGACGAGCTCATAGCCCAGCACCCGGGTGCGGCCGTCCTTGATCTGCAGGCCGCCGCGCTCGAAGACGACTTCGGCGTCCACGCCCTCCATGACGGGCCAGTTGGTGCCGACGTCGCTGGGCGGCACATAGGCCAGCGTCACGCCCTGGGCCTGCATGGAGACGCGGAACTGGCCTGGCGAGCGGGGCTGGTCGAACGGGAAGTCCGCCAGCTCGCCCTTGATCCTGACGTGGATGTTGCGCGCCTCGCCGCCCAGCAGTGCGCGGCTCACGTAGCTGCGCGTGGCGGGCAGGCGCTGCGGGATGTAGCGCGCCACGCGGGTGGCGTCGGCGCGCGGCGCGCGGCCCGTCAGGTCCAGGAAGCCGGCCGTCGTGGCGCCGGCGGGGCGCCGCCAGGTGACATCGAACTCGCCGCTGAGGTCGGGCGTCTGCAGCTGCAGGTCGCGCAGCCTGACCTCGACGTCGCCGGGTGTCCTGGCGCCGCGCTGGGGCAGCTGCCAGGTCAGCTGCGTGGCCAGTCGCGTGATCGGCAGCCGCGGGTCTTCCAGCAGCCCGGGCAGCTCGACCTCGCCGTTGTGCACGGCCAGCCGGGCCGAGCCGCCGCGCTCGCTGGCGTCCAGCGCCAGGCTGGCGCCGCTCAGCCCCGGGCGGCCCAGCTGGCCGTCCTGCTCGGCGGGCTTGGCGGCCAGCGCCAGGCCGTCCAGCTGCGCCTTGACGCGGTAGCTGCGCGGCGCGTCCAGCGCGCCCTGCCACTGGCCGTCCAGCGCCGTCAGCACGCCGCGCGGCTCCAGCTCGCCCAGCAGCTGGTGGGCGCGCTGGCCCAGCGGCAGCCGCTGGGCGATCTGCGCCATCAGCGCGAAATCCAGCCGCTGCGCGTTGACCTCGCCGCCCAGCACCTCGTCGTTCTTGCCGAGCTGCAGGCTGACGCCCCAGTCCGAGCGTGGCCAGGCGACGCCGTCGCCGCTGACGAAGCCCAGCTGGTGCGCCTGCAGGCTGAGCCGGTCCTTCGAGCGGGCCAGGTCCAGCCGGCCTTCGATGTGGTCCAGGTCCAGCTCGGGCGCCGAGTCCAGCAGCTTCAGCCGCACGGCGCGCAGCGCCAGGTCCAGCGTCGCGCTGGTCGGCTCGCCGTCCTTGATCTGGCCCCAGGCGCGCACGGCGCCGTCACCCTCGCTGAGCTGGAACGGCAGCTCCACGTGGCGGCGCAGCTGGCGCAGGTCGGCGCGCGGCAGCTCGGCGTACAGCTCGCCGCTCCAGTGGGCGAACTCGCCGGGGCGCTTCAGCAGGCTCTGCGTGAACCTGCCGCGCAGCGAGAAGCGCTGGCCCCAGTCGGCCGGCGGCGTCGCGTCCAGGCGCAGCTGGTGGCGGCGCAGGCTGTTGCGCAGGATGAAGTTCAGGTCCGACAGCTCCAGCGGCCGGGCGTCGGCGCGCTTCTCGTCGATCCAGCGCACGCGGCCCGCCATGATGGCCAGCTCGGGCTGGCTGAACAGCCAGTCCAGCCCGGCGTCGGTGGTGCCGGTGTCGGCGCGCTGGGTGTCGTCCAGCCCCAGGCCGCCGATGAAGATGCGGCCCGTCGCGTCGCGGCGGATGACGAGCTCGGGCGCGTCCACCAGCAGCTGCGAGAAGCGCGGCTGCAGCACCACCAGCGAATGCGCCGACAGCACGGCCGACACGCGCGGCAGCGTCAGCGCCGGGCGGCCGGTGGCGTCCAGCACGCGCACGTCGCCCAGTTCCATGCGCGGCATCCAGCCGCCGGACTCGACCGTGATGCGGCCGATGCGCAGCTCTACCCCCAGCGCCTTTGAGGCTTCCTTTTCCAGCCAGGGACGCCACTCGTTGGCGTGCGGGAGAATGGCCCAGTGCAACACCGCCCAAGCCACCACGCCCAGGCCCCACACAAGGGCCAGCGCCAGCAGTGCCCAACGCAGCAGCCGCCAGCACAGGCGCAAAGGCCAGCCAGCGGCGCGGGAGCAATGGTGGAGGGCGGCCGAAAAGAGGTCAGACACGTTGTCTCGGGCACGTGGAGAAAAACCGGCCGTCAGCCAATCTAGCACAGGGACATGAGCCAGACGTTTCCCGTTATTGCTGAACACAGCCGCTATGTGCAGCGCATCCGGCGCCGCTACGCGGCCGAGTTGCCGCTGCTGCAGCCCGGCCTGCCGGACCGTGCCGTCATCGCCGCGCTGATCGAGACCTTGCTCGCGGGCAGCCCCGTGCGGCCGCTGGCCAGCGCGCTGCGCGTGGCCCGCCACCTCGTCATGGAGCGGCTGGCGGTGCTGGACATCGAGCAGGGCGCCACCGTGGCCGACGTCACGCTGGCCATGACGCACCTGGCCGAGGTGACGCTGGACAAGGCGCTGGTCGCCGCCCGCGCCGAGCTGGATGCCGTGCACGGCGCGCCGCGCACCGCCGAGGGCAGCGACATCGCGTTCTGGGTCATCGGCATGGGCAAGCTGGGCGCGCGCGAGCTGAACGTGTCGTCCGACATCGACCTCATCTACGTCTACGAGGACGACGGCGAGACGCACGGCGGGCGGCCCATCAGCGCGCACGAGTATTTCGCCAACGTCGCCAAGAAGCTCTACGCGCTGATCGGCGACGTGACCGACGACGGCCAGGTGTTCCGCGTCGACCTGGCGCTGCGCCCCAACGGCAAGAGCGGCCCGCCGGTCGTCAGCCTGGGCATGCTGGAGGAGTACTTCCTCGTACAGGGCCGCGAGTGGGAACGCTTCGCGTGGCTGAAGAGCCGAGTCGTCGCGCCGCTGTCGGGCCTGGGCGCGCCGGCCGACCCGCGCACGCTGGCGCTGCGCGACCTGGTCACGCCGTTCGTCTACCGCCGCTACCTGGACTACGGCGTCTTCGAAGGCCTGCGCCAGCTGCACGGCAAGATCCGCAGCGAGGCCAAGGCCCGTGCCGCCGGCCGCCCCGAGCGCGCCAACGACGTGAAGCTGTCGCGTGGCGGCATCCGCGAGATCGAGTTCATCGTGCAGCTGCTGCAGGTGGTGCGCGGCGGCCAGTTCCCCGAGATCCGCACCCGTTCCACCGTGAAGGCGCTGGGCCGCGTGGCCGAGCGCGGGCTGATGAAGCCCGAGACGGCCGCGAAGCTGGCCGACGCCTACGTCTTCCTGCGCCGCGTGGAGCACCGCATCCAGTTCCTGGACGACCAGCAGACCCACTGCCTGCCGCAGGCCGATGCCGACCTGGCGTGGATCGCCGCGTCCATGGGCCTCACCTGCTCGCGGGAAACCTGCGAGCTGTTCGAGCAACTGGGCGAGGTGCGCGAGCTGGTGGCCACCGAGTTCGACGCGCTGCTGCATGGCGCGCCCCAGCAGTCCGGTGGCTGCACGGGCGGCAATTGCGGCGGCCCGAAGCCCACCGTCGACGGCGAGGACTTCCTGCAGCGCCTGCCCGAGGCGCTGGCCCGGGCGGTGCGCGCGCTGGCCGAGACGCCGCGTGTGCAGGGCCTGCGCGAGGAGTCGCGGCAGCGGCTGGCCAAGCTGTTCTACCGCGCGGCGCAGGCCGTCGAGGCGGACGAGTGCTCGCTGGACGCCGCGGTGCGTTTCGTCGACTGGGTGGAGCCGCTGCTGCGCCGCGAGAGTTATCTCGCGCTGCTGGTGGAACGCCCGGCCGTGCAGCAGCGCCTGCTGCGGCTGCTGGGCCTGGCGCGCTGGCCCATGCGCTACCTGATGCAGCACCCCGGCGTCATCGACGAGCTGGCCGACCCGCTGCTGCTGCAGGCCCGCTTCGACCGCGACGCCTTCCTCGCCGACCTGCGCGATCGCGAGCAGGGCTGGGCCCGCAGCGGCCAGGCCGACGAGGAAGCGCTGCTGGACACGCTGCGCCGCGCCCACCATGCCGAGGTGTTCCGCACGCTGGTGCGCGACGTCGAGGGCCGCATCACCGTCGAGCAGGTGGCCGACGACCTGTCGCTGCTGGCCGATGCGGTGCTGCAGATCGCCATCGAATGGGCTTGGGCGCGCATGCCTCAGCGCCCCCATGCCCAGGCGCAGCCTGGGCTGCCCCCCGAGGGGGCGTCGCCGGCCTTGGGGCGGCCCGGCGGCCGGCTGCAGGCCCACCGGCCCGACCCGCGGCTGGCCGTCATCGCCTACGGCAAGCTCGGCGGCAAGGAGCTGGGCTACGGCGGCGATCTGGACGTGGTGTTCGTCTTCGACGACGACGACGAGAACGCCAGCGAGATCTACGGCGCCTTCGTGCGCCGGCTCATCACCTGGCTGACGCTGCGCACGTCCGCCGGCGAGCTGTTCGACATCGACACCGCGCTGCGCCCCAACGGCAACTCGGGGCTGCTGGTCACGTCGCTGGCGCATTTCGAGGCCTACCAGACCGGCCGCGGCAGCAACACCGCCTGGACCTGGGAGCACCAGGCCATCACGCGGGCGCGCTTCTGCGCTGGCCACCCCGACCTGGCCGAGCGCTGCGAGGGCGTGCGCCGCCAGGTGCTGACGGCGCCGCGCGATGCGGAGGCGCTCAAGCGCGAGGTGCAGGCCATGCGCGAGAAGGTGCGCGCGGCGCGACCGGTGAAGCCGGAGCTGTTCGACGTGAAGCACAGCGAGGGCGGCATGATGGACGCCGAGTTCGCCGTGCAGGTGCTGGTGCTCGCGCATTCGGCGGCGCACCCGGAGCTGCAGGACGACCTGGGCAACATCGCGCTGCTGCTGCTGGCCGAGACGCTGGACCTGCTGCCGGCCGGCGTCGGCGTGGCCGCAGCAACGGCCTACCGCGAGCTGCGCCGCGTGCAGCACAAGGCGAGGCTGGATGAGCAGTCGACGGCGCTGGATGCGGCAGCCGCGGCGCCGCTGGCGGCGCACCGTGAGGCCGTGCGGGCGTTGTGGCAAGCCGTCTTTGGTTGACGCTCTGCGCGGCGCTGGCCGCGCTGTCGCTGCTCGCCTGGCCGCTGCCGCGTGACGCGCTGGACTGGCAGCCTGCGCTGCTCGCCACCCAGCCCTGGCGCGCCATCACTGCCGCCTTCGTGCACCTGACGCCGCTGCACCTCGCCGCCAACCTCGCCGGCTGCGCCGTGCTGGCGCTGCTGGGCCACCGCGCCGCGCTGGGAAAGCGCGAAGCGATGGCCGCCCTCATCGCGCTGCCGCTGACGCAGCTGGCGCTGCTGCTGCGCCCCGACCTGCTGCGCTACGCCGGCCTGTCCGGCGTGCTGCACGCGCTGGTGGCCATTGCCGCGCTGACGCTGCTCATGCGGCGCAACCGCGACCACCTCGTCGGCGCCGCCATCGTGCTGGGCCTGGTCGTCAAGCTGGTGCTGGAGCACCCACTGGGCCCCGCGCTGCGCACCACGCCCGGCTTCGATTTCGCGGTGGCGCCCTTCGCCCACCTGACCGGCGCCGCCGCCGGCGCGCTGGCCTGGCTGTTGACGTTTCGGACAAATGCGAAATAATCGGCGCTCCTTCCAGGAGACCACGATGAGCCACGCCACCCCCACCGCCTTCGCCATCGGCCACTTCGACGTGGCGGGCCCCGACCTCGCCCGGCTGGGCGACTTCTATGCCGGCGTGTTCGGCTGGCAGGTCGACCCGCGCGGCCCGGGCTACGCGCAGCTGCGCACGCCCGCGGGCAGCCCCGACGGCGCGCTCGTCGAGCAGCCCGGCGCGGCCCTCACGCTGGGCATCGTCGTGCCCGACCTGGCCCGGGCGCTGGCCCAGGCCACGGCGGCGGGCGGCCGCGTCGAGATGCCGGCCACCGACAACGGCTGGGTGCGCAAGGCCCAGGTGCGCGACCCGGCCGGCAACCTGCTGACGCTCATCGAGCAGTGACCGGCGCCGAACTGGACGAAGCGCTGCGCGCGCTGGCCCATGTGGAGCGCCGGTTGTTCCTGCGCGAGTGCCTGGACCGAGAATGCGCAGCCGGCGAGCTGGCCGACATCTCGTCGCTGGCGCTGGCCAGCGTGTCGGAGCACCTCAAGGTGCTGCGCAAGACCGGCCTGCTGACGCTGGAGGTGCGAGGCCGTTTCTGGATGTACCGCACCGACGCTGCGCGGCTGCAACTCGTGCTCGCCGCGCTGCACGGCAGTTTTGAATTGGAAAAGTGAGAACACCATGGGACGTGAAGCCCTTTGCAACGCCCGCGTGGGCAACGAGACCGCCGAGGTCACGGCCCTGCTCGAATCGACCACCGTCGTGCTGCGCGGCGCGCTCAAGCGCAAGTGGGCCATCGCCGCGCTGCAGAACCTGCGCGTGGCCGGCGAGGACCTGCTGTTCGACGTGGACGGCGAGGCGGTCACGCTGGCGCTGGGCGAGAAGGAAGCCGGCAAGTGGCTGACCAAGCTGCAGACGCCGCCGCCCACGCTGGCCGCCAAGCTGGGCGTCAGCCCCGACAACCCGGCGCTGCTGATCGGCCCCACCGTCGGCACGCTGGACCCGGCGCTGGCCGAGGCGCTGTCGCACGGCCTGACCGGCAACCTCAAGGAAGCGCGCATGCTGGTGGCCGTCATCAGCAAGCCGGGCGAGCTGGAGCGCATGGCCGACTTCCACGCCACCATGCTCTGCAAGACGGTCTGGGTGGTGCACCAGAAGGGCCGCGACGCCTTCCCGTCCGACGCCGAGATCCGCATGGAACTGCGCGGCCGCGGCTACGTGGACAACAAGACCAGCGCGGTGTCGGACACGCTGACGGCGACCCGCTACGTGCGCAAGTAGCCGCGTGCGCCAGACCCACCTCGGCCCGCGCGCGCTGGCGCTGCTGCTGTTGTGCTGCGCGCTGTGGGGCATCAACCAGGTGGCCGCCAAGGCCGCGCTGACGGAGATCGGGCCGCTGTGGCAGGCGGGGCTGCGCTCGGTCGTGGCGGGGGCGCTGGTGGGGCTGTGGTCCGCCGCGCGCGGCGCGCGGCTGTTCGAGCGCGACGGCAGCGGCCCGGGCGGCCTGCTGGCCGGCGCGCTGTTCGCGGCCGAGTTCGCCTGCATCTTCGTGGGGCTGCAGTACACCAGCGCGTCGCGCATGGTGGTGTTCATCTACCTGTCGCCGTTCGTCGTCGCGCTGGGCATGCCGTTCATCGCGCATGGCGAGAAGCTGTCGGGCCGCCAGTGGGCCGGCCTGGTGCTGGCATTCGGCGCCGTCGCGTTCGCGTTCGCGGAAGGGCTGACCGCGCCGCACAGCCCGCGCCAGTGGTGGGGCGACGCGCTGGGCGTGGCCGCCGCCGTGCTGTGGGGCGGCACGACGCTGGCCATCCGCGCGACGAAGCTGGCCGCCGCGCCGGCCGAGAAGACGCTGCTGTACCAGCTCGGCGTGTCGGCGCTGGCGCTGTGCGCCGCCGCGGTGGCCGCGGGCGAGCCGCTGCCGCTGGCCTGGTCGCCGCGGCTCGTCGGCCTGTTCGGCTTCCAGGCCGTCATCGTGTCGTTCGCCAGCTACCTGGCCTGGTTCTGGCTCATCCGCCACTACGCGGCCACCAAGCTCGCCGTGTTCACGCTCAGCACGCCGCTGTTCGGGCTGCTGGCCGGCGCGCTGCTGCTGGGTGAGGGCATCAGCGTGCGGCTGCCGGCGGCGCTGGCTGCGCTGGCGGCCGGCATCGTGCTCGTCAACCGCTGAATGTCGCCCCGGCGGCAGGCCGGGCCCGCCGCGCTGCCTAGACTGCCGGGCTCACACCCAGGAGACCTCCCCATGATCACGCTGTGCGGCATCCCGCTCTCGAACTACTACAACAAGGTCAAGCTGGCCTTGCTGGAGAAGGGCATCCCCTTCGACGAGGCCTACGTGAAGACGCATTCCCACGACGAGGCCGTGCTGAGCGCGTCGCCGCTGGGCAAGGTGCCGTTCATCCGCACGCCGCAGGGCGCGCTGTGCGAGAGCCAGGTGATCACCGACTACCTGGAAGCCGCCTACCCCGACACGCCGCGCCTCGTGCCGGCCGACCCGTTCGAAGCCGCCAAGGTGCGCGAGCTCATCACCTACGTGGAGCTGCACCTGGAGCTGGTGGCACGCGAGCTGTACGCCGAGGCCTTCTTCGGCGGCAAGGTCAGCGACGGCACCAAGCAGCGCGTCGCCCGCGTGCTGCCCGAGAACATCGCGGCCTTCAAGCGGCTGGCGAAGTTCGGCCCCTACCTGGCGGGTGACACGTTCACGATGGCCGACTGCGCCGGCTGGGTCAGCCTGCCGCTGGTGGCCATGGCCACCAAGGCCATCTACGGTGAGGACCTGCTGGCTGCCGGCGGCGTGGACTGGAAGCCCTACGCCAAGCTGATCGGCGAGCGTCCGCATCCGCAGAAGGTGTCCGCCGACCGCAAAGCCGACCAGGAAGCCTCGCTGGCCGCCAACCGCGCCAAGGGCTGAGCGCGGAAATCCGGCACGCGGCGACGGGCCGGGCACCCTGTTTGTAGCGCCTCGGCGCGGGTGGGCGCGCCTAAACTGGTTCGATCCATTGCTGCCCCCTGCCGCCATGACGCCCCTGCGCCCGTTGCTGTTTGCCCTTGCCGCCGCCGCGCTGGTCGTGCCGGTGGCCGCCCAGACTCCGGCCGATGCCGAAGCCCGCGTCATCGTGCGCTTCAAACCCCAGGCCGACAGCGTGCGCGCCAAGCGCCTGAGCCTGCGTGCCACGCGGGGGGAGGCGCGCGAGATCGCGCAGACCCGCGCCACCGCGCTGGGCATGCGCACGGGCCACGCGCTGCGCGCCGGGCTGAGCCTGGACGAGCGCACCCACGTCGTCACGGCCCGCGGCATGACGGCGGCGCAGCTCGTCAGGCAGCTGTCGGCAGACGCCGAGGTGGAACTGGTCGCCATCGACGGCCGCCGCCAGGCCCTGGCGGTGCCCAACGACCCGCTGTTCGGCGGCGCGACCCCCGCGCCCATCAGTTTCATCGGCCGTTTCCCCGACAGCGATGGCGCCCTGCAGGACACCTACAGCCGCACCATCGACCAGTGGTACCTCAAGGCGCCGAGCAGCACGCCGGGGCAGGTGGTGTCCAGCGTCAACGCGCCTGCGGCGTGGGACCTCACGGCCAGCCTGACCAACACCACCGTCGTGGCCGTGCTGGACACCGGTGTGCGGCTGGACCACGCGGACCTCGCGGGCCAGTTCCTGCCCGGCTACGACATGATCGGCTACGGCAGCCCGGGCGCCCAGTCCACGGCCATCGCCAACGACGGCGGTGGGCATGACAGCGATCCTTCCGACCCGGGCGACTGGGTGAGCTCTGCCGATGTGGCCGGCGGCACGTTGGGCACCAGTTGCACCAGCACGAACAACAGCAGCTGGCACGGCACGCGCGTGTCGGGCCTCATCGCCGCGAAGGCCAACAACGGCCAGGGCCTGGCCGGGCTGGGCTGGAGCGGCAGCGGTCAAGGCAGCCTGCTGAAGGTGTTGCCCGTGCGCGTGCTGGGCAAGTGCGGCGGCTACGACAGCGACATCATCGCCGGCATGAAGTGGGCCGCGGGCCTGGACGTGCCGGGCATTGCCGCCAACCCCAACAAGGCCAAGGTGCTCAACCTCAGCCTCGGCGGCAGCGGCAGCTGCGGCATCACGGGCACCGGCCGCCTGTATCGCGACGCGATCACGGAAGTCAACGCCACCGGCGCCACCATCGTCGCCGCCGCCGGGAACTCCGTCGGCCAGGCCGTGGGCCTGCCGGGCAACTGCCCGGGCGTGGTCGCGGTGGCTGCGGTTCGTCAGGTCGGCACCAAGGTCGGCTTTTCGAGTGTGGGGGCGGAAATCGCCATCGCGGCGCCGGGCGGCAACTGCGTCAATCTGGCGACCGGCTATCCCTGCCTCTACCCGATGGTCAGCACGACCAACCGCGGCACTACGACGCCCATCGCCAACGACGAGGCCTACACCAACGGCAACGCGTCCGTCGGCACCAGCTTCTCTGCGCCTGTCGTCAGCGGCATCGTGGGACTGATGGCGGCGGTGCGGCCGGCGCTGACGTCGGCCGAGGCGACGGCCGTGCTCAAGATGACCGCCCGCGCCTTTCCCACCAGCGGCGGCTCCGCGGGCATCGCCGCCTGCGCGTCACCCGGCAGCGCGACGCAGCAGGAGTGCTACTGCACCACGAGCACCTGTGGTGCCGGCATGGTGGACGCACCGGCTGCCGTCGCGGCGACCAAGGCGCTGAACAACGTGACCGTCACGATCACGCCGTCGACCCCCACGTTCACGGTCGCCCAGTCGGGCTCGCTGACGGCCGCGATCACCGGCCTGGCCAGCGGCAAGATCGTGACCTTGACGCAGTGGACGCTGCTGAGCGGCAGCAGCGTCGTGAGCAGCTTCGCCGGCGGCCTCACCCCCACGGTGACGATGACCCCCGCGGCCGCCGGCACCTTCACCATGCAGGTCGACGCGACCGACAGCGACGGGTTTGTGCACAGCCAGACGGCCACCATCACCGTGGCCGCGGCACCGGTCGTCACGCCGCCCGGCACCTCGGGCGGCACCGGCAGTGGCGGCGGCGGTGGATCGGCCAGCCTGGCCTGGCTGGCATCGCTGCTGCTGGCGGCGTTCAGCCTGCGGAAGCGGCCGAAGCCGCAGCCGCTGCGCTGCAAGCCCTGAAGCCGGCGGCCAGTGCAGGGTCGCGGCTGGCCTTGAGCCGGCCGGCGAGCAGGCCGTCAGCCTGCGGGATGACCAGCGTGTGCCGCGAGGCCGCGGCCTTCAGCGCCAGCACGCGCAGGCCCTTGAGGCCGCGCTTGTCCAGCGCGGCCAGTTCGGCCGATGCGTCCGCCTGGCTGGCGTGGCGGCTCAGCACGAAGGCCGGCTGCTCGGCGGGCAGGCCTTCCAGCTGCTCGTAGCTCAGGCGCAGCTGCTTGTAGGTGGCTTCCTTGCGGGCGCGGAACTCGGGGTCGGCCAGCTTGATGGTGGTCACGCCCCACACGCCGGCCTGCTCGCTCGTGCGCACCTGCAGTTCGGCCACGGGGGCGCCGGCGGTCTTCAGCGCGGCTTGCGCGGCGGCCAGCGCGGCGTCGCCGTCCAGCGGGCCCAGCTCCAGGCAGCTCCGCTGCGCCAGTGCAGCGACGGCGCTGGCGGCCAGCGGCGTTATGCGCTCGGGATGCTGCTGCGCGGCCACGCGCTGCGGCTCGCGGCCACCCTCGGCGGGCAGGCCGGTGACGGCGTCCAGCCAGCCGCGCGACCAGATGAAGAACAGGGCGTTGACCGCCAGCAGCACGATCACCACGACACGCATCACGGGGAGGTCTCCAATCTCAGGCTCAGTTCGCCGGCGCTGATGGGGCACAGGCCGGTGTCCGTGTCCAGCAGCAACTCGCCGCGGGTGGACACGCCGCGCGCGACACCGGTCTGTTCGCCCACGCGCACGGTGCGGCCGGCGGTCAGGTCGCGGCGCGAGAACGCCAGCTGCCAGGGGCCGAAGCCCAGCGTCTCGAAGTCGGCCAGCAGGCCGCGCAGCGCCGGCGCCAGGCGGTCCAGCGTCGCGCCGGCCGTGGCGGCGGGGGCCAGCGTCTGCAGCGCCGCGTGGCCGCTGGCAAAGGCGCTGCGGTCGGCGTCGGCCGGCAGCGGCTGCAGGTTCAGGCCGATGCCGATGACGACGCCGCGCTTTTCATGGGGCAGTGGCACGGCTTCGATGAGGATGCCGCCCAGCTTGGCGCCGTCCAGGAACAGGTCGTTGGGCCACTTGAGCCGGATGCGGTCGCCGGCCTGGTCCAGCACGTCGGCGACGGTGCAGCCGACGGCCAGCGACAGGCCGGACAGGTCCAGCTCGGCGGGCATCGAGACGGCGACGGAGAACGTCAGCGCCGCGCCATCGCTGTGCCAGGCCCGGCCCAGCCGGCCACGGCCGGCGGTCTGCCGGTCGGCCGACACGATCAGCGGCCCGCCGCCCGCGCGCAGATGGTTCAGCGCTTCAGTGTTCGTCGAGCCGCATTCGGCGAGGTGGCGCCGCTCCATGCGCTCAGCGGCCCTTCGGGGCCAGCATGGTGCCGCGGCACGTGAGCGCGCCGCACCAGCAGGCGAACTGCTTCTTGACCTTGGCCGTGTGGCGCTGGTCCAGCACCAGGCCGTAGTCGTAGAACAGCTCCTCGCCAGGCTCGATGTCTCGCAGCGCCTTGATGAAGACGCGGCCGTCGGCCTCGTCGGCCTCGCAGTTGGGCTCGCACGCGTGGTTGATCCAGCGCGCATCGTTGCCGCCGTACAGCGCGTCGATGACAAGGCCGCCGTCGAGGTGGAAGTAGAAGGTGTGGTTGGGCTGCGCCGGGTCGTGCGGGTGGCGGTCAACCGCCTCGTCCCACGTGATGCGCTCGCCCGTGTACTCGATGATCTTCGCGCCCGCCGAGATGGGGGCCGTCGCGTAGACGCCGCGGCCGTGCACGCCGGAATCACGAACCTGGATCTTGCGGCGTGGGGTTTTGGCGGTCATCGGCGCTGTGGTACGGTGATTTCATGGGTGCGCACACGTGTACGTGCGCGCGAGGCCCGGATTGTAGGCACCGAGAGTGAGGCCCCTCGCCCAAGGAGTACCTTGGACGGTCCCCCGAGGGGACGGCGATACACGCGGCATTGAGCCGCGTGCACATCGCCCAAGCGGGCCGGCTTGGGGCGGCCCGGCGCTCGGCCCGAAGACGAGCACCAACTGACTGAACGAGCGATTGAACGACCGATGAGCAAGACACTGATCATTGCCGAGAAGCCCAGCGTCGCGCAGGACATCGTCCGCGCGCTGACCCCTGTGGCGGGCAAGTTCGACAAGCACGACGACCATTTCGAGAACGAGCAGTACGTCGTCAGCTCCGCCGTGGGCCACCTGGTGGAGATCGCGGCGCCCGAGGAGTTCGACGTCAAGCGTGGCAAGTGGAGCTTCGCCAACCTGCCGGTGATCCCGCCGCACTTCGACCTGAACCCCATCGACAAGAACAAGGGCCGGCTCAACGCGCTGACCAAGCTGATCCGCCGCAAGGACGTGACGGCGCTCATCAACGCCTGCGACGCGGGCCGCGAGGGCGAACTGATCTTCCGGCTCATCGAGCAGTACGCCACGCCGGCCAAGGGCCCGCTGAACAAGCCCATCAAGCGGCTGTGGCTGCAGTCCATGACGCCGGCGGCCATCCGCGAGGGCTTCGAGAAGCTGCGCAGCGACGCGCAGATGCTGCCGCTGGCCGACGCCGCGCGCTGCCGCTCCGAGGCCGACTGGCTGGTGGGCATCAACGGCACGCGGGCCATGACGGCGTTCAACTCGCGCGACGGCGGCTTCTTCCTGACGACGGTGGGCCGCGTGCAGACGCCGACGCTGTCGGTCGTCGTCGAGCGCGAGGAGAAGATCCGCAAGCACGTCGCCCGCGACTACTGGGAGCTGCGCGCCAGCTTCGACGCGCAGGCTGGCCAGTACGAGGGCAAGTGGTTCGACCCCGCCTGGAAGAAGAACGACGACGTCGAGCGTCGCGCCGACCGGATGTGGAACGCGGCCGACGCCGAGGCCATCGCCAAGGCGGTGCTGGGCCAGCCCGCCACGGTGACGGAAGAAAGCAAGCCCAGCACCACCAGCTGCGGCGGCCTGTACGACCTGACGACGCTGCAGCGCGAGGCCAACTCGCGCTTCGGCTTCTCGGCCAAGACGACGCTGTCCATCGCCCAGGCGCTGTATGAAAAGCACAAGGTGCTGACCTACCCGCGGACGGACTCGCGCTTCCTGCCCGAGGACTACCTGGCCGTCGCCAAGGACACGGCCAAGATGCTGGCCACCGAAGACCTGCCGGGTCCGCTGGCCGCGCTGTCGCAGCACGCCGCCAAGTCGCTGAAGGAGGGCTACATCAAGCCCACCAAGAAGGTGTTCGACAACGCCAAGGTGTCGGATCACTTCGCCATCATCCCGACGCTGCAGGCGCCCAAGGCGCTGACCGAGGTGGAGGCCAAGCTGTACGACATGGTCGTCAAGCGCTTCCTGGCGGTGTTCTTCCCGCCGGCCGAGTTCCTGGTCACGACGCGCATCAGCAAGGTGCTGGACAAGCATCACTTCCAGACCAACGGCAAGGTGCTGGTGAAGCCGGGCTGGTTGGCCGTCTACGGCAAGGACGTGGACGACGAGGACGCCAACCTCGTGCCGGTGAACACCGGCGAGGTCGTGCGCACCGAGAGCGTGGACGTGAAGGCGCTGCAGACCAAGCCGCCGGCCCGCTACACCGAAGCCACGCTGCTCTCCGCGATGGAAGGCGCCGGCAAGCTCATCGACGACGACGAGCTGCGCGAGGCCATGGCCGAGAAGGGCCTGGGCACGCCGGCCACGCGCGCGGCCACCATCGAAGGCCTGATCACCGAGAAGTACATGCTGCGCGAGGGCCGCGAGCTGATCCCGACGGCCAAGGCCTTCCAGCTGATGACGCTGCTGCGCGGCCTGGAGGTGGAAGACCTGACCAAGCCCGAGCTGACCGGCGACTGGGAATCCAAGCTGGCCGCGATGGAGAAGGGCAAGCTCAGCCGCGAGGTCTTCATGGCCGAGATCGCGGCGATGACCGAAAAGATGGTCGCCAAGGCCAAGGGCTATGACCGCGACACCATCCCCGGCGACTACGCGACGCTGCAAGCCCCGTGCCCCAAGTGCGGCGGCATCGTGCGGGAGAACTACCGCCGCTTCACCTGCAACGGCAAGAGCGGTACGGGCGACGACGCCTGCGGCTTCTCCATCGGCAAGATCCCCGGCGGCCGCAGCTTCGAGCTGGCCGAGGTCGAGACCTTCCTGACCAACAAGAAAATCGGCCCGCTGGAGGGCTTCCGCTCCAAGGCGGGCTGGCCGTTCACGGCCGAGCTGGCGCTGGTCTATGACGACGAGATCGCCAACTGGAAGCTGGAGTTCGACTTCGGCGAGGACGCCAAGAAGGCCGAGAACGACGGCGAGCCGGTGGACTTCTCCGGCCAGCAGAGCCTGGGCGCCTGTCCCAAGTGCCAGGGCCATGTCTACGAGCACGGCGCCAACTACGTCTGCGAGCACTCGGTTGGCGAGAAGGTCACCTGCGACTTCAAGACCGGCAAGGTCATCCTGACCCAGCCCATCGAGCCGCCGCAGGTGCACAAGCTGCTGGCCGAGGGCAAGACCGACCTGCTGGAGAACTTCGTCTCCAACAAGACGCGCCGCAAGTTCAAGGCCTTCCTGGCCTACGACAAGAAGGAAGGCAAGGTCGTCTTCGAGTTCGAACCGCGCGCGGGCAAGGCGCCGCCGGCCAAGAAGGCGCCCGCGAAGAAGGCTGCCGCTAAGGCCTGATTGACCCTATGCTCCCACCCCACGGCACGCACGTACGGGCTGGGAGGAAAAGATGGCGTTGACGCCATTGAGCATCGGCATACAGACGCGCCTGACCGCCGGCATTGCGTTGGTGGCCAGTCTGCTGGTGCTGGCCGTCGGCTGGACCTGGACCTCGCACGAGGAGGCCGAGCTGATGCAGGGCCTGCATCAGCGCGAGGCGCGCATGGCCGGCCTCATCGAGCGCGGCTTCGCCGGGCCGATCTGGAACCTGGACCATGTCGCCATTGAGAACCTGCTCGATGCCGTGATGGCCGACCCTGAGGTGCATGCCATCGAGTTGCAGGGCCTGGGCCTGCGCGGCGGCCAGGCCCGCCGCGAGCGTGACCACCCGGCCAGCGGGCCGCTCAAGCGCGAATTCGCCATCAACTACCAGCCCGCGGCAGACGCGCCCGGCGCGCAGGTGGCGTCCGCCGTGCTGACCTTCACGCGCGACCGCGTGGACGAGCAGATCCGTCGCACACGCTTGTTCGTCGTGGAGCTGCTGGGCGTCGTCGTCGTGGGCATCGTCATCGCCAGCTCGCTGTTGGTGCACTGGCTGGTGCGCCGCCCCGTCGCGCGGCTGGGCGCGCTGGCGCAGCGCGTGGCCGCCGGCGACCTCGGCGCGCAGGAGGCGGTGGAGCGGCATGACGAGATCGGCGAGCTGACGATGCGCTTCAACGCGATGAGCCTGAAGCTGCGCAGCGCGGCCGACCAGGTGCAGCTCACGGCGCAGGGGCTGCGCGTCAGCGAGGCGCGCTACCGCAGCCTGTTCGAGAACGCGACCGAGGGCATCTTCCAGGCCGATGCCGACGGCCGCGTGCTGAGCATGAACCGCGCGTTCCTGCAGATGCTGGGCCTGACCGGGCAGAGCCCCGTGGGCCGGCGGCTGCGCGAGCTCACCGGCCTGCGCCGCCACGAGATGCTGCGCGTGGCGGCCATCCTGAACGAGCAGGGCCATGTGCAGCAGGCCCAACTGCAGCTGCGCACGCAGGCCGACCGGCCGCTGTGGGTGGAGCTGAGTGCGCACTGGGTGGAGGCCGAGGGCGGCCAGCGGCGCATCGAGGGCATGGTCATCGACATCTCGTTGCGCCGCCAGGCCGAGGCCGAGCTGACGCGCCACCGCGACCACCTCGAGGAGCTCGTCGCCGAGCGCACCGCCGAGCTCAGCGAGGCCAAGTTGCGCGCCGAGGCGGCCAACCAGGCCAAGGGCCGTTTCCTGGCGACGATGAGCCACGAGTTCCGCACGCCGTTGAATGCCATCCTGGGCTTCACGCAGCTGATGCAGATGGACCCGGGCGTGCCGGCGCCGCAGCAGGGCCGGCTGCAGCTGATGCGCGACTCGGGCCTGCACCTGCTGGAGCTCATCAACGACGTGCTGGACATGGCCAGCATCGAGGCCGGCAAGGTCAGCCTCAAGCCCACGCCGGTGGACCTGCGCGCGCTGCTGGACATGGCCTGCGACAGCGTGCGCCTGCGCGCCGAGCAGAAGAACCTGAGCTTCGCGCTGGACGTGGACCCGCGCCTGCCGGCGCAGGTGCTGGTGGACGGCCAGCGGCTGCGCCAGGTGCTGCTGAACCTGCTGTCCAACGCGGTGAAGTTCACCGACAGCGGCACCGTCAGCCTGACGGCCGCCGTCGTGGAGCCGGCGAAGGCCGGCCAGGTGCGGCTGCGTTTCGGCGTGACGGACAGCGGCATCGGCATGACGCCGGCCCAGCAGGCGCGGTTGTTCCAGGCCTTCGAGCAGGTCTCCGAGGCCTCGCGCCACCTGGGCGGCACGGGGCTGGGTCTGTCCATCAGCCAGCAGCTGGTGCGGCTGATGGGCAGCCAGATCCTGGCGCAGAGCACGGCGGGGCAGGGCAGCAGTTTTTCGTTCGAGCTGAGGTTGCCTCTGGCATGACGGTTGAGTTCGTCTTGCGGGCCGAGCGCCGGGCCGCCCCAAGCCGGCCCGCCAGGTCGATGCTTGCGGCTCAATGCCGCCTGCATCGGCGTCCCCTCGGGGGCTTCGGCCGGACACAGGGCGCGCAGTGCGCGGCATGTGCCTGCCGAAGAGCTGCGGCACCGTCCGCAGCGCGGTCTGCAAGACCGGCCCGGCTTGCCCGCGTTCAGCGTGGCAAGACCGGACGAGGGTCCTGAATGACCTGGGCGATCGCGGCGAAGCTGATGGCGATCCTGGTGGCGGTTGCCATCGGCTGGGTCGTCGGCCTCATGCGCTGGCTGGGCGGCGGGAAGGCGGGCAGCCAGCCCGGGGAAGAGGGTGACCCCGCCCGCGTGCTGGCCAACGCGGCGTTCTACATCTTCGTGCCGGCGCTGCTGTTCCGCACCACGGCGCGGCTGGACACGCAGGCGCTGCCCTGGGCCTTCCTGGGCGCGTTCTTCGTGCCGATGCTGGTGCTCATCGCGCTGGCCTACGGGCTGTACCGCTGGCGCCTGGCGCCGGGCCAGAACGTCGTCACGCCCAGCGTCAAGGCCATCACGGCGGGCTTCGGCAACACGTTGCAGGTGGGCCTGCCGGTGGCGGCCGGCGTGTTCGGCGAGAAGGGGCTGGCGCTGCACATCGCCGTCGTCAGCCTGCATGCGCTGTGCATCCTGACGCTGCTGACGACGCTGGTGGAGCTGGACCTGGCGCGCGAGCGCGCGTCGGGCAATCTCGTCGACACGCTGCTGCAGACCGTGCGCAACACCGTCATCCACCCGGTCGTGCTGCCGGTGCTGGCCGGCCTGGCGTGGAACGCGACCGACCTGCCGCTGCCGGCCGTGGCCGACGAGGCGCTGCAGTCGCTGGGCACGGCCGTCGTGCCGCTGTGCCTGACGCTGATCGGCATGTCGCTGGCCTACTACGGCTGGCCGCGCACCTGGAACGGCCTCGTCGGGCTGGTGGCCGCCAAGCTGCTGCTGATGCCGGCCGTCGTGCTGGCGGTGGGCCACTGGCTGCTGGGCCTGACCGGCATGCCGCTGGCCGTCATCGTCATGATCGCGGCGCTGCCCACGGGCTCCAACGCGCTGATCTTCGCGCAGCGCTACCGCGCGCTGGAGGCCGAGGTGACGGCCGCCACCGTCGTCTCCACCGTGCTCTACGTGGCCACCGCGCCGCTGTGGCTGGCCGTGCTCGCCTGGCTGTCGCCGTGGTGACCATCGTCACTTCCGGCGCCGTCCCGCGCCGCCGTCCAATCCCCGCATCAAGATTCAAGGACCCATCGGCATGAACACTCCCGCTCCCCGCCGTCTTGCCGCGCTGCTGGCGCTGGCCGGTGCGCTGTCGCTGCCCGCCTGGAGCGCGCCGGCGGCGGCGCCCGCAGGCGCCGTCAGCACCGAGGCCGGCCGCCTCGCCATCCGCCACGAGAAGGTCACACTGGCCAACGGCTTCGAGGTCATCCTGGTGGAAGACCACCGTCTGCCGCTGGTGGCCTTCAACCTGTGGGTGCATGCCGGCCCGCGCAACGAGGCCAAGGGGCAGACCGGCTTCGCCCACCTGTTCGAGCACCTGATGTTCGCGGGCAGCCGCCACGTGCCGCGCGGCGATTACGACAAGTACGTCGACGCCGCCGGCGGCACCGATGCCAATGGCTCCACCAACTTCGACCGCACCAACTACTTCTTCACGCTGCCTTCCAACCAGCTGGAGAAGGGCCTGTGGCTGAAGGCCGACATGCTGGGCTGGATGATCGACGAGGTGGACTCGGTGGCGCTGGCCAACCAGCAGGACGTGGTGCGCAACGAGCGCCGCCAGACCACCGAGAACCAGCCTTACGGCATCGTCGAGGAGGCCAAGTACCACGCGCTGTACCCCGAGGGCCACCCGTACCGCGCGGCCGTCATCGGCTCGCATGCCGACATCCAGAGCATCCGGCTGCAGGACGTGAAGGCCTTCGCCCGCACCTACTACCGGCCCAACAACGCGACGCTGGTGCTGGCCGGCGACTTCGACCCCGTGCAGGCCAAGGCGCTGGTGCAGAAGTACTTCGGCACGCTGAAGGCCGGCCCCAAGCCGCCGGAGGTGAAGGTCGCCATGCCCGAGATCACGAAGGAGCGCCGGCTCGTCGTGCGGGACCGCATCGAGCTGAGCCGCCTCAACCTGGCCTGGCACACGCCGGCCATGTACCAGGCGGGCGACGCCGAGCTGGACGTGGCCGCCCATGTGCTGGGCGGCGGCAAGGCCAGCCGGCTGTACGGCCTGCTGGTGCGCGACAAGCAGCTGGCGCAGAGCGTGCACGTGGGGCAGGACTCGCAGTCGCTGAGCTCGGTGTTCGACATCGAGGTGGTGGCGCGGCCCGGCGCGTCGCTGGACGAGATCGAGACGCTGGTGGATGCCGAGCTGGCGCGCCTCGCGGCCGAGCCGCCCACGGCCGCCGAGATCGCCCAGGCCCGCGCCGTCATCGAGACGCAGGTGCTGCAGCGCATGGAGAAGGTCACGTCGCTGGCCGACCTCGTCAACCACTACAACCAGATGGCCGGCGATCCCGGCTACCTGGGCCAGGATCTGGCCCGCTATGCCGCGCTGTCGCCTGCAGCCGTCAGCGCCGCCGTGGCGCATTGGCTGGGCAAGAACCGCCGCGTCGCGCTGCAGGCGCTGCCGGGCGAACAGGTGCTGGCACCCGAGGTGCCCACGCCGCCCATGCCGACGAAGGCGGCCAAGGGCGAACGCGAGGCCATGAACGCCGCCGAGCCCTGGCGGAACAAACCGCCCGCCGCCGGCAAGGCCAAGCCGCTGGCGCTGCCGGCCGCGCAGAGCTTCACGCTGGCCAACGGGCTGACGGTCATCCACTCGCCCAAGCCGGGCCTGCCGCTGGTCAGCGCCAGCCTGGTGCTGCGCGCCGGCCAGGCCGTGAACCCGGCCGACAAGCCCGGCCTGGCCGGCTTCGTGGCGGCCATGCTGCCCGAGGGCAGCACCACGCGCAGCGCACAGCAGATCGCCGAAAGCCTGGCCGCGCTGGGCGCCACGCTGACGGCCCAGGGCGGCGCCGAGGACGCGCGGCTGGACTTCTCCGGCCGCAAGGCCGCCGCCCGCGACGGCCTGGCCCTGCTGGCCGATGTGACGCTGAACCCGGCCTTTGCCGCGCCCGACATCGAGCGCGTGAAGGCGCAGCGCCTGGCCGCGCTGGCGCAGCAGCGCGAGCAGGCGGACCTGCTGGCCAGCGTGGTGGGCAACCGCGCCGTCTACGGCGAAGGCCATCCGCTGGCCGCCAACGCGCTGGGCACCGAGGCCAGCCTCCAGGCCGTGGACGCAGCCGCGCTGCGCGGCTTCTGGCAGGCGCACTACCGGCCCGAGCGCGCGGCGCTGGTGGTGGCCGGCGACCTGACCGAGGCCGAGCTGCGCGCGCTCGTCGAGCCGCTGTTCGGCGCGTGGCAGGGCCAGGGTGCGGCCCCCGTGGTGGCACCGCTGCCGCCGGCCCGGCCCATCGCGGCCCGCACCGTGCTGGTGGACAAGCCCGGCGCGCCGCAGACGGCGCTGGCCGTCGTCGCGCCGGGGCCCACCGCGGCCGTGCCGGACGTGGCCTCGCTGAAGGTCATGAACGCCGCGTTGGGCGGCCTGTTCACGTCGCGCATCAACAACCAGCTGCGCGAGGTGAAGGGCTACACCTACGGCATCTACTCCGGCTACACGCTGGGCCGCGAGCGCGGCCAGTTCGGCATCCGTGGCAGCGTGCGCACCGACGTGACCGGCGCGGCGCTGGTGGACATGTGGAAGGAGATTGCCGGCATGCGCGCCAAGCCCATGGGCGCGGCCGAGCTGAACCGCGTGCGCAACGCGCAGCTGCTGAGCCTGCCGGGGCTGTTCGACACCAACGGCGCCGTCGTCGGCGGCTATGCCGGCAACTGGTCCACCGGCCAGCCGCTGTCGGCCATCACCGAGCTGCCCGCGAAGTACGCCGCCGTCACGTCGGCCAGCGCGTTGAAGGCGGCGCAGCAGCACCTGGACCCGGCGCGCCTCATCGTCATCGCCGTGGGCGACCAGGCCAAGGTGCTGCCGCAGCTGGAGGCGCTGGGCCGCCGGCCCGTCACGCCGCTGTCAGCCGGGGAGTGACTCGTACAGCGCCACCAGCTCCTGCGTGAGCTTGTGGCGCGGGTCGAGGTGGATCATGGGCCGGCTCAGCTCGTGCGACTCCTTGACCTTCACGCTGGCCGACAGGTAGGGCTGCAGCACCGGCAGCCCCTCGTCCAGCAGCTCCTGCACCACGCGCTGCGGCAGCGAGGCGCGGGCCTGGAACTGGTTGACGACGATGCCCTCCACGTGCAGCTCGGGCGCATGGTCGGCCTGGATCTCCTGCACCGCTTCCAGCAGCCCGTACAGCGCGCGGCGTGAGAAGTCGTCGCAGTCGAACGGGATCAGGCAGCCCTGCGCCGCGATCAGCGCCGAGCGCGTGTAGAAGTTCAGCGCCGGCGGCGTGTCGATCCAGATCTCGTCGTACTGCTTCTCCAGCTTCAGCAGCGCGTCGCGCAGCTTGTAGATCTTGTAGCGGCTCTCCAGCTTGCCGTGCAGCTCGTCCAGCTCGGGGCTGGCGGCCATCACGTGCAGGCCGTCCCACGGCGTTTCGCTGATGAACTCGCTGCCGTCGCTGTCGCGCACGCTGAACTTCAGCGTCAGGCCGAAGAAGTCGGCTGAACCGGCAAGCTCCTCGTCGGCCGCGTCGCCCAGCAGGTAGCGCGTGGTGTTGCCCTGGCAGTCCAGGTCGATGACCAGCACGCGCCGGCCCGCCGCCGCGGCAATCGCCGCCAGGTTGCTGGTGATCGTGGACTTGCCCACGCCACCCTTCTGGTTGAACACGACCCGCCGCATCGCTCACCTCCTGTTGGATTGAGCGATTGTGCACTGCACAAAAGTCAGCGGGCGGGCCGGTCCTTCAGCGGATGAGGGATGCCGCCGTCGCCATAGCTGCGCACCACCTCGGCGATGACGACCTGGTAGCCCTTCAGCCACCGGGCCTGCGCCTGCTTGGCCTCGCGGTGGCCGGCGTCGCCCATCAGCTGCTGCAGCGCGGCCATCGAGTCCCAGTAGTAGACGTTGGAGACCAGCCCGGTCGCGGCGTTCTCCCAGGTCTCCTCGCCCAGGTAGCCGGGGATGGCGCGGGCCATGTCGGCGATGCGCGCATCGAGCGCGTGGAACTCGTCGTCGTAGGCGCCGGGAGCAAAGGTGAAGGTGGATGTGAACATCAGCTGAGCGTCGAGAGTGCGCGCTCGACGAAGCGGCGCGGCACCGTGGTCTTGGGCACGCGCACGGGGAACCAGCTGCGGATGTCGCTGTCGATGCCGATGCCGTGCATGAAGTTGTAGAGGCCCTTCTTCAGCCCCTGGCCGAGGCCGTCGTGGTCCGTCGGCGTAGGGTCGATGAAGGCGATGTCGTTCTTCGCGAAGCGGCCATCCGCCGGCAGCGGCTGCAGCGTGACGCCGTACTCGGCCGGGTTCATGCCCACGGGTGAATGCACGGTGCACGCAAAGCGGTGGAAGAAGCCGCTGTGGATGCAGCCGTGCTCGAACAGCTGGCGCACGTACTCCAGCGCGTCCACGGTGTCCTGCGTCGTCTGCGTCGGGAAGCCGTACATCAGGTAGGCGTGGACGAGCACGCCGGCGTCGGCAAACGCCTTGGTCACGCGCGCCACCTGTTCCACGCTGACGCCCTTCTTCATCAGCTTCAGCAGCCGGTCCGACGCCACCTCCAGCCCGCCCGAGATCGCGATGCAGCCGCTGTCGGCCAGCAGCTGGCACAGCTCGGGCGTGAAGGTCTTTTCAAAGCGGATGTTGCCCCACCACGAGATGGCCACGCCGCGGCGGATCAGTTCCTCGGCCAGTGCCTTCAGCGCCTTGGGCGGCGCGGCCTCGTCGACGAAGTGAAAGCCCGTCTGCCCCGTCTCCCTGACGATGGCCTCGATGCGGTCCACCAGCACCTCGGCGGAGGCCGCCTCGTAGCGCGAGATGTAGTCCAGGCTCACGTCGCAAAAGCTGCACTTCTTCCAGTAGCAGCCATGCGCCACGGTCAGCTTGTTCCAGCGCCCGTCGCTCCACAGCCGGTTCATCGGGTTGAGCATGTCCAGCAGCGACAGGTAGCGGTCCAGCGGCAGCCCGTCCCAGGTCGGCGTGCCGACATCGTCGAACGGCACGTCGGGCTCGACGAAGTTCGTGTACCTGACCGTGCCTTCATCGCGCCAGAACGTCCGCACCAGGCGCGTCTTCGAGCGCTTGCCCGCCACGTGCTCCAGCAGCGCCAGCAGTGGCCGTTCACCGGCGTCCAGCGTCACGTAGTCGACGAAGTCGAACAGCCGCGGCTCGGCCAGCTCGCGCAGCTCGGTGTTGACATAGCCGCCGCCCAGCACACACACCACCTCGGGCCGCGCCGCCTTGATCGCCTGCGCGATGCGCAGCGCCGCGTAGACCGAGCCCGGGAAGGGCACGGACAGCAGCACGACGTCGGGGTTGTGCTGTTCCAGCGCGTCCAGCGAGAGCCGCTTCAGCGTCTCGTCGACGAGGTTCAGCGGCGCGGCGAGCGCATCGGCCAGCGGGTCGAAATGCGCCTGCGCGGCGGCCAGCGATTCGGCATAGCGCACGAACTCGAAGCGCGGGTCCACCGCGTCGCGCAGCACGTCGGCCAGGTCGTTCAGGAACAGCGTGGCGAGGTGGCGGGCGCGGTCCTGCAGGCCCAAAGCGCCGAACGCCCAGGCCAACGGGTCTTCGCCTTCTTCGCCGATGTAGTGGTCCAGCGACGCGAAGCGCGCACCCTCGGGCAGGAAGCTGCGCGTGTTGATGCGGTGCGCCACGGTCGGGTCGCGCCCCTGCAGGAAGGCGATCACGCGCGGCGCGGCGGCGGCGATGGCCGGGAACTCAGCGGCGAACCATGCGGTCTGCGGCGTGCGCTGGGCTTCAGGCAGGGCCTGGACAGCCTCGCGGATCTGCGCGAGCCCTGCGGGCGAGAACAGCTCCAGCACCAGCGCCAGCGCCAGGTCCTCCTGCTGCGCGGCGATCTGCCGCGAGCGCAGGAAGCCGGTCAGGTAGGCGGTGGACGGGTAGGGCGTGTTCAGCTGCGTCATCGGGGGGATGACGGCGAGCACGCGGGGGGATGGCGCCGGGGATTGCATTGGCGCGATTGTCGGCGGCTGCCGTGCCGCAGAGATTCGGACGATGGAATGGCCGCGCGGCGCTTGTCAGCGCATGGCGGCCAATGCGTCCTTGCACGACGCGGCGGTAGGCCCCGTTCCTGGATTCGTCTCGTTCACCCGCACCTTGGAAACCTCTCTTTCGACAAAGGGCACCAGAGGCCACTGCCGATACAGGTACACGGTGTATCCCGTGTCGGAGATGGCGTTGCCCCAGGCCTGGATGCGGCATTCCAGGCCGGCGGCCATCCGGACCGTCTGCAGGGGTGGGTTAGCGAAATCGGCCAGGATGAACGCCAGACCAAGAAAACCCATGGTGCCCATCACGTATCCCCCGGCGATCGGGGCCGCGGCGATGAGCAGAGCCGGCACCCTCAAGAACAACGATCGAACCCGCCAGAGGCAGGTCGCCAGAAAGGCATAGGCCAGATAGGCGGCAGAAAGGCAGACGAGGTTGGCGGCGTTGGACATGAGGGATATATCCAGCCGTGCGCTGCCGACGACACCGACGATGAGAACCGCGCAGCCGATGGCCAAGCGCTTGATCAGCGCGGGCCTGGACTTGTTCGCGACAAGGAACGCGATGACCGCCGTGGGCGGCACCGCCAAAAGGGTGAACCAGGCAATGGCAAGGGATGTGCCCAAGGAGTGCTCTCCGCTATTCGTGGAAGCGACGGCCGGCAGCTGCGCGCCTGACGTCGCGGCAGCGGGGCTCACCCCGCCAACCACCCCGCCAACTTCTCCGCAATCATCAACGTCGGCGACGCCGTGTTGCCACTCGTGATCGTCGGCATCACGCTCGCATCCGCCACGCGCAGCCCGGTCACGCCGCGCACGCGCAGGCGGGAGTCGACGACGGCGCCGGGATCGTCCTTGCGGCCCATGCGGCAGGTGCCCACCGGGTGGAAGATCGTCGTGCCGATGTCGCCGGCCAGCCGGGCCAGCTCCTCGTCGGTCTGGAACTGCGGGCCGGGCCGGTATTCCTCGGGCTGAAAGGCCGCCAGCGCCGGCTGGGCGACGATGCGGCGCGTCAGCTTCAGGCTCTCGGCGGCCACGCGGCGGTCCTCGTCGGTGGACAGGTAGCGCGGCTGGATGGCCGGCGCCGCGGCCGCATCGGGCGACGTGATGTGCACCGTGCCGCGGCTGGTGGGGTTGAGGTTGCAGACGCTGGCCGTGAACGCATCGAAGCCGTGCAGCGGCTCGCCGAAGGCGTCCAGCGACAGTGGCTGCACGTGGTACTCCAGGTCGGGCCACAGGCGGTCGGGGCTGCTGCGCGTGAACGCGCCCAGCTGCGATGGCGCCATGCTCATGGGCCCGCTGCGGCGCAGCGCGTACTCCAGGCCGATCAACGCCTTGCCCACCAGCGACGCGGCCCGCGTGTTCAGCGTGCGCGCGCCGCGCACCTTGTAGACGGCGCGGATCTGCAGGTGGTCCTGCAGGTTGGCGCCCACGCCCGGCAGGTCCAGCGCCACCTTGAGGCCCAGCCCCTGCAGCAGCGGCGCCGGCCCCAGGCCCGACAGCTGCAGGATCTGCGGCGAGCCGATGGCGCCGGCGCACAGGATGACCTCGCCCCCCGCGTTCAGCCACGGCTGCTCCACGCCGTGCGGCGTCAGCACCTCCACGCCGCCGCAGCGCGGGCCGGCGTCGTCGTGCATCAGGCGCAGCTTGCGCACCTGCGCGCCGGTCCACATCTCGAAGTTCGGGCGGCCGAAGCAGGTGGGCCGCAGGAAGGCCTTGGCCGTGTTCCAGCGCAGGCCCTTCTTCTGGTTGACCTCGAAATAGCCCACGCCCTCGTTGGTGCCGGCGTTGAAGTCGCTGGTGGCGGGGATGCCCGCCTGCTGCGCGGCGGCGGCAAAGGCGTCCAGGATGGGCCAGCGCAGCCGCTGCTGCTCCACCCGCCATTCGCCGCGGTGGCCGTGCATCTCGGCAAAGCCGTCGGGCGCGGTCTTGGGGTCGTCCAGCCGCCAGTGGTGCTCGTGGCGGCGGAAGGCACGCAGCACGCGCTCCCAGCGCCAGGTGTCGTCGCCGGTGGCCTGGGCCCAGTTGTCGTAGTCGCGGCTCTGGCCGCGCATGTAGATCATGCCGTTGATGCTGGAGCTGCCGCCCAGCACCTTGCCGCGCGGGTAGCGCAGCCGGCGGCCGTTCAGGCCCGGTTCGGCCTCGGTCTGGAAGCACCAGTCGGTGCGCGGGTTGCCGATGCAGTGCAGGTAGCCGACGGGGATGTGCACCCAGTGGTAGTCGTCCTTGCCGCCGGCCTCGATGAGCAGCACGCGCTTGGTCGGGTCGGCGCTGAGCCGGTTGGCCAGCAGGCAGCCGGCCGTGCCGGCGCCCACGATGATGTAGTCGAAGCCTTCTTTGGACATGGGCCGAGCGTAATTCACTCGGCTTGGCCCAGCCTTTCGCTGCCCAGGCGGTACCAGTCCAGCCGGCGCGTCAGCGTCATCACCACGGCCAGCACGGTGAACAGCAGCACCGCGCCGATGACCAGCGCCGTCTGCTCACGGCTCAGCAGCACGTACAGCGCGCCGTACAGCAGCGCGATGCCGCCGCCGAACGCGAGGCCTCGCCACCAGCCGCCCAGCATGGCCGCGGCGTACTGCGTCAGCACGACCGCCGCCGCGGCCGCCGCGATGACGTAGGCCAGCAGGAAGGGCAGGTGCTCCGACAGGCTCAGCAGCAGCAGGAAGAACAGGCTCAGCGCCAGGCCGACGAGCAGGTACTGCACCGGGTGCACGCGCCGGCCCGTCAGCAGCTCGGTGAGGCCCACGATGACGAAGGTCAGCGCGATGAATATCAGGCCGTACTTGATGGCGCGGTCGCTCATGACGTAGGGGTTCACGGGGTCCATGAGTTCAACGGCCAGCGTGTCCAGTTCCTTCTTGCCGGCGGCGACATCGGCGGCCGCGCTGCTGGCCAGCTCGGACACCTGCCAGCGGGCCGAGAAGCCGGCCTCAGTGACGTCGCGTTCGGCCGGCAGAAAGCGCCCGGCGAAGCTCGGGTGCGGCCAGCTGGACTGCAGGCTGACGGCCGTGCTGGCGGCGGCAGGGACGATGGCCAGGCTGCGCGTGCCGACGAGGTCCACGCTCAGGTTCAGCTCCAGCGTCTCGCCGCTGCGCGGCATCGGCAGCACGGTGTGCAGCCCCGACGGGTACACGCCGTGCGTGGTGCCGGGCTTCACGGGCAGCACGCGGCCGTCGCGCTTGAGCTCGACGTCGCGCAGGCCGCGCGCGTCGCTGGCCGAGAACATCGCGACGACGTCGCCGCAGTCGATCCGGCCGCCGGCGTTCTCCGCGGGCGGGTTCAGCGCGTCGAAGTCATCCCAGCGCGCCAGCAGCGTCAGCTTGCTGGCGTAGCTGTTGATCTTGAAGAGGCCGCGGTAGCGCGGGTCGGGGCTGACGCGCCCGCCGACCTGCAGGTGCGACGGTGGCAGCACCACCGCGAAGCTGCGGCTCTGCACGCCGTCCTTGTACGGCGCCCAGGTCTCCTTGCAGCTGCGGGTCAGCAGCGGGCCCAGCAGCAGCTGCGGGCCGGCCTGGGATTGCTCGACGCTCTGCTCGGCCTCGTTCTGGCGCATTCGGCGCTCGCCGACGAGGCCGCCGATCTGGGCAAGCACGACACACAGCAGCAGGGACACGGCGGCCAGGATGGCCAGCTTGATGAAGAGGGCTTGGTTCATGCCGCCCAGCATCGCCAGCGGCAGTGAGGCCTTCACGTGCTGCGTGAAGCCGGCGTGAAGTCAGCGCGGCAGGATGATCGTCACCCGCAGCCCCGGCGCCGCCGCCTCGAATGCGAGCCGCCCGCCATGCAGCTCCGCCACGCGCCGCGCGATCGCCAGCCCCAGGCCCGAGCCCTTGACGAGGCTGCCGGGCCGGGCCGTCGAGAAAAAGCGCTTGCCCAGCTGCGCGAAGCCCGCCGCCGGCACGCCGGGGCCGTGGTCGCGCAGCGTGATGCGCACCTCGGCCGGCAGCGCGCTGACGGCCAGCTCCAGCGCCGAGCCTGGCGGCGCGAAGTCGATGGCATTCACCAGCAGGTTGCCGAAGGCCAGCTCCAGCAGCGCGGCGTCCACATCCACCGTCGCGTCGTCCCGCGCCGACCACGCCAGGCGCAGGCCTTGCTGGGCCAGGCGGGGCGCCTGCCGCTCCAGCTGCTCGTCGACCCAGCCCGGCAGCGCCACGCGCCGCCGCTCGCCCAGCCCCAGCTGAGCCTCCAGCTGCGACAGCGCCAGCACGCGCTCCACCAGCGTCTGCAGCCGGGCGGTCTGGTCCAGCACCTGTGCCGCGAAGCGCTGGCGGTCGGCGGCGGGCAGCTCGTCCTGCAGCAGCTCGCCGCTGGCGCGCAGCGCGGCCAGCGGGCTCTTCAGCTCGTGGGTCAGCGCACGCACGTCGTGCTCCAGTTGCTCGCGGCCTTCCAGCCGGCGGCGCATGTCGTCCATCGCGTGGGCCAGGTCGCCCAGCTCGCCGGGCACGTCGGGCGGCGCGAGGTTCTGGCCGGCCTGCACCTGCTGCGCGTAGCGGCGCAGCCGCCGCACGGTGGCCACCAGCCACAGCGTGACGGCCACGCCGACGATGAGGCTGGCCGCCAGCAGCGCGGCGCCGGCCCAGAACACGCGCCGTTCGGCGCGGTCGATGAAGCGCTGCACGCTGGCCACCGACTTGGCCACGCTGACGACGCCCAGCGTGCGCCCGTCCTTCAGCACCGGCGCGGCGACGACCAGCACGGTGCTGTCGCCGCGGCCGTAGGGGCTGGCGCGGGCGCCGTAGTCGCCGCGCAGCGTCAGCACCACGTCGTTCCACTGCGAGTAGTCCTGGCCCACGGCCGACGGCGTGCCGGAGTCCAGCACGACGCGGCCGCTGGCGTCCGTCACGTAGACGCGCAGGTCCAGCGTCTGCTTGCGCAGCCCCCAGATCAGCGCGTCCACCTCGCGGCGCGTGTAGCGCTGCAGCTGCGTGGCCAGCGGCCCGTCGGCGCGCGGCGGGCCGTTGGCCAGCTCGTCGGCGGCCACCTCGGCCAGCAGGTGGGCGGTGTCCACCATCAGGTCTTCCATGACCTCGCGCACGCTGGGCTTCACCTCGGCCAGGAACACCTTCAGCAGCAGCACGGCGCTGAGGCCGGCGATGAGGAAGAAGCCGAAGAAGACGCGCAGGCCCAGGCGCATCAGGGTTCCAGCGAGTAGCCCATGCCGCGGTGCGTCTTGATCGGGTCGCGCGCCGGCGCCGCCTCGCGCAGCTTGGCGCGCAGCGTCTTGATGTGCGTGTCCACCGTGCGGTCTCCGCTGTCGGCGCTGCTGCCCCAGACGGCGTCCAGCAGCGTGTCGCGCGAGTGGATGCGCTGCGGCGCGGCCAGCAGCTTCAGCAGCAGGCCCAGCTCCAGCTTGGTGAGGTTCAGCAGCGTGCCGTCCAGCCACACGCGCGAGCCGTCGACGGTGAAGCCCGGGCTGGCAGCCGGCACCGCCTGGGCGCGGCGCAGCAGCGCGCGCACGCGTGCCACCAGCTCACGCGGGCTGAAGGGCTTGGCAAGGTAGTCGTCGGCGCCCAGCTCCAGCCCCAGCACGCGGTCCATCTCGTCGCTGCGGGCACTCAGCACGATGACGGGCAGGTGCTTCAGTGGCCCGGCGCGCAGCTCGCGGCACAGGTCCAGCCCATGGCCGTCGGGCAGGCCGATGTCCAGGATGAGCAGCTCGGGCGCCGGCGCCTGGCGCAGCCGCTCGCGCGCCTCGGCCAGCCAGCCGCGGTGCTCCACCGTGAAGCCCTCGCGCCGCAGCGCGAACTGCACCGTGTCCGCGATCGCGGGGTCGTCCTCCAGCAGCAGGATCACGTGCGCCAGCCCCGGGCGAGCGCCGCCACCAGGTCGGCCGCGGTGCCGGGTGCGCGGTTGACCGGCAGCGCCTGGCCCGCCCACAGGCTGATGAAGTCGGCGTTGCCGGCCTTGGCCGCGGCCTGGCGCAGCGGCCGGCTGGCCGCGTTGGGCTGCGGGAAGGCGGGCAGCGCCACGCCGTCCAGCTCGCGCGTCACGCGGTTGGCCACGCCGCGCGCGGCACGGCCGGAGAACGCGCGGGTCAGCGTCGAGTCGGCATCGCGCGCGGCCAGCAGCGCGGCGCGGTAGGCCGGTGACAGCGGGCACTCGTCCACCAGCAGGAAGGCCGTGCCCACCGTCACGGCGCTGGCGCCCAGTGCCTGCGCGGCCGCCACGCCGCGTGCATCGGCGATGCCGCCGGCAGCGATGACGGGAATGTCCAGCGCATCCACCAGCTGCGGCACGAGGGCCATCGTGCCGATCAGCGCGCCCTCGGGCGAGCCCAGGAAGCCTCCCCGATGGCCGCCGCCCTCGTAACCCTGGGCGATGACGGCGTCCACGCCGCTGGCCTGCAGCAGCAGCCCCTCGGCCACCTGCGTGGCCGTGCCCAGCACGATGAAGCCCTGCGCCTTCAGTGCCGCCACGCGCGCCACGCCGGGGTCGCCCATGACGAAGCTGATGACGGCAGGCCGCGCCGCCACCGTCGCTTCCAGCTGCGCCTCGAAGTCTTCCTCGAAACGCTCGGGCCGCACCGGCGCGGGCAGGCCCAGCTCGCCGTGCCAGGGCGCGAGCCGCGCGAGGTAGTCGTCCAGCGCGTCGTCGTCGCGCAGCCAGGGCTGGGGGCAGAACAGGTTGATGCCGAAGGGCCGGTCGGTGCGCGCGCGGATGTCGGCGGCGATCTCGCCGATGCGCGCCGGCGCCAGGTAGGCCGCGCCCAGCTGGCCGACCCCGCCGCCCGCGCTGACGGCCGCAACGAGCGCCGCGCTGGCCGCCTCGCCGGCCATGGGCGCCATCCACACGGGCGGTAGGTCGAACAGGCTCATCAGCGCCCCGCCAGCACCGGGAACAGCTTCATCAGGCCGTCCGCCAGCAGTTCGACGGCCAGCGCGGCGAGGATCAGGCCCATCAGCCGCGTCATGATGTTGATGCCGGTCTGGCCCAGCACCTTGGCGATCTTGCTGCTGGCCGAGAAGGTCACGAAGGTCACCAGCGCCACGACGACGCCGTAGCCGCACAGGATGGCCAGCTCCCACCAGACACGCGTCTTGTCGGCGTAGATGACCATCGTCGAGATCGTGGCCGGCCCCGTCAGCAGCGGGATGGCCAGCGGCACGACGGCGATGCTGGCGCCGGCGTCGGCCTTGCTGTTGCCCTCGGAGACGTCCTCCTTGCGCGCCTCGGCTGGCTGCGCGTTCAGCATCTGCAGCGAGCTGATCAGCAGCAGGCAGCCGCCGCCCACCTGGAAGCTGGCCAGCGAGATGCCGAAGAACTCGATGATCTTCAGCCCGAACAGCGCCGACAGCGCGATGACGATGCCCGCCGTGCTGGCGCTGACGAGGATGGTCTTGCGCCGCTGCACGCGCGTCAGGCCCGCCGTGAAGTGGATGAAGAAGGGCACCACGCCCACGGGGTTCACGATGGCCAGCAGCGCGACCAGAGGCTTGTAGATGTCCATGCCGGCGAGGCTACCATCGCCGCGCGGCCGTCGCCCGAGGTCTTCGCCTGCCTTCACCGGCAAGCACTCCGGGGCACCCCCGGGGGTTCTCGATGTCATGCCCTGCAGGGCGTGAAGCGCGGGGCGCCCCAGCGCCCGACACCTCACGCATCACCCGTCGCTCGGGCGGCGTGCCGCACCTTTTTCAGGGAGACCCGACGGGTGGACACGGCCCGCACGATGACCGCCCGGGCACTGGCCCGCGCGATGCTGGCCGGCCCGCATGACGTGGACGGGCTGGCGGCGCGCATGGCCGTCTGCCTGCAGGCGCGACCGCCGTGGCTGGCCCGGCTGGCGCACGCCATGGCCCGCGTGCCGGGCGAGGTCTGGCGCCGGCTGGACGTGCAGACGCTGGGCGAGCGTGTGCTCGATGACGACGGCTTTGCCGAGGCCTGGGCCGGCGACGCCCGCCCGCAGGCCCGCCACTGGCTGCTGCGTCCGCCCGAGGACCTGCCGTCCGCGCCGGCCGGGCTGGACCGCCCGCACTGGCCCACCGTCGGCGCGCTGGCCCGCGGCCTGGGCCTGACGCCGGCCGGCCTGTGGCGGCTGACGCTGCCCACCGACTGGCAGCGCCGCCGGCCGCTGGCGCAGCAGCATTACCGCCAGCAGCTGGTGCCCAAGCGTGGCGACGGCGCGGGCTGGCGGCTGCTGGAGGTGCCCGAGCCGCACCTGCGCGCCGTGCAGCGCCGCCTGCTGACCCAGCTGCTGAACGGCCTGCCGCCGCACCCGGCCGCGTTCGGCTTCACGCCGGGCCGCTCGGTGGTGCAGCACGCGGCGCAGCATGCCGGCCAGGGCCGGGTCTTGCGCTTCGATCTGGCCGACTTTTTCTCCACGGTGCGCGCGTCTCGTGTGCACGCGCTGTTCAAGGCGCTGGGCTACAGCACCGCCGTCGCCCGCGCGCTGACCGCGCTGGGCACGACCGCCGCGCCCGAGGCCTGGCTGCGCGGCGAACCTCGGCTGGCCTGGCCGCAGCGCCAGCGCCTGTGCGACCCGCACCTGCCGCAGGGCGCGCCCACGTCGCCCGCGCTGGCCAACCTGTGCGCCTTCGGGCTGGACGCGCGGCTCACGGGCCTGGCCGAGGCCTTCGGCGCGCGCTACAGCCGCTACGCGGACGACCTCGTCATCTCCGGCCCGGCCACGCTGCCGGTGCGGGCGATCTCGGCCTGGGTGGCCGCCATCGCCGCCGACGAGGGCTTCGTCATCAACCCGCGCAAGACGCGCGCGCTGGGCGTCGGGCAGCGCCAGTCGGTCTGCGGCATCGTCGTCAACGCGCGGCCCAACCTGCCGCGCGATGAGTTCGACCGCCTGAAGGCCGTGCTGCACCGCTGCGTCATCGACGGCCCTTCCGCGCAGAACCGCGACGGTCACGCTGACTGGCGCGGGCACCTGCAGGGCCGTGTGGCCTGGGCGGCTCAGCTCAACGCCGCCAGGGCGCAAAAACTCAAGAAGCTGCTCGATCGCATTGACTGGGCCCGCTGAGCTGGCACAGGTAGTCCAGCCCCGCCGCGCCGCGCGAGCCCCACCAGCTCAGCAGCTCGCCGTCCACCAACTGCACGCGGGCCTGCGGGCACAGCGCCTGGGCCTCGGCCTTGTGCGTCTCGTTGAAGCGATAGGGCTCGGAGCTGAGCAGCACGCGGTCGATGTCGCGCAGCCAGGGCTCGTTGCCCGCCAGCGCCGGGTAGCGGCCGGCGCCGTGCTCGCCGCCCTGCACGTCGGGCCAGCTGCGCCAGCCGATCTCGACCAGCAGCGTCGAGATGTAGGTGTCGCGCGCCACGGTCATCCACGGGTCGCGCCAGATCAGGTAGAGCACCTTCTCTACCGGCCGGGGCAGGTCGCGGCAACGCGCCAGCGCGGCGGAGAACCCGGCCGACAGCGCCGCCGCGCGCTCGTCGACGCCCGGCTGGCCGGCGAACGCGGCGCGCAGCTGCTCGAACAGCGCCAGGTTGTCCTCGGGCCGCTGCGGGTGCGTGACGATGACGTGGGGCACGAATTCCCGCAGCGCCTCGGCCGTCTCGCGCCGGTTCTCGTCGACGTTCACGACCACATGTGACGGTGCCAACCGTTTCAGCTTGGCAAGATTCACGTCCTTGGTGCCGCCGACCTTGGGCACGTCCCGCACCGCGTCGGCCGGGTGGATGCAGAACCCCGTGCGGGCGACGAGGTGAGGCCCCAGGCCCAGCGCCACCAGCGTCTCCGTGGCGCTCGGCACCAATGACGCGATGCGCAGCGTCATTCGTCCTCGGTCAATGCCAGGTACACGGCACAGCAGCCGCGCAGCCACACCAGCGTTGGCAGCACCAGCGCCAGCGCGAACACCACGCCGCCGCCAATCAGCGCGGCCAGCCCCAGGTTGCCGCCCTCCAGCGCCACGCCGCTGGCGCCCAGGCCCCGCGGGCCCAGGCCCGCCACGCCGGCCAGCAGCTGGCGCGCCGGCAGCTCGATGCCCGCGCCCAGGATGGCCAGCCCGGCCAGCAGCTTGCCGCCTGTCACGACGACGAAGCTGACCGCCGCCGTGCTCAGCGCCACCAGCAGGTAGACGGCCGACATCAGCAGCGCCGTCTCCGGCAGCCCATGGCGCAGCCGCCCGCGCACGAAGCGCAGCACGCCGCCGCTGCGCTGGCCGGCCCAGACCGCCGGCCCGGCCAGCGGCCCCACCAGGATGACCAGCACGAACGCCAGCCCGCCCAGCAGCAGCACGCCCACCGGCAGCACCACGGCCATCAGCGGCGCGCCCACCCAGGGCCACCGTGTGGCCCACAGCAGCGCGGCCAGCGCGGCCACGCCCACGGCGGCCAGCGCCAGGCAGACCAGCAGCGCCAGCAGCACCCGGTGGCCGCTGCGCAGCGCGTCGGCCAGCGCATCCTGCGGGTCGCGCACGGGCAGGCCGCGGGCCTGGTCCATCAGCATCAGGCCGGTCGTGTTGACGCCAAAAAAGGCGACAGCCAGCGCCAGCCCCAGCCACAGCGCGCCCAGCGTCTCCTGGTTGCGGGCGAGGGACGACTGCGCCATCGCCAGCAGCAGGCCGGCGACGCAGAAGCCCGCCAGCAGGGCGTAAAGCGCACGCAGGTTGCGGGGCGCGTCGATGCTGTACAGGACGCGGGCGAGGGCGGAAAGCGGTGAAAAAGGCATCGGGCAGCGATCGTAGCGATGACACAGCCATGAGAAACGGGACCCGACAGGGTTTGTGCTAGCTCTGAAAAACAACACTTGTAAGAGCGCCATCGTGCATTTCTTGACCTCGCCACCATAATGATTTGCCTGTGTCTGGACGCCGCACCTTCGCTTGAATGGTTCACGATGGGTTGAAGCTCCACATGGTTTTTTGATTTTTGAGTTAGAGAAGGGCTTCCCCATGGGAAACAAGCTTTATGTGGGCAATCTGGCCTACAGCGTGCGTGACGAATCGCTGCAAGAGGCGTTCGGTCAGTTCGGTACCGTGACCTCCGCAAAGGTCATGATGGATCGTGAAACGGGCCGTTCCAAGGGCTTCGGTTTCGTCGAAATGGGCTCCGACGCAGAGGCGCAAGCCGCCATCAACGGCATGAACGGCCAGGCCCTCGAAGGCCGCGCCATCGTCGTGAACGAGGCTCGTCCTCGTGAAGAGCGTCCGGGCGGCTTCGGCGGCGGCGGTGGCCGTGGCGGCTTCGGCGGCGGCGGTGGCGGCAGCTACGGTGGTGGCGGCGGCTACGGCGGTGGCGGCGGTGGCCGTTCCGGCGGTGGCGGCGGCTACGGCGGTGGCGGCGGTGGCCGTTCCGGCGGTGGCGGCGGCTATGGCGGCGGCGGTGGTGGCTACGGCGGTGGTGGCGGCGGCTACGGCGGCGGTGGCCGCTCGGGCGGCGGCGGCTACGGTGGTGGCGGTCGCTCCGGTGGTGGCGGCGGCTACGGCGGCGGCGGCTACTGAGCCCTGCTGCTGACCCCAGCACAATGAACAAAAGGCGCCTTCGGGCGCCTTTTCTTTTGGCTGTCGCGCCAGGAAGGCCTCACGCGGTGTTTGCGGGCCGAGCGCCGGGCCGGCCGATCGGCCCGGCTCGCCCGCGTTCAGCGTGGCGAGACCGGGCGACGGGCCTCAATACCCCAGCGTCAGCTTCGCGAACAGCTCGCGGCTGCGCGCCAGGCCCGGGCGTTCGCTGGCGCGGTTCAGGCCCAGGCTGACGATGCGCGACAGGCCCACGCGGTGCTGGAACATGACGGCCAGCTGGCGCTGCCGGCTGTCCTCGTCCGCCAGCGCCACGCTGGCGTCGGCCCGGCGCGTGAAGCGGGTCTGCTGGTGGATGACGCGCAGCGAGTCGCGCGGGCTGAGGTGCAGCACGACCAGGCTCTGTGCGCTGCGGTCCGTGAACGCGCGCCGGCCGTCGGGCGCGTCCACGGTGCCCAGGCCCAGCCGCTGCTCGAACTCCAGCCACCAGCCGCCCGCCAGCGGCGTGCGCAGCTTGGCCTCCAGCTGGGCCTGCAGGCCCAGGCCGACGCGGTCGGCTTCCACGTCCAGGCGGCGGCCCCACTCGACCTCGGCCATCAGGAAACTCAGCAGCTCGCCGGGGTTGGACTCGAAGCCCAGCAGCAGCGTGCGGGTGTCGTGCAGCCGGCCGCCGCTCTTCGCGCGGTGGCTGTCCAGGCCGACATGGCCCCAGATGCCGGTGTTGCGCGCCGCGGCGAACCAGAAGCCGGGCTGCAGCAGGCGGCCGACGACCTGGCCCGCCGCGACGCCCAGCAGCGGGTCGGCCACGGTGCGCGTCTCCTGCATCGTGAGCTGGAATTCGCTGTCGTGCAGGTCGACGCCGGCCAGCTCGCGCGGGCCCAGCCGCAGGTAGCCGAAGGCCGATGCGCGGCGGATGCCGCTCTGGCTGACGAAGCCGTTGTCGTTGGCGAAGCGCGGGCTGATCTCCTCGACGTTGACGTTGGCGACCCAGTCGGCGTCGCGGTGGCGCCAGCCCAGCCACGCGCGGTGGCCGCGCTCGCGGGACACGCGCTGCACCTGGCCGTCCTCGTCCAGCCCCAGCGTCGTGCTGGACAGCAGCAGGTGGCCGCGCCACTGGTCGCTGTCGCCGGCACGCCAGACGCCGTCGCTGCCGACGACGTGCGTGGCCAGGCCGTGGCCGAAGTCGCGCGCCGACACCAGCCCGGCCAGCCCGACGCCGCCCAGCTGCAGGCGGCCGCGGGCGAAGCTGGCCTCGGAGTCACGCGGCTGCAGGCCGGTGCGGGTGGCGAACGCGCCGGCGCGCAGTACGGTGCCGCCGCCGGCGTCGCGCAGATGCAGCGCGGTGGCCTCGGCACTGGCGCCGCGCCAGGTGGCGCGCAGGCCCCAGTCGGGGTCGGTGATGGCGCGGGTGTAGAAGGCCGCGAGGCTGCGGTTCTCGCCGGATTCGTCGGCCTGCGTGGGGCCGACGACGTCGGCGCTCTCCAGGAAGAACGGCCGCTTCTCCGGCACGCTGAGCGCGAAGCGGGTGTTGCCGGCGAGCTGGGGCTCGTCCAGCTCCACCTGGGAGAAGTCGGGGTTCAGCGTCGCGTCGATGACCCAGTCGGCGCGCGGCCGCCACTTGAACTCGGCGCCCAGCGAGGCCTTGCGCGTGCGCCGAACCTGGCCGGCCTCGTCGCGGTCGCTCGTCGAGCGCAGCGTCAGCTCGGGGCGGAAGGCGATGAAGCTGCGCTCGCGCACCTGCTCCACCAGGTCGCCCAGGCCGTCCAGCGGCTGCAGCTCGGCGATGAAGCTGAGCGCGTCCTTGGTCATGGCCGGCGCGCTGACGTCCAGCGTGCGGTCTTCGCGCGGGATGTTGCGCACCACCAGCATGCGCCAGGGCAGACCGTCGGCATGCGGGAACCGCAGCGCGGCCAGCGGCCAGCGCAGCTCGACGCTGTAGCCGTCGGGCAGCCGGGCCGCCGCGGCCTCGACGTCGAAGTCGGGCGCGGTGTCCTCGGCGTCGTCCTCGGCGGAGAACTGGCCGTCCTCCAGCGCGCCGGCGGCGCTGACGCGCACGTACTGCGCGGTGCGGCGGTGGCCCACGGGGTCGATGAAGACGGAGACGAAGTCCTGGTCGGCCTTGACCTGGTCGCGCCGGGCCAGCGGCGCGCGGATGCGGCCCGGCTCGGGGTCCCAGGCGCGGATGCCGAAGACCAGCGCGTCGCCGGTGACCAGCACCTGCACGGTGGTGCGCCAGCGAGCCGGCTGCTTGTCGGCGGGCAGGAACTGCACGAAGCGCTCGTAGACCGGCGCGCGCTGCCAGGCTGCGTCATCGAGGCGGCCGTCGATCTGCGGTGCGGCGGTGTCGGGCGCGAGGCGCAGCGCCGTGGGGTTGTGGGCCCAGGCGGGCAGGGCCAGGGCGAGCAGGCCCAGGCCGAGGAGGCGGAATGTCATGGTGGAACGAACCGAGGGTGCCGCGGGCCCGGGTCGGGCGGCGGCGCAATGCAAGGAGCCCGGTAGGGGCTGCGAGAGGCGAGCGCGCTGGATGGACGTCAGCGCGCCGTCGTCAGCAGGGGTGAAGAACCTTCAGCATGGTGCCCTCCTCGGCCGCTCGGTGCGGCGGCAATCGATGCGAGGCGCGCAGTGTAGCTGCGCGGTTATTCGCTCGCGCGTGCCTTGCGCGGCCGGCTGGCCAGCGCGCGGTCGTACAGCCAGTTGGGCAGCATGCGCAGCACCTTGGCGAGCACGCCCATCTGCCACGGGATGACGCGGTAGCTGACCTGTGCGCGGATGGCCTGCACGGCCTGGTCGGCGAAGTCGTCCACCGGCATCAGGAAGGGCATGGAGTAGCGGTTGCCGCGCGTCAGCGGCGTGTCGATGTAGCCCGGCAGCAGCGTGACGACCTTGACGCCGAAGGGCCGGCACTCGCCGCGCAGGCTCTCGCAGTAGGCGACGACGGCGGCCTTGCTGGCCGAGTAGGCGCCGTGGCCCGGCAGACCGCGGATGGCGGCGACGCTGGCCACGCCCACCAGCGTGCCCGAGCCGCGCGCGTTCATCGCGGCGACGAAGGGGTGGAAGGTGGCGGCCAGGCCCACGTTGTTGGTGGCGAACACGCGGCGCATGACGTCCAGGTCGGCGAACTGCGTCGTGTCCATGCCGATGCTGATGCCGGCGTTGGCGATGACGACGTCGGGCAGGCCCTGGCGTGCAATGCAGTCGTGCCCGGTGCGGGCCATGGCCTCGTCGTCGGACACGTCGGCGCCGTAGACCTGGAAGCGCGCCGGGTCCAGCCGCTGCTCGGCGGCCCAGCGCTCGACTTCGGCGGTGCGGCGCGCCACCAGCGCAAGGCGCGCGCCGTCGCGGTAGTAGCGCAGCGCCAGGGCCTGGCCGATGCCGCTGGAGGCGCCGGTGATGAAGACGAGTTCACTCATTTCTTCGTGGGCCGCGGCGCGATCTGCCCCTGGGCCTTGCCGGTGAAGCTGACCTGGCCGGTCAGGTGCCGGTACTCGAAGTTCTGCGCGTTCAGCGTGGTGCCGCCCTGGCGGATGGTGACCGGCAGGTGCGAGCGCAGGATCTCGCTGTTGGCCAGCGCCTGCAGGAACTCGCCGCGCACTTCCATCTGGGCCGGCGCGTCCTCGCGGGCGCCGGCGGGCAGGCGGCGCAGCCGCACGTCGCCCATCAGCTGCAGGTCGCTGCCGTCGCCGTTGCTGACGGCACGCTTGGCCTCCGCGATGGCCAGCATGCCGTCGGGCGCGACGGCACGCACGCGCACCTGGTCGATCTCGATGGTGTCGGTGTCGGGGTAGTGGCGCAGTTCGGCGCCGGCGATCTGCACGTTGAGCCGGCCGTCCGCGCCGATGCGCTGCAGCTCGAAATTGTTCATGCGGTAGTCGGGCACGTGGCGCGGCGGCGCCAGCTCGCCGGGTTCGCCCAGCAGCGGCGTGTTCTTCACCAGCCACCAGGTGCCGCTGGCCAGCACGGCCATCAGCAGCAGCGGCAGGTAGCTGGACACCAGGCTCTGCGCGCGCCACAGCCAGGGCTGGACGGGCCGGCGGCGCGGGGTGGGCGCGGGCAGCGTGGGGGCGTTCACGGGTGGCCTCCGTCCGGTGTCTCGTGGTGAGCGTGCAGCAGGCGCTCGTAGTGGCCGGCGGCGCTGAGCAGCAGGTCGCAGAACTCGCGAGCGGCGCCATGGCCGGCTGGTGCGCGCGTGACGTGGTGGGCGACGGCCCTCACCTCGGCATGGGCGCCCGGGGGGGCGCAGGCAAAGCCGGCGCGGGACAGCAGCGGCAGGTCGGGCCAGTCGCTGCCGATGGCGGCAACCTCGCCCCACCGGGCACCGCACTCGGCCAGCAGCGGCGTGGCGGCGGCCAGCGTGTCCTTCACGCCGTACAGCACGCGGGCCACGCCCAGGTCAGCCGCGAGGCGGCGCAGGCCGGGGCTGTCGCGGCGGCACAGCAGCACCGGCGTGATGCCGGCCTGCGGCAGCAGCGCCAGGCCCAGGCCGTCCTGCAGCGAGAACGTCGTCATCGTCTCGCCGCTGCCGTCGAGGTGGAGGCGGCCGTCGGTCAGCACGCCGTCCACGCTGAACAGGGCCAGTTTGACGGCCAGGCCGGTGCCCTGGGCCTTGACGAGCAGTTCGGGCGGGAAGTCCAGCGCCGCCACCTCAGATCACCTTGGCCCGCATCAGGTCGTTGATGCTGATGGCGCCGAGCAGGCGCCGGTCGGCATCCACCACCAGCACGACGGTGATGCGCGCGGCTTCCATCAGGTCGGCGGCGTCCACGGCCAGCGCGTCGGCGCCGACGGTGCGCGGCTTGGGGTGGGCCACCTGGGCGGCGGTCAGCGCGCGCAGGTCGCGGCCCTGTTCGACGAGGCGGCGCAGGTCGCCGTCGGTGAAGATGCCCTGCACGCGGTCGTCGGCGTCGACGATCACCGCCATGCCCAGCGCCTTCGCGCTCATCTCGCGCATCAGCTCGGTGAACGGCGTGTCGGCCGCCACGCGGGGCAGCGCGTCGCCGTGGCGCATCAGGTCGCGCACATGGGTCAGCAACTTGCGGCCCAGCGCGCCGCCGGGGTGGGAGCGGGCGAAGTCCTCGGCCTTGAAGCCGCGGGCGTCCAGCAGCGCGACGGCCAGCGCATCGCCCAGCGCCATCTGCGCGGTGGTGCTGGCCGTGGGCGCCAGCTGCAGCGGGCAGGCCTCCTCGGCGACGGCGCTGTCCAGCACGACGTCGGCATGGGCGGCCAGGCTGGATTCGGCCCGACCGGTGACTGCAACGACGGGCACGCCCAGGCGCTTCAGCACGGGCAGGATGGCGTTGAGCTCATCGCTCTCGCCGGAGTTGGACAGCGCCAGCACGATGTCGCCGCCGGTGACCATGCCCAGGTCGCCGTGCGCCGCCTCGGCGGGGTGCACGAACAGCGCCGGCGTGCCGGTGGAGGCCAGCGTGGCGGCGATCTTGCGGCCCACATGGCCGCTCTTGCCCATGCCCATGACGGCCACGCGGCCCTGGCAGGCGAGCACGGCCTGCACGGCCCGGGCGAAGGCGTCGCCCAGGCGGGGCGCCAGGTCGGCCAAGGCGCGGGCCTCGACCTCCAGCGCCTGGCGGCCGATGCGGATGGCCTGCTCGGCGGCAAAGACGGGAGAACTCATGCGGGCAGTGTAGACAAGGCGCCGGGTGGCGGCCCGGGTGTGACTTGTTGGCGTTTTGCACGCGCATCCGGGTCTGTACCGAGGCGAGATGCCAGCCAGATGCAAGCCAATGGGCTGCCGGCTTCCGACAATCTCCCGCCATGCAAACCAGCGTTTCGACCCACCCGGCGCGTGCCGTCTTCCTGCCCGCGGGCGTGTGGGCCGTGCTGTGCGGCCTGCTGGCCTTGCTGGCCTGGGACGCCAGCGGGGCGGACCTGTGGGTGATGCGCCAGGTGGGCAGCGCGGCCGGCTTTGCGTGGCGCGACAGCTGGTTCACGGCCAGCCTCATCCACCAGGGCGGGCGCCTGCTGTCCTGGGTCGTCATGGCCTTCATCGTGCTGGCCAACCTGCTGCCGGGCCGCTTGCTGCCGCGGCTGACGCGGCGCGAGCGCGTGCAGTGGCTGGCCGTCACGGTGGTGTGCCTGCTGGTGGTGTCGCTCATCAAGCGTGTCAGCCTGACGAGCTGCCCCTGGGACCTGGCCGAGTTTGGCGGCGCGGCGCAGTACGTGTCGCACTGGGCCCTGGGCCGGCACGACGGCGGCGGTGGGCATTGCTTCCCGTCGGGCCATGCGAGCGCGGCCTTCGCCTTCCTGAGCGGCGGCTGGGTGCTGGCGCGGGCCTATCCGCGCCTCGGCCGGGCCTGGGTGGCCACCGTCATCGGGCTGGGTGTGGTCTACGGCGCTGGCCAGATGCTGCGCGGCGCGCACTACCCCAGCCACACGATGTGGACGGCCTGGATCTGCTGGGCGTTGACGGTGGCCCTGATGGCCATCCGCCCGCGCGCCCGGGCCGCCTGAGGCGGTTGCCCGGCGCCGGCCGGGTTGAGAGGGTTTCCACAGTGCTCCCGTCTGGTGCGCAGTCCTAGACTGGCTCGGGCCCGCCAGGGCCGACGCACCACGGAGGAGACACCGTGCAGTGGACCGATACCGCGAACCCGGCGACCTTTCACAAGGTCGTCGACTGCCAGTGGGCCTGCCCGGCGCACACCCCCGTGCCGGAGTACATCCGGCTCATCGCCCAGGGGCGGCATGACGAGGCCTACTGGGTCAACTGGGTCAGCAACGTGTTCCCCGGCGTGCTGGGGCGAACCTGCGACCGGCCCTGCGAGCCGGCTTGCCGGCGGGGGCGCGTGGAAGAGAAGCAGGCTGCCAAGCCGGAGCCGGTCGCCATCTGCCGCCTGAAGCGCGTGGCGGCGGACAACAAGACGGACGAGTTCCGTGCGCTGATCCCCAAGCCCGCCGCGCGCCATGGCCGGCGCGTGGCCTGCGTGGGCGCCGGGCCGGCGTCGCTGGCGGTGGCGCGGGACCTGGCGCTGGAGGGCTACGCCGTCACGGTGTTCGACGGCGAGCGCAAGCCCGGCGGCTTCATCCGCACGCAGATCCCGCGCTTCCGGCTGCCGGAGCGGGTCATCGACGAGGAGTGCGGCTACATCCTCGGGCTGGGGGTGGAGTGGCGATCCGGCGAGCGCATCGATTCGATGAAGGCGCTGCTGGCCGAGGGCTGGGACGCCGTCTTCGTCGGCTGCGGCGCGCCGCGCGGGCGCGACCTGCCGCTGCCCGGGCGGCAGGAGGCGGCCGCGCAGATCCACATTGGCATCGACTGGCTGTCCAGCGTCAGCTTCGGCCATGTCACGGCGGTACAGCCGCGCGTCATCGTGCTGGGCGGCGGCAACACGGCGATGGACTGCTGCCGCTCGGCGCGGCGGCTGGGCGCGGCGTCGGTGACGGTGGCCGTGCGCAGCGGCTACGCGCAGATGAGGGCGAGTCCGTGGGAGAAGGAGGACGCCGAGCACGAGGGCATCCCCATCCTGGACTTTCACGTGCCGCTGGCCTTCGAGCACGCGGACGGCCGGTTGACCGGCATGCGCTTCAGGAGAGCGCAGACCGGCGAGGAAGTCGTCATCCCCTGCGACGAGGTGTTGATCGCCGTGGGCCAGGAAAACGCCTTCCCGTGGATCGAGCGCGATGTCGGCATCGTGTTCGGCGACGACGGGCTGCCGGTGCTGGACGGCGTCAGTTTCCAGTCCACGCTGCCCCAGGTGTTCTTCGGCGGCGATGCAGCCTTCGGGCCCAAGAACATCATCACCGCCGTGGCGCACGGCCACGAGGCGGCCGTCAGCATCGACCGGCTGCTGCATGGCGAGCCGGTCACGCAGCGCCCGCCGCCACACGTCAACCTCGTGTCGCAGAAGATGGGCATCCACGAGTGGAGCTACGACAACGCCATCACGCTGGACCTGCGCAGCAAGGTGCCGTGGGCGGCGGCTGCAGAAGCGCTGGCCAGCATCAAGGTCGAGGTGGAGCTGGGCTTCGACGCCGCCACCGCGCTGAAGGAGGCGCAGCGCTGCCTGAACTGCGACGTGCAGACGGTGTTCGCGCCCAAGCTGTGCATCGAGTGCGATGCCTGCGTGGACATCTGCCCGATGGACTGCATCACGTTCACCGCGGACGGCCCCGGCCTGCGCGAGCGGTTGAACGCACCGGCGCTGAACCTGATGCAGGACGTCTACGTCGAAGGCGGCCTCAAGACCGGCCGCATCATGGCCAAGGACGAGGACGTCTGCCTGCACTGCGGGCTGTGCGCCGAGCGCTGTCCGACCGGCGCGTGGGACATGCAGAAGTTCATGCTCGTCACGGCCAAGGCCGGGGCTGCATGTCGCGACCACGGCACTCGGAAGGAGGCCGCATGAGCCGGATAGAAGCGGTCAACGACTTCGTCGTCAAGTTCGCCAACGTCAACGGCTCGGGCTCGGCATCCGCCAACGAGCTGTTCGCGCGCGCCATCCTGCGCATGGGCGTGCCGGTCAGCCCGCGCAACATCTTCCCCAGCAACATCCAGGGCCTGCCGACCTGGTACGAGGTGCGCGTCTGCGAGGCCGGCTGGCTGGGCCGGCGCGGCGGTGTGGACCTGATGGTGGCGATGAACCCGCAGACCTGGGCCCAGGACGTGGCCGAGATCCAGCCCGGCGGCTACCTGTTCCACGACTCGACGAAGCCGCTACCCCGCAGTGCCTTCCGCGACGACATCCACGTCATCGGCATGCCGGCCACGGCCATCTGCAACGCCACCTACGACGTGCCGCGCGAGCGCACGCTGTTCAAGAACATCCTCGTGCTGGGGGCGCTGAGCGAGCTGATGGGCATCGAGGCCGCCGTCATCGAGACCCTGTTCGCCGAGCAGTACAAGGGCAAGGAGCGGCTGCTGGACTCCAACGTGCGCGCGCTGCACGCGGGCCGCGAGTTCGCGCGGGACCACCTCGCGGTGCAGCCCTTCGGCCTGAAGGTGCGGCGCGCCGATGCGGTGGGCGACAAGGTCTTTCTGGAGGGCAATGCGGCGACGGCGCTGGGCTGCGTGTACGGCGGCGCCACGGTCTGCGCCTGGTACCCGATCACGCCGTCGTCGTCCGTCGCCGAGGCGTTCGAGAAGTACGCGGTCAAGTTCCGCACCGACCCGGCCACCGGAGAGAAGCGCTACGCCATCGTGCAGGCCGAGGACGAGATCGCGTCCATCGGCATCATCACTGGCGCCGGCTGGAACGGCGCACGCGCGTTCACGGCCACGTCCGGCCCCGGCGTGTCGCTGATGACCGAGTTCCTGGGCCTGGCCTACTTCGCCGAGATCCCCTTGGTCGTCATCGACGTGCAGCGCGGCGGCCCCAGCACCGGCATGCCCACGCGCACGCAGCAGGCCGACCTGCTCGCCAGTGCCTACGCGTCGCATGGCGACACGCAGCACGTGCTGCTGCTGCCCGAGGACCCGCGCGAATGCTTCGAATTCGCCGCCGACGCGCTGGACCTGGCCGAGCGGCTGCAGACGCCCGTGTTCCTGATGAGTGACCTGGACATCGGCATGAACCAGCGCCTGTGTGCGCCGCTGGCTTGGGACGACGCGCGCCGCTACGACCGCGGCAAGGTCATGACGGCCGCGCAGCTCGACGCCGGCACGCCGTTCGCGCGCTACCAGGACGTCGACGGCGACGGCATTCCGTGGCGCACGCTGCCCGGCACGCATGCGAGCCGTGGCGCCTACTTCACGCGCGGCACGACGAGGAACGAGCAGGCCATCTACTCCGAGCGCGGCGACGACTACGTGCGCAACGTCGAGCGCCTGAAGCGGAAGTTCGCCACCGCCGCGCTGATCGCGCCGCAGCCGCTGGTGCGCGCGGCGGCGCAGAAGACGCGGCTGGGCGTCCTCTACTTCGGCTCGACCGCGCCGGCCATGGACGAAGCGCTGGCGGCGTTGTCCGCGACAGGCATCCACCTCGACGCGATGCGGCTGCGCGCCTATCCGTTCGCGCCCAGCGTCGCCGAGTTCATCGCGGCGCACGACGCTGTTTTCGTCGTCGAGCAGAACCGCGACGCGCAGATGCGCCGCCTGCTCGTCAACGAGCTGGAGGTGGCGCCCAGCCAGCTCATCAAGGTGCTGCATTTCGACGGCACGCCCATCACGGCCCGCTTCATCGCCGACACGATCACGCGCCACGTGCACGCGCTCGCCACTGCCCCCAGGAGCACGACATGACCTACCTGGCGAAACCGAAGCTGCACCACCCCAGCCTGACGAAGAACGCCGTCGGCTACACGCGCCGCGACTACGAAGGCAAGGTCTCCACGCTGTGCGCGGGCTGCGGCCACGACGCCATCTCCGGCGCCATCGTGCAGGCCTGCTGGCAGCTGGACATCGAACCGCACCGCGTCGCCAAGCTGTCGGGCATCGGCTGCTCCAGCAAGACGCCCGACTACTTCCTCGGCGCCAGCCACGGCTTCAACACCGTGCATGGCCGCATGCCCAGCGTGCTGACCGGCGCCTACCTCGCCAACCGCGAGTTGCTGTACCTCGGCGTGTCGGGCGATGGCGACTCCGCCTCCATCGGCCTGGGCCAGTTCGCGCACGCGATGCGGCGTGGCGTGCGCATGGTCTACCTCGTCGAGAACAACGGCGTCTACGGCCTGACGAAAGGCCAGTTCAGCGCCACGGCGGACAAGGGCTCGGTGGCCAAGAAGGGCGCCACCAACAACGACGCCGCCATCGACCTCGCCGCGCTGGCGCTGCAGCTGGGCGCCACCTTCGTCGCGCGCAGCTTCTCGGGCGACAAGGCCCAGCTCGTGCCGCTCATCGAGGCCGCCATCCGCCACGGTGGCGCGGCCTTCATCGACGTCATCAGTCCCTGCGTGGCGTTCAACAACCATGCCGGTTCCACGCGCAGCTACGACCACGTCCGCGCGCACAACGAGGCGCTGAACCGCATCGACTTCATCGACCTTGCCGAGGAGCAGGTCGTCGTCGACTCGCCCTACCTCATCGACGTGCCGCAGGCCGACGGCACGGTGCTGCGTCTGCGCAAGATGGACGCCGGCCACGACCCGACAGACCGCCTCGCGGCGATGGCCGCGATGCAGCTGCGCGCGGCGGCCGGCGAGATCGCGACCGGGCTGCTCTACGTCGACCCGACCGCCAGGGACTGGCACGCCGTACAGCGCACTGCCGCCGGCGCGTTGAATGCGCTGGGTGAAAAAGACCTGTGCCCCGGCGCCGCAGCGCTCGCAAAAATCAACGCCGGCCTGAGATGATCCGGTCCGCCATGCGCCCACACCACCTCGCCCTCACGCTCACCGCCATCCTCGCCCTGACCGCCTGCGCCAGCTCCAGCCAGGACAAGGTGGCCAACGCGGCCACGACGCCGCTGAGTGACCTCAACGTCGTCCGTGCCGACATCCCCGATGTGCTGAAGGCCGCCGCGGCCGCGCCCTATGCGGCGCCGGCCGACACCAGCTGCCCGGCGCTGGCCGCCGGCATCCATGCGCTGGACGAGGTGCTGGGCCCCGACCTCGATGTGCCGGCCGGCAAGGGCGGCACCGGCCTGCTGGAGCGCGGCGAGGACGCCGCCACCGGCGCGCTGCAGCGCACGGCCGAGGGCGTCGTGCCATTCCGCGGCTGGATACGCAAGCTCAGCGGCGCCGAGCGCTACGCCAGGCAGGTCAACGCGGCCATCACGGCCGGCGGCGTGCGGCGCGGCTTCCTGCGCGGCCTGTCGGTGGCCAAGGCCTGCACGGCGGCGGCGCCGGCCAAGGCGCCCTGAGCGCCCTGGCGCGGGGGCGCTCACAGTCCTTTGCAGGGCGCCAACACTCAGCAATGTGTTGACGACGGAGCGGCAAAACGGCGGCGGCAGACTCGCCGGCCATGCCCGCCGCCCGCCTCCGCGCCCCCCGTTTCTCCCGCCTCGCGCCGCCGCGCGCCACGCTGCTGGCGGCGCTGGTCTTCACGCTCTGGATCGTCGTCGGCACCAGCTGGTTCATGCGCCACTACTTCGGGCTGGTGACGCCCGACCAGGTGCTGTTCCACCTGCAGCACGGCGGCCTCGGCGAGGCGGATTCGCGGCTGTACTGGCGCGCCCTGCGCTGCCTGGCCGGCGTCGTCGCGCTGACGCTGCTCAGCCTGCTGCTGCTGGGGCGGCTGCGCCGCGCGCACCGGCTGCCGCTGCTGGCGGCGCTGGGCACGGGAGCGGTGCTGTCGGTGCATGCGACGGTGGCCGACCCCTGTGTGCCCGAGGCCGACGGCGGTGACTACCTGGCCCGGCATTACGTGGACCCCGGCAAGGTCGGCTGGCAGGCGCCGGCCGTCAAGCCGGACGTGCTCGTCGTGTTCATCGAATCGCTGGATGAGGGCTACACCCGCCCCCGCGACGGCCAGGCGCCGCTGCTGCCGCAGCTGACGCGGCTGCAGGACGACGCGCAGACGCTGGGCCGGCTGCACAACCTCAGCGGCGCGAGCTGGACGCTGGGCGGCCTGTTCAGTGCGCTGTGCGGCGTGCCGCTGCAGCCGGTGGGCGTCATCAGCCGCCACGCGTACGACTACGCGTCCCACTTCTACGCGGGCGGGCAGTGCCTGACGGACGTGCTGGCCGGGCAGGGCTGGGAGGTGAGCTTCTACGGCGGCGCGTCGCTGAAGTTCGCCGGCAAGGGGCACTTCCTGCAGGAGCATGGCGTCACGCGACGCTTCGGTGCGGAGCAGTGGCGCGCCGCGGGCGTGCCGGTGCCCGCGCGTGGCTGGGGGCTGCTGGACAGCGGCCTTGCCGAGCAGGCGTGGGCGGACATGCAGCGCCCGCGCGCGCCGGGCGAGGCGCGGGCGAGCCTGCTGCTGACGGTCGACACGCACGGCCCCGCCGGTGCGCGCGACCCCGGCTGCGACACCGGCGCCGCGCGTGCTGCCGACGAGGATGAGGACGACGTGCCCGTCGAGCTGATGCGCGGGTCGCTGCGCTGCACCGACCGTGTCGTCACGCATCTGGTGCAACGCTTCGTCGCACAGCGCGACGGCCGGCCCAAGGTCGTGTGGATCATGGGCGACCACCTGAACCCGGCGCCGCTGCTGGGCGCCGACCTGCAGCCCGCGGCTGGCGGCCGCACCGTCTTCCATGCGCTGGAGCGTTATGACGCCGATGGCCGCCGGCTGCCCGGCGACGACCAGCGGCGCGAGTTCACGCATGTCGACGTGTTGCCCACGCTGGCCGAGGCCATCGGGCTGCGCTGGGCGCCGCAGCACCGGCTGGGCCTGGGCGTGTCGCTGCTGGCCGAAGACCGCAGCCCCACGCTGATCGAGCGCGAAGGCATGGCGCATGTCGACGGCCGGCTGTCCTGCCGCTCGCCGCTGTTCCAGCGGCTGTGGCTCAACGAGACCTGATCAACGCACCAGCTTCACCGGCGCCATGTCGCGCACGTAGAAGGTGCCGTCCCACTGTGCGCCCAGGCCCACGCCGCCGCCCAGCGGCAGACCGAAGCTGAACTCGGTGCTGCGCGCAGAGAAGCCCGCGTCCATGCGCTTGGGTGCATGCAGGAAGGCGAACGGTGCGTTGTGGCTGGCGAAGGCCAGCTCCAGGCTGTTGGGGTAGGCCGCGGCGATGGGCTGCGGCTCGCCCGTCACGAAGTCGAGGTAGCTGCCCTGCAGCGCCGTCATGTTGACGACGAAGTAGTCGCGCCCCAGCGTCTCGCCGAGGATGTCGCCGGCGAAGCGGTGCGTGTCATCGAACTTCACGCCGCGCGCCAGGTGGATGATGTGCCCCCACAGCACCACCTTGCGGCCGGGGTGCTCGTGCCTGAGCTGCCACAGCACGTTGTCGGCCATCGCGCGGTCGCGCTGGTAGTCGCCGCGCCAGAAGCCGGCGGCCTGGGCCTGCAGGCCGTCCAGGCTGCGGCACAGCAGGCCGCGGTCGTTGTCCGCGTCCGGTGCGCGCAGGGCCTGGCGCAGCCGTGCGGCGGTGGTGTCGAACGCCCGCTGCTCGGCCGGCGGCGGCGCGGTGCGGTCCATCTGCATGAGGCGGCCGGCCAGGCGCTCGAAGAGCGGCCAGTCCGCCGTGTCGCCCGTCAGCTGCGCGCGCAGCCGCGGCAGCAACTGCGTGCGGCTGTAGGCCCCGCTGAGCTGGCTGTCGATGCCCGACAGCCGCAGCGGCCGCGGGCCGGCCTGGGCGTCGTCCACGTAGCGCATCAGCTCGCGGCCGGCGTCGGTCCTGGCGTACATGTAAAAGATGTTGCCCGGCGACAGCGTGTCCAGCTTGTCGCCGCGCCGCAGCGCGTCCTGCAGCAGGGCGGTGTCGAAGATGCCGCTCTCGATGAGCAGCACGTCGAAGCCCTTCTTCTCGTGCAGATAGCGCAGCAGCCGCTGGCGCACCTGGAACTCCTGCAGCCCGCCGTGCGTCTGCTCGCCCAACGCGACGACGCGCGCGTTGCCCACCGCGTCGCCGAAGGCCTGCAGCTGCGCATCCGTCAGCTCGGCGGCCGACGCCGCCGCCATCGGCTGCATGCGGGCGCGCACCGCCTCGGTCGTCTCGGCGGCCATCGCCGCGCCGCTCGTCGCCATCAGCGCCAGCGCCGCCCACCTCGTCCATCGCCTGTCCATGCTGCCTCGCCTCCCGGGTTGCGCGCAGCATAGGGAGGCTGTCTTTGCGTTGTCTTAACGGGGGGCGTGGTGCTGGCTATCCTGCCGGCATGGCCACGCCCGACACCCATCTGCGCGACCTCGCCCGCCTGCGCCGCGTGCGCGACCGCATCGACCGCGACTACGCCAAGCCGCTGGACGTGGAGGCGTTGGCGCAGTTCATCGGCATGTCGGCCGGCCATCTGAGCCGGCAGTTCCGCGCGGCCTATGGCGAGTCGGTCTACGCGTACCTGATGACGCGCCGCATCGAGCGCGCGATGGCCCTGCTGCGGCGCGGTGACCTGAGCGTCACCGAGGTCTGCTTCGAGGTGGGCTGCGCGTCGCTGGGCACGTTCAGCACCCGCTTCACCGAGCTGGTGGGCGTGCCGCCCAGCGTCTACAGGCGCGACAACGCCGGCGATGCCGAGGGGCTGCCGTCCTGTGTCTACAAGCAGGTGATGCGGCCCATCCGCGGATGAACGGCAATCGATCAGGAATCAAGAAGCGCGGCCGGTGGCCCAAACCTAGACTGGCTTCCAGCACTTCCGCCAAGCCTCAAGGACGCAGACCATGGACCTCAGCATCCACGCCACCTTCCTGCCCCACAGCGATGCCGAGACCTCGCTGGCCTTCTGCCGCGACGTACTCGGTTTCGAGCTGCGCAAGGACGTGGGCTACGGCGGCATGCGCTGGCTCACCGTGGGCCCCAAGGGCCAGCCCGGCACGTCCATCGTGCTGTACCCGCCGCAGGCCACGCCCGGCATCACCGACGACGAGCAGCGCACCATTGCCGAGATGATGGCCAAGGGCACGTTCGGCATGATCCTGTTCGCCACGCCCGACCTGGCCGCCACGTTCGACAAGCTGCAGGCGTCTGACGCCGACATCGTGCAGGAGCCCACCGACCAGCCCTACGGCGTGCGGGATTGCGCCGTGCGCGACCCGGCGGGCAACTTGATCCGGATCCAACAGCAGTGACGTTGACCCCTCGTCTGGTCTTGCCTCGCTGAACGCGGGCAAGCCCAGCCGGTCCCCCGAGGGGACGGCGATGCGTTCGGCATGGAGCCGAACGCACATCGCCTGCGGGCCGGCTTGGGGCGGCCCGGCGCCGGTCCGCGTTTAACGCACGCAGCAACCTGAAGACTGACACGATGGCAACGAAGAAGACGACTCCGGCTCCGGCCGACAGCCACGACCTCATCCGCGTGCAGGGCGCGCGCGAGAACAACCTTCAGGACGTCAGCGTCGACATCCCCAAGCGGCGGCTCACGGTGTTCACCGGCGTGTCGGGGTCGGGCAAGAGTTCGCTGGTGTTCGGCACCATCGCGGCCGAGTCGCAGCGGCTCATCAACGAGACCTACAGCGCCTTCGTGCAGGGCTTCATGCCCACGCTGGCGCGGCCCGACGTGGATGTGCTGGACGGCATCACCACGGCCATCCTCGTGGACCAGGAGCGCCTGGGCGCCAACGCGCGCTCCACCGTCGGTACCGTGACGGACGCCAACGCGATGCTGCGCATCCTGTTCAGCCGCCTGGGCCGGCCGCACATCGGGCCGCCCAGCGCATTCGCGTTCAACGTGCCGTCGGTCCAGGCCACCGGCGTCATCACCGTCGACAAGGGTGACGCCAGCCAGGCCGTCAGGCAGACCTTCAACCGCCTGGGCGGCATGTGCCCGCGCTGCGAGGGCATGGGCGCCGTCAGCGACTTCGACCTGACGCAGCTGTTCGACGCCAGCAAGTCCCTCAACGACGGCGCCGTCACCATCCCCGGCTACAGCATGGACGGCTGGTACGGCCGCATCTTCCGCGGCTGCGGCTTCTTCGACGCCGACAAGCCCATCGCCAGGTTCACCAAGCGCGAACTGCATGACCTGCTGCACAAGGAGGCCACCAAGATCAAGGTCGACGGCATCAACCTCACCTACCAGGGGCTGATCCCGTCCATCCAGAAATCCTTCCTGTCCAAGGACGTGGACGCGCTGCAGCCGCACGTCCGCGCCTTCGTCGAACGTGCCATCACGTTCACCACCTGCCCCGACTGCGGCGGCACGCGGCTGTCCGAAGCGGCGCGTTCCAGCAAGGTCGGCAAGCTCAGCATTGCCGACGCCTGCGCGCTGCAGATCAGTGACCTTGCCGGCTGGGTTCGCACGCTGAAGGAGCCGTCCGTGGCGCCGCTGCTGAAGGCGCTGCAGCACCTGCTGGATGCGTTTGTCGAGATCGGCCTGGGCTATCTGTCGCTCGATCGGCCGTCGGGCACGCTGAGCGGCGGCGAGGCGCAGCGCACCAAGATGATCCGCCACCTCGGCTCGCCGCTGACCGACGTGACCTATGTGTTCGACGAGCCCACCATCGGCCTGCACCCGCACGACATCCAGCGCATGAACGAGCTGCTGCTGCGGCTGCGTGACAAGGGCAACACGGTGCTGGTCGTCGAGCACAAGCCCGAGGTCATCGCCATTGCCGACCACGTCATCGACCTCGGCCCCGGCGCCGGTTCGGCGGGCGGCCAGATCGTCTACGAGGGCGATGTGGCCGGGTTGCGCAAGGGCCGCACGCTGACCGGCCGGCACCTGGACGACCGCGCAGCGCTGAAGACCGATGTGCGCAAGCCCACCGGTGCACTGGAGGTGCGCGGTGCCAGCACGCACAACCTGCAGTCCGTCGATGTCGACATCCCGCTGGGCGTGCTCGTCGTCGTCACCGGTGTGGCGGGCTCGGGCAAGAGCTCGCTGGTCCACGGTTCGGTCGCGAAGCAGCCCGGCGTCGTCACCATCGACCAGGCCGCCATCCGCGGCTCGCGGCGCAGCAACCCGGCCACCTACTCCGGCCTCCTCGATCCCATCCGCAGCGCTTTCGCCAAGGCCAACGGCGTGAAGCCGGCGCTGTTCAGCGCCAACTCCGAAGGCGCCTGCCCGGCCTGCAACGGCGCGGGCGTCATCTTCACGGACCTGGGCCCGCTGGCCAGCGTCGCGACGCCCTGCGAGGACTGCGAGGGCAAGCGCTTCCAGCCCGCCGTGCTGGCCCACAAGCTGGCCGGCCGCGACATCGCCGAGGTGCTGGCGATGCCGGTCAGCGAAGCCACGGCGTTCTTCGCGCAGGCCAGGGTGCCGGCAGCGCAGGCCATCCTGGCCCGGCTGGCCGACGTGGGCCTGGGCTACCTGCGCCTGGGCCAGCCGCTGACGACGCTGTCGGGCGGCGAGCGCCAGCGCCTCAAGCTCGCCACGCAGATGGCCGAGAAGGGCGACGTCTACGTGCTGGACGAGCCCACCACCGGCCTGCACCTGGCCGACGTGGCGCAGCTGCTGGCGCTGCTGGACCGGCTGGTGGACGCCGGCAAGTCCGTCATCGTCGTCGAGCACCACCAGGCCGTCATGGCCCATGCCGACTGGCTCATCGACCTGGGCCCCGGCGCCGGGCACGACGGTGGCCGGGTCGTCTTCGAGGGCACGCCGGCGGCGCTGGTGAAGGCCAGGCAGAAGACGCTGACCGGCCAGCACCTGGCGGGCTACGTGCGCGGGTGAGTGCACCACCCCGGGGCGAGGGGGCAACTCCGCTTGCCGGCGCGCGGCGGGCGCGACAAACTCGACGCGCCGCCAGCCTGTCGCTGTACCGGCATCAATGGCGTCTGTTGCCTTAAGCCCCCTTCAACGCTGACCGTCATGAAGACACTGCTTACGCCCTTGCGCCTGCTGGATGCGCTGGCCGCGCGGCGCCGCCCCGTCGAGCGGGCGGCCGAGCCCATGCTCCAGTTCGACCAACTGCCGCCGCTGCCCGCGGACGTGACCCAGCCGCTGCCGCGCCGTTTCGTCGAGAAGGCGCTGGAAGAGGGCAGTCACCGCGTCTACGGCCCGATGGCGGAAGCCGAGATCATCGAGCGGCCGCGCCGCCGCTGACGCTCACAGCGGCGTGGGCAGCGGCTCGCCGCGCTGCAGCGCGTCCACGTTGGCGATGAAGTTCCGCACCGACGCGCGCACCGACTGCGGCGACCAACCCGCCACATGCGGCGTCAGGATGACGTTGGGCAGGTCCACCAGCTCCTGCGGCGGGCGGGGCTCGCTGTCGTAGACGTCCAGCGCCGCGCCGGCGATCTGCCCGCTGCGCAGCGCCGCAGCCAGCGCGGCCGTGTCCACGCAGCTGCCGCGCGCGATGTTCACCACATGCCCGCCGGCGCCCAGCGCGGCCAGCACAGCGGCGTCGACGATGTGCCGCGTGCCCGCGCCGCCGGGCGTCGCGACGACGAGATCGTCGGCCCAGGCGGCCAGCGCCGCGGGGCTGTCGAACCAGCGCGCATCGCCGGCGTCGTCGCGCGGGCGGCGGTTGTGATAGCCCAGCGTCATGCCGAAGGCCGCGGCGCGTGTCGCGATCTTGCGGCCGATGGCGCCCAGGCCGATGACGCCGAGCCGACGGCCCATGCAGTCGGGGTACAGCGGCAGCGCGTCGCGCCACACGCCGGCCCGCAGCGCGGCGCCCTGCTGTGGCAGCGCGCGCAGGCTGCCCAGCAGCAGCGCCAGTGCGTGGTCGGCCACGCAGTCGTCATTGGTGCCGGCGCCGTTGCAGACGGCCACGCCGCGTTCCCTGGCCGCCGCGACATCCAGGTTCTCGAAGCCGGCGCCCAGCGCGGCCACCAGCTTGAGGCGGGGCAGGGTGGCGATCTCGGCGGCGGTGAAGCCCACCGCGCCGTTGGTCAGCACGAAGTCGATGTCCGCCGCGTGCCGGGTGACGGCGGCCGCGCGCGTGGCCGCGTCCGGCGCTTCGATGACGCGAAAGCGTTCCAGCAGCAGGGGCTTGTGGTCGGCGGCAATGGGGATCAGCAGCAGCAAGGTGTCGTTCATGGGCCTAGTTTCTCAGCCAGCGCAGCAGCCGCGGGTACTCGCCCGGTGCCGCCAGCCCGGCCCGTGTGAGGCCGGCGGCGCCGGGGTAGACGCCCAGGGAATAGGTCAGCGCCAGCCCCGCCGAGTGGCCCTGGTAGCCGCCACCGTGGAACAGCAGCCCGGCCGGCAGCCCCAGGTGCACGAGCGCGGCCCAGGCCCAGGCGGTGGCCTCGGCCTCGCCGCGGTGGGGAACGCCGGGGTCGTCCTCGATGCGGTCGTCCAGCGCCGCCCGCAGCGCGGCCGGCGTCGTCGCGATGTGGCCGGCCTCGTGCAGCAGGTCGCCCGGCCAGCGCAGCGCGGCGCGGTCCACCACCAGCGTGCCGGCCTCCAGCCGGATGCCGGGCAGGAAGCTGCCGGCCGGCACGGGGCCCTCGCGCACGGCGATGCCGATGCCGGTGAGGAAGTCGAGCAGCGTCTGCGTGGTGTCGGTGGCTGTCATGTCGGCGGCGGTGGTGGTGTTTGGGCCGAGCGCCGGGCCGCTCCCAAGCCGGCCCGCGTTCAGCGGTGCGGGACTGGACGAGGGGCTGTGCCATTTCAGGCCTGGACGACGTTGCGCCCCTGGTGCTTGGCGCGGTAGAGGGCCTGGTCGGCGCGGGCCAGCAAGGCGGCGCCGTCGGCATCGCCGCGCTCGGCCTCGGCAATGCCGAAGCTGGCGCTCAGCGGCCAGTCCTGCTCCAGCCAGCGCAGCGGCGTGGCGTGCACCAGCGCGCGCATGCGCTCGGCCACCAGCGCGGCGCCGGCGATGTCGGTGTCGGGCAGCAGCACGCAGAACTCCTCGCCGCCCAGGCGGCCCAGCCGGTCCACCTCGCGCAGGCAGGGCTGCAGTTCGCGCACCATCTGGCGCAGCGCCGCGTCGCCGGCGGCGTGGCCCAGCGTGTCGTTGAGCTGCTTGAAGCGGTCCATGTCGATCATGACCAGCGCGTAGCCGCGGCCGCGCCGGAGCCAGGCGTGGGCGTGGTCCAGCGCCTGGTCGAACGCGCGGCGGTTCAGCGTGTCGGTCAGCGGGTCGCGCTCCAGCAGCCGCTCGATGCGCAGGATGAGCCGCATCAGCACGAGGAAGGCCAGCGTCGCGTTCTGCAGCAGCGTCAGCACCAGCGCGGCCCACAGGAAGGCGAGGTTGAACTCGGTGGGCAGGCGCATGTCCGGCGTGCGGCCGGGGTTGACGAAGGTCTCCAGCCCGCGCGCCGCCATCAGCGCGGCGATGAGGAACAGCGGCAGCGCCAGCCCGGCGGGCGTGCGCCGCCCGTGGGCGGCCCGCAGCCGGCGCCAGGTCGACAGCGCCGCGGCCAGCGTCAGCGCGGCACCGCCGAAGTTGACGATGCGGGCCTCCCAGCGCAGGTCGCCGTCGTAGGGCAGCAGCGCCAGCACGCCGGCCGTGGCGAGCACGGTGGCGGCGGCCGGCTTCCAGGTCGGGCGGCGGTCCAGGATGGCCGACACCGCCACGGCCAGCAGCGCGAAGGACGACAGGGCCAGCACGTCGCCGGCGCGGTAGGTCAGCTCGTCGGGCAGCGCGCCGCGCAGCGCATGCAGCGTCAGCGACAGCGCGGCGGCCACGTTGGCGCCGGCCATGATGCAGGAAGCGCGCGGCGCGATGCGCGCGATGAACGCCAGCGACAGCCACACCAGAGCGGCCATGCCTGCCGCCAGGATGATGGCGCCGAGCAGCGTCAGCGTCTGGGCCGGCGTGATCATGGCGAGGCCTGCAGGTGCGTCGCGACGCAGACGCGGTTGCGGCCCTCGGCCTTGGCGCGGTAGAGCTCGGCGTCGGCGCGCGCCAGGCCGATCTCGCCTTCGGCGTCACCCGCCACCGGCAGCGCCACGCCGAAGCTGGCCGTCAGCGGCAGGGACAGCCCGTTCCACTGCAGCGCCTGGCCCGCCAGGCTGGCGCGCAGCCGCTCGGCCACGGTGGCGGCCGTGGCGAGGTCACCGGCCGGCGCCAGCGGCAGCAGCGCGCAGAACTCCTCACCGCCCAGCCGGCCCAGCCGGTCCACCTCGCGCAGGCCGGCCTGCCAGATGCGCACGCAGTGCTGCAGCGCCGCGTCGCCGGCCGGGTGGCCGTGCTCGTCGTTGATGCGCTTGAAGTGGTCGATGTCGATCATCGCCAGCGCGAAGCCGTGGCCGCGCTGCAGCTGCGCCTGCGCGTCGATGAGCGCCTGCTCGAAGGCGCGGCGGTTGAGGGCGCCGGTCAGCGGGTCGCGGTAGGTCAGGTGCTGGATGCGCATGACCACGCGCCAGATCATCAGCGCGATGAGGCTGAGCGTGATGGCCGCCGTGACGACGAACCACAGCACCGCGCGCGCCGGGGACGGCAGCTCGCCGTGCAGCAGATGGCCGTGCAGGTCGGGCTGCAGCAGCAGCTCGGCGCCGTGGGCCAGGCTCATCAGCGCCAGCAGCGCGAAGGGCGTCGTCGTGGCGATGGCGACGACACGCGACAGCTGGCTGCCCGCGCCGTGCATCACCTCGCGCACGGACAGCAGCGCCAGCGCGGTGGCGGCGGCCGTGCCGGCCAGCTCGGGTGCCAGCGCCGAGCCGCTGGCCAGGCCGGCCGCGATGGCCAGCGCGCCGAGGCCGGCGATCCAGGCGATGTCGTGCGGGCGCCGGCGGCTGCGCAGCATGCGGCGCAGCGCCAGCAGCAGCAGCACCATGCCGCCCAGCAGCCCGTACTCCGGCACGGCCTGGCGCAGCAGGTCGGGCCAGCCGGCCAGGTGGTTGCCGTAGTCCTGTGTCGCCAGCCGCAGCAGGTGCGCGGCCGCCATCAGCCGGCCCGCGCGCGGCGCGATGCGGAACGCCTGCGCCAGCGTCAGCCAGGCGAGCGCCGCCATCAGGTTGAAGAGGGCACTGACCTTGAGGACCGTCGGGACGTCGAGGAAATCCATGCAGCTCGCGTTTTGGGTGCGGCGCTGTCACCGTCAAGTCCACAATGCCGCCCATGTCGGATTGGGTCTTGATCACCGGGGGATCGCGCGGCATCGGTGCAGCCACGGCCTGGCGCTGCGCCGAGGCCGGCTGGGACGTGGCCATCAACTATGCGCAGGATAGCGCCGCCGCCGAGGCCTTGGCGGCCAGATTGCACGGGCTGGGCCGGCGGGTGTTGACGCTGCAGGCCGATGTGGCCGACGAGGTGCAGGTCGCCCGCATGTTCGAGCGCCTGGACGAGGCCGGCGGGCGGCTGAAGGGGCTGGTCAACAACGCCGGCATCGTTGCCCCGCAGGCGCGGCTGCAAGACATGACCCCCGCGCGCTGGCGCCGGCTGTTCGACGTCAACGTGATGGGCACGCTGCTGTGCTGCCAGCAGGCTGCGCAGCGCATGAGCACGGCGCGCGGCGGCGCGGGCGGCGCCATCGTCAACCTCAGCTCGCGCGCGGCGGAGTTCGGCTCGGCCGGCATCTACGTGGACTACGCTGCCACCAAGGGCGCGGTGGACACGCTGACCAAGGGCCTGGCCCGGGAGCTGATCGCCGAGGGCATCCGCGTGAACGGCGTGCGGCCGGGCATCATCGAGACCGACATCCACGCCGCCAGCGGCATGGACGCATCCGGCGCAGCGGGCAGCATTCCCATCCAGCGCCTGGGGCGGCCCGAGGAGATCGCCGAGGCGATCGTGTGGCTGCTGTCCGACGCGGCCAGCTACACGGTGGGCGCGCTGCTGGACGTGGCGGGCGGGCGGTAGGCGAGCACCGAGGCTGTCCACGCGCGGCCGGCGGCCACCTGGCGCTGGATGACGTCCGGGTCGCGCGCCGCCTGGGCCAGCACGGCGGCACCCTGCAGCACCGACAGCAAATGCTCGGCGCAGGCCTGCGCGTCTGGTGCCGGCAGCGCGCGAGCGAACTGCTGCTGCAGCCAGCCCAGCAGCCCCAGCAGCAGGCCGGCCGCGGGGCGGTGCAGCTGGTCGTCGAGCTTGCCCAGCTCCGTGGCGAGGCTGCCGACCGGGCAGCCCGTGCCGGCCACGTCCGCGGCATGTGCTTCGACGTAGCACAGCAGCCGGTCGATCGCCTCGGCCGGCGTGGCATCGGCGGGCACGGCCAGCGCGAGCTCCAGCTCGGCCTGACGGCTGCGCAGCACGGCATCCAGCAGCGCGGGCTTGGTGGGGAAGTAGTAGGCCAGGTTGCCCTTGAGCATGCCAGCCTCGGCCGCCACGTCGGCAATCGACGTCGAGGCATAGCCGCGCGCCTCGAACAGCCGCAGCGCCGCGTCGACGATGCGGTCGCGGCCGCTGGGTGGGGAGGCTGTCGGGTCATCCATGGCGCCAGCCATCGTAGCAGCGTGTGTCCGGCAACCGGCTTGTTTTTGGACGATCGACCTGATAAGGTTGGTCGACCGTCCAAAACAAGGAAGAGTCATGCGGATTCAAGTGGGCCAGCTGGCGCCCGATGTGCAGACAACCGATGTCTTCGGCCGGCCGCTGTCGCTGCAGGCCCTGCGTGGCCGGCCCGTGTTGCTGTCGTTCTACCGGTATGCGTCCTGCCCCGTCTGCAACCTGAGGGTGCGCGACCTCCGGCAGGCGGCGCCGGCGCTGGAGGCGCTGGGGCTGGCCGTGGTGGGCGTGTTCCAGTCGGATGCAGCCGGCATCGGCCGCTACGTGGGCCGGCAGGATGCGCCGTTCCCGCTGGTGGCAGACCCGGGCCTGGTGCTGTACCGCCGCTACGGCGTCGAGCGCGGCTGGGCCGCGATGCTGCGCTGGCCCACGATTGCGGCGGCGCTGCGCGCGTTCGCGGCTGGCTTCCTGCCCGGCCGCATCGACGGGCCTGTCGACCGCACGCCGGCCGACTTCCTGATCGACCGTGACGGCCGCGTCGTCATCGCGCACTACGGCCGCCACCTCAGCGACCACGTGTCCATCGCCGCCCTGGAGGCGGCGCTGGGCGCGCCGGCCGCCGCACGGCCGCAGCCGGTGGGTTGACAGACCCTGGTCAGCGCTTCTCGACCAGCGTGGACTCCACGCCGCCTTCGTCGCGCAGCCGCGCGGCCGACGCGCGGGCCTCGTCGACGCTCGGGAACGGGCCGGCGCGCAGCCGGTGCAGGCCCGCCTCGCGCACGATCGTCAGCAGCGGCAGCAGGCTGAGGTCGGCCTCGGCGACCTTCTGGCGCAGCGCCTCGGCGCCGTCCAGCCGGGCGAAGGCGCCGAACTGCAGCCAGATGCCGCTGCCGGCGGAGGCCAGCGTGGCCGTGGTGTCGCGCTGCGGCGCGCCGGGCGTCGGTTCGGGCACGAAGACGGGGGGCGGCTCGCTGGCGGGCTTGCCCCAGCTGCCGGCGCGGATCTCGGCGTAGGTGATGCGCCGCACCTCCACCGGCGCCACGCCGCGCAGCAGGTCCAGCTTCAGCGCGGCGGTGTAGCTCAGGTCGATGACGCGGCCCTTGTGGAACGGCCCGCGGTCGTTGACGCGCACGATGACCTCGCGGCCGTTGGCCGGGTTGCGCACGCGGGCGTAGCTGGGGATGGGCAGCGTCGGGTGCGCCGCCGTCATCGCGTACATGTTGTAGACCTCGCCGCTGGCCGTGGGCCGGCCGTGGAACTTGCGGCCGTACCAGGAGGCCAGGCCGCGGTCCAGGTAGGGATCGTCGCCGGTGAGGGGCAGGTAGCGCTCGCCCAGCACCTCGTAGGGCTTGTTGGGGCCACCCACGCGGATGGGCTCCACGCGCGGCACGGCGTCGGGCACCTTGGTCAGTTCGGCCGGCGGGTTGGGCTGCGGGCCGTCGCGGTCGGCGGGCGCGGGCGTGCGGGTGGCGCAGCCGGTCAGCAGGGCGAGCAGCAGCAAGGCCAGGGCCGGCCCAGTATGCTTTGCCCCCTCATTTCCTCGTCGATGCCATGCCATGAGCAACTTCGTCTTCCCCCCGGCCGAGATTCCCAGCGCCGCCGTGCGCGGCAGCGATGCACGTTACGCGGTCAGCCGCATCTTCTGCGTCGGCCGCAACTATGCCGATCATGCCCGCGAGATGGGCGCCGACCCGACGCGCGAGCCGCCGTTCTATTTCACCAAACCCGCCAGCGCGCTGACCGCCTCGGGCTCGACGGTGCCGTACCCGCCCGAGACGAAGAACTACCACTACGAGATGGAGCTGGTCATCGCCATCGGCGCGCCGGTGTTCAAGGTCACGCCCGAGGCCGCCAAGGCCGCCATCTGGGGCTACGCCGCGGGCCTGGACATGACGCGCCGCGACCTGCAGGCCACGGCCAAGGCCGGCGGCAAGCCGTGGGACACGGCCAAGGGCTTCGACCAGTCGGCCATCCTGTCGGACATCGCCCGCGTGTCCGACGTGGGCCTGCTGGAAAAGGGCGCCATCACGCTGGCCGTGAACGGCGTCGAGAAGCAGCGCGGCGACCTGGCCGACATGATCTGGAGCCAGGCCGAGATCGTCTCCAACCTGTCGCACCTGTACCACCTGCACCCCGGCGACCTGATTTACACCGGCACGCCGGCCGGCGTCGGCGCCGTGGTGCCGGGCGATGTCATCACGGGGCACGTCGAGGGCCTGGGCGACATCTCGCTGACCGTGGGGCAGCCCGAGTGATGTTCACCGAAGAGACGCTGGAGCAGGCGCGCGCACGCAACATCCGCGACGCGCTGGCCGAGGACATCGGCCGCTGCGACTGGACGGCCCAGCTGGTGCCGGCGGGCCGGCGCGTGGCGGCGCAGGTGCGCGTGCGCGAAGCGGCCGTGCTGTGCGGCCGCGACTGGTTCGACGGCGTGTTCGCCGCCTTGGACCCGAGCAGCCGCATCGACTGGCTGTACGACGAAGGCGCTGCCATGACGGCGGACAGCATCGTCTGCCGCATCGAGGCCGACGGCCGCCTGCTGCTGAGCGCCGAGCGGCCGGCGCTGAACTTCCTGCAGCTGCTGTCGGGCACGGCGACGATCACGCGCGCTCATGTGGACGCGGTGGCCGGCGCCAGCCCCAACGTCAACGGCTGCGCGATCCTGGACACGCGCAAGACCGTGCCGGGCCTGCGCCTGGCGCAGAAATACGCGGTGCGCGTGGGTGGCGGGCAGAACCAGCGGCTGGCGCTGTATGCCGGCATCCTCATCAAGGAGAACCACATCGCCGCGGCCGGCGGCGTGGCGCTGGCGCTGCGCGCGGCGCAGGCCTTGAACGCGGGCGTGGACATCCAGATCGAGGTCGAGAACATTGCCCAGCTGCACGAGGCGCTGGACGCCGGCGCCGTCAGCGTGCTGCTGGACAACTTCACCGAGGCGCAGATGCGCGAGGCCGTCGCGGTGAATGCGGGCCGTGCCTTGCTGGAGGTGTCGGGCGGCGTCGCGCTGGATCAGTTGCGCTGGATCGCCGCCACCGGCGTGGACCGCATCTCCATCGGCCGGTTGACCAAGGACGTCAGGGCGGTCGACTATTCGATGCGGGTGCTTGGTTCGGTCTGAGCCCTGTCCCCTCGTCGGACCGGACGAGGGGCTCAAGCGTCGAACCAGGGCTCGTTGGGCAGTTCGTCGAACACCTTGCGAAGGCCGGCGCTCCAGCCGCTGCGCAGCGACAGGAAGTAGGGGTCGTCGCGCTCGATGCGGTGCGGCGGCTGCATGGCCTGCTCGAACTGGTTGGCGCGCAGCATCACCATGTCGATGGGCAAGCCCACCGACAGGTTGGACTGGATGGTGGAGTCGAAGCTGACGAGCGTGCACTTGGCGGCCTCGTCCAGCGCCGTGGTGTCGTAGCGGATGACGCGGTCGATGATGGGCTTGCCGTACTTGCTCTCGCCGATCTGGAAGTAGGGCGTGTCCTCCGTCGCCTCGATGAAGTTGCCTTGCGGGTAGACGTGGAACAGCCGCGGGCCTTCGCCCTGGATCTGGCCGCCCAGCAGGAAGTTGGCGCCGAAGTCCACGCCCTGGTTGTGCTGGCCGTCGCCGATGTCGCGGCCCACCACTTCCTTGAGCGTGCGGCCCAGCAGCACGGCCGCGTCGTACAGGCTGGGCACGTTGAGCAGGTGCTCGCCGTCGCCGTGCAGGCGCTGGTTCAGCAGCGACATGACAGACTGCGTCGTCGCCAGGTTGCCCGCAGCCAGCACGACGATCTCGCGCTGGTGCGGAATCTGGAACTGGTACATCTTGCGGAAGCTGGCGATGTGGTCGACGCCCGCGTTGGTGCGGGTGTCGGAGGCGAACAGCAGGCCGGCGCGCAGGCGCATCGCGACGCAGTAGGTCATGGACGGTCTCAAGATACGACCGGGCCATTATGGCCAGCGGCTCCTGCGCGTCTTCATGCTTTCGGGCCGAGCGCCGGGCCGCTCCCAAGCCGGCCCGTCATGGCGATGTGCTCGCGGCTCAATGCCGCGAGCATCGCCGTCCCCCAGGGGGACCGCTCAGGCTCACACGCGTTCAGCGTGGCGAGCCTGGGCGAGGGGCCCGTCAGTGCGAGTCGCGCTCGACGACCGAGCCGGAGCTGCCGACGAGCAGATCCAGGTCGGCGCCCAGGTGAGCCTGCTGCACGTGGTCCACGTAGAGCTTCACGTAGCCGCGCGTGGCCAGCGGCGCGGGCGGCACCCAGGCGGCGCGGCGGCGCGCCAGTTCCTCGTCGCCGACCAGCAGCTGCAGCCGGCGCGCCGGCACGTCCAGCTCGATGAGGTCGCCGTCGCGCACCAGCGCCAGCGTGCCGCCGGCGGCCGACTCGGGCGCCACGTGCAGCACGACGGTGCCGTAGGCCGTGCCGCTCATGCGGCCGTCGGAGATGCGCACCATGTCCGTCACGCCGGCCTCCACGAGCTTGCGCGGCAGGTCCACGTTGCCGACCTCGGGCATGCCGGGGTAGCCGCGCGGGCCCACGCCCTGCAGCACGATGACGCTGTCGGCGGTGATGGGCAGCGCCGGGTCGTCGATGCGGGCGTGGTAGTCCTCCATGCTCGTGAAGACGACGGCCGGGCCGCGGTGCTGCAGCAGCGCCGGCGTGGCGGCCGAGGGCTTGATGACGGCGCCCTGCTCGCACAGGTTGCCGTGCAGCACGGCGATGCCGGCGGCGGGCTGCAGCGGCTGGTCCAGCGGGCGGATGACAGCGGGGTCCCAGCAGCGGGCCTCGCGGTAGTTGTCGTCCAGCGTGCGGCCGTTGACCGTCAGCGCGCCGCGGTGCAGCAGCGCGCCCAGTTCCTTCATGACGACGGACAGGCCGCCGGCGTAGAAGAAGTCCTCCATCAGCCGCTCACCCGACGGCTTCAGGTTGACCAGCAGCGGGACCTGGCTGCCGTGGCGGTCGAAGTCGTCCAGCGTGAGCGGCACGCCGATGCGCCCGGCGATGGCCAGCAGGTGCAGGATGAGGTTGGTGGAGCCGCCCACGGCGGCGTTGACGACGATGGCGTTCTCGAACGCGGCGCGCGTCAGCACCTGGGCCGGTGTCAGGTCTTCCTGGACCATCTCGACGATGCGCCGGCCGCTCAGCTGCGCCATCAGCTTCTTGCGCGAGTCGGCGGCGGGAATGGACGCCATGCCGGGCAGTGTCATGCCCAGCGCTTCCGACATGACGGCCATCGTCGACGCCGTGCCCATGGTGTTGCAGTGGCCAGCGCTGCGCGCGCCGCAGACCTCGGCCTCGGTCAGGTCGGCGGCCGTGAACTCGCCGCTGTCGATGCGGGCCTTGACCTGCCAGTTGAACGTGCCCGAGCCGATCTCGCCGCCGCGGAACTTGCCGTTCAGCATCGGCCCGCCGGGCACCACCAGCGTGGGCAGCCCCACGCTGCAGGCGCCCATCAGCAGCGACGGCGTCGTCTTGTCGCAGCCCGTCATCAGCACGACGCCGTCCAGTGGGTTGGCGCGCAGCGACTCCTCGACGTCCATGCTCGCGAGGTTGCGGAACAGCATGGTGGTCGGCTTCATGATCGTCTCGCCCAGCGACATGACCGGGAACTCCAGCGGCACGCCGCCGGCCTCCAGCACGCCGCGCTTGACCGACTCGGCCAGCTCGCGCAGGTGGCCGTTGCACGGCGTCAGCTCGCTCCAGGTGTTGCAGATGCCGATGACGGGCTTGCCGCCGAAGTAGTCGTCCGGGTAGCCCTGGTTGCGCAGCCAGGCGCGGTGCACGAAGCCCATCTTGTCGCGCCCGCCGAACCAGCCCTGGCTGCGCAGCCGGGGGGCCTTCTTGCCGTCTTCTGCCACCGTCGTCTCCTCGAAAGAAGGCAAATGGTAGCGCTATCCTGGGCTATCCGTTCGCAGCGGCCATGCCGGCGGCGGGGTGCGCGGGCAGGCAGCCCAGGCCGCGCAGCGCGGCCTCGACGGCCTCGTCCAGCGGCGTGTGCGGCTCGTGGCCCAGCGTGGCGACGAGGTGGGCGTTGTCCATGCGCACCGGCTGCCGCCACAGGTAGCGCATCTCGCGCATCTCGCGGAAGGTGGTGACGAACAGCCCGGCCACGTTCAGCAGCCACCAGGGCAGGGCGGCGATGCGCGGCGCGGCGCCGTGGCGGGCGGCCACGCGCTGGATGGCCTCGGCCATCTGGCGGCCGGTGGCGTCCCAGTGGCCGGCCATGTGGAAGCTGGCGAACGCGGGCAGCGTGTCGCGTCGTGCCAGCAGCGCGACCATGGTGCGGGCCACGTCGGGCAGGTAGGCCCACTGGTGGCCCGCGCCCGGCGCGGCGGGGTTGCTGATGGTGGTGACGGGCTGGCCCGGCTTGACGAGGCCCTGCGAGAACCAGTTGTTGCCGGCCCGCGGCCCGAAGAAGTCGCCGGCGCGGACGATGATGACGCGCGCGCCGTGCTCGCTGGCCGCGCGCAGCCGCGCCTCCATCTGCACGCGGATGGCGCCCTTGCGTGTGACGGGGTGCTGTGGCGCGTCCTCGCGCAGCGGCGCGTGGAAGGCGTCGGGCCCGAAGTTGTAGACCGTGCCGGGCAGCACCAGCGTGGCGCCCTCGGTCTGCGCGGCGGCGATGCTGTTGTTCAGCATCGGCAGCACGAGGCGGTCCCAGTCGCGGTAGCCGGGCGGGTTGACGGCGTGCACGATGACGGCGCAGCCCCGGGCCGCGGCGGCTACGTCGGCGGCGTTCAGCGCGTCGCCGCGCAGCCAGTGCATGCCGTCGCGCCGCTCGTGCGCCGCCGCCTGGCCGCGCTGGAGCGCCTTCACTGTCCAGCCCGCGTCGCGCAGCTGGCGCGCCACCTCGCCGCCGATGCCGCCGCTGGCGCCGAGCACCAGCGCTGTCCTGTCCTTGCCGTTCATGGTCGCTCCAGAGAGTTGATGGCGTGCATTCTGGAAAGCGGCCGCCTGGTTGGGAATTGTCGAAGGTGAGCGAGCAGCTATACATTTATGTATGACTCCGACGCCCTCCTGGGAACTGCTGCACACGCTGCTGGGCGTGCTGCGCGAGGGGTCGCTGTCGGGCGCGGCGCGCGCGCTGGGGCTGACGCAGCCCACGGTCGGCCGGCACATCGCGGCGCTGGAGGCCGCGTTGGGCCAGGTGCTGTTCACGCGCTCGCCCACCGGCCTGCTGCCCACCGAGGCGGCGCTGGCGCTGCGCGGTCATGCCGAGCAGATGGAGACGGCCGCCGCCGCGCTGCAGCGCGCCGCCACGCGCGGCGCCGAGCCTGCCGGCACCGTGCGCGTGACGGCCAGCGAGATCATCGGCGTGGAGGTGCTGCCGCCCCTCATCGCGGCGCTGCGCGAACGCCATCCCGGGCTGGTCGTGGAACTGGGCTTGAGCAACCGCGTGCAGGACCTGCTGCGCCGCGAGGCCGACATCGCCGTGCGCATGACGCCGCCCGAGCAGGGCCAGCTCATCGCGCGGCACATCGGCACCGTCGAGCTGGGCCTGCATGCCCACCCGGCCTACCTGGACCGCTGCGGCCGCCCCGCCAGGCTGGCGGACCTGGCCGGCCACACGCTGATCGGCTTCGACAAGACGACGCCCTTCCTGCGCGCGGGTGCCAGCCGGCTGGGCGGCCTGACGCGCGACAGCTTCGCGCTGCGCTGCGATTCCGACCTCGCCCAGCTGGCGCTCATCCGCGCCGGCGCCGGCATCGGCGGCTGCCAGGTGGCGCTGGCGCGGCGCGAGCCGGTGCTGGAGCAGGTGTTGCCCGGGCAGTTCGCGTGGCCGCTGGACACCTGGGTGGCGATGCACGAGGACCTGCGCCAGAACGCCGCCTGCCGCGCGGTGTTCGACGCGCTGGTGGACGGGCTGACGCGCTACGTGGCGGGCTGACCGCTCAGGCCAGCACCACCTCGATGCCCCGCCCGCGCAGCTGGTCGACGATGGCCGGGTCGGCGTTGCTGTCGGTGATCAGCATGTCCAGCTGCTCCACGGGACCGATGACGGAGAGGTTGCGCTTCATCAGCTTGGAGGCGTCCGCCACGGCGATGACCTGGCGGCTGATCTTCATCATCTGCGCGTTGAGCTGCGCTTCGAGCAGGTGCGGCGTCATCAGGCCGATGTCGGGGTCCAGGCTGTCGACGCCGAGGAACAGGCGGTCGGCATGCAGGCCCTGCAGCGCGGCCACGGCCTGGGGGCCGGACAGCGAATAGGAATTGGGCCGCAGCTGGCCGCCGGGCATGATGAGGTTGATGTGCGGCACGGTGGCCAGCAGCGCGGCGATGTTCAGCGCGTTGGTGATGACGTTCAGCGACGTCAGCCGCAGGCCGCGGATCTGCTTGGCGATCTCCTCGGTCGTCGAGCCCGAGTCCAGCAGGATGGTCTCGCCGTCGCGGATCATCCGGGCGGCCTCGACGGCGATGCGCACCTTCTGCTCGTGGCGCAGCTTCTGCTTCACGCCGATGGGCACTTCCTCGGTGTCGCGCTGGGCCAGCGCGCCGCCATGCGTGCGCAGCACGGCGCCGGTGGCGGCCAGCGCGTTGAGGTCGCTGCGGATGGTGACTACCGAGGTGTGGAAGCGCTCGGCCAGCTCGTCCACCGTGACGCGGCCCTGCGTCTGCACCAGCTCGCGGATCAGCCGGCGCCGCTCGTCGATGAGCAGCGGGCTTTCGTTTTTTGCCGGCAGCGAGGCAGAGGTGGGCATGAGCGGGCGAAAGTCGCGGGTGACTTTCGAATGATATCGACCGGTTTCGCGCGTCACGCCTGCAGCCGGGCCAGCGCGTCGTCGGACAGCACCCGGCCGGCCAGCCGCGTGGCGTACAGCGCCGCGCCCAGCTCGGGGCCGAAGCGCGGGCGCACCAGCGTGGCACCGGGCAGGCGGCGGGCCAGCGCCGCCTGCAGCGGCCCCAGCACCAGCTCGCCGGCCGCGAACACGCCGCCGCTGTAGGACACCGGCACGGCCGTGCCGGCCGGCAGCGCGAGGTTGCGGGCGATGCCGGCGGCCAGCAGCGCCAGTTCGTCGCCGGCGCGCACGAGCAGCTGGCGGGCCTGGGTGTCGCCGGCACTGGCGGCGGCAGTCGTCAGCCGGGCGATCTGGGCCAGCTCGCTGCGCGCGGCGTTGCCGTTGATGGCGGCGCACAGGTCCAGGTCGACCGCCAGGCCGAAGTGCTGGCGCACCAGGCCCAGCAACGGGCCGGGTTCGGCGCGGCCGTCGGCCATGCGGGAGAACAGCGCCAGCGTCTCGCGTGCCAGCCAGTGGGCCGAGCCCTCGTCGCTGAAGATCTCGCCCCAGCCGCCGCAGCGCGCGCTGCGACCCCGCCATTCGCCGTAGGCGATGGAGCCGGTGCCGGCCACGAGGCTGATGCCGTCGGCGCCGGCCAGCGAGCCGGCCCAACTGCAGACCATGTCGTTGCCGACGCGGCTGCGCGGCAGCACGCCGGCCAGCAGCGCGTCGAACGCCGCCAGCCGCGTGCTGTCCTCGCCATGCGCGGGCAGGCCGGCGAAGGCGTAGGCGATGTCGCCCGCGGCCGCGCCGCCGGCGTGCAGCACGGCCTGCACGCCGCGGTGCAGCAGCGCGCGCAGCGCGTCGAAGCCGATCTCCAGGTAGTAGCTGGTCGGCCCGTCGTGCCGGGCCAGGCGGCGGCCGTCGCCGTCGATGACGACGAACGAGGTCTTGGTGCCGCCGCCGTCGATGCCGAGATACAGGGCGCTCATCCTCAGGCCTGGTGGGGGTGCAGGGGGTGGATGGTGACACCGCTGACGACGCGGGTCACGGTGCCCGAGGCGCTGGGCGTGTCGGGCGTGATGCCGCGCTGCAGCGACGCGAGCAGCGCCAGGCATTGCGCGAACACCAGCGCGACGGGCGCCAGCGCCAGGTCGGGCGCCTGTGCGGGCAGCGCGAGGTGCACGTCGTCGGCGTGCGGCGCCTCGGGGCCGAAGGTGCCCACGGCGAGCACGCGGGCCGGGCCCTGGCGGCGCAGCTCGCGCAGCAGGTCCAGGTCGTACTGGCGGGTGTAGGGGTCGTTGGACACGAAGACGATGGCCAGCGTCCGGTTGTTCAGGATGGTCTTGGGGCCGTGGCGGAAGCCCAGCGGCGAGTCCGCCAGTGCCACGAGCCGGCCGTCGGTCAGCTCCAGCAGCTTGAGCGCGGCCTCGCGGGCCAGGCCCAGCAGTGCGTTGCTGCCGAGGTAGACGACGCGCTCGAACGGCTGTTCGGCCAGCGCGTGCAGGCGGTCGGTCTCGGCGGCCGTCAGCGCTGCCGCGGCGGTCGCCAGCGTTGTCACGGGCTGCAGCGGCAGGCCGAAGGCCCAGGCGGCCGCCAGCAGCATGCCGGTGAAGCTGGAGGTCATCGCGAACGCGCGGTCGTGCGTCTCGTCGGGCAGCAGCAGCACGTGCGAGCCCGGCCGGCCGGCGAGGCGGCGGTTCAGCACGCCCTCGGCGGCGCAGGTCACGGCGAGGTGGTGGCAGCGGTGGACGAGCCGGTCGGCCAGCTCCACGGCAGCCAGGCTCTCGGGGCTGTTGCCGCTGCGGGCGAAGGAGACGAGCAGCGTCGGCACCTCGGGCTGCAGGCACTGCTCGGGGCTGGAGACGATGTCGGTCGTCGCCACGGCCTCGACGCGGATGCCGGGGCGCTGGCCCAGCAGCTTCAGCAATGCCGGCGCCAGGCACTGGCCGATGAAGGCGGAGCTGCCGGCGCCGGTCAGCACGATGCGCAGGTCGGGCAGCGCGAGCAGCGGCTGCAGGAAGGCGTCCAGCGACGGGCGCTCGGCCTGCAGTTGGGCGTAGACCGTCTGCCAGACGGCGGGCTGGTGGGCGATCTCGCGGGCGGTGTGCGTCGCGCCGCGTTGCGTGAGGTCGGAGGGGGCGAGATGGAGCAGGGTCATGTCAGTTCGGTGTTCTGTATTGCATTGCGGGCCGAGCGCCGGGCCGCTCCCAAGCCGGCCCGCGTGAGGCGATGTGCCTGCGGCTCGAAGTCGCGGGCATCGCCGTCCCCTCGGGGGCTAAGGCCGGACACGGCAAGTCCTGTGGACTTGTTGTGCCTGCCGAAGAGCTGCGGCGCGAGCCGCAGCGCGGTCTGCAAGACCGACTGGGCGAGCCCGCGTTCAGCGGGGCGAGACCGGGCGAGGGGCTCATGCACTGCAGGCGTGCAGGTAGGGGCGCAGGGCTTGGACGGTGCCGTCGCGGAGCAGGGCGTCGGTGCGGGTGTCGATGCGGCCGTCGCGCACGGCCTCGTACTGGCGCGGCAGGTATTGGCTCAGCAGCGTCAGCGGCGGCGGTGCGGCGTCGAGGCGGGCGAGCATGGTCCGGCAGGCCTCGCGCACGGCGGGGTGGGCCCAGTAGTAGCGGATGCGGTCGCTCAGGGAGTAGGCGAGGTCGACGTGCAGGCGCGCCGGGTCCTGGTAGTAGCCGCGCCAGTGCTCGGGCTCGGCACGCATGACGCCCAGCACCGTGTCCACCAGGCCGTCGCCATGGCCCACCCACTCGCGCTCGACGGCGGCCAGCGCCCACAGCGTCTCGCGCAGCGCGAAGGTCACGCCGGGGCCCACCTTCAGGATGGCGAAGTGGTCGCGCGCCAGCTGCGCCAGGCGCTCGGGGGTCTGGTAGTCGGTGGAATGCGCTTCGAAGACGAGGCCGGGCTGGCGTTCGATGAAGGCGCTCAAGCGGCGCGCCTTCTCGGGGCGGTAGTCGATGACCTTGTGGTGGTCGAACTCGACGCCGGGCTGCACGACCATCGCGATGACGCGCTCCCACGCGGCCTCCAGGCCGGCGCGGGCGAAGGCGTGGCGGTGCAGTTCCAGCGTGGAGGAGGCCGCCTCCGGCGACGTGACGGCGAGGTCGGTCAGGTCTTCGTGGGCGCCGCCCGGCACGGGCACTTCGGTGCCGATGACGTAGACCGGCGCCTCGCCGCGGTCGGGCGCGTCGCGCCAGGCTTGTTCTGCCGCCAGGCACAGGCGCACGGCGCGGGCGGCGATCTCGGGTTCGGGCAGCGGCACGGGGTCGCCAGCGCAGCTCATGGAGCAGTCGAGGTGGATCTTGCGGAAGCCCGCGGCCACGTACTGCGCCACCATGACCTCGGCCTTGGCCATTGCGGCTGCCGCCGGCAGCTTGCGCCAGGCGTTGGGGCCCAGGTGGTCGCCGCCCAGCACCAGCAGCTCGGGCGCCAGGCCCTCGGCGGCGGCCATGTCCTGCACGTAGCGGCGGAAGTCCAGCGGCGTCATGCCGGTGTAGCCGCCGTCCTGGTTGACCTGGTTGGACGTGGCCTCGATGAGGGCCGGCCGACCCTGCGCGGCGCATTCGCGCAGCGTGGCGGCGATGACGACGGGGTGGGCGGAACAGACCGACGGGATGCCGATGGCGGCGTGGCCGGGGGCGGCCTGCTTGTGGCGGCGCACGAGGTCGAGCATGAGCTTCATGCGGCGTCTCCTTGAACGGGTTGGGAAGAGGGGGAGGAAGGGGTTTCGGGCTGCAGCGCCAGCATCAGCGCGGCCAGCAGCGCCAGCGCCACGCCCAGCAACTTGGCTCCGCCGGGGGCGGTGCCGCTGAGGGCCATGGACAGCATGGCCGTCAGCAGCGGCGCGCCGGCATTGACCAGCGGCGACACCACCATGGCCTTGCCGTGGCGGAAGGCGTAGACCAGCGTCAGCGCGCCCACGGCGTTGAGGATCTGCGTGACCGCGGCCAGCCCGGGGCCCTGCCAGCCCCAGGGGATGGGCTGGGAGAAGTCGGTCATCGCCAGCGCCACCGGCACGCAGGCCAGTGCGCCCAGGGCCATGTAGAAGAAGATGCTTTCGGCGCTGGTGCCGGCGTTGGCCAGCTTGATGAAGTAGGCCTGCAGGCCCCAGGCGGCCAGCACGAACAGCGCCAGCACGAACCACACACCGAGGCCCTGGGCGCCCTGGCCGAGCTGCAGGTCGAACAGCGGCAGCGAGCACAGCGCCAGCGCGATGCCGGCCATGCCCAGCCTGCCGGTGCGTTCGCCCAGCAGGCCGAACGACAACGCGATGGTCAGCGCCGGCGACAGCGACACGATGGGGAAGATGAGGTAAGCCGGCCCCGACTGCACCGCGCGGAACAGCAGCATCTGGCCGCCGGCGCCCAGCAGGCCGACGGCCAGGCCCAGCACGACGGAGCGGCGGTCGCGGTCGATGCGCCAGCCGGCGCGCGCCAGCACGACGACGGCGGGCGGGATCATGGTCAGCGCCCACACGACGTAGATCAGCGTGTCGGGAAAGCCGTGTTCCGACGGCAGGCCGGTGAAGGCGCCCCACAGGCCCCACAGCAGGGTCGTGATCAGCGCGTAGGTGAGCCAGGTGCTCTGCATGGATTCAATCTTTCGTGAGGTCTGGAAAGCGTCGTTGGCAACTTTCGAGCGAAAGCATAAGCGAACGAAAACGAAAACACAACGACTTGGCGGCTTTCGTATGCAAATTTCCGCGGGTGCCGGGCGAATACCGATATAGCTCAGGGCGTTTCCTCTATGTCAGCGCGGTGGAAGGCTTTCGTGGCATCATTCATCGAAAGCATTCGGCATCGGTGAAAACCATATACGAAATTAAACGAAAGAATTCGTAGACTTGCGTCAAGCCGTTCCGAGGGTCTCCGAGGAGCCGGTACACCGCACCGGGGGAGAGCTGCCCCGGCATCCACAGCAGATGACATCGCGCTGCCCTGACGGCAGCCCCGACACACAAGATCAAAGGAACTGTTCGATGAGTCCTCGCCTGCAACCCCCGGTGCACGCCCGCACCCGCTTCGCGCTGCACCCCCTGACGCTGGCCGGCCTGATGGCACTGGCCGCTGCCGGTGCAGCCGCCCCGGCCCTGGCTCAGCAGGCCGCCCAGGACGCGCCTGCCAAGACCGAGAAGGACGTTGCCGAGCTGGACCGGGTGGAAGTGACAGGCACCCGCGCCAGCCTGCAGAAGTCGCTCTCGCTCAAGCGCAACGCCGCCGGCGTGCAGGACAGCATCAGCGCGACCGAGCTGGGCCGCTTCCCCGACAACAACGTGGCCGATTCGCTGAGCCACATCACCGGCGTGTCCATCAGCCGCACGGCCGGCGGTGAAGGCCAGAAGGTCAGCATCCGCGGCCTGGGGCCCGAGTACACGATCACCACCTTCAACAGCCGCCTGCTGGGTACCGACAGCGCGGGCCGCTACTTCGCTTACGACGTGCTGCCCGCCGACGTCATCAGCGGTGCCGACGTCGTCAAGTCCACGCAGGCCTCGCTGATGGAGGGCGCTATCGGCGGCCTCGTGAACCTGCGCTCCGCCAGCCCGTTCGACCAGAAGGGCCAGCGCGGCCTGCTGCGCCTGGAGGCGGACCGCAACCAGATGAGCGAGCTGAACGGCAAGAAGCTGTCGGCCACCTACAGCAACACCTTCGGCGACCAGGTGGGCGTGCTGCTGGGCCTGGTGTACGCCAAGCGCGACGTGCGCACCGACACGGCCGGCAACGACGGCGGCTGGAGCCGCAACCCCATCCCCAGCGACCCCAGCCAGTTCTGGCAGTGGGGCAACACCTGGGGCGGCGCCATCGACCCCAACGGCAACGGCCAACTGGACGCCAACGAGGAAGGGCTGATCGGCCCGGGCCAGTTCCGCTTCGGCTCCATCATGGAGAACAAGAAGCGCCTGGCGCTGTCGGGCAAGGTGGAGTGGCGGCCCAGCAGCGACGTGAAGGTCGTCGTGGACGGCTTCAAGACGCGGCTGAACTCGCCGCAGGTGGGCTACCAGCTGTCGTTCTACCCGCTGTACGCGCCGGGCCGCTGGTCCAACATGAAGATCACCAACGGCGTGGTGACCGACCTGACGCTGAGCAGCACCGACCCGGAGATGCGGCTCAACCCCGAGCTGCTGAACAAGACGGAGTACCGCGTCGTCGACACCGCGATGTACGGTGCCAACGCCGAGTGGAAGCTGTCGCCGACGCTGAAGCTGGTGGGCGACCTGTACGAGTCCACGTCCAAGCGCCATTCGGGCGGCAACGACAGCTACGTCGTGCTGCGCATGAACCAGCCCAACGTCACGCGCATCCAGCTGAACGGCGGCGCCGTGCCCGACGTGAAGACCACCTTCGCCGACGGCCGTGACCTGCAGACCGGCCTGGCCCAGGGCCTGTTCAAGGCCAGCGACTTCAACACCCACTACTACAGCCGTGCCGGCGACAACATCGACGACAAGATCAACGGCGCCAAGGTGGACGCCGAGTGGACGCTGGACCGCTTCAACATCGACAAGCTGAAGTTCGGCCTGAACCAGACCAACCGCAAGAAGTCGCGCGACCTCATCAACAACTCGCTCAACGGCGGCGCCGATCACTACTCCGGCGCCAGCGCGATCAACGTCGGCGCGCTGGGCGGCAACGTCATCAACCAGACGCTGAGCCCGTCGGGCTTCCTCAGTGGCGTCAGCGGCAATTTCCCGCGCACCTTCCTGGGCTTCGACGTCGACAACTACGCCGAGGCGCTGAAGTCCTGGGACGGCAAGCCGCGCCCCGGCGGCGGTGTCTACAGCTCCACGCTGTCGGCGCCGACGTGGAACCCGCTGGAGAGCTACCGCGTCACCGAGAAGACGACGACCGCCTTCGTGCAGGCCGACCTGTCCGGTGAAAGCTGGAACGCGGACGTCGGCGTGCGCTTCGTGCGCACCAAGACCACCGCCCAGGCCTGGGACGCGAAGATCCTCGACATCGTCGAGAACGGCGCCTTCAACTACACGGCCGTCTACGCCGCGCCGTCCGTCGTGCAGCAGCAGGCCACCTACAGCTTCGCGCTGCCGTCGGCCAACTTCACCTGGCTGTTCACGCCCGACCTGCAGCTGCGCCTGGGCGCGGCCAAGACGATGGCGCGCCCGGCGGTGGACAAGCTCGCGCCGACCAACACGACGGCCAGCATCTCCTGGGGCGACTTCACGCAGATCTTCGGCGGCAACGCCGAGCTCAAGCCGTACAGCGCCCGCCAGGTCGACGCGTCGCTGGAGTGGTACTACGCCAAGGACTCGGCGCTGACCTTTGCCGTCTACCAGAAGAACATCAAGAACCAGATCACCAACCTGTGGCTGTCGGGCCAGGACATCGGTGCGCCGGGCGCCCGGCTGTTCAACGTGCAGCGCCCCATCAACGGCGACAAGGCCACCGCACGCGGCTTCGAGGTCGGCTTCCAGCACCTGTTCGACAACGGCTTCGGCGTGCGCGCGCAGTACACGCGCAACAAGTCGCGCAGCTGGGTGGGGGGCGTGGAGCGGGCGCTGGAAGGCATCGCGCCGGCCACCGCGTCGTTCGGTGTGCTGTACGAGAGGGGGCCGTGGAGCATGAGCGCGACGGCCGACCACACCGATGCCTTCGTCACCGCCACCAATGTCATCGGCGCCAACTTCAACGAGACCGCCAACGCCACGACCTGGGTGACCGCGCAAGTGGCCTACGAGGTGAACCAGTGGCTGCGCATCAGCCTGGAAGGCAACAACCTGACCGATGCGGTGCAGGCGCCCAAGCTGGGCAACGGCAACGTCAGCCTGCCCAATGGCTACTACCGCTACGGCCGTGCCTTCACGCTGGGCGCTAGTGTCAAGTTTTAGCCCCTCGCCCAGCCTTGCCCGGCTGCACGCCGGCAAGTCTGGTCGGTCCCCCGAGGTGACGGCGATGCTCGCGGCATCGAGCCGCGAGCACATCGCCAGCGCGGGCCGGCTTGGGAGCGGCCCGGCGCTCGGCCCGCACAACATGGATTGATTTCGATGCGATTTTTCGTCTCCTCCGTTGCCGCCCTGCTTGCCGGGGCGGCTTTTTTCTCCGCACACGCAGCAGATGCGCCCAGCTACACAATGGCTGACTACGCGCGCGTGCCGAAGATCGACGTCCACCTGCACCTGCACAACGCCGCGCCGGCGTTCATGCAGGCCGCACGGCGCCAGAGCTTCAAGGTGCTGACGATCAACGTCGACTACCCTGACTTCCCGCCGCTGGACGACCAGCAGCGCGTGGCCGTCGAGCTGCGCAAGCAGTTCCCGCGCGACGTCGCCTGGGCTGCCAGCTTCTCGGTGGACGGCTCCGACCAGCCCGCCTGGCTGCCGGCCACGCGCCAGCGCATCGCCGCGGCCATGCAGGCCGGCGCGGTGGGCGTGAAGGTGTGGAAGAACATCGGCATGAGCCTGCGTGGCGCCGACGAGAAGCTGGTGATGATCGACGACGCCCGCTTCGCGCCGCTGTTCGACGACTTCGCCCGCCAGGGCATCCCGCTGCTGGGCCACCAGGGCGAGCCGCACAACTGCTGGCTGCCGCTGGAGAAGATGACGGTCAACAATGACCGCGAGTACTTCAAGGCCCACCCGCAGTACCACATGCACCTGCACCCCGAGATGCCCAGCTGGGAGGCGCAGATGGCCGCGCGCGACCGCATGGTGGCGGCCCATCCCGGGCTGCGCTTCGTCGGCGTGCACCTCGCGTCGCTGGAGCGCGACGTGGCCGAGCTGGCCGCCTTCCTGGACCGCTTCCCCACCGCCGTCGTCGACGTGGCCGCCCGCATCGGCCAGCTGCAGCACCAGAGCCAGCAGGACCGCGAGCGCGTGCGCCGCTTCTTCATCCAGTACCAGGACCGCATCCTCTACGGCAGCGACATGGCACAGGCGCCCGACCAGGACGGCGCTGCGCTGGCCCGCGAAGCCGAGGGCGTGTGGCGCATGCACTGGCGCTACTTCAACACGACGGATAGCTTCAAGGTGGCCGACCTCGACCAGCCGGTGCAGGGGCTGGGGCTGCCGAAGACCGTGGTCGACAAGCTCTACCGCCGCAACGCCGAGCGGACCTTTCCCGCCGCGTGGGGAGGCCGGCGATGACCGCGCGCCGAGCCTTCCTGCAGTGGCTGGGCGCCGCGCCGCTGGCCACGCAGCTGCCGCTGGCGCAGGCCGCCGAGGGCCGTGGTCACGTGCGCGTGCAGGACAGCGCCGTGTCGCTGCAGTTCGACGACCAGATGCGCTGCCGCCTCGTCAGCCTGGCCGGCCCTCGGCCCGTCACGCTGACCGGCTTCGACGCCAGCGAATACGTCGTCGTCAAGGGACGCGAGGTCGGGCGCTTCGCGCTGCAGCGTGCCGAGCCGTCGCGCGCCGACACCGTGTTCGGCGCCGGCCAGCGCCTGCAGCTGTCCGGCCGCGCCGCCGAGGGCCTGGAGAAGCGCGTCACCGTCACGCTGCTGGACGAGCACCCCGGCGTGGCGCTGCTGGACGTCAGCTACGCCAACACCGGCGACAAGCCCATCGTCATCGACGCCTGGGCCAGCGCCGCCCACCGCCTGGCCGCCGCGCCGCGCCATGCCGGCGGCTGTTGGACCTACTCCGGTGCCAGCCACGCCGACCGGCGCGACTGGATCCAGCCCGTGAAGCGCGGCTTCGAGCAGCGCAACTTCATGGGCATGAACGCGTCCGACTACGGCGGCGGCACGCCGGTGGTGGACGTGTGGCGGCGTGACGTGGGCGTCGCCGTCGGCCACCTCGCGCTTCAACCGCAGCTCGTCGCGCTGCCCGTGAAGGCCGTGGGGGAGGCCGTCGAGGTCTCGCTGCGCGGCGATGCGCCGCAGACGCTGGCGCCGGGCCAGGTGCTGGCCACCCCGCCCGCCTTCATCGCGGTGCACCGCGGCGACTTCTTCGTGCCGCTGGATCGCTACCGCCGCCTGATGGCCGCGCAGGGCCTGGCCGCGCCCGAGGCGCCCGCCAGCGCCTACGAGCCGCAGTGGTGCGCGTGGGGCTACGAGCGCGACTTCTCGCTGGACTACGTGCGCGCCACGCTGCCCAAGGTGCAGGAGCTGGGCTTCAAGTGGGCGGTGCTGGACGACGGCTGGCAGGTCAAGACCGGTGACTGGACGCCCGACCTGGCCAAGTTCCCGCGCGGCGCCGACGACATGAAGGCGCTGGTGGCCGACATCCACGCCCGCGGCATGAAGGCGCGGCTGTGGATCGCGCCGCTGGCCGTGGCGCCCGGCAGCGACGAGCTGCACGACCACACCGACCTGCTGCTGCTGGACAAGGACGGCGCGGTGCAGAACGTGACGTGGTGGAACAGCTTCTACCTGTGCCCTGCCTACGACAAGACGCAGGCGCGCCTGGCCGCCACGATCCAGATGATCATCGGCGACTGGGGCTTCGATGGCCTCAAGGTCGACGGCCAGCACCTCAACGGCGTGGCGCCCTGCTTCAACCCCAGGCACAAGCACGCGCGGCCCGAGGAATCGGTGGAAGCCGTGTCCACCTTCTACAAGGTCATGCACGACGTGGCCCACGCGGCCAACCCGGAGGCGGTGGTGGAGGTGTGCCCCTGCGGCACCAGCTATGCCTTCCACAACATGCCGTTCATGGACCAGGCGCCCGCGTCGGACCCGCTGTCCAGCTGGCAGGTGCGCCACAAGGGCAAGACGCTGAAGGCGCTGATGGGCCCGTGGTCAGCCTACGCCGGCGACCACGTGGAGCTGAGCACTGGCGGGCAGGACTTCGCGTCCAGCGTCGGCATCGGCGCCGTCGTGGCCACCAAGTTCACGTGGCCGGTGGACCCCAAGCCCAAGGACAGCTTCCTGCTGACGCCCGAGCGCGAGCAGCACTGGCGGCGCTGGGTAGACCTGTACGGCCGGCTGCGCCTGGCCGAGGGCCGCTACCGCGGCGAGCTGTACGACCTGGGGTTCGACAAGCCCGAGACCCACGTCGTCGAGCAGGGCGGCGCGCTGCACTACGCGTTCTATGCCGACACCTGGGACGGCCCGGTCACGCTGCGCGGCCTGGGCGCCGGGCGCTGGCGGTTGCGCGACTCGCTGCAGGGCAAGGAACTCGGCGTGGTGAGTGCCGACAAGCCCACGCTGCCCGTGCGCTTCACGCACAGCCTGCTGATCGAGGCGCATCCCGAGGTGCCCGACACGCTGCCCGTCGCCTTCGCCGGCCGCGTGGCGCAGGTGGGCGCCGACGGCTTCCCGCTCGCGTCGCAGTGGGCCGATGCGCCCACCAGCTTCTTCCGCCACGACTGGCGGGGCCGGGCGCTTGCCGGCCCGCAGTCCACGCGCGTGCAGCTGCTGCGCAGCGCGGGCACGCTGTTCCTGCGCTTCATCTGCAAGTACGAGGCGTTGGGCGTTCACGAGCGGGCAGCGTCGGCCACCGACATCTGGCCGCTGTGGGAGCGCGACGTCGTCGAGGTCTTCCTGCAGCCGCCGGGCCGTGCGGGGCTGAAGAGCTACCGCGAGGTGCAGGTGGCGCCCAACGGTTTGCTGCTGGAGATCGCCGTCGAGGCCTCGGGCAAGAAGCGCATCGTCGGCGACAGCCGCGCCCGAACGCACGTCGATGCGCCGGGCAAGGTCTGGACTGCCGAGCTGGCCGTGCCCATGACCCGTGCAGCGGGCGCCGACGACGGCTGGCGCCTGAATCTGCTCCGCGTCGAAGGGCAGGGCGCGGGCCGCGTGTACTCCGCGTGGAGCCCGACGCACACCGCCACGCCCGACTTCCACGTCCCGGCCGTTTTCGGCCGACTGCAGACCGCCGCATGAAACTGCTCGCCCTCTCCCTGCTCGTCGCGTTCTCGGCCCAGGCCCACGCCCAGTCCACGCTGGAGGCCACTGGCCGCTGGCAGCACCAGCCCGTCGGCACGGCGCCCACGCCGCCGATGGGCTGGTCCAGCTGGAACGCCTTCCGCGTCGACATCACCGAGCAGAAGGTGCTGGACTCGGCCCGCGTCATCGTCGACTCGGGCCTCGCCGCTGCCGGCTACCGCAGCATCAACGTGGACGACGGCTGGTGGCTCAAGCGCCGCACGGCCGACGGCCGGCTGCAGGTGCGCACGGGGTTGTTCCCCAGCGCGGCCACGGGCGCCGACACCTCGCTGCGGCCCTTCACCGACCGCATCCACGCGATGGGCCTGAAGGCGGGCCTGTACACCGACATCGGCCGCAACGCCTGCTCGCAGGCCTACGACGCCGACAGCCCCAACCTGCCCGAGGGCACGGCCGCCGAGCGCGAGGTGGGGCTGATGGGCTTCATGCGCCAGGACGTGGCGCTGTTCTTTGGCGAGTGGAATTTCGACTACCTGAAGGTGGACGGCTGCGGCCTGTCCTCCTACGGCCGCGACCGGCCGCACGTCGCCTCGGGGCAGTACCGCGAGGTCCGGCCCACCATCGTCGAAGGCAACATCAACCAGTCCGACGTCGACGGCACCAGGAAGCTCTACGCCGGCCTGCGCGATGCGCTGCGCGAGGTGCGGCCGCGTGGCGACTACGTGCTGTCGGTGTGCCTGTGGGGCACCGTCAACGTCCGCTCCTGGGGGCAGGACCACGGCACGATGTGGCGCACCAGCCGCGACATCGCCAACAGCTTCTCGCAGATGGTGCACAACTTCGACACCGTCGCCACGCGCGAGTTCTACGCCGGCCCGGGACGCTGGAACGACCCCGACATGCTGGAGATCGGCAACGGCGAGTTCGACGGCAGCCACCTGCTGGAGGCGCGCACCCACCTGGGCCTGTGGGCCATCGCCGCGGCGCCGCTGATGATCGGCACCGACCTGTCCAAAGCCTCGCCCGCGCTGATTGACGTGCTGAAGGCCCCCGAGGTCGTCGCCATCAACCAGGACCCCGCTGGCCACCAGGGCGTCATTGCCTACGCCGACAGCGACCGGCAGATCCTCGTCAAGACGCTCGCCGACGGACGCAAGGCGGTGCTGCTGTTCAACCGCACCGGCGCGCCCGCCAAGTTCACGCTGACCGCCGAGCACCTGAAGATGGACGCCGCCGCGCCCATCTCGCTGCGCGACGCCTGGGCGCGCGCCGACGCGGGCACGTTCACCGGCAAGAAGGAGTTCGAGCTGCAGCCGCGCGAGGCGCTGCTGTTCACCGCCATCGGCCGGCACCTGCTGCCGCGTGGCTACTTCGTGTCCGAGCGGCCCGGCAACGTCTACGTGGCGCGCGACGGTATCCGCGCGCCGGAGCAGGACCCGATCGGCTACCGCGCACTGGCGTCGTGGTCCACCACCGACAACGGCGGCACCCGACCGGCCTACGCCGGCTGGGGCGGCCCGCGCGCCGACTCGACGCCCTACGACCAGGCCCTCAGCGTGCAGCGCCAGGTGTTCCGCCACGGCGTCGGCGTGCTGGCCGACTCGCGGCTGCAGGTGCAGGTGGTGCCCGGTTCGCAGCGCTTCACGGCCCGCGTCGGCGTGGACGACTCGACGCGCGGCAAGACCGCAGCGGTCAGCTTCGAGGTCTGGGGCGACGGCCGCCGGCTCGCAGCCACGCCGCCGATGAAGTTCAATCAGCCGGCGCGCGAACTCGGCGCCGACCTGCGCGGCGTGAAGCTGATCGAGCTGATCGCGCGCCAGCACGGGACCGAACCCGCCGGCCCCGTCGTCGTGACCTGGGGCGACGCCCGCATCGAGTAGCCGCCCGGCACGTTCCTCCGTCTCACTGCCCATGGCACCGGTCGCGCCGGTGCCCCGGTCGCGCTCGCGCTGGCGCGGCCCGGTTCACCCTGTCCCAGCGCGCCGTGTGCCATCCCTATCGGGCCTGACGCCCGATTTCATGAGGAGAACCTGATGCCGTCCATGCGTCCCTGCCCCCTGCCGCGCACTGTCGCCGGTGCCGTCGGCTCGGTGTTGCTTGCCGCGCTACCCACCGTCGCGACCGCCGTGCCGGTGGTGTCCAACCCGTCGAACGCCTGCCTGGAGGCCAAGGTGGACACCTGGGACGTCCGCCTGGCGACCTGCGCCGCCGGTGCCGCGCTGCAGGACTTCACCTTCACGCCTGTGGCCACGGGCAGCCCTCTCAACACCCTCCGCAACGCGCAGGCCAACCTGTGCGTCGTCGCGACGGGCACCAGCTCGGGCTCGTTTGTCGAGCTGGGCACCTGCCAGGCCAGCCAGACCCGCCAGCGCTTCGAGACCGTCCCGCTGTCGGGTGGCACTACATCGCAGCTGAAGCTGGCGTCGACCAACCTCTGCCTGACCGCGCCCGCCGCGGTGGGGCAGGTGGGCTTCTCGGTCGCCACCTGCAGCGCCAGCAACGCGAACCAGGCCTGGCGCTTCACGGCGACCACCCCGCCGCCCCCGCCGCCGCCCGCCGGGCCGGCGCCGGTGGAGACCAGCTTCACCGTCAGCACCGCCGAGATCGCCAACCCCGAGCGCGGCATGTACACCTGGGCCGCCGACAACCTGCTGCTGTGGACGCAGGCCCAGGCCGACGCACAGTTCCAGGCCGGCTACCGCGTCGTCTACGCCGCCGTGCGGCTGGACGCCTATGCCAACACCACGCTGCCCGCCAGCCTGCTCACGCAGATCGCCGACGGCTTCGCCAAGGCGCGCAGCGCCGGCCTCAAGGTCGTGCCGCGCTTCCTCTACAACTACCCGGCCAACGAGACCGAGTACCAGAACGTGAAGGACGCGCCACTGGCGCGCGTGCTGGGCCACATCGACCAGCTCAAGCCCGTGCTGACGGCCAATGCCGACGTCATCGCCTTCCTGCAGGCCGGCTTCATCGGCGCCTGGGGTGAGTGGCACACGTCATCCAATAACCTCACCGATGCAAGCCCGCGCACGCAGATCCGCGATGCGCTGCTGAACGCGCTGCCGGCCGAGCGCTTCCTGCAGCTGCGCTACCCGCCCTATCTGATGCAGTGGGCGGCCCAGGTGCCGGGCTGGCGCGACGGTTCGGCGGCCTCCCGCATCGGCGTGCACAACGACTGCTTCCTGGCCTCGGCCACCGACGTCGGCACCTACAGCGAGGATGCGGCCACCCGCCAGGCCCAGCGCGACTACACCGCCTCGCTGTCGCGCGTGGCACCCTTCGGCGGCGAGACCTGCAACCCTGCCGACGAGGCCGGCGCGGTGCCCCGCACCGCCTGCGCCGACATCCTCAACGAGGGCCGGCAGTTCAACCTGACCTACCTGAACAACGACTACTACCGCGACGTGTTCCACACCCGATGGGAGACGCAGGGCTGCATGGCCGAGGTCAGGCGCAACCTGGGCTACCGCTTCGAGCTCGCCACGCTGCGGCACAGCGCGGAAGTGGCGGCCGGGCAGTCGGGCGACCTGCTGCTGACGGTGCGCAACAGCGGCTGGGCACGCGCCTACAACCCGCGGGCCGCGGTGCTGCTGCTGCGCCACAAGACCAGCGGCGCCGTCGTGCGCATCACGCTGTCGGCGGTGGACCCGCGCACCTGGCTGCCCAACGCCACCAGCACCGTGTCGACGGCCTTCACCATCCCCGCCGGCACGCCGACGGGCGCCTACGACGTGCTGCTGGCGCTGCCGGACGGCGCCGCCGCGCTGCGCAACGACGTGCGCTACAGCGTGCGCCCCGCCAACGCGGACAACGCCGCCCGCGCGCAGTCCTGGAACGCGACGCTGGGCGCCTTCGCCGCCGGCACCACGCTGACCGTGCGCTGAAGCGCGCCAACCCACCGGAGCCCCCGACCATGAAACGCCTCAAGACCACCCTCGCCGCGCTGGCCCTGGCCGCCGCGTCGCCCTTCGCGTCGGCCATCGAGATCATCGTGCCGGCCTACTTCTACCCGTCCTGGATGCCGTCGCTGAACGAGTGGAAGGACATGACCGCCGTGGCTGGGCAGGGCGTGCAGATCACGGCCATCATGAACCCGGGCAACGGCCCCGGCACCGCGTCCAACGGCGACTACGTCAGCGCGGTGAACGCCTTCCGCGCCGCGGGCGGCAAGGTGCTGGGCTACGTCTACACCTGCTACGGCGTCAGCCACTGCACGCCGGAGGTGCCGCCCACCCGGTCGACGGCCGACGTGCTCGCCGACGCGCAGCGCTACGCCGCCTGGTACGGCGTGGACGGTGTGTTCCTCGACGAGATGGCCTCGCAGGCCGGCACGCTGCCGTTCTACAAGACCGTCAGCGACGGCCTGCGCGCCGCGCATCCCGGCTGGGAGATCGTTGGCAACCCGGGCGTGACGCCCGCCGCGGGCTATGCCGCCGTCACCAGCACGCTGATGAGCTTCGAAGGCTCGTTCAGCGACTTCGTCAACGGCCCGTTCCTCGGCCAGCTCACCGATGCCGCCTCGACCGGCGCCATCGTCCACGGCGTGGCCAGCGTCGCCCAGATGCAGCAGGTGATGTCGCTGGCCAGGCAGAACGGCCTGGGCGCCATCTACATCACCGACGGCACGCTGGCCAGCGGCAACCCCTACCTGCACCTGCCGAGCTACTGGCAGGCCGAGGTGCAGGCCGCCGCCGTGCCCGAGCCCGCGCAGGCAGCGCTGCTGGCGGCCGGGCTGGCGCTGCTGGCCGGCGCGGCTGCCCGCCGACGCGTGCGAGGCTGAGCTCGCGCGGCCGGCGGCGGGCCCTCCCGGCGCCCGGCTCCCCGGCTGCGGCGCGCTCCCGGTCAGAATGCGCCGCTCGCGCGGACAGCGCGCGGCCAGCAACGAGATCGGGAGTCGAATGAATCACCAAGCCCTGTCGTCCTTCATCTGGCAGGTCGCCGACCTGCTGCGGGGCGACTACAAGCAGAGCGAGTACGGCAAGGTCATCCTGCCCTTCACCGTGCTGCGCCGGCTGGACTGCGTGCTGGAGGCCACCAAGCCCGCCGTGCTGAAGGAGAAGGCCGCCAAGGAGGCCGCCGGCCTCAACCCCGAGCCCTTCCTGCTGCGCAAGGCCGGCGGCATCGGCTTCTACAACGCGCACGAGCTGACGCTGCCCCGCCTGCTGGGCGACCAGGACAACATCCGCCAGAACCTCTATGCCTACGTCCAGGCCTTCTCGCCCGCGGCGCGGGACATCTTCGAGCGCTTCGAGTTCCTGACCCAGGTGGAGCGCCTGGCCAAGGCCGGGCTGCTGTACCTCGTCACCGAGAAGTTCGCCAACATCGACCTGCACCCCGAGGCCGTGGACAACGCCGCCATGGGCGCCGTGTTCGAGGAGCTGATCCGCAAGTTCGCCGAAATCTCCAACGAGACCGCCGGCGAGCACTTCACGCCGCGCGAGGTCATCCGGCTGATGGTGAACCTCATCTTCATCGAGGACGGCGACGTGCTCACGCCCGGCAACGCCGTGGTCCGCACCATCTACGACCCCACGGCCGGCACCGGCGGCATGCTGTCGGTCGCGGCCGAGCACCTGCTGGCGCACAACCCGCAGGCGCGGCTGACGATGTACGGCCAGGAGCTCAACGACGAGTCCTACGCCATCTGCAAGGCCGACATGCTCATCAAGGGCCAGCCGGTGGAGAACATCGTCGCCGGCAACACGCTCAGCGACGACGGCCACGCCAGCAAACGCTTTGACTACATGCTCTCCAACCCGCCCTTCGGCGTGGAGTGGAAGAAGGTCGAGAAAGCCGTGCGCGACGAGCACGAGAAGCGGGGCTTCAACGGCCGCTTCGGCCCCGGCCTGCCGCGCGTCAGCGACGGCTCCATGCTCTTCCTGCTGCACCTGGTGTCCAAGATGGCGCCGGTCATCAACGGCGAGGGCGGCAGCCGCTTTGGCATCGTGCTCAACGGCTCACCGCTGTTCACCGGCGGCGCCGGCAGCGGCGAGAGCGAGATACGCCGCTACGTGCTGGAGAACGACCTGGTGGAGGCCATCATCGGCCTGCCCACCGACATGTTCTACAACACCGGCATCGCCACCTACGTCTGGATCATCTCCAACAAAAAGCCGGCCGACCGCAAGGGCTTCGTTCAGCTCATCGACGCGAGTTCCTTCTGGCAGAAGATGCGCAAGAGCCTGGGGAGCAAGCGCAAGGAGATGAGCGACGAGCACATCGCCACCGTCACGCGGCTGTTTGGCAACTTCACCGAGGCCGAGTTCATCACCGTGCTGGATGCCGATGGCCAGGCCCAGGGTGAGCCGGTGCTGGTGACCGGCACCGACACGCCGCCCACGGCACCCGCGGGCGGGCGCCTCAAGCGCGTGCCCATCAGCCGCATCTTCCGCAACGAAGACTTCGGCTACACCACCATCACCGTGGAGCGCCCGCTGCGCGATTAGGTCGGCCAGCCCGTGCTGGGCCTGAAGGGCAAGCAAAAGGGCAAGCCCCAGCCCGACAGCGCGCTGCGCGACACCGAGAACGTGCCGCTGGGCGAAGACATCGCAGCCTACTTCCAGCGCGAAGTGCTGCCTCATGCGCCCGACGCCTGGGTGGACGAGGACAAGAGCAAGGTTGGCTACGAGATCCCGTTCAACCGCCACTTCTACGTCTTCGAGCCGCCGCGCTCGCTGCAGGCGATCGATGAGGAGCTGAAGGCGGTGTCGGGGCGCATCCTGGCGATGCTGGGGGAGTTGGCGGAATGAGGCTGCCGAGGTATCCGGAGTACCGAGATAGCGGCGTCGCTTGGCTGGGCTCAACTCCTCAGCATTGGGCGATCGTGCAGAGCCGGCGCTACTTCAAGGACCGCAACGAGCGCGCGCGTGAGTCAGATCGACAGCTCACTGCTTCTCAGAAGCGCGGCATGCTGTACCAGGCTGACTTCATGCAAATAGAGGGACAAAAGGTCACCCAGGTGATCCTCGGCGCCGACATCCTGAAGCATGTGGAGCCGAACGACTTCGTGATCAGCATGCGCAGCTTTCAGGGCGGGTTGGAGTGGTGCGGCCTCCAAGGTTCTATGAGTTCGGCCTACGTTGCGTTAACGCCGAACGAATCGATCTATCCGCCGTTCTTTGCACACCTCTTCAAGAGCGGTCCGTACATCCAAGCGCTCCAAGCTACAACGAATCTCGTGCGCGACGGGCAGGCCTTGCGGTTCTCGAACTTCGCCCAGGTTCCACTGCCCTTGATGCCACTTCCGGAGCAGCGGGCCATCGCAGCCTTCCTCGACCACGAAACCGCCAAGATCGATGGGCTGATTGCGGAGCAGGAAAAGCTCATCGCGCTGCTGGCCGAAAAGCGCCAGGCCACCATCTCCCACGCCGTCACCCGCGGCCTGAACCCCCAGGCCCCCATGAAGGATTCCGGCGTGCCGTGGCTGGGGGAGGTGCCGGCGCATTGGGCCGTCAAGCGGATGAAGCAGCTGGTGGTGGAGGGAATTGCAGGGCCGTACGGCTCGTCGCTGACGAAGGACATGTACACCTCGCAGGGCTATCGTGTTTACGGCCAGCAGCAGGTTATCCCCGGCGACTTCTCCGTTGGCGACTACTACATCAGCGAAGAAAAGTTCGCTGAAATGTCGCGCTATGTCGTCGCCGAAGGCGACTTGCTGGTCAGTGTGATGGGCACCATCGGCAGAGCCGCTGTTGTTCCTGCCGACGCCGAGCCAGGAATCATCAATCCTCGGCTCGTTCTGTACCGAGTCAATCGGGAACTCGTCCAGCCAAACTACATGCAGTTGTTCTTGAGCGCGCCGTCAAGCCAGCGCTACTTTGCGCTTGCAGCTCAGGGGACCACGATGGAGGGCCTGAACATGTCTTCGATCGGTGCGCTCTGGGTGGCTGTACCACCGTTGCACGAGCAGGGCGACATCCTTGCTGCCGTTCAGGCTGAAACCTGCCGGCTTTCGGCGGCTACTCATGAGGTCGAAACTGCGGTCGCGCTTCTCAAAGAACGCCGCTCCGCCCTCATCGCCGCCGCCGTCACCGGTCAGATCGATGTGCGCGGATTCGCCGCCGCCTGAGGCCCGCCATGACTGTCGCCACGCCCAAGACCATCCAGATCTTCCTGACCAGCGGCGAGCCCACGGGCATCCGCGTGGCGGAGATCACCACGCGCATCGTCCAGGTCATCGACGTGCCGCGCAAACGGCTGCCGGAGTTCTTTGCGATGCCGGAGAGCACGCAGGTGGCCGTCTACTACCTGGTGGCCGTGCCCGAGGATGGCGGCTCGCCGCAGGTCTACATCGGCCAGACGGGCGACCTGCGCACGCGGCTGGCCGATCACGACAAGAAGAAGGACTTCTGGGAGCGGGCGCTGGTGCTGGTGTCGCGCACGCAGTCGCTGACGCAGACGCATGCGCTGTTCCTGGAGTGGCTGAGCATCGAGACTGCGCGCCGTGTGGGCCGCTACGCCGACTCCAACGGCAACGCCGGCAGCCGCCCGCACACGCCGGCCCCGCTGGAGGCGGACTGCCGCGAGGTGTTCGAGACCGGCCAGATCCTGCTGGCCACGCTGGGCCATCCTTTGTTCGCGGCGCTGCCGCAGGCGGATTCCCAGGCTCGGGCGGCCGAGTTGTTCTTCTGCCACTCCGGCGGCGCCGCGGGCCGGGGGCTCTACACGTCGGAGGGTTTCGTGGTGCTGGCCGGTTCTGTCGGGCGGCTGGCGCATGTGCCGTCCATCCAGGGCACGAGCGATGCCAACTTCCGCGACAAGCTGCTGCGCGACGGCGTGATGGTGGCCGAGGGCGACACGGTGAAGTTCACCCGCGACCACCTCTTCCGCTCACCCAGCATGGCCGCCGTGGCGCTGCTGGGCCGCACGGCCAACGGCTGGCTGGAGTGGAAGACCGAGGGCGGGCTGACGCTGGATGCGGTGAAGCGGCAGGCGATTGAGAGGGAGGGGCCGAATGCATCTTGATTGGGGCAAGGGCCAAGCTTGAATGCGATTTCTGGCAAAAAAATACGCCCGATATCTAATAATGGTAGAAAAGTTGTGCCGCTGGTGATTTTTCCGGTCGCTGCTGGCGACGCTGTCGTGGTTCGTGGCGGGTGATGTGATGAAAAAGTCTTTCCAAGGTTTGGTTCTGGCAATAATTCTTGAGAGCTGAAGTTTTTTCAGCGCGAGAACGCCCCACTGACATGAGCGACATTGGCTACGCCTGGATTCAGGATGCCGTGGGCGCCCCCGACTTCCTGGGGGCGCAGCGGGCTCGCCTGGCTTCCGTGACGCGCATTGAGCGCCAGCCGGACGGCAGCCTGCTGGTGCCGCACAAGCTGGCGCCTGAACCCACCCTGGGGCAGCAGGCGCTGTTTGCCCTGAAGCATGAAGGGGTGAACCTGGCGCTGCTGTTGAGCGCTGTGCAACGCATGCCGCCGCAGGAACTGGCGGCCTTGGTGCAGGCGGCGCCCAACAGTGTTTACGGGCGCAAGCTGGGGCATTTGTGGGAGCGTTGGCACGGGCAACGGCTGCCGGGCCTGGACGGCTTCAGCGTTGCCTCGGCCTATGCCCCGTTGTTCGACCCCGAGCAGTATTTCGTGGGCCCGGCCCGGCGCGACGCCCGCTGGCGCATCGAGTTCAACGGCCTGGGTGAGCTGGGTTTCTGCCCGGTGGTGCGCAAGACCCCGGCGCTGATGGTCCGGGTACAGAAGGATGTGTTGGGCAAGGCCCAGGCCTTTGCCGCCGAGGTGGGGCCGGCGCTGCTGGAGCGCGCCATGACCTGGGCCTATCTCAGCGAAACCGAGGGCTCTTTCGCCATCGAAGGCGAGGCGCCGACGCACGACAAGGCCGCGCTGTTTGCCGCCCTGCTACGACGCGCTCATGAGCAGCGCCCGCTGACCGAAGACCTGCTGGTGGAGTTGCAGAACGCGGCCATCTCCAACCCATTCGACAAGGCGGCACAGTTCCGCACCGAACAGAACCGCTTGCAGAAAGACGTGCCTGGTGCGGCCGGCGTGACCTACGTGCCGCCGGCGCCGGAGCTGGCCGTGGCCTTGATGGACGGGTTGATGCGCCTTGCCAACCAGCGCCCACCCACGCTGGATGCGCTGGTGCACGCGGCGGTGGTGTCGTTTGCCTTTGTGTTCATCCACCCGTTCATGGATGGCAACGGGCGCTTGTCGCGCTTCCTGATTCACCACTGCCTGGGGCAGTCAGGCCTGCTGCCGCCGCAGTTCCTGCTGCCCATTTCGGTGGCGATGAAGAAGCACGAGGCCGACTATCTGAAGGCCCTGACCGCCTTCAGCAAGCCGGCGCGCGGGCTGTGCCAGGTGACGTGGGCGGGAGACGAGCATTACGGCTATGCGTGGGCAGCTAATGCGGACGTCTGGTTCCGCTGCATGGACCTGACCGAGGCGGCCGCCTTCACGCTGGACATGGCAGAAGCGTCGCTGGACACGCACATGCGCCAGGAGGTGGCCTTCCTCGGCATCTTTGACCGGGTGAAACGCCATATCGATGCCCGGCACGACCTCCGCGGCAGTGATCTGGCGACGCTGATCGTGACCATCTTCCAGAACGGCGGCACGCTGTCGAGCAACCGGCGCAAGCGCTACGCTGACCGTGTGCAGCCTGAGGTGATGGACGCCATTGAGGCCGCTGTGCACCTTGCCATGAACGGCCAGGCGCTGGATGACGAAGCGCCGGATTGAGACTGCCGTGTAGGCTACGCTGCACATCACACCAAACGGGGAGTTTGAGTGCCGTCCCTGCACCAAGAGGTCCACTTCGAGACCGAGATCTGCGCTTATCTGGGCCAGCAGGGCTGGCTCTACGCCGAGGGCGATGCGGCGCAGTTCGACCGCACTCAGGGTTTGTTCACGCCTGACCTGCTGGCCTGGCTGCAAGCCACGCAGCCCGAGGCTTGGGAGCGGTTGAGCAAGACGCACGGTGCCGCCTTGCCTCAGCTGCTGGCCGAGCGCGTGCGCAAGAACCTGAACGAGCGCGGCACACTGGACGTGCTGCGGCGCGGCGTGGAGATGCTGGGCCTGCGGGCGCCGCTGGACCTGGCGCAGTTCAAGCCCGCGTTGGCGCTGAACCCGGCCATCCAGGCTCGCTATGCCGCCAACCGGCTGCGCGTGGTGCGGCAGGTGAAGCACTCGCCCAATGCGACCAACGATGCGCTGGACCTGGTGCTGTTCCTGAACGGCATCGCCGTGGCCACGCTGGAGCTGAAGAGCAACTTCACGCAGAGCGTGCAGGACGCGGTGGATCAGTACCGCTTCGACCGGCTGCCTCAACCGAAGGGCGGCCTGTTGACGCTCGCCGAAAACTGACCCGCAAAACGGGGTGACGCTCGCGCAAAACTGACCCACGCAAAACACACTGACCTGCTCAACGGATGAGCAGGGGAAGCAGGAGTGATCAGCGTGGGCATGTTGGCCAAGATCAGACGGATGCACCTGCGAGATGGACTGTCCATCCGCGAGGTGAGTCGACGCACCGGGTTGTCCCGGAACACCGTTCGGCAGTGGTTGCGCCAGGAAGGGGTGACCGAACCCAAGTACCCCAAGCGAGAGGCTGCCAGCGCGGTGGACGCCTGGGCTGAGCATCTGGCGTCGGCGCTCAAGGCCGACCAGCACCGGCCGGTGCGCGACCGGCGCACGGTCAAGATGCTGTTCGAGCAGATACGCGCCCTGGGCTACGCCGGCAGCTATGCCCGTGTGACCCGCTGGGTGCGGGCTTGGCGCGCTGAGCAGGACGCCGCGCCGCGGCGTGCCGCCTTTGTGCCGATGAGCTTCGAGCTGGGTGATGCGTTCCAGTTCGACTGGAGCTGCGAGTACGTCTTCGTCGGCGGCCTGCGCCGGCGACTGGAAGTCGCGCACACCAAGCTCGCCAGCAGCCGGGCCTTCTGGCTCACGGCCTACCCGACGCAGAGCCACGAGATGTTGTTCGACGCTCACGCACGCGCCTTCCAGGCGCTGGGCGGCGTGCCGCGTCGAGGCGTGTACGACAACATGAAGACCGCGGTCGACAAGGTCGGCGTCGGCAAGCAGCGTTCGGTCAACGCGCGCTTCCAGGCCATGTGCTCGCACTACCTGTTCGAGCCTGAGTTCTGCAACCCGGCCTCGGGCTGGGAGAAGGGCATCGTCGAGAAGAACGTGCAGGACCGCCGGCGCCAGGTCTGGCGCGAGGCCAGCGAGAGGCGCTGGCCGGACCTGGCCACGCTCAATGCGTGGCTGGCGGAGCGCTGCCGCGCCTGCTGGGCCGAGACTACGCACCCCGAGTGGTCGGCGCTGACGGTGGCCGAGGTGCTGCAGGACGAACAGGCCCGGCTGATGCCGTACCCGAGGCCCTTCGACGGCTACGTCGAGCAGCCGGTGCGTGTCTCCGCTACGGCGCTGGTGCACTTCCAGCGCAACCGCTACAGCGTGCCGACGCGGTACGTGAACGCCGTGCTCAGCCTGCGCGCCTACCCAGACACGCTGGTGCTGGTGGCCGACGGTGTTGAGGTGGCACGGCACACCCGCAGCTTCGAGCGTGACCTGACCTTCTACGACTGGCAGCACTACATCCCGCTGGTGCAGATCAAGCCCGGCGCCTTGCGCAACGGCGCACCCTTCAAGGCCATGCCCGAGGTCATACAGACCCTTCAGCGCCACCTGCTGCGCCACGCGGGTGGCGACCGCGTCATGGCACAGGTGCTGGCGGCTGTGCCGGTGCATGGCCTGGAGGCTGTGCTGGTGGCCGCAGAGATTGCTCTGGAGGCCGGACGCCCCAGCGCCGAGCACGTCCTCAACGTGCTGGCGCGGTTGAAGGACGGCGCCACGGCCCTCCGTGAACTGGCCCAACCCACACCGGCGCTGAAGGAAGAACCCCGCGCCGACGTGCAGCGCTATGACGCGCTACGCAACCCACAGGAGGCACGCTCATGAGCACGGAGATCGTCACGCGGCTGAAGGCGCTCAAGCTGCACGGCATGGCGTCCAACTGGCCCGAACTGGTGGCGCATTGCCGCCACGCGGCGCTGGAACCTGAGCAGCTGATCGAACAACTGCTGGACGCCGAGGGCGCCGAGCGCAACGTGCGCTCCATCGCGTACCAGATGACGGCCGCGCGCTTCCCGGCGCACCGGGACTTGGCGAGCTTCGACTTCGACGCCAGCGCGGTCGACGAGGCATTGGTGCGCAAGCTGCACACGACGCAGTTCACCGAGGCCGCGCACAACGTGGTGCTGATCGGCGGGCCGGGCACGGGCAAGACGCATCTGGCCACGGCGCTGGGCATCGAGGCCATCCAGCGACACGGCAAGCGAGTGCGCTTCCAGTCGACGGTGGAACTGGTCAACGCGCTGGAGGCGGAGAAGGCGGCTGGCAAGGCCGGGCAGATCGCGCACCGGCTGATGTACGTGGACCTGCTCATCCTGGACGAGCTGGGCTACCTGCCATTCAGCCAGGCCGGCGGGGCGCTGCTGTTCCATCTGCTGAGCAAGCTCTACGAACACACCAGCGTGGTCATCACGACCAACCTGAGCTTCGGCGAATGGGCCAGCGTCTTCGGCGACGCCAAGATGACCACGGCGCTGCTGGACCGGCTCACGCACCACTGCCACATCGTCGAGACCGGCAACGAGTCCTGGCGCTTCAAGCACAGCAGCACGACCGTCGCGGCGGCACGTGCCCGATCCACTCAACGCAAGAAAGGAGACCCCAAGACCTCAGAGATATCCACAGACACAGGCTCCCTCGGGTAGCCTTCAGGGGTGGGTCAGTTCTGCACGAGCGCCCCGGGTCAGTTCGCTGCGAGCCTCAACATACACCGCCCTTCCAGCTTGGGTTCCCGGCGCCGGACAGGCGCGCAGACAGCCTCGCCAGGAACGCGGGATCTAACTTTGCGCATTTCTGAGAGCAGAAGATCCTGCGCTGGATTCGGCTCTCGTGGTCTACAAAGACCCGGTGGCAGGTCGGGCAGCTCCGAGGTAGCTTGTCCTTCTTCGTGGGGCTACTGCGGTGGCGGAGACCGCAGGCCTTCGAGCAGGTCATGACGTGGGCGTGGCTGGGCGGAGACGAGAACAACTCTTCACAGACTGCGCATGCACGCCGCATCGCCGGGGTGTTCCTCGCATACATGCACGCCCGCGAGCAGTACTTTCGCCCCGATGCGATTTCGTTCGCCCGCACAGTGAAAGATTGCTGACACACGGTGCAAGTCAGGCTGCCTCGCGTCGAAGTCCGTGTTCCTCGAAGCTGCGCAGCACACTGTGGTGAGCACGTCTGCTTGCTCTTCTGTTGCGCCGTGCGGGCGAAGGGGGCGCCGCAGGTCACGCAGTTGGACTGTGTCAGGTGCGCCTGCTGACGCTCCCGCGAGATAAGTTGATTTCTACAAGTCGTGCTGCATGTTCGCACTCGCCTGAGCCGCGCCGTGAAGGACTCGCCACACATCGTGCAGATCTTGATGGGCACGGCGGAAATCCTAGCCGCCACGCTCGGCCATCAGCAAGCCCGCGGCTGATCCTCCTCCCTATGTACGGAAGTACTCGACTGCGCGCTCGAACCGGCCTCTCAACTGCGCATGAGGAGGCGATCCAGACGATGGGTCAGAGAACCTGGATCTCCACAGGCATCTCGGCCGCAACAGCAATCTGCTGTGCAACGAGCGCATACAGATCCTGCTCGGCAGTCGGTGCTTCGATGGAGATCAGCAGGCTGTACCGAGCTGCGCGGTCGAAGCGACCGTGAGACGGCCGATTGCGCCACCAGCCCATCGCCGGAAATATTGCCAGCTGTCCGCGATTAGCTAACTGCGCCGCTGTCCCCGTCCAACTATCCGACAGCAGCGAGCCGCGCGTGCGCAGCCGCTCGCCTATGGCCCAGCCTGGATCACTGCCGCCGCCGCCAGCCAAGCCCTGCTCCTCGGCGGCCGCCTGCGCGTTGATCCGGCCACGGAAGGCCGCTTCGGTTTCCAACGGTCGCCGCACGGCAAAGCGCAGCGCGTGCGACTGGTAGGCGTACTTGTCGATGCCTCCCCGCTCCCCCGGATTCGGTTCGATGAAGTGCGAGAGCGTGACCCGCAGCGTGACAGGCAGATCGCCCAGCTCTTGAAGAACCTCGATGGGCCACGGCAGATCGTGCAGGTGCATCTCGCGCGTCTTCACCGCGCTGTCGATCTTGTGATACGGCTGGATCTCGTCCTGCACGATCATCGTCAGCGAGTTGCCAGCGCTGTACAGGACGCGCTCCAGGCTGGGCACGCCATAGCCGCAGTGACGTAGCAACTGGCGCATGGTGGTCTGGTTGCGCAGGCCGCCCGGCGTGTAGGCATCCAGCATCGGCTGGGTCCAGCGTGCGGAGTGCACCATCAGGCCCCGGATGGTTTCCGGCCAGAAACTGGGGTAGGCCGCTGCGATGCGCGCACACATGCCCGCGGCTAGTCCAGTGGCTGCACTGGTGGCCCAGCTGAGTGTGAACAGCCGCTCATGCGGCTGATGGCCGGTGGTCAGCAAGGACAGGCTGTCCATGGAACTGGTGAAGCCCGACGGGTCGATGGCGGCGTTGCCACCCTCCATGACGATGTCCGGCTTGAAGGGCCAACCGGGCTGCCAGGTGGCCGATGTCGTCGTGTAGGGGCTTAACCCGCCGGCGCTGGCGATGGGTTTGTACGCGGGGGCATCCGCCGAGATGGTCGTCAGCTCGGAAAATGCCCCGACCGTCAGCGCGTTCCAGGCCTGGCCCGGGTCATGGACAGAGCTGGTGGTCAAGCTGTCCGGATAGGCTGCCCACGCGGCGCTGTCATTGATGTTGCCCGCGGAAAGGACGAAGAGGCGCCGCGTGGCGCCCTGCCCTTCGTAGTCGCATGCCAGCCGGTCAACTTGGGCGGACCAGGATGATGGCCGGCCCCGGTCGCGGTCGTCGGTGGATGACACCGCCATTGCGAAGACGCGACGGCGCTGGGCATCGGTGATCTCCACACGAGCCACCGCTTCCGCCGTGATCGCGCCAAATGACTCGCCCTCGTTGTCGCCCGGCCCGCGCAACACCTTCACGGACTCGAGCCGGTGCGGAACCACCAGCGGCGCATCCTCGGCCAGCGCCGCCGTGAGGTCGCCCATCAATGCCAGGCCAGCAAGCTCGCTGCCGTGGCCGTTTACGTCGTCCGGCCCCCAGTCCGGCTCGACGGCGTGGCGGTCCTTGTCGTCCACGAACGGTGCGAGTAGCGGGTGCCCATGGTTCACGCCAGTGTCCAGCAGCGTCACGTACGCGTTGCCGGTCGGCTCCGGGAGCAGCCTCTGCAGCAGATCGTCTTGCCAGTGGGCCTGCTCTTCGAGCGCCAGGTTGTTGAAGAACTCGGCCGTCGTCTTGGCACGCCGGATCTCCGCGATCATGTTCAGCACCAGAGACGACTGCAGGAACTGGTTCTTGGTGCCGTGGACCTGGGCAACCATCCGCTCGGGAAAGTGCAGCACGCGGTCGCTCACCAGCAGTCCTGCCATGTCGGCCACCTTGCGGAAGTCGGCCATCGTGCGCTCGGCATGAGCGCCGAGCGACAGCCATGCTTCCCACCAGATGGCCTCGTCAGCGTTGCCAGGCAACGCGGCGACTGCATCCGTCCAGAGCGAATCGAAGGTCGCCACGCGCAGCGCGCTGATGGCATCTACCAGCGCCTGGTGATCCAGCGGGTCGCCGTTCTTGTTGGTCTTGCCTTCGACGTATTCGGTGATCAGCTTCTCGAAATGATCCAGCTTCCCTTGTGGCACGAACACGGTGGCCAGGATCTGCGTGCCCTGGTGCCGGACGTTCATCAGCTCGATGCCGCGATGGTCGCGGGCGAGGCTCGCGGTGGCCATGGCCACGCCCTGCTCGCTCTCGAACTCGACCTGGATGCCGATCGCGCTCTGTACGCCGGCCGCCTTCTGCTCGGCCACGCGCTGCTGTTGGGCGACGGCGACCTGCGCCAACTGGGCGCGCAACGCGCCGGCATGATGCTGCCGGTCCTTCGCCGGCACCGCCGCTTTGTCGCCGCCGCCGCTCTGCTTGGCGGTATAGCCCTCGACGCTGCGGGTATCCTGTGGGAACAGGTGCGGACGGTGCTGCTGGTCGTCAGTAGCCATTCAGCGGATGCGCACTCAGACCTTCGCCACTGGCGTGCGACGACGCACGGCCTGGCGTTGTTGCAGGAGGGCTTTGACGTCATCGACTAGCACGCTGACTTGGTCGTGCATCACGGCTTCTTTGACCGCATCGCCGACGGCGCGCGTGATCTCCGCGTGGCTCAGCCCGACCGCTTCGGTCGTCAACGCCGCGATCGCCTTCGTCGACTTCAGGTAGCTGCCCAGGCGCATGCGCAGCAACGCACGAATCTCGTCGGCGGATGGCACGTGGTACTCGACCAGGTCATCGAAGCGCCGGAACAGAGCCTCGTCAAGAATGTCCACGTGGTTGGTGGCGGCGACGATGACGCTGCTGGACTCGTCCTGCTCAATCATCAGCAGGAAGCTGTTGAGGATGCGCCGGATCTCGCCGACATCGTTCGCCATGCCGCGCTGGCTGCCGATGGCGTCGAACTCATCGAAGAAATACACGCCTCGGGTGGAAGCCACCGCATCGAAAACCTGACGCAGCTTGGCGGCCGACTCGCCCATGAACTTGGTGATCAAGGCGTCCAAGCGCACAACGAACAGGGGGATCCCCAACTCACCTGCCAGTGCCGCCGCGGTCATCGTCTTGCCGGTGCCGGAGGGGCCGACGAGCAGCAGCTTGCGACGCGGGTGCAGGCCGTGGCTGCGCAGTTTGCTCAGATGCCGCTGCTCCTTCAAGACACGTTGCAGCCCAGCGAGCACCGGCTGAGACAGCACCATGTCCGACAGTCGGCTCGACGGGTAGGACACGCTGAGCAGCGAGGCCAGTTCGCCCTTGGGGCGGGCCAGCGGGATGGCGCCATCGGCGGCACCTGCGTGCCGCCGCGACTTAGCGGCGTCGAGCAGGTCGCGCAGCTCCTCGGCGAGCTTGCCGTGGCCCTGCTTGGCCTCGTGTGCGGCCATCTGCATCGCCACCGAGTAGAAATGGCGTTCGTCTCCCTCCGCATACGAGCGGAACAAGGCTTTGAGTTGATCGCCGTTGGCCATGACTTCCCCATTGTCACGTAGGTGCGCCTGCACAGCAGGCGCCTAGGGTTTGCACGATCGCAACCTTCCGGCAGGTTGAGCGGCCTGGCGGAGGCTCCCGGGCGGCCAGGGCGCCGCAGTGGTAGCGCCGCGAAGCATCTGCTCTGTAGGCTTCGCGGCGCAATCGATCAGCGCGCGCGGTCCTCGGTCGTGCGCTTCCCCTTCGAGATCATGATGTCGGTGAAGCTCCTTTGCCTCTTCGGCACGACGGGATCGACAGCCAGCCCCAGCGCCGCAGCGAAGCGGCGGGGGTGGGTTTCGATGAAGGGGCGCACGCACCGCCACAGCGCGCTGCTGGCGACCGGGTCGTCGTCGATGCGCACCTTCTCGTAGACGGCCGCCGCCAACGCGCGCTTGGCCTCGATCGACAGCTTCTGCGGCAAGACGAGCCCGTGCGGCGCTGCGACCGAGGCGTTGAAGCAGGCGCGGACCTTCAGGAGATGGGTGCTGTTGCCGACCATTGCGGAGCCGTTCATGCGCCCGCCGGTCAGTGGCAGGATCAGGAGGTGGCAGTGCGGGGCGCCTTCGTCGAGGTGCAGGTCTGCGCTCAGGATGTTGTCGTAGCCGCCGTACCAGTTGGATGCCCAGTCGATGCAGCGAGAGAAGTAGCTGTTGATGTTCAGGTTGATACCCGGAGGCAACGAGAAGACGAGTCCCAGGCAGCGGACGGCGTCGTGGCGCAGCTTCTTGATGCCGGCGGCGAGCATCTTCACCTCGGCGCGCTCCACAACCTCGGTGGCGGAGTCAGGGCCCCACAGCACCTCGTTCAGGTGAGACTCTGCCGGCTTGATACGGCCGTTGGTCAGTTCCGCCAGGATCTCGCGCTTGTTGTGACGGGCGGCCGTGAGGATGATGTTCTTGCCCTTCAGCTTCTTGATAGCGACGAAGGCGTCGCTCGGCCCGAGCGCGGCGTCGAGTTCATTGAAGGAGTCCTTGTACGTGGCCTCGGTCACGCGGGTCTGGCTGTAGGTGGCCTTGGTGGCGGTCTTGTTCTTCATGTGCACTCCTCGATTCAGCAAGCGGCCTTCCGGCGGGTGGCAATCCAGGAATCGAGGTCTGCGCGCATGACGCCGGAAGCACGGCCGCCGAGCTTGATGAGCGTGATCTCGTTGCGCTTGGTGAGCTCGTAGAAGGCGCTGCGCGAGATGCTCAGGTAGGCAGCAGCTTGCCACGGGCGCAGAACGGCGGGGTGAACGGGAGTGATGTCGACGGAGAACGTCATTGAGGTTTCCAAGTGGAAGTGGAAACCGGGCCATTTGTTACGCAGCAAAGTGCATAATCGAAGCTGTCTACGCGACAGCCAAGCCGGCACCGGTTTGGTTATGAAGGGCTTGGAGTTGGCGCTCCAGGCCCTTCGCCTTTCATGGCCAAGGCTGCCGGAATCCATGTGGACTCTGTTGGACAGCGGTGGTCACGAGCCTAATTGTCCCTGGCGTTTTGGGCTGAATCAGGGCTTGGCAGCCGGCATCACTCCCCGTGACTGAGCCAAAAGCTTGGTGCACCAGCAATTTGCCGGCACAAAATTTTTTTAGCTTCATTTCGCCCGTTGGTCAAGTTAGCGGCCCGGTTAGCGCCGTTTTAACTTGCGTGTGCTTTCTTGGGTGGTGGTTAACGCGTGGTTGCCAAGGAGCTGGCGTCTTTTGCAGCGGGCATTTCCACGAGTGCGCGCCCTCGTCGAATCGTGGCGTCAGCTGCTCGCTGTTGGCATCTGCGGCAACGGACGCGCGGCGACAACGCCCCAGTCATCGGCCAACACGCCGGAGTGGGACAGTGACGCGTCCACTTCATGCGGCCTTCCTAGCTGCCTCATACAACCCGTGCACGAACGCCTCGGCCTGTGCCTGCAGTCCAATGGCTAGTATTACGATGCTTTGCGGGTGAGTCGACCGTGAGAAACGAGCGCGATGCAGCGTCGCTCATGTCGATTGCGATGACAAGCAGAAAGAGTTCAAGGAGGAGGTCGAGAGGCGTTCCTACGCAATTACCAGGCGGTCCGTCGGTGCGCGCCCCGCGCGCTTGGCCGCGTAGCACAGGCCGCCTGCCGCGGCCGCTTGCCTGTCACCAGCCTTCCACGCGCGCTTCGCGCATGAGGGCGCGAGCGTCGGCGAACAGGAGTCTCTTCTTGAGCGATGAGTCGTTGCTGCCTTTTCTCAGCCGGTTCGATCCGGCCGAGTCGTCTGAAGGCAGCCTGGATCCCCTGGGCCTGTACGCAATGGCCGACGCGCTGGGCGTACGCTTGGCGCCGGGCGTGCGTGAGCGCCAGCGCAACCCGCGATTCCTGACGTTGGCGCTGGTCGGCATGGGCGTGCGCGCCGGGCTCGCGGAGGCCTCCGCGGCCGGCCTGCCGGCATGGCTGGTCTACGAATGGGTGGTTGTGGAATGCTTGGTCGGTCGCGTGCTCGGTGTCGGCGGCAGTGCCGCGCAAGCGCTCGGCATCCCGGGCCGCGACAAAGTGCTCGCGACCCTGAGGGCTAGGGACGCTCTGTCGACTGCCAACTACCTCAAGACGCCGGGCGTGTTCGGCTTCCACGGCATCTATAAGGTGCTGGGCATCAAGGCGCGGCTGTTTGACGCGGGCGGTCGCCTCGGCGAAGCCGGCATCGCGGTGGTGCGCGGGTGGGAAGCGGACAACGGCCTGCACGGCTTCCTTGACGGCGAGGGGCCCGGCGCGGAGCTGCGTGGCTTGCTCGCCCAAGCCGTCAAGGCGGGGCTAGACAAGGGTAGCTCGCAGGTGAGTGGCCGGCGCGCATTGGTCGACCTTGTGTGCCGCCACCTCGACCATCGCCAGATGGGCGAGCAGGAGGGCAGGGCGCTGTGGGCGGCGCTGCTTGGGGACGAGCTGCGGCGCGAATACCTCGAGCTGCTGACGTCGCCGGCGGGCCAGGCTGCTTGGCTCGCGGCCGATGGCGACGAAGCCACCGTGCACGCGTGGATGTGGGGGGCAGCCTCGTCGGCGCTGCGGGCGGTGCTGGCCGCGGTGGGCGCGCTCGAGCAACTGTTTCGCCTGCTGACCGATGCGTTCGATGAAATGCGCGCGCACCTGCACGGCAGCGGCCCCGTCCCGCTCGTACAACTGGCCGACGGTGCCGCAATGCGACGCGCGGCGCGGGACGCACCGCAGGCCACCGCGCAGGCGCGAGAACGGCTGGGCGCGCTCGATCCCGCGCAGCGGTCTAAGTTCGAATCGGTGCTGCCCTGGACCGACGAGTGCCTAGCACCGACCGCGTTCGCCGCGGCTCTGCTGGCGCATCACGAGGGCGTGCAGCGCAGCAAGCCGCCCAATGGCAAGCGATCCTGGTTCGACACCTGGGCGGACGGCCGCGTCGCGGTGCGCCCGGCCTATGCGTTGGCTGAGTTCGCGCCGCAGCCGCAGCGCTACGTGCACCAGTATCGACTGCAGCCCCTGTGGGCCTTCGCGGGATGGCTCGGTCGGGTGGGGGCCGATCAAGCGGCCAGGGAGGGCGATTGATGGCACGCGCCAGTAACCACGATCTCGAACGCCGGTCGCTACTGCAGGCGTGGACACCGCCGAAGGATGCGGGCGAGGCGCTCGGTGTCCTGGCGACGACCTTTACCTTCGACGCCGCCTTCTTCGAGGAGGAATGCCTGGGCCGCTTCGCGGCCATCGAGGCGGACGCGCAGCGCGACGGCGCCTTGTACCGGATCGAACGCGAGGAGCGCCTGGCCCAGCTGCGCTGCGCCGCGGTCGTGGCCGATATCCACCACGCAGGCGGCTCACGCAGCCTGCGCTGGGATCTGCTCGCCGCGCGGCCTCGTTCCGGCGTGATGCACGCCAAGATCTCGCTGCTCGCCTGGGAGCGCCACGTGCGCGTCATCATTGGGTCGGCGAACCTGACCGGCGAGGCGTACCGCCGCAACCGCGAAGGCGCGGGCGTGCTCGACTTCCATGAGGGCGCAGCGGACCGCGCGTTGCTCGATCCCGTACTGGCGTTCCTGCGCGAGCTGCTGGACCTGACCGCCGGGCCAGGCCGCGATCGCGCGCTGGACTTGGTCGACTGGGTCGCTGCGCGGAACTGGAGCGCGCCGCCGCCCGCGCGCGGGCTACAGCGGCGCGTAGTGCTGGTCGGCCCCGGCCGCGCCGGTGTATTCGACCAGTTGGCCCAGGTTCTGCCTGGTCGCGCGGACGAGGCGCACGTGGTGTCGCCGTTCTTTGACAAAGAGGGCGGGAGGTCGTATGCGCCGGACCGCGGGATCTGGGATCTGCTGATGCGCCGGCGCGGCGAGGCTGCGGTCAACTTGCACGTCGCCGGCGAGCCGCGTGGCGACGCTCAGGGATGGCGGCTGGCCCTGCCGTCGCACATCGTCGAGGACCACGCGCTGCAGCGGGCGAGCGCCACGCTGCGCCTGCATGCCATCGAGGCGTTCGAAGATACGGAGCGCCGGCCGCTGCACGCGAAATCGATAGCGCTGGCGGCCACCGACTGGGCGGCACTGCTGGTGGGATCCAGCAACTTCACCTGCGCGGGCCTGGGGCCGCAGGGTGCGCGGGTGGTGAACTGGGAGGCCAACCTGCTGTATTGGGTGAAGGCGCATGCCCGCGATCCCCTGCGGCGCAGCCTGGCGGCGCGGTCGACCTGCGGGCGCGAGGTCGATGTCTTCGGCCAGCATGAGTTCGACCCGGCCTTCGGAGACGAGTCCGAGGAGTGCGACGCGCCGGTCCTGCCCGCGTTCTTCAATGCCGTGTCGCTCAAGCGCCTGGCTACCGACGAGATCGACCTGGGATTCCGCTTCGCGGCTGATGGGGCGCCGGCCGATTGGGTCGTGCGTGATCGCGACCTGGTCGTGGCGAGTCACGTCGACTGGTTGGCCGCCGGGCAGCCGCGGCATTGGATGCGCGCCTGCCGCCGCCGGCCGCCAACCCCATCCACGCTGCGGGTGGAGTGGCACGGCGGGCGCGCGGGTGATGCCGTGATGGCGGCGGACTGGCCGATCAACATCGAGTGCGCCGACGTGCTGCCGGTGCCGGATGAGCTGCGCGACCTGTCCTTGGCGGCTCTGCTGGACCTGCTGGGCTCGGGGCGCCCCCTGCGCGAAGCCATTCGTGACTGGCTGCGACGCCGGCCCGACGACGACGATCCCGATCCGGAACTCGCGCTCGAGCTTGTCGACCCGCACGCCAAGGTCGACACCTCCGGTTTCCTGGTGCAGCGCGTGCGGCGCGCCTGCTGGGCCATGCGCCACCTGCGCGCGCGCCTGGAGGAGCCGCTAGCGTCCGGGCCGGCCTGGACCTGGCGCCTGGAGGGGCCGGTGGGCGCGCGTGCGCTGCTCGAGGCCATGCTGCGCCCTGGCGCTGCGCCCATGCTGGCTGACGAGGCGGCGTTCCTGCTCGCCGAATTCGAGCGCGAGCTGGCGCTGGTGCGGCTGGACGTCCGCGGCGACGACGCCTTGCGCACGTTCGCGCTGGAACGCCTCGCGATCTTGCGTGGCGGCCTGCGCGAGCGCCTGCAGGCCCTGCTGCCTGCCTGCTCCGCGAGCCTGCGCCGCTACGTCCGACAACCGAACACTTATCTCGACGATGCGACTGCCTGAGTCCCTGAACCTGCACGTGCCGGGGCACCTGCTGCCTGCCGACGCCCGGCGCCAGACGCGCTCCGCCGAGGAACTGCTGGCGCGGCTGGCCGTGCAGCCTGGCGTGATCCTGGGCGATGAGGTCGGCATGGGCAAGACCTTCGTCGCGCTGGCGGTTGCGTCGGCCTGCGTGGTCGCTGACCCGTCGCGGCCGGTGGTCGTTATGGTGCCGGGCAACGTGGCGCAGAAGTGGGTGCGCGACGCCAGTACCTTCCGTGAGCGCTGCCTGGACGGCGAGGACCGCGCGCGCCTGCGGGTCGCCTGCGCCGAGACGGGCGTCGGCCTGCTCAAGCTGCTCGACGACCCGCCGCAGCGCCGTGCCTCGCTGATCGTGCTCGCGCACGGCGCGCTGCACCGCAAGGTGGCGGACAAGTGGGTCAAGCTGGCGATGCTGCAGGCCGCCGTCAAGGGCCGGCCGGGTTGCGACGACCTGCGGCGGCGGCTGGCGCGCTTCGCGCCGATGATCTTGTCGAATGCGCGCGAACCCGACCGCGAGTTCAGCCTCTACTTGCGCCTGCTGGAAACGCCGCCCGCTAACTGGCTGCCCGTGCTGGCCGAGGCCGGCCAGGGACCGCGGGATGGCGACAACCCGGTGCCCGCAGCCTTCGTCGAGGCGCTCGGACGCGTCGACCTGTCGCCGTTGTACCGGACGCTGGCGGAATGTCTGCCTGGCCGCCGCTCCGAGCAGCTGGTTGAGCGCATCCGGCGCGCCCGCAAGGCGCTCGAGGTCGGCGACACAACCCTGCCGGTCGGCCAGCGTGGCTCGATCGCGGACGTGTGGGTCGCGGCCGTCCAGCACAGCCGGCTGTCGTTCCCGCTGCTGGTGCTGGACGAGGCGCACCGCGCACGCAACGATGGCACCCAGCTCGCCGCGTTGCTGCGCGCCCGCGACGAGGAGCTCGACGCAGCGGGCGGCCAGCTGGCCAACCGCTTCGACCGGATGCTGTTCCTCACGGCCACGCCGTTCCAGCTCGGGCATCGCGAACTCGTCAACGTGCTGCGCCGCTTCGAGGCGATCTGCTGGGACGGCGCGGCGGCGCCGACGATGGTGCGCACCGTCTTCCGCGAGCGCACGGCGGCGCTGCAGGGGGCGCTGGACACGATGCAGCTGGCTACGGACGGCCTCGAGCGTGCCTGGAAGAGGCTGCGCCACGCCGACATGGCCGAGGCGCAGGAGCAGCTCGGCGAGGCCTGGTGGGAAGCGCACACCGACGCGGCGCAAGGCGTCGACGAGCGCGTGCGCGGCGTCGTCTTAGCCTTCGACGCAGCGCGGTCCGCGGTCCGGACCGCGCAGGCGTGCCTGCAGCCCTGGCTCCTGCGCAACACGCGGAGCCCGTGGCTCGCGACGCTGGGCGGCCCGGTGCCGCGCCGCGTTCGCATCACCGGGGAGGCCGTGCTGCAGGAGGCGCAGGCAGCGGGCGAGGCCGGGAGCGTCGCCGTCGGCGGCCTCAAGGTGCGCGACGACAGCATGCTGCCGTTCCTGCTCGTGGCGCGCATGGCGACACTGCCAAACGTCTCTAAGGTGTTCAGCGAAGGACTGCCCTCGAGCTACGAGGCGGCGCTGGACACGCGGCGCGACAAGGCGGACCCGTCCCCGGACGACACCGGCGCCGTGTCGGACGCCGGCCTCGACCAGCGCCGCGCGCGCTGGTATGACGAGCGGCTCCGCGAGGCGGCCTTGTCCGAGGAGGCGAAGGGCCTGGGCACCCATCCCAAGCTCCAGGCCACGGTCGAGCTGGCGATGTCGCTGTGGAGCCGCGGCGAGAAGGTGCTGATCTTCGCGCACTACCAGCAGACCGGCGCCGCCTTGCTGCGCCACCTGTCGGAGGCCATGCTGGCGGCGACCGAGCGGCAGGGAGCGCTGACCTTCGGCTGCGCGCCGCACGAGGTCGCGGCACAGGTCGAATCGCGGCAGAGCCAGATCGACGACCGGCCGGCCGACGAGGCCATCGCTGGGGTGCTCGACGCGATGCTCGAGAAACTGCCGGCACTGCGCGGCGAGGGCTTGCCCGAGCGGCTGAAATCTGTGGTCAAGCGCTTCATGCGCACCGCGACGTTTCTGGTGCGCTTCGGCGGCCGTCGGGACGAGCCCTCCGTCGCCGAATGGGTGCGCAACATGTTCGACAGGCCTGATGCCTCGGGCTTATCCCTGCGTATGTTGGTCGCCCAGTTCCTGGACTTTCTCGCGCGCCTGGAGAGCCGCAGCCAGCAAGCCTACCTCGACGCCCTAGACAGCATCCGCACGGGCATCCACGCCGGCGGCGCCGCGGAAGCCAGCTTCGACGCGGATGAGGTCGCCGACGCGGAGCTCCGCAAGGTGCGCCTGGTGCCCAACGTGGGTCGGGTCTACGGCGACACCCACGACGACACGAAGGAGCGCCGCCTGCTCGCGTTCAACACGCCGTTTTATCCCGAGATCCTGGTCGCGAGCAACGTCGCCGCCGAAGGCGTGGACCTGCACCTGAACTGCAGCCACGTCATCCACCACGACCTCGACTGGAACCCGAGCTCGCTGGAGCAGCGTACCGGCCGCGTCGACCGCCTGGGTGCGAAGTGCGAGCGCGCCGGCCGTTCGATCCGCGTCTACCTGCCCTACGTGGAAGGCTGCCAGGACGAGAAGTTGTTCCGCGTTGTCATGGACCGCGAGCTGTGGTTCGGTGCGGTGATGGGGGCCGACCAGTCGATGACGCGCCTGCTGTCCGCCAACCCATGGGAACTAGAGCGCCTGGCCGACGCCGTGCCCGTGCCCGAACGCTTGGTCGCGGACCTGGCGATGCGTGGCTTGGCCGTGGAGCCGCATGTCGCAACCGCCACCGCGGGGGCGATCCAGCACGCGGCTGGGGTGGCGGCCTGAGCGATGAATGATTTGATCGTTTCCTGCTTGGCGGATCACATGGAGCTCGCGCGTGACTGCTACCGTCATCTCGAGGGCCGTCATAAGGACGAACCGTTGCGCGTCGCGGTCTGCGGCGTCTACAACGCGGGCAAGAGTTCTCTGCTTAACTCCCTGGCCGGACGTGGTGAAGCGTTCCGCACAGGCGCCGCGCGAGTGACCACAGACGTCTCTGAGCTTCTCGTCGGGCAGGTGGTGTATGTGGACACTCCTGGCAGCGACGGAGCGCAGCAGGATGACACCGTCGCGCTGGCAGGAACGCTGCGCGCTGACCGCGTGCTGTACGCGCATCCGCTGTCCGAGATGGAGTTCCAACAACAGGAGCGCGCCTGGCTTCGGCGGCTCGCGCGCGAGCTGCAAGACGCGCCCAAGCGGTTGGCGCTAGTCATCACGAAAGCTGACGATACCGACGGCCGTGACGACGAGCGGCGCCAGCACGCGATCGAGGCGGCCTTCAACGAGGTGACCGGCTTTGCTCCGGCCAGGACCTTCGTCGTCTCGGCGCGGCGGTTTGAGAAGGGCATGCTGCCGCGAAGCGGCATCCTGGCGCTGAAGGGATGGATCGACGCCTGCGCCGAGGACGCCGACGTGCGCTTCGCGTTCGCGCGCCAGCGCCGCGACATCGAGCGAGGCGAGGTGCGGAGGCGGGTGCAGTCAGTTGCCGATGAGACTGGGCGCGAGCTCGATCGCCTCGAGCACGAGTTCGCGCTGCGGACCCGCTCGTTCGAGTTCGCGGCAGAGCAGCTCGTGGAAAAAGTGCGCGAGGCCGTGGACCGTATCCGCGACCAGCCGGGAGCCACTAATCCGGACGGTTTCTGCGCGTTGCGCGCGAGCTTGGCGCGGCAGGCGTGCGGCAACGCGCGCTGGGGCATGCACCTGCTGCTGCAGGAACATGTCGACATCGTCCAGGGCAGAGTGGATTCGGTCATCGGCCTGGAGAATCTCAAGAACGTCGCCAGCAGCAATGCCGCAGCGCGTGGAATCGACGCGCTGGCGCCTTTGGCCGAGTGTCTGCGCTTCGCGGACGAGTTGCAGCCAGCGGTGCGGCGGATTGCTGCGCTGGCGGCCCGGCAGGCAGAGCTCTTTAGCCTCACGGAGAGACTTGAATGACGAACGACATGCCCTTGGGAGGCGACGAGGTTATGACGCGTGACGAGTTCCTGCTCGTCTTTAGGGCGCTGTCAGCAGAGTTCGAGCGGCGCCAGTGCGAGGCGTCCGCCCAGGAACAGACGTTCCTCGGAGCGCTCGAGCGATGCTGCAGCGCGGCATGTGCGCAGCCGTTGTTGGACAGTCGCCTGGAGGAGCACCACGAGTTGAGGGCGCTCATCGAGGAACAGACCCACCGCATCCGCGCGATCCTCGACCACTGGGCCGGCAAGATGCGCGACAGCGATCGTCAGGCGAAGTTCAAGGCGAAGGTGCAGGATTCGCTGCTGGTTTTCGTCTACGGCAAGGTTAAGGCGGGCAAGTCCTCGCTCGGCAACTATGTTGCCTGGGGACGGCACGATCCCGGCAAGGAGCTGCCGGAGCCCGCACCGGGACAGCCAGAATTTTTCGTCGAGGATAGCCGCGCGTTGACCGAGCGCGTAGACGACGCGCAGATCCGCCACAGTCGCAGCTTCACGGTGGGTAGCGGCGAGACGACGAGCGCCATCCAGGGCTTCATCCTGCCCGGCTTGACCTGGGTCGACTCACCTGGCCTGCATTCCAAGCTCGCCGACAATGGCGAGCTCGCCAGCCAGTACGTGGATGCTGCGGACCTGGTGCTGTACCTCACCAGCTCGACCGCGCCATGCAAGCGCAGCGACCTCGACGAACTCGGGGACCTCGGGCGCAAGCAGCACAACCTATCCGTGATCATCACCGGCAGCGACGTGTTCGACGAGGATGAGGTCGATGGCGAGCTGGTGAAGGTCCTGGCGATGAAGTCGTCCAAGGATCGCGTTGAGCAAGTCAGCTATGCGCGCAGCAGCCTAGACGCCCCGTCCTCGGGGCCGGACAGCGAGCAATCGCGCATCGTGGCGCGCACGCTCGAGCGCGCGCAGGTCTTCTCCGTCTCAGTCCGCTACGCCGAGGAGCATCCACAGGCCGCCGGCATGGCCGACAGCGGCATGGGGCAGATGCTGCACAGCGTAGCCCGCCTGGCCCGCAGCTGCGGCGTGCGCGCCAAGCAGATCCAGCCCTTGAACAACCTGCGCGCGTTCCTCGTGCGCGCCCGCGATGACGAGCTGGTCCAACTCAAGGCCAACCTTGGCCAGTCCGCACAGGCGGTGGCACGGTCCCGCGACTATGCCCGGTCGCAGGCCGAGGCTGAGTGTTCAAAGTTGGTTGCGGCGCTAGGCCCGCGCATCGACGCCTTGCTGCACGAGCAAGCGATGAAAGACACGGCCTTCCGCAAGGCTGTGGCCGACCTGCTGGCCCAGTGGTCGATAGACCTCGTAACGCAGGTGACGCAGGCCTACGCGTCCACGATGGAGACCACCCTGCCGGCGGCACTCGACGACGTCGCAGGCGCCATTCCCGGCTTCCAACGCCGCTTTATCCACAACCAGCGCAAGCGCGAACTGCGCTCGCGGCAGGGCGCCGCCGTGGGCGCGCTTCTACTCGGAGTCGTCGCAACCGTGGCTACCGGCGGCGCCGGGCTGGTGGTAGCAGGCCTCGTCGGCGCAGCTGCGGCGGCCGTCGGCGGCGCAGCAGGCAAGTACGTCGGCGACTTTTTGGAGACCGACGAACTCGTCACGATCCCGGTGGGGGACAACGCGCCCGAGGTCGGCGCCGCGGCGCGCAAGCTGCTGGCCAGCCGTCTGCAGGCCACGGCACGGATCGTCATAGAGTCCCTGGATCGATCATGTTTCACCAGCATCCTGGACTGGATCGATGGGCTGCAGCGTGATGTCGACCGTCTGGAGAAGGAAACGCTCGACCTGTTAGAGGATGTCGACCAACGCATTGCCAAGCACGACGAGAGCACCGCCGCGGCCGCCGTCGACGACAACCGAAGGGAGAACACATGACCTCGCAAAACCCGCTCGTCGCTCTAAAGGATCGTTTCGAGGCGATCCGCCCAGATCTCGAGCATGCCCTCGCTGCCGATCCCGCCGCGCTAGGCAGGGTGAGCACGACGGCCGACGCGCTGCGTGCGACCGCAGCCGACGGACGCCTGAACACAATCGTCTTTGGCAACTACAACGCCGGCAAGTCCACCTTCATCAACGCCCTGCTGGGCCAGGAGTTGGCGCAGATGGGCGACGTGCCGCTGACGGCCAGCGTCGATAGCTACGAGTGGGAAGGCCACGTGCTGTTCGATACGCCCGGCATCGACGCGCCCATCGCGCACGAGAAAGTCACTGATGACTTCATCGAGCGCCGCTGCCATGCCGTGATCTACATCGTCCCGACCGGCGGCGCGGTCGAGGAGGCGAAGACCTGGGAGCGCTTGTGCGGCTTCGTCGCCGCGCACAAGGCGGTGCTGATAGTGGTCAACGATCGCGGTGGCCAGGACCTTAACAGCGTGGACTTCGCAGAGTTGCGCAACACGATCTACGCCAACATGCAGGCGGCCGCTCAGCGCTTGGGCACCTCCGTCGCGCCCGAGCAGATCGACGTGCTGCACGTCAAGGCGCGCACGGCACTCAAGGCCCGGCTCGAGAACAAGCGGGCGTTATTGCAGAGCAGTGGCATTGTCCAGGTCGAGGGCGTCCTGCGCCACTTCCTGGCGGCGAAGACGGCCAAGGTCCTGGCGCCCTGTCTAAAGCAGGCGAGCGACGTCGTCGGCGAGGCCATCGCTGCGCTGTCGACGCGGGCCGGCGGAGACGCAGGGACCAGGCTCGCGGCTATTCGCAACGAGGCCGAGGCGGAGCGCCAGAAGCTGGAAGCCGGCCTGAACGAGGAACTCGACGACCTGATCCGCAGCGAGACGAAGCGAATGCGTGACGCCGCTTCTACGATCGCGACGCAAGGTGGCGGGGTGGCCGGCATGGTCACGGAGAAGTTTGACGAGAGCCTGGCGCGCATCGCCGCTGGCCTAGAGCGGCAGTTGAATCTCCAGCGCACCCGCGCGGACGAGGTGGCGCGACGTGCGGCCACGCTGCTGCGCAGTGAAGTGACGCTGGGCGGCAAGGCGTTGGAGAACGTCCACGTCGAGGTCGTGGTGGACGAGCCCGCGGCCAAGGAAGCACCGACTCAGGGACGGTTCGCGGGCGAGGTCGCCGAACATGCGCGCAACGCGCCGTGGGCGAAATGGACCGAGAAGGGAGCCGCGATGGCCCTGCAGTACGGCAAGGGCACTTTCCCCGACATGTTCAAGGGCATCGGCAAGAAGACCATGGAGCGCTGGGCCGGCGCCGCGGGAAAGGCGGTAGGCCCGGTAGTGCAGGTGGCGGTCGCCGGTTACCAACTGGTCGAAGCGCACCGCACTGACACCCGCGAGCGAGAGGCTTTCGAGGGCTTCGTCAACGGTGTTATGGAGACCATACGCCAGGCCTTCGGCGATGCGCGCGAGGAGTACCAGTCGATGTTCCCAGCCGTTGCCGTGGCGACGCTGCGACCGGTGTTGGACGCGCTGGATGCCCGGCTAGATGCACTGGAAGCGACCGATGACGCCCGGCGCGCAAGCAAGTCGCGACTGACAAACTGGACGCGCGAGCTCGGCACCTGAGCGGCGTCAGGAGACGATGAGCCCGCTGGCCTTCACGTCGTGCAAGTCGACGGGGATCCGATTCAATGAATGGCATCCCGATCACAGCATCACCATGGTGCGGAAGGCGCTCGTTCAACTTCTGCGGCTGCCCAAGAGACCTAGCGGCGCTCGCGCGGCGAGCGGGCTGATCCTGGTCAAGGTCGCCTTGCCGGACGGAGGGCTCGCCATCTACGCCGTCAGCCCGCATCAACTCGCCGGGCATCCGGCTCTCAAGCGCGCTGAGCGGGTGTTGGCTCAAGGCCGGCGAGTCGCTGTTCAAGCAAGGTTGCCGGAAGGAACTATCGCCTGGATGCACTCCAGAACCATGCAGGCGGTCTCGCCGGGCGCTACACGCCGTTATGACGGTTTGCCGGTGCTGAGACCGTAGGGCGCAGGGTGGGCCAATTAGGCCTCTGTGCAGAAGCGTTTGGCCTACTTTTGGCCTACTAGAAACGCCAACGCCACCCGAAGATGGCGTAAGTCGTTGAAGCATCTGGTGCGCCCGGTTGGGATCGAACCAACAACCCCTGCCTTCGGAGGGCAGTACTCTATCCATTGAGCTACGGGCGCGAAGCCGTGCATTCTAACAGCGGGCTTTCACCGTCCAGAGAGCCGCGGGCGTGCTGCCATAATTCGCCGGCTTTATGCGCCGCGCGCCGTTCCGGTGCGCCAGAAGAACACCGACGAGGATAGTCAAGAGGAATCCATGAGCGCCAGCCACGATCACGACCACGACGACGCCCACACCGGCCCCATCAAGACCCCCAAGCAGTTGGCCTGGGCCGTGTTCTTTTCCTTCGTCGTGCCGATCATCGTGATCATCCTGCTGGCCAACTACGTGACCACGTCGACCAAGCCCGCCGCCGGTACCGGCGCACTGGAGGGTGAGGCGGTCGCCGCGCGCATCGCGCCGCTGGGCCACGTCGAGGTCAAGGACGCCAACGATGCCGCCTCGCTGAAGACGGGCGAGCAGGTGTTCCAGGCGCAGTGCTCGGCCTGCCATGCGACCGGCGCGGCCGGTGCGCCCAAGCTGGGCGACGCCGCGGCCTGGGGCCCGCGCATCAAGACGGGCGTCGAGGCACTGCTGAATTCGGCGCTGAAGGGCAAGGGCGCCATGGGTGCTCAGGGCGGTGGCGATTTCAGCGACTTCGAGGTCCAACGCGCGGTGGTCTACATGGCCAACCAGGGCGGCGCCAAGTTCGACGAGCCCAAGGCGCCCGCCGCCGCCGCGTCGGCCGCGAACTGAGCCGACCCAGGTCACGATAGAAGCCCGCCGCGAGCGGGCTTCTGTCATTTCAGGGGTGGGGCCGACGCTGGTAGTGGTGGGTGGCCGGCAGCTTGGCGGCGATGCAATCCTGCGGCGTCCAGCGCCGCAGTTCGACGGCGTCGGCGGCCAGCACCATGTCCTGCGAGTGCACGAGGCCGAAGCCGAGGTCGGTGTCCAGGTAGAGGTGGCCCATCTCGTCCAGCCAGGTCGATTCGACGCTGGCCTCCCGGCCGGTGTGGCTGAGCACGCGGCCATCTGGCTGCAGGCGCCACACCCAGGGCGTGCTTTCCAGTTCGACGTAGACGCGTTGCGGCCCGTTCTGGAAGAACCAGGCGCCGCGCTCGTCGACGTCGTAGTTGCGGCCGATGAAGGCGAGCAGCTTGTCGTGCTCGATGCGGCTGCCCTTCACTCGCGGGAAGGGGCCGGCGTGCTGGATGCGGTTGTCGCGCATGTACCAGTCGCCGCGCGCATCGAGCGCCAGCCAGCCGTAGCAGTGGGGGACGTTGGGCCACTTCTTGAGTGCGGCCTGAACGATGTCATCCATCGAGCCATCCTTCAGCGGTGCTTGCACAACCAGTCGCAGACCTGCTCGGGCATGGTCAGCAGGTGGCCGGGCATGCGGCCGGCCGCGAAGCCGACATGGCCGCCGTGGCCGGGCTGCCAGAGTGTCACATAGGCGCCTACTTCAGCGGCGTTGGGCAGGCTGTGGCCGGGCACGAAGGGGTCGTTGCATGCGTTCAGCACCAGCGCCGGGATGCGGATGCGGTGCAGATGCGGCTTGGCGGCGGCGCGGGCCCAGTAGTCCTCGGTGTTCCTGAAGCCGTGCAGCGGCGCGGTGAAGAGGTTGTCGAACTCGTGGATGGTGGACGCGCGCTTGAGGCGTTCGCCGTCGAACAGGCCGGGGTGCTGCTGCAACTTGCGCAGCGCCTTGGGGATCATCGTGCGCAGGAAGCGGCGCGCGTAGACCTGCTTGTTGAAGCCGCGGTCGATGGCCGCGCCGGCGGCGGCGAGGTCGATGGGCGAGCAGACGGAGCAGACGGCACTGGCCACGTGGGCGGCGGCGTGGCCGGCTTCCTCGGCCCAGCGCATCAGTGCATTGCCGCCCAGCGACACGCCGGCCACGAGGAGCGGCGCACCGTGGCGCTCGCGCAGGCGCTGCAGGATCCAGCCGACTTCTTCGTAATCGCCCGAGTGGTAGGCGCGCGGCGCGCGGTTCAGCTCGCCCGAGCAGCCGCGGAAGTGCGGCAGCGCCATGGCCCAGCCGCGCGCGCGGGCGGCGCTGGCGAAGGCGACGCTGGAGTGGCTGGTGCGGTCGCCCTCCAGGCCGTGGAAGAGCACGAACAGGGGGGCGCCGGCCGGCGCCGAGGCCAGGAAGTCGACGTCGATGAAGTCGCCGTCGGGCGTGTCCCAGCGCTCGCGCGTCCATTCAGGCGGCGGGCCGTCGTGCTGGCGGCTGAACAGCGCCGGCCAGATGGTCTGCAGGTGCCCGCCGGGCAGCCAGCGGGGCGCGCGGTACTGCATCAGTGCAGCGTGCCGGCGTCTGCCACCAGTTCCTGCACGTCGCCTGCGTTGCCGGGGCTGGCGTGGTGCAGCACCAGGCGCCAGCCCAGCGCGGTCTTCAGGTAGACGTTGGTCGCGATGACCCAGGCCGTCGGGGCTGCCTGGCCGGCCTCGCTGTGCAGCTGCACGCGCTCCAGCACGTGGTGGATGGCGCAGTCGCCGCTGTGCAGCCGGCGCACGCGCTCGGGCTGCACGCGCACGGGGCCGCGCTCGAACGCGGCCGCGAAGGCCGCGCGGATGGCCGGCAGGCCGACGATGCGCGGGCCGCCCGGGTGCACGCAGGCGACGTCCTCGTCGTCGGCCCACAAGGCCATCAGGTGCTCGAGGTCGGCGTGCTGCAAGGCCTCGTAGAACTGGGCCTCGGTGTCGTCGGGCGAGGCCAGCAGCGCGGCCTGCTGGGCGGCGGAGCGGGGCATCAGTGGCCGCCCGGCCGCCCGAAGGGCACTGGCGCCCCCTCGGGGGGCAGCGATCGGAGAGCGCGTGGGGGCGTCATGTGAGTCAGTGGTGGCTGCCCACGACCTCACCGGCCTTCAGCTTGTAGGCCGTGCCGCAGTAGGGGCACTGGCCCTGGCCGTCGTGGGTCAGGTCGATGAAGACCTTGGGATGGTTGCTCCACAGCGCCATCTTGGGGTTGGGGCAGAAGACGGTGCCGTTGTCGTTGCAGTCCTTGGCCGTGACTTCGACGGTGGCGGCGGGCGTGGTGTTGGTGCTCATGTTGTGTGCTCTTGGACGGCGCTTAAACCGCGGTCAGCCATTCGGCGTACTTGGGGTTGCGGCCGTTGACGATGTCGAAGAAGGCCGACTGGATCTTTTCGGTGATGGGGCCGCGCGAGCCGCTGCCGATCTCGATGCGGTCCAGCTCGCGGATGGGGGTCACTTCCGCGGCGGTGCCGGTGAAGAAGGCCTCGTCGCAGATGTAGACCTCGTCGCGCGTGATGCGCTTCTCGACCAGCTTCAGGCCCAGGTCCTGGCAGATCGAGAAGATGGTGTTGCGGGTGATGCCGTTGAGCGCGCCGGCCGACAGGTCGGGCGTGTAGACGACGCCGTTCTTGATGACGAACAGGTTCTCGCCCGCGCCTTCGGAGACGAAGCCGGAGGCGTCCAGCAGCAGCGCCTCGTCGTAGCCGTCGTCGGTGGCTTCCATGTTGGCCAGGATGGAGTTGGTGTAGTTGGACACCGTCTTGGCCTGCGTCATCGTGATGTTGACGTGGTGGCGGGTGTAGGAGCTGGTCTTCACGCGGATGCCGCGCTTCAGACCTTCTTCGCCGAGGTAGGCGCCCCAGCTCCACGCGGCCACCATCAGGTGCACCTGATTGCCCTTGGGGCTGACGCCCAGCTTCTCGGAGCCGATCCAGATCAGCGGGCGGATGTAGGCGCTCTTCAGGCCGTTGGCCTTGACGACGGCGCGCTGCGCCTCGTTGATCTCTTCAGCAGAGAAGGGCACCTTCATGCGCAGGATCTTGCCGCTGTTGAGCAGGCGCTGCGTGTGCTCCTGCAGCCGGAAGATGGCCGTGCCGTTGACGGTGTCGTAGGCGCGCACGCCCTCGAAGGCGCCGCAGCCGTAGTGCAGCGTGTGCGTCAGCACGTGGATCTTGGCGTCGCGCCAGTCGACGAGCTCGCCGTCCATCCAGATCTTGCCGTCGCGGTCGTGCAGGGGGGCGGGAACCATCGGGTACTCCAGGCTGAAGAAGGAAAAACGGCGATTTTACGAAGAGCCGTCGGCACGCGTCAGCCGCCACTCGGCGAGCTTGCCTTTCTTCAGCACGACTTCCACCTCGTCGCCGCCGGGGTCGCGCCAGACGTAGCAGTCCTGCGACTGCTTCTTGCCCAGGCTGCCGGCCAGCGAGATCAGGTCCACCAGCTTCATGCCGATGTGCAGCTTGCTGTTGAGCATGACGGCGTTGCCCACCGAGCCCAGCGGCGCGGCACCAGCCTGCTTCATGACACGCATCAGCCGCGAGATCTGCAGCAGCAGCCAGAAGATGATGCCCGTCGTCGCGAAGATGACGCCCTGCCAGCCCAGCAGCGCGCCGCCCAGCACCAGCGCGGCCAGCGCCAGGCCTACGCCCAGCCACGGGTTCATGTCAGCCCCTCGCTCGACGAGTGCGTCGCGCGGTCCGCCGGCGGGGCCGCTGGGTCCTTCAGGCCATCGGCGCGTTGCCACGCATAGGCCCGCTCGACCCGGGCGACGCGCAGCGTGTAGTGCGCGTACCAGTCGCTGCGGCCGGTGTCGCGGGCGACGCGGTGCTCGGCGTGGCGGCGCCAGGCGGCAATGTCGTCCTCGCTGCGCCAGTAGGACACGGTGATGCCCAGACCGTCGGTGTCGCGCGTGCTCTCGGCGCCGAGGTAGCCGGGCTGGGCGGCGGCCAGCGCCACCATGCGGTCGGCGGTGTCGCCGTAGCCGCCATCGACGGCGGTGCGCTGGCTGGTGAAGATGACGGCGTAGTAGGGTGGTGGTGGCAGGGCGCTCATGATGGCGCGCATCCTGCCATGAAGGTCAGCCGGCCACCTTCAGCAGCACGCAGCGCACCCACTGGCCGGTCTCCAGCGCCTCGTGGTGACCGTTCAGGAACTGCTCGGCCGTGGAGTTGCGCGCCGTGAAGCTCATGCCGTGCAGGATGCCCATGCGCGGCACGGGGCGCGACCACTTGCGCTCGACGACACCGTTGAACCATGACACCTGCTCGTCGTCGCTGTCCACGTCGGAGCGACCCAGCAACAGCACCACTTCGTACTTGTCGTCCGTCAGCGGCTCGGTGGCACTGGTCAGCACCTGCAGGCCGCCGTCGCTCATGTTCAGTACCAAGCCGGCCGGGCCCTGGCTGAACTGCACGGGCTTGAAGACCCAGCCGGGCAGGGAGTCGGCGTCGTGTTGGGCAGCGAGAAAGTCGGTGCGGGCATGCTGCCGGAGGTTGGCGGGATCGGACATGAAATAGCTCCTGCGTGGATGGCCCGATCCTAAGCAGACTTTGCGACGCACAGAACAAAGGCAATCCCGCGCCCGTCCAGGCCGTTGCGCCCCTGATTGCAGCGTCAGAACAGGCCGCGCAGCACCTCGATGGCTTGCTCCACGCGCTCGACGGCGTGGATGGTCAGCCCGTCGATGGGCTTCTTGGGCGCATTGGCCTTGGGCACGATGGCGACGCTGAAGCCCAGCTTGGCGGCCTCCTTGAGCCGCTCCTGGCCGCGCGGCGCGGGGCGCACCTCGCCGGCCAGGCCGACCTCGCCAAACGCGATGAAGCCCTTGGGCAGCGCCTTGCCGCGCAGGCTGCTCTGGATCGCCAGCATCACGGCTAGGTCGGCCGCGGGCTCGGTGATGCGCACGCCGCCCACGGCGTTGACGAACACGTCCTGGTCGCCCGTGGCCACGCCGGCATGGCGGTGCAGCACGGCCAGCAGCATGGCCAGGCGGTCGCGGTCCAGGCCGACGGACAGCCGCCGCGGGCTGACGCCGCCGCTGTCCACCAGCGCCTGCAGCTCCACCAGCAGCGGCCGCGTGCCCTCCAGCGTGACGAGCACGCAGCTGCCCGGCACCGGCTCGGTGTGCGTGCTCAGGAAGATCGCACTCGGGTTGGCCACGCCCTTCAGGCCCTTCTCCGTCATCGCGAACACGCCGATCTCGTTGACGGCGCCGAAGCGGTTCTTGATGGCGCGCACCAGGCGGAAGCTGCTGTGCGTGTCGCCCTCGAAATACAGCACCGTGTCGACGATGTGCTCCAGCACGCGCGGGCCGGCCAGCGCGCCTTCCTTCGTCACGTGGCCCACCAGCACGATCGCGCAGCCGCGCGCCTTGGCCGTGCGCGTCAGCTGGGCCGCGCATTCGCGCACCTGGGCGACGGAGCCGGGAGCGGAGCTGAGTTGCTCGGAGTACAGCGTCTGGATGGAGTCGATGACGCAGAAGTCGGGCTCCTCGGCCTCGATGGTGGCGAGGATCTTCTCCAGGCCGATCTCGGCCAGCACGCGCACCTTGTCGCCGGCCAGGCCCAGCCGGCGCGAGCGCATCGCGACCTGGGCGCCGCTTTCCTCACCCGTCACGTACAAGACCTTGACGGTCTGGGACAGCGACTCCACCGCCTGCAGCAACAGCGTGGACTTGCCGATGCCCGGGTCGCCGCCGATCAGGACGACGCCGCCGGCCACGATGCCGCCGCCCAGCACGCGGTCCAGTTCCTCCTGGCCTGTGGGCGTGCGGTCATAGTCGCTGGCCTCGATCTCGCTGAGCGTGGCCACCGGCTGGCTCTTGGCCAGCGACTGGTAGCGGTTCTTGGCGCCGCCCTGGGCTTCGGCGGCGGTCTCGGTCAGCGTGTTCCAGGCGCCGCAGTGCGGGCATTTGCCCAGCCATTTGGCGTTGGTGCCGCCGCACTCGGTGCAGGTGTAGATGCTTTTGCTGGTGGCCATGCGGCCATTGTCAGTGCGAGCGCCAGAGCTTTACGGCATGCGGCAGCGACTGTGCCTCGGGCATCCAGCGGTCCAGCGCCGCGCCCAGGCCCACGCCCGCGACGAGGAAGGCCAGCGCGCCGGCCCAGGTGTGCCGCAGCGCGCAGCGCAGCCAGCCGCCGCGGTCGAACTGGCGCTGGTGCCGCCAGGCCAGCCCGGCCGCAAACGCCGCCAGCGCCACTTCCACCGACACCGCCATCAACACCTCCACGCCGAACAGCAGCGTGACGCCGGTGCCCAGCAGCGCCGCCAGCGCCAGCACCATCGCGATGACGGCGGCGATGGGCAGCAGCAACAGCGCGCCCTCGTCGGCGTCAGAGGCCAGCTCCAGCGCGTCGAGCGCGTGGCCGCCGGCGCTGCTGCCGGCGTCGGCCGCGTCCCAGGCAATCTCGGCCGCGTCGGCAACGTCGGCCTCCTCGCGGCTCAGCAGGTAGGCCGCCCACAGCCGCAGCAGGCCCAGGTAGGCGGCGTAGCTGACCGCCAGGCTCAGCCCGAAGCGCAGCGACAGCGTATCCACGCCGGCATGGCGCAGCAGTGCGCCGCTCAGCCACAGGCAGCCCAGGCAGCACAGCGCGATCAGGCCCACGTGCAGGCGCAGCCAGCGGTGCGCCTGCAGCCAGCGGCGGGTGCCGAGGATCTGGCGTTGCACGGAGGGTGGGGCGTCGCGTCGCATGCGGCCATTCTGGCGTGAGGCCTTGGCATGACGACCGGCGCCGCCACCCGCGCTGGGGCACACTGGCCCGCTTTGCCGTCCACGCCGGAGCCCCTCATGGAATTCGCCACCTGGTTGACCCTCTTCGCCGCCTGCTGGGCGATCAGCCTGTCGCCCGGCGCCGGCGCCGTGGCGGCCATGAGCGCCGGCCTGAGCCATGGCTTCAAGCGCGGCTACTTCATGACCTTCGGGCTCATCCTGGGCATCCTGACCCAGGTGCTGTTCGTCAGCGCCGGCCTGGGCGCGCTGATCGCCGCGTCCGAGACCGCGTTCGCCGTCATCAAGTGGGCCGGCGTGGCGTACCTGATCTACCTCGGCGTGCAGCAGTGGCGCGCGCCGGCCCGGCCGCTGGTGGCGGCGGACGACGGCGCCGTGCAGGTCACGCGCCGCCAGCTGGTGCTGCGCGGCTGGGGCATCAACGCGGTGAATCCCAAGGGCACGGTCTTCCTGCTGGCCGTCGTGCCGCAGTTCCTGGACCTGCATGCGCCCATGGGTCCGCAGTACCTGGTGATCGCCGCCACGCTGGGCTTCACCGATCTGGTGGTGATGGGCGGCTACACCGCGCTGGCGGCCCGCGTGCTGGCCGCGCTGAAGAGCGCCCACCACATCAAGGTCATGAACCGCGTGTTCGGCTCGCTGTTCGTCGTGGCCGGCGTGCTGCTGGCCAGCTTCAAACGCCACACCTGATCCTCTCCACCGTCACCGCACGCCGCGGCTGGTCCGCGGCGTTTTTCTTGGTCGCTTCCATGTCCACTGCATCGCCCAGCCGCTGGCTGTTCTGGGGCCCCACGCTGATTTGGGCCAGCACCTGGCACGTCATCCTGTACCAGCTCGACTCCGGCGTGCCGGTCTTCAACTCGGTGGCCTGGCGCTTCGGGCTGGCCGCGCTGCTGCTGGCGGCGCTGGCGCGTTGGCAGGGCCAGTCGCTGCGGCTGCCGCGCAGCGCACACCTGCTGATGCTCGCCACCGGCATCGTGCAATACAGCGGCAACTATCTGTCGGTCTACCAGGCCGAGCGGCACATCCCGTCGGGCCTGGTGGCGGTGCTGTTCTGCCTGATGGTCTACGGCAACGCGCTGTCGGGCCGCGTGTTCTTCGGCCAGCCGGTGACGCGGCGCTTCCTGGCCTCGGCCAGCGGCGGCGTGCTGGGTGTTGTGCTGATCTTCTGGCCCGAGATCGCCGCCACCGGCGCGCGGCCCACCGCCGCGCTGGGCCTGGGGCTGGGCCTGTTCGCCGTGCTGGTGGCCTGCATCGGCAACGTGCTGACGCTGACGCTCACCAAGCGCGGCCTGCCGCTGGTGCCGGTGCTGGCCTGGAGCATGGGCTATGGCGCGGTGTTCCTGCTCGGCGTGTCGGTCGTCAGTGGGCAGGGCCTGCATTTCGACCTGCGCTGGCCCTACGTGCTGAGCCTGGCCTACCTGGCGGTGGCGGGCTCGGTCATCGCCTTCGTGCTGTATTTCAAGCTGGCCCAGGCGCGCGGCCCGGCGCATGCGGCGCTGACGGGCGTGGTGATTCCCGTCATCGCGCTGGTGATCTCGGCGGTGTTCGAGGGCTGGCAGGTCACGCCGCTGGCCGTGGGCGGCATGGCGTTGTGCCTGGTCAGCCTGTGGGTGGCGACGCGGCCGGCGTCGCCCCGTTGATGAGCAGGCGCAGCGCGGCGTCGAACACCGCGTCGGCGTCGCCGCCCACGGTGGCCGCCCAGCCGGTGGCCAGCAGCGGGTAGCGCGCGGCGTCCGGCCCGGGCAGGCGGGACGACGCCGGCGGGTTGGGCTGCAGCAGCGACTGCTCCTCCAGCACCCAGCCGACGACGAAGCGCCCGACGGACATCATCAGCAGCGTGGCCGCGGCGGGCTCGAAGCCGGCGTCGCACAGCAGGCGCAGGCGCGCCTCGATGGACGCGCGCTCCGTGTCGCCCGGCCGCGTGCCGGCGTGCAGCCGCGCACCGTCGCGGTAAGACAGCAGCGCGCGCCGGAAGCCCCGGCCGTCGGCCGTCAGCCAGTCCTGCCACGGCTGGCCCGGCGCGGGCTGGGCGTGGGTGTGGTGCGCCAGCACGATGGCCTCGGTCATCGCGTCCAGCAGCGCGGCCTTGCTCTTGAAGTGCCAGTACAGCGTGGGCGACTGCACGCCCAGCTTGTCCGCCAGGCGGCGGGTGCTGAGCGCGTCGATGCCCACCTCGTTCAGCAGTTCGAGGGCGGCGCGCAGCACGTCGTCGCGGTTCAGTCGTGGGGTGGGCGTGGTCATCTCTAGCAATGATAGAGAACCTCGGGCACAATCTTCCCTATCGACGATAGAGAGACTGTTTTGAACCGAGCCTTGACCGTCATCCTCATGACGCTGCTGCTGGACGCGGTGGGCATGAGCCTGATCTTCCCCATCCTGCCGGGCCTGCTGCGCGAGCTGGCCGGCGCCGATGCCACCAGCCATCACTACGGCGCGCTGCTGGCCGTCTACGCGGCGATGCAGTTCCTGTTCTCGCCGGTGCTGGGCGCGTTGAGCGACCGCTTCGGCCGCCGCCCCGTGCTGCTGGTGTCGCTGGCCGGCGCCGCGGCCGACTACCTGCTGATGGCCTGCGCGCCCAGCATGGCCTGGCTGTACGTGGGCCGGGTGCTGTCGGGCATCACCGGCGCCAGCATGGCCGTGGGCACGGCCTATCTCACCGACATCACGCCCGAGGCTGACCGCGCCGGGCGCTTCGGCCAGATGGGCGCGGCCATGGGGCTGGGCTTCGTTGTCGGGCCGCTCATCGGCGGCGCGTTCGGCGAGTGGTCGCTGCGCGCGCCGTTCGTGGCGGCGGCGGTGATGAATGCGCTCAACCTCGCGCTGGCCTGGTTCGCGCTGCCCGAGTCCAACCAGCACCGCACGCCGCGGCTGGCCCTGGCCAAGTTCAACGCGTTCTCGGCGCTGCACCGCCTGCAGGGCCGGCCGCCGCTGCTGCCGCTGGTGGGCGTGTTCGCCGTCGTCGCGCTGGTGTCGCAGGTGCCGGGGTCGTTGTGGATTCTTTATGGTCAGGACCGCTACGGCTGGACGGCCTGGGTGGCCGGCCTGTCGCTGGCCTGCTACGGCGGGCTGCATGCCATCTCGCAGGCCTTCGTCACCGGGCCGATGGTGGAGAAGCTCGGCGAGCAGCGCGCGCTGCTGGCCGGCATGGCGGCCGATGGTCTCGGCTTCGTCGGCATGGGCATCGCCGTGGCCGGCTGGGTGCCGTTCGCGCTGCTGCCGTTGTTCGCCATCGGCGGCCTCGCGCTGCCGGCGCTGCAAGCCCTGCTGGCGCGGCAGGTGGACGAGCAGCACCAGGGCGAACTGCAGGGCACGCTGGCCAGCCTCACGAGCCTGTTCGGCATTGCCGGGCCGCTGGTCGTGACGGCCGGGTTCTCGGCGACGCAAGCTTCGTGGCCGGGCTGTGTGTGGGTTGCCGCCGCCGCGATCTATCTGCTGGCGTTGCCGCTGCTGTTCAGCCGCCGGGCGCGCGCGGCCTAGAAATCCGCCTTGCTGCGCCGCCCGGCCTTCACGTCGCTGCGCTTGGACTTGCCCTCCAGCCGGCGTTGCTGCGAGCCGTAGGTCGGCTTGGTCGCCCGCCGCGCCTTGGGCACGTGCGCGGCGGCCTGCACCAGCTCGATGAGGCGGGCCACGGCGTCGGCGCGGTTGCGTTCCAGGCTGCGCGAGTCCTGCGCCTTGATGACGACCACACCGTCGGCCGTGATGCGCTGATCGGCCCAGCCCAGCAGGCGCGCCTTCACCGCCTCGGGCAGGCTGGAGGCGCGGATGTCGAAGCGCAGGTGGACGGCGTTGCTGACCTTGTTGATGTTCTGCCCGCCCGGGCCGCTCGCGCGTATGGCGTCGAACTGCAGCTCGTCCGGCCGCGGCGTCCAGCGGAGGTCAGGCACTGCGGATGGGCACGCGCGGGGCCACGGCGCACATCAGCTCGTAGCCGATGGTGCCGGCGGCCTGCGCGACCTCGTCGATGGGCAGACGCGACTGGCGCGGGCCCTCGCCCCACAGCGTCACCTCGCTGCCCCAGCCGCTGGCGGGCAGCGCCGTCAGGTCCACGGCCAGCATGTCCATGGACACGCGGCCCAGCGTGCGGGTGCGGTGGCCGTCCACGAGGATGGGCGTGCCGGTGGGGGCGTGCCGCGGATAGCCGTCGGCATAGCCGCAGGCGACGATGCCCACGCGCGTGGCCTGCTCCGCCGTGAAGGCGCTGCCATAGCCCACCGTGTCGCCGGGCTGCAGCTGCTGCACGCCGATGACCTTGGAGCGCAGCGTCATCGCCGGCCGCAGGTCCCAGTGCGCGGCGTCGTGCTCGGGGAAGTCGGGCACGCCGCCGTAGCTCATGATGCCGGCGCGCACCCAGTCGCTGGCCGTGCGGCCGGCATGGCGCAGCGTGGCGGCGCTGTTGGCGACGGTACGCTCGCCGGCCAGGCCGTCGGTGGCCGTGTCGAAGGCGGCCAGCTGGTGGGCGATGCCGTCCTGACCTTGCCGCAAGCTGTCGGCGTCGGAGAAATGCGTCATCAGCCCGATCTCGTCGACCTGCGGCAGCGCGTCCAGCCGCGCGTAGGCGGCGCGGAACGCGGCCGGCGTGAAGCCCAGCCGGTTCATGCCCGAGTTCAGCTTCAGGAACACGCGGTGCGGCTCGTGTGTCTTGTGCATGGCCAGCCAGTCGATCTGCTGCTCGCAGTGCACCGCGTGCCACAGCTTCAGCCGCGAGCACAGCTCCAGGTCGCGCGGCTCGAACACGCCTTCCAGCAGCAGGATGGGGCCGCGCCAGTCCAGTGCGCGCAGCCGCTGGGCTTCCTCCAGGTCCAGCAGCGCGAAGCCGTCGGCGGCGCGCAGGCCGTCGAACGCGCGCTCGATGCCGTGGCCGTAGGCATTGGCCTTCACGACCGCCCAGACCCGGGCGTTGGGCGCCTGCGCGCGGGCGCGGGCAAGGTTGTGGGCGAGGGCGTCGGTGTGGACGAGGGCTTCGATGGGGCGGGGCATATCAGTGCGCGTTCGGCGCCCTGCGCCACCGGGGTGCCTTCGTGGGGCAGGGCGGCTGGAAGCAGGGCGGGGGCATCATGGGAGCCGACATTCTGCGCGCGAGATTGGTGCGGGAAGGGGCCGCAGGCTGCGTGCTATAAACCCGCGCCGCCCGTTCTTTGTCGGCCTCTACAGCTCACGACTCCCTAGTCAGGATCGAACTTCGGTCAATGAAACGCGGCTTCTACACCATCATGTCGGCGCAGTTCTTCAGCTCGCTGGCTGATAACGCGCTCTTCGTCGCCGCGGTCGAACTGCTGCGTTCGTCCGGTGCCGCCGAGTGGCAGCGCGCCGCGCTGGTGCCCATGTTTGCGCTGTTCTACGTCGTGCTGGCGCCCTTCGTCGGTGCGTTCGCCGACGCGGTGCCCAAGGGCAAGGTGATGTTCTATTCGAACAGCATCAAGGTGGTGGGCTGCCTGATGATGCTGTTCGGCACCCACCCGCTGATGGCCTACGCCATCGTCGGGCTGGGCGCGGCGGCCTACTCGCCAGCCAAGTACGGCATCTTGACCGAACTGCTGCCGCCGTCGCAGCTGGTCAAGGCCAACGGCTGGATCGAGGGCCTGACCATCGCGTCCATCATCCTGGGCGTGCTGCTGGGCGGGCAGCTGATCGGCGACCGCGTCTCGCACATGCTGCTGGGCTTCGACCTGCCGCTGATCGACACCGGCATCGACACCGGCCCCGAGGCGGCCATCGCCAGCCTGGTGGGCCTGTACGTGCTGGCGGCGCTGTTCAACCTGCGCATCCCGCGCACCGAGGCGCCGCTGCAGCCCATCGCGCACAGCCTGGTGGGCCTGGTGCGCGATTTCTCCAGCTGCAACAGCCGCCTGTGGCAGGACAAGCTGGGCCAGATCTCGCTGGCCACGACGACGCTGTTCTGGGGTGTCAGCGGCAACCTGCGCTACATCGTGCTGGCTTGGGCCGCCGCGGCGCTGGGCTATGGCACGCAGCAGGCGTCGTCGCTGGTGGGCGTGGTGGCCATCGGCACGGCGGTGGGCGCCGTCGTCGCGTCGATGTACTGCCGGCTGGACCGCGCCACCACCGTCATCCCGCTGGGCATCGCGATGGGGCTGCTGGTCATCTTCATGAACCTGATCGGCAACGTCTGGGTGGCGGCGCCGTTCCTGATCCTGCTGGGCGGCATCGGCGGCTACCTCGTCGTGCCGATGAACGCGCTGCTGCAGCACCGCGGCCACAACCTGATGGGCGCCGGCCGCAGCATCGCGGTGCAGAACTTCAACGAACAGGCCTGCATCCTGGGTCTGGGCGCGTTCTACACGGCCATGACGCGCTTCGGCCTGTCGGCCTTCGGCGCCATCACCATCTTCGGTGTCGTCGTGGCCGGCACGATGTGGTGGATCAGGCGCTGGCACCAGCGCAACCTCGTCGAGCACAAGGAAGAGGTCGAGCACCTGCTGGACCTGGCGCGCAGCGACGATCTCAAGCCAGTCGACCGCTAGGCCGGCGCAGCCAGGCCGCTCCTCGCGCGACTGCCGTGGAACCGGCTTTGCCGGGCCACTGGCAGTGCCCCCTTGAGGGGGCGCGCGAAGCGCGTAGGGGGTGGGCCTATTTCAGGCGGCCCTTGCGCCCCGTGGGCACCGGGATCAGGTGCTTGCCCTCCAGCACCATCTCGATGTGTTCGCTCCACGCGCGGGCGATCTTGAAGCAGCCGCTGTGGTTGAGGTGGATCTCGTTGTGCCAGTCGCCGCTGATGCCCGTCGAGCCGGGCGCGGCCAGTGCCAGCGGCACGGTGGTCGAGTCGAACACGAACAGGCCGGGGAAGCCTTCCTTGTCGGCGGCCATGCCCTTGAGCAGCTGCGCCAGGTGGAACACCATCAGCCGGCTCACCGCCGCCCAGTCGGCCGCGGGCACGCCATAGGCCTTCATGGCCGGGTACAGCCAGGGGCCGCTGGCGGCGCCCAGGTCGTCATTGCTCTCGGCGCCGGCCGGGCGCGGCATGGGCACCGCGTAGCAGTGCATGAAGACGGGCTTGCCGGCCGAGGGGCCCTGGTCGCGCAGGCTCAGCAGGTGCTTGACGTTGGCGCGCAGGTACTCGGCGTAGGTGGCCCAGCCGGGCTCCGAGAAGTAGCGCGCGACGCCGGCCGACGGCGGGCCCCATTCGGTCTGGCGGCGCATCAGCCGCAGCTCCAGCGGGATGGGCGCGCCGGCGGCGTCGTGTGCCGGCGTGCGCGCGGCGGCGATCAGGTCATTGCCGCCCATGGACAGCAGCACGCCGTCCCACACCGGCGCATCGGGGCCGCTGAGCAGCCCGACGAAATCGGCGCTGGACTCCAGGTCCACCATGTGCGACAGCGCGTTGCCCGTGCCGGCGCAGTTGACGGCGGCGGTCTGGCCCCGGAACACCAGCTCCTGCAGCAGATTGGCGTGGGCGTTGAGCTTGTCGCGCGAGTTCGAGAACCAGGAGTCACCCTGAGCCAGCAGCCTCCAGCGGAACGCGGCCAGGTCGGGCGGGGTGCGTCCGGCCAGATCGGCGGGGGTGAAGCAAGCCAGGTGATCCATGAACATGGGCGAGTTCCGGGGGGCTAGTTGTGGGCCGGGCCAACCCAGAGGGCGGCTCCGAAGTTCGCGCGATTGGAAGGCCAGCCGCGCGGCGGGCGCCATGCTACAAACCCTCGATGGCAGCCGCGGGTAGCATGGGGGCCTTCTTCTAGGGAGGCTTGTTCATGACCGAGAGCGTCTTCGACTTCCAGGCCACCTCCATCCGCGGCGAGCCCGCGGCGCTGTCCTCCCAGCGCGGCAAGGTGCTGCTCATCGTCAACACGGCCAGCGAATGCGGCTTCACGCCGCAGTTCAAGGGGCTGGAGCAGCTGTGGCAGGACTACGGGCCGAAGGGCCTGGTCATCATCGGCTTCCCCAGCAACGAGTTCGGCGGCCAGGACCCCGGCAGCAACGACCAGATCGCCAGCTTCTGTGAGCTCAACTACGGTGTCAGCTTCCCGATGATGGCCAAGATCAAGGTCAACGGCAGCGAGGCCCATCCGCTGTGGAAGTTCCTGAAGAGCGAGAAGCCCGGTTTCCTGGGCACCGAGGCCATCAAGTGGAACTTCACGAAGTTCCTCGTCGGCCGCGACGGCCAGGTCATCAAGCGCTATGCACCGAATGACGCGCCGGAGAAGCTGCGCGGCGACATCGAGGCGGCGCTGAAGGCTTGAGGGGGTGAGAGCCTTTCATCCCCACCCGCCTTGCACGCCCAAATAAACCGCCCGTCGTCGCATTTGCTCGGCGTCGCCCGAGTCAAGCCTGCGCTTTGTGCCTGGTTCGAAGGTGTTTTGACACGCCTTTCGGGCGCGGCTGAACAACTCTCACCCTCTGAGCCCGGCAACGGGTGGCGCTTGGCGTCGTTCCCGGTGAAGGGGCCAGCATCGTGCGCGCGTTGACGGGTGTGCACGCGGCAGCCCTGGCCGCCTTCGCTTTCAAGCGGTCCCGTCAGGGCGTCTTCGTCACGCGCAGCCAGTTCAGGTTCCAGCCGCCATTTCGCACCGCGATGCCGAACTTGCGGTTGCCCGCGGGCAGCGTGACGGTGTGGGAGATCGTCGTCCAGTTCTGCCAGCCGCCGGTGGACGGCACGTTCAGCGCGCCGTACACCATGCTGCCGCCGGCTTCCTCCAGCTGCAGGTTGCCGCCGCCGTTCAGGCTGGCCACGCGGTACTCAACCAGGTAGGTGCCGCCGGCGGCCAGGGTGATGGCGGGGTAGGACAGCCAGTCGCCCGCGTCCAGGTAGCCCACGTTCAGGCCGCCGCCCGTGTCGGTGGTGGCTTCGGTCTGCACGCCGGATTGCGCATCGAAGCTCTCGGCCTGGACGGTGATGCCTGCCGGGGTGGGGCCGCCGGCAGGGCTGAGGTCCAGCCAGTTCACGTTGAAGCCACCCGTCTTGGCCAGGATGGCCAGCGTCTGGGTGCCAGCGGGCAGGGTGACGGTGTGCTGCACCGTCGTCCAGTTCTGCCAGCCGCCGGTGGCGGGCACGTTCACGGTGCCGAACACGCTGCCGCCACCAGCCCGCTCCAGCTGGATGACGCCGCCGCCCGGCACGCTGGCGACGCGGTACTTCACGGCGTAGCTGCCCGCGGTGGGCACGTTGATGTCGTAGGTCATCCAGTCGCCGGCGTCGATGTAGCCGACATTGCTGCCGCCGTCGGCGTCGGTGGTGGGCTCGACCTGGATGCCGGCCATGTTGCAGTAGGCCTCGGCCTGCACACGGGCGGGCAGCGCGGCGCGACTGCAGCCCGGCGTGGGGGCGCCGCCCCAGCCGCTGATGATCTGTTTGGCCAAGGTTCCCGAGCGGGTCAGCTGCCCGGCGGTCCAGCCGCCCTGGGCGGAGGCGCCCGACACGAGCGATGAGGCGCCCTCGGACTTGTCGTTCAGCGCCCAGTTGGCGTGGCTGATGCCGCGGGTCTTCAGGAAGTCCATCCAGGCCGCCGTCTCGGCCTCGGCCACGGCACCATCGCCGCTGGCGCTGACCGAGCCCCATTCGGTGACGAAAAGCGGGATTCCGTTGTTCAGCGCCGTCTGCGCCTTGTCGCGCAGGCCCTGGCCGTGCGTGCCTGCATAGAAGTGCAGCGTGTAGGCGATGTTGGTGCCCTGCAGGGGGTCACGCGACGCGACGTCCACGTCCTGTGACCAGTTGGGCGTGCCGACGATGATGAGGTTGTCGGGGTCGATGGCGCGTATGGCGTTGATCACGGCCTGCGCATAGGGCTTGATGGTGCCGCTCCAGGACACGCCAAGCGGCTCGTTGTAGACCTCATAGATGACGTGGTTGCTGCGGCCGTAGGTGCGGGCCATCTCCTCGAAGAAGGCCACGGCCTGGGTGCGGTAGTCCTCGGCGTGGTGGCTGTGCCAGTCGATGATGACGTACAGGTCGTTGGCAATGGCGGCGTCCACCACGGCCTTGACGCGCGCCTTGTTGCCCGCCGCGTCCTGGAGGTAGCCGCCGCCTTCGTCCACGCCCATGGCCACGCGCACGATGCGGGACTTCCAGTCGTTCTTGAGCCAGGCGACGGCGCTGGCGTTGTAGTACTTCTCGCCGCCCCAGCCGGTGTTGCTCCAGAACAGGCTGTTGCCGGCGAAGCTGGCGGGCTGGCCGCCGGCCAGGATCTTGTTGCCGCTGACGGAGAGCGGGCTCACATCGGCCAGGGCGAGGCCGGCCTGGGCCAGCAGCAGGCCGCCCAACAGCGCGGCGACGGCCCGGCGGGCCTGGGTTGCAAGTGTATGCATGGGTGTCTCCTCGGGGCGTTGGCGGCAGGGTTCAGTGCTGCCTGGGGCGCGAGTAGAGCCGTCTCGGTTGGCGTGTGTACAGCGTTGTCATTTCTGGTTGCATTCCCGTCTTGACGGTGTGGACCGCTCGCCAGGCGTCGCCAGCAGTGCAGGAGCAGGCCATGAAAGCGCTGTCAATCGGAGCTTGCGCGTCGTGCGAGGTGGCGACGCGGGCCTGGCCGAGGCGCGCCGTGAGCCCTGAACCTGGCGCCCAGGTCGGGCGCCAGACCCCGACGGTCAACGGCTTTGAACGATCGCCGCTGCGCCCGCCGGTGCTGCCGCGACGATGCGGCCCGTGTCCCGGTCTGCCCGATGGCAACGCCGGCTCACGCCGTACTCCGCCACCGCCAGCGGCCCCGCCCGCGCTGCACGCGGCCTGCGGCTTCGGCGGCCGCCAGCAGCTCGTTGGCCGTCTGCCGCGACACATGGGCCAGTTGGGCCAGCTCGGTCTGCGTGGCGGCCACGCTCACCCAGCCGTCGTGCTCCGGCCTGCCGCGCTCTCGCGCAAGCTGGGCCAGGGCCAGTGCGAAGCGTTCGGCCGCGCTCTGGTGGCGGGCCGCCTGCAGCAGTCGCAGCGTGCCGTCGTAGCGCCGCGCGAACTCCGCCAGCAGCGCGCGGGCGAAGCCGGGCGCCTCGTCCATCAGCCGCGTGTACGGCACGCGGCCGAACACCAGCACCTCGGTGGGGCCGCGGGCGACGGCCTCGTACTCCGCCGGCTGCCCCGCCGCGAACGCTGCAAGCCCGAACAGCCGCGGCGGCGCGACGTTCTCGATGACCGACACGCCGCCATCGGCGCCGGTGAAGCGCGTCTCGATCTCGCCGGCGGCCACCGCGTAGAACGCAGCGGGGCGCTGGCCCTGCATGAACAGGCTCCGCCCGTCGCCCAGGCGTCGACATGGCACCAGCGCCGGCAACTGCGCGGCCAAGCCGGCGGGCAGCGTCAGGCCGGGGAAATTGGCGGCGAACACCCGCCACAGCGCGTCGTCGTCGGGCATGGCGCATTGTCGGCTGGCCGACACAAGCCCTGTGCTTGGCTGCCTATGCTGGCCGCATGGACCTTGACGCTCTTCAGACGCTGCTGCGCCGCTTTGGTGCCGAGGAATGCAGCCAGGAACCGCTCTACATCGCGCTGTGCGCCGTGGCCGCGGACGACGACCGCGCGCTGGCGCTGCTGGCCGAGGCGCCGCCCGAGCAGCGCAAGGCCAACCTGCTGCTGGCGGCGCTGCACGAGCGCGTGCTGGCTGGCGCCGCGCCCGAGCTGGCGAGCTACTACCCCAGCGCCGGCGGCGAGCGCGAGCCCGATGCGGGCCTGGCCGCCGCGCTGCGGGCCTGCCTCGACCGGGAATGGCCCGCGCTGGTGCAACACCTGCGCCACGGGGCGACGCAGACCAACGAGATCGGCCGCTGCGCGGTGATCTGGCCGGCACTGGGGACGGCGGCGCAGGCGACCGGGGCGCGCCATCTCGCGCTGCTGGACTTCGGCTGCAGCGCAGGGCTCAACCTCGGCGTGGACCGCTACCGGCTGCGCTGGCGCACGGACGATGGCGCCTGGCATGAACGCGGCGGTGCGTCGGTGGCGGTCGAGTCACGCTGGCTGGGCGCGGCGCCGCCGCCGGCCGAGGCCGGCTGGCGCCTTGCGCTGCGCCACGGGCTGGACCCGGCGCCCGTGGATGTCACCGACCCGGCCCGCCTGCGCTGGCTGCAGGCCTGCCTGTGGCCGCACGATGCGCGCCGCCGCGAGCGGCTGGCCGGCGCAGCCGCGCAACTGGCCGACCTGCCCGTGACGCTGACGCAGGCCGAGGACTGCATCGCTGCCATCGAGCCGTGGCTGCGGGGCCTGCCGGCCGGCGTGCAGCCGGTGCTGCTGACGAGCTGGGTGCTGTACTACCTGAACGCGGCCGACCTCGCGCGGCTGCGCGCCACCGTCGACCGGCTGGCGCTGAGCCACGGGCTGGCCTGGATCTGCGGCGACCTGCCGGCCTTGAGCGCGCGGGCCGCGCCGCCGCCGATGCCGGTGCTGCCGGCGGGCGAGGCGCCGTCGTCGCTGACGTTGTGGACGCTGCGGCATGCCGAGGCCGGTCGCGCCGCCGAGCGCCCGCTGGCCTGGAGCCACCCGCACGGGCGCTGGGTTTTCTGGCTCTGAATTCGGCTGCCGGCCACGCCCGCTGCCCGGCCCAGGCGAACCGCTGGCGGCGTGGCCTCTCCTCGTGGGCGCGAGCCCACGTCGTCGTCGCGCCTGGCCAGCGACCCGCCTGCGCCGTCCCTCGGGCGCGTCCGACAGCCGCATTCAGAGCCTGCTCGGATAATCCCGCCTCCACAAGGAGACACCCCATGTTCCAGCACGTCGACGCCTACGCCGGCGATCCCATCCTGAGCCTGAACGAGGCGTTCCAGAAGGACCCCCGCGCCGGCAAGATCAACCTGTCCATCGGCATCTACTTCGACAACGACGGCCGCATCCCCATGCTGCCGTCGGTGCGCGCCGCCGAGCTGGCCGTCGTCGAGTCCGCCGGTGCACGCCCCTACCTGCCGATGGAAGGCGCGGCCAACTTCCGCAGCGCCGTGCAGGGCCTGCTGTTCGGCGCCGGCCACCCGGCCATCGCCGCCGGCCGCATCGCCACCATCCAGGGCGTGGGCTCCAGCGGCGGCCTGAAGGTGGGCGCCGACCTGCTCAAGCGCTACTTCCCCGACAGCAAGGTCTACCTGTCCGACCCGACCTGGGACAACCACCGCGCCGTCTTCGAGGGCTCGGGCCATGTCTGCGAGACCTACCCCTACTACGACCCCGCCACCGGTGGCCTGCGCTTCGACGAGCTGCTGGCGTTCTTCAAGACGCTGCCGCAGCGCAGCATCGTGCTGATGCACGCCTGCTGCCACAACCCCACCGGTGTGGACCTGACGGCCGACCAGTGGCGCGCGCTGGTGCCCGTCATCCGCGAACGTGAGCTGCTGCCCTTCCTGGACCTGGCCTACCAGGGCTACGGCGACGGCATCGAGGAAGACGCCTTCGCCGTGCGCCTGCTGGCCGACGAGGGCCTGAGCTTCCTGATCGCCAACAGCTTCTCCAAGAGCATGAGCCTGTACGGCGAGCGCTGCGGTGCGCTCAGCGTCGTCTGCCCCGACGCCGACCAGGCCGCCCGCGTGCTGGGCCAGCTGAAGTTCATGATCCGCCGCAACTACTCCAACCCGCCCATGCATGGCGGCCAGATCGTCGCCAAGGTGCTGACCGATCCCAAGCTGCGCGCGATGTGGGAGGCCGAGGTGGCCGAGATGCGCGGCCGCATCCAGTCCATGCGCCAGGAGCTGTACCGCGTGCTGGCCGCCAAACTGCCCAACCGCGACTTCAACTACTTCCTGACGCAGCGCGGCATGTTCAGCTACACCGGCCTGACCGCCGACCAGGCCGAGCGGCTGAAGACCGAGTTCGGCGTCTACATCCTGCGCTCGGGCCGCATGTGCGTGGCGGGGCTGAACACCCGCAACGTGGAGGCCACCGCCGAGGCCATGGCCGCCGTGCTCGCCTAAATCTGCCGAGATTCGGGCCGAGCGCCGGGCCTGCCATGGACCGGAGGCCCATGGCGTTCCGTAGGCACAAGCAGTCCGCAGGGACTGCTTGTGTCCGACTCCACCCCGCAAGCCGGCCCGCGCTGGCGATGTGCGAGCGGCTTGACGCCGCGAGCATCGCCGCCCCCTCGGGGGGCCGACTGGCCTCGCCCGCGTTCAGCGGGGCGAGGCCGGGCGGGGGGCACCTCATAACGCCGGGTGATGGCCGCCGCTGCCGGTTTCATTGGCAGCGGCTTCCCGGCGTCCTTACCCTGCCGGCCAGTACAAGAGCCCAGGGTCAGGATGAAGCATTGCGTGGTGATCGGCGGCGGCGTCGTCGGCCTGACGACGGCCTGGGCGCTGTTGCAGCGCGGCCATGCGGTCACGCTGGTCGAGCAGGAGGCGGGCGTGGCCCAGGGCGCCAGCCGCGCCAACGGCGGCCAGCTGAGCTACCGCTATGTGTCGCCGCTGGCCGATGCCGGCGTGCCGCTGAAGGCGCTGCGCTGGCTGCTGGACCCCGACGGCCCGCTGCGCTTCAGGCCCGAGTTCGACCGGGCGCAGTGGTCTTGGCTGGCCGCCTTCCTGCGCAACTGCCGCGGCCCGGTCAACCGGCTGGCGACCGAGCGCCTGCTGGCGCTGGGCGCCTTCAGCCAGGACGCCTTCGCGCGGCTGTGCCACGAGGCGCAGCTGGGCGACGTGATCGCGCTGCGCGCGCCGGGCAAGCTGGTGGTTTACCGCCAGCCCACCGAGTTCGCCCGCGTCGCGGCGCGCGCGAGCGGCGGCGTGGAGCAGGCGCTGTCGCACGACGACTGCGTGGCGCTGGAGCCGGCGCTGGCCGACACCGAGGCCACGCTGGCCGGCGGCATCTTCACGCCCGGCGAGGCGGTGGCCGACTGCCACGCCTTCTGCGGCGCGCTGCATGAGCGGCTGGCCGCGCACGAACACTTCCGCGGCCGGCTGGGCGCGCGGGTCGACAGCTTTCTGACCGACCGGGCCGGCGCCGTGCTCGGCGTGCGCACCCCGGCCGGCGATGTGACGGCCGATGCCGTCGTGCTGGCCGCGGGCCTGCACAGCCGCGCGCTGGCCGCCACCGTGGGCGTGCCGCTGCCGCTGTACCCGCTCAAGGGCTACAGCCTTACGGCGCCCATCGGGCCGGGCCACCGCGCGCCGGAGGTCAGCGTGACCGACTTCGAGAAGAAGATCCTCTACGCCCGCATCGGCACCGACCTGCGCGTGGCGGCCATGGTGGACCTCGTCGGCGACGACCTGACGCTGGACCCGCGCCGGCTCGCGTCGCTGCAGCGCTCGGTGCGCGCCACCTTCCCGCACGCGGCCGACTACGACCGCGCCACGGCCTGGGCCGGCCTGCGCCCGGCCACGCCCAGCGGCGCGCCGGTCGTGGGCGCCAGCGGCGTGCCCGGCCTGTGGCTCAACGTGGGCCATGGCGCGCTGGGCTTCACGTTCTCGTTCGCGACGGCGGACATCGTGGCCGAGCTGGTGTCGGGCCGCGCCAGCCCACTGCCGCTGGACGGCCTGTCGCGGTGACCGCTGACGACCTCGCCCAGGCGCTGCGCGCCGCCGTGCAGGCGCAGCGCTTCGAGCAGACGGCCGACGCGCTGCAGGGCGGGGCGCCGCTGGGCGTCATGCCCAGCATCGACCTGGCCGTCGCCGTGTTCGGCGGCGCCGCGCCGGTGGCCGCCAACGTGCTGTTCTCGCGCGAGCATCCGCAGGGGCTGGTGGCGCGCTTCGACGGCGAGTTCGGCACCGTCCACAACATCGCCTTCCAGGCCGATGTGCGTAACGCGGCCGGCGACTCCTTCGCGTGGCTGCCCGGTGCGGACTGGTCGCGCATCGCGTTCCCACCGTGGTTCGGCCAGGGCCCCCGCTTTGTCTCGCCCTACCCGGCATCGCTGCTGAAGACGATGGTGGCCGTCGGCGTGGCCCGCCTCGTCGACCAGGGCCGCAGCGACTGGGCGCTGCCCCTCGCTTTCGGCGGTGGCACCCGCGCGGTGGCGGACTGGCTGTTCGACATGATCACCGTCAGCAGCAATGAGGCCACCTCGGCGCTGGTGGCGCACCTGCATGACCGCGGCGCCATCCGTCGCGAGGGCGGCCGCGAGGTGCACAACGAGCTGCACGACCTGTTTGCCGAACACGGCCTGCCGGGCCTGCGCCTGGCGAACACGCAGCCCGACGGCGGCTGGGGCAATGGCGCGGGCGCGGGCGTGGGCCAGATCCAGATGACGGCCTGGGACGCGCTGCGGCTGATGTGGCGGCTGGACGCCGACGCACCCGCGCAGCCGCCGCTCGTCAGCCCCGCCGGCCGCGCCGTGCTGCGCCGCGCGCTGGACGCGCAGCAGCGCCACGAGATCCTGTCCAGCGAGTCGCTGCGCGTGCTGCCCGGCTGGGTGCCGGGCATCCCGACACACTTCGCGCACAAGACCGGCAACACGCAGAATTACGCCAGCGACGCCGGCATCGTGCACGACGGCGGGCTGCACTACCTGATCGCCGTGACCACCAGCCTGGGCTCGCGCTACGCGCCCCATCCGCAGGCCTCGACGACGTGGCGGCTGCCGGCGCTCGGCGCGGCCGTGCATGCCCTGCTGAAGGCCGGCGGCTGACGCCAGAACGGGGCATGCCGGCCCCGTCCATTCGCGCAGGTTATGCCTCGCGCCCAAACCGTGATTGCCAGGAAGCCACGACCCGGGCACGGCCCTCTGGTGGCCGTGGCCCCGCTACGGCAATCATGACGACAGCGAATTTCTTTACAGGAACAACGATGAAACCCACCCGAATTGCCTGCGCCGCCGCGCTGCTGTGCCTCAGTGGTGCCCTGTCGGCCCAAACTGGTGCCGATGCACCGGCCAAGCAGCAACTGCAGAAGGTCACCATCACCGGCTCCAGCATCAAGCGCCTGGCGGACGAGAAGTCCATGCCCATCGAGGTCATCACCGCCACGCAGATCCGCCAGCTCGGCCTGACCAGCGTGGACCAGATCGTCGACAACCTGACCGCCAACGCCGGCAGCATCAATCAGGTCACCAACAACGCCGTGTTCGGCGGCGACGGCGAGAAGACCTTCGGCGGCGCCAACTTCGCCAACCTGCGCGGCCTGGGCCCCACCGGCACCCTGGTGCTGTTGAATGGTCGCCGCGTGTCCACGCACGGCATGAGCGGCGGCGCGGTGGACCTGAACACCATCCCGATGGACGCCATCGAGCGCGTCGAGACGCTGAAGGACGGCGCCTCGGCCATCTACGGCACCGACGCCATCGCCGGCGTCATCAACTTCATCACCAAGACCAGCTACCAGGGCGCGTCGCTGAGCGCCAGCTACTTCATGCCCGAGGCCTCGGGCGGCGGCCAGACGGCGCGGCTGTCGGGCTCGGTGGGCTGGGGCAACCTGGCCACCGACCGTTTCAACGTGATGGCCACGCTGACGGTCGACAACAACCACATCCTGCGCGGCACCGAGCGCCCCTGGGCCACCGGCTACCAGCCCGACCGCCTGCTGACGCCCGACACTTCCAGCGCCATCCACGCCAACATCATCAACCAGGCCAACACGGCGCTCACGTCCGCCGGCACGACGGTGGGCACGGGCGACGCGACGCGCTACACCAACCTCAACCTGCTGGCCATCCAGGGCCAGTGCGAGGCCATTCCTAACCAGGTGCCGCTGGCGCCCAACATCCAGATCTGGGACCTGTTCGGCTACACGCAGGCCAACTCCCGCTACCGCTGCGCGCGCGACTACGGCCGCAACTACATGCTGAAGTCGCCGCAGGAGTCGGTGAACGGGCTGATGCGCGGCACGTTCAAGATCAACGACGAGCACCAGGCCTCGGTCGAGGTCATGGCTTCCACCGTCAAGAACCGCGGCGAGTACTCGCCCATCCAGATCAGCGCCGGCAACACGACGGCTACCGTCAACGGCGTGACGGCCACGTCCAACACGCTGCTGCAGACCACCAGCCCTTACTACCTGAACATGCGCGCGCTCGTGAACGCCGCGCAGTTCGACCCCACCAAGCCCATCGCCTACCGCGTCAACTTCCTGAACGACCTGGGCCTGCGCATCCGCGAGAACGAGACCGACAACCTGCGCGTGCAGACGGCGCTGGACGGCACGATCTGGGGCCTGGACTACTCGGTGGGCGCCGGCTACGGCGAGTCCAAGAGTTCGGCCACGCTGATCAACGGCTTCCCCAACACGAAGAAGCTCGTCGACCTGCTGGCCAGCGGCAAGTACAACCCGTTCATCATGCCGGGCAAGACGCAGACGGCCGACGTGCAGCAGGCCTTCGAGGACATGCAGATGCGCGGCAAGATCTACGACGGCAAGACCAGCGTCAAGACGGTCGACGCGACGATCTCCGGGCCGATCGGCGAGTTCCTGGCCGGCCCGCTGGAGTTCGCGCTGGGCGCCAGCGCGCGGCAGGAGAGCTACGAGTTCTCGGGCGCCACCGGCTTCATGTGCGTGGACAGCATCACCGCCACGACGCTCGCCACCTACGACAACAAGACGCTGACCTACGGCTGCCCGGGCAACACGTCGTCGCCGTCGCTGTCGCGCAAGATCGGCGCCGTGTTCGGCGAGCTGGTGGCCCGCCCGATCAAGGACCTGGAAGTGACGCTGCAGGCCCGCTACGACAAGTACCAGGTCATCGGCGGCACCACCAACCCCAAGATCGGCCTCAAGTACCAGCCGCTGGACACGCTGCTGGTGCGCGCCTCGGCCAGCACGGGCTTCCGCGCGCCGACGCCGCAGCAGGTGCGCCAGGGCGTCGTCGAGTCGCAGCTGACCGGCCAGTTCCGTGACCCGGTGCTGTGCGCCGATCAGGCCAACCCCACCGACCCCACGCAATGCGCGCGCCTGAGCCTGCCCTACCGCGCCGGCGGCAACCCGTTGCTGGAACCCGAGACCTCGCGCCAGGCCAGCGCCGGCCTCGTGTTCGCACCGAATGCGAACTTCCAGGCCTATGCCGACTATTGGCAGGTCACGCTGTCGGACCGCATCCGCCAGCTCAGCACCACCGAGATGATCTCGAACTACGACATCTACAAGGACAACTTCGTTCGCGATCCGGCCACCAACGTCGTGCAGTACCTGCAGGCCGGCTGGGTGAACTCCGCCGGCAGCAAGACCAAGGGCGTGGACTTCGGCGCCAACTACCAGTTCGACGCGCTGCAGGGCCGCATGACCGCCTCGCTGACCGGCACGCGCATGCTCAGCAACAAGGAGCAGACGCGTGACAACGCGCCATTCATCGAGTACGTCGGCAAGTGGAGCAACACCACGCTGTACGTGCCGCTGAAGCTCAACCTCAGCCTGGGCTACCGCACGGACGTGTGGAACGTGACCCTGTCCGGCAACTACCGCGACGGCTACGAAGACCAGAACCGCGGCCCCACGGCCGCCGGCGGCGCCAACTACACGACGGCCCAGCCGTACACGCGCCGCGTGTCGTCCTACAGCACGTTCAACCTCGTGGGCAGCTTCACCGGCATCAAGGGCCTCACGCTGACCGGCTCGCTGATCAACATCGGCGACATCCAGCCGCCGTTCACCTGGCACAACGTCGACAGCGCCGCCGGCACCGGCTGGGACCCGCGCGTGGCCGACCCGCGCGGCCGCACCGTGGGCATCTCCGCCCGCTGGACCATGGAGTAAGCTGGCCCGGCCCCTCTCGCAAGGCCCCGCCCGGGGCCTTTTTCCTGTTCGTCGATTGCCCGCCATGCAACTCATCACCGAAGCGCAGGTCGCCACCGTGCTGGACGCCGACACCGCCCGCCTGGCGCTGCGCGAGGCCTTTCTGCAGCATGGCCGCGGCCACGCCCAGGTGCTGGCTCGCCACCGCGCCACGGCCACGCAGGATGGCGCATCGCTGGCCATCAGCGCGATGGGCGCCATCCTCGATGCCGACGGTGACCTGCCGGCCGTGCTGGGCACCAAGGTCTACTCGTCGCGCAACGGCCGGTACCACTTCCTCGTCAGCCTGTTCTCCGCCGCCACCGGCGCAGCGCTGGCTACGCTGGAGGCCAACGAGTTCACGCGGCTGCGCACGGCCGCGGCCACGGCCGTCGCCACCGACCTGCTCGCGTTGCCCGACGCGAAGACGCTGGCCGTCTTCGGCGCCGGCATCCAGGCGCGCGCGCACGCCGAGGCGCTGGTGCGGGTGCGGCGCTTCGAGCGCGTGCTCGTCTGCGCGCGGTCGGGTGCCGATGCGTTCGCTGCGGAACTCGGTGCGCAGGTTGTCGACGCCGCCACGGCCGCCGCCGAAGCCGATGTCCTCGTGACCGCCACGCGCTCGGCCACGCCGCTGTTCGACGGCGGCCTCGTCAAGCCCGGCGTCTTTGTCGCGGCGGTCGGCTCCAGCACCCGCGCGGCCCGCGAGCTGGACGACACGCTGCTGGCGCGCGCGGCGCTCATCGCCGTCGAATGGCGCACCGCCGCCGAGCTGGAGGCGGGCGACCTCGTCAACTGCCCGCCCGCGCGCTGGACGGAGCTGGGCGAGCTGCTGGCCGCCCCGCGCCCGCGCGGCCCGCAGGACATCGCCGTCTACAAGAGCGTGGGCATCGGCCTGGAAGACGTGGCGCTGGCCCGCGTCGTCGCGCGCCGGCTGGGGGTGCTGTGACGCGGGCCTGGCTGTGCGCGGCCGCGCTGCTGCTGGCGGGCTGCGCGACGACGACGCCCGTGCCCGACCCCGTGCAGGCCGCGCTCGCCAAGGCCGGCCTGCCCGCCGACAGCCTGGGCTATGTGCTGCAGCCGCTGGACGGCTCGCGGCCCGCCGTCAGCCGCCGGGCCGACGACGCGATGTCGCCCGGCTCGACGATGAAGCTGGTCACGGCCACCGTCGCGCTGGAGCGCCTGGGCATCAACCACCGCGGCCGCACCGAGCTGCTGGCCGCCACCGCGCCGGTCGATGGCGTCATCCCCGGCCCGCTGATCCTGCGTGGCGGCGCCGACCCCGACCTGGACTGGCCGGCGCTTTGGTGGCTGCTGCGCCAGCTGCGCGAGAGCGGCGTGCGCGACATCCGCGGCGGCCTGGTCATCGACCGCACGCTGTTCCACCCGGCGCGGCTGGACGTCGGCCTGCCGCCGTTCGACGACGCGCCCGAGTTCCCCTACAACGTCATCCCCGACGCGCTGCATTTCAACGGCGGCCTGCTGACGCTGGAGCTGCAGGCCACGCCCGGCGGCGCCCGTGTGCGCAGCGTGCCGGCGTTGCCCGGTCTGGGCCTGGATGCATCCGCGATGCGGCCGTCGCCGCGGTTGTGCAAGGACTGGGACGAGGTCTGGCAGCCCGCCGTCGTTCAGCCCGCGGGCGACGGCTGGCAGCTGGCGCTGCAGGGCGGTTTCCCCGCCGGCTGCCAGCAGCGCGTCGCGCTTCAGCTGGTGGACCGCCAGTGGCTGACCGTGCGCGCCGTGCGCCAGCTGTGGGCCGAGCTGGGCGGCACGCTCGCGGCCGGTGACGTGGAGGCAGCCGCGCCGGCCGGCGCCGTCGTGCTGGCCACGCACCGCGGCCGGCCGCTGGCCGAGGTGCTGCGCGGCGTCATGAAGAGCAGCGACAACACGCTCAGCCGCCTGGTCTACCTGCAGCTGGGCGCGCAGGCCGCATCGCCCGGTGAGCCGACGCTGGCCGCCGCCGACCGCGCCGTGCGTGCCTGGTTCAACGCGCACCAGCTCGATGACCGCGGCCTGGTGCTGGACAACGGCTCGGGCCTGTCGCGCACCGAACGCATCAGCCCCGCCCAGCTGGCCGACGTGCTGCGCATGGGCCAGCGCGGCGAGCAGGCGCCCGAGCTGCTGGGCACGCTGCCCATCGCTGGCGTTGACGGCACGATGTCGCGCCGGCTCAAGGACGGCCCGGCCGCGGCCCGAGCGCGGCTCAAGACCGGCACGCTGCGCGACGCGGTGGGCCTGGCTGGCTTCGTGCCGGACGCGTCGGGACGGCCCTGGGTGTTCGTTGCGCTGCTGAACCACCCCGAGGCCGCGGCCAAGGGGCGGCCGGTGCTGGACGCCCTCGTCAACTGGGTGGCCGCGCAGCGCTGATGGCCTATCCTCGGCCGCAGGAGGGCCGAGATGAAAGCGATGGCAGCCCTGGCGCTGGGCCTGTCCGCGGCGGCCGTGCTGGCCCAGCCGCGCGAGATGCGCTTTGTCACCGAGGCGCTGCCGCCCTACAGCCATGTGGCCGAGGGCCGCGCCGCCGGGCCGCTGGTGGACGTGCTGCAGGCCGCCTGCGCGCGGCTGGCGTGGCACTGCAGCGTCGAGATCCTGCCGTGGCGGCGCGCGTTGCGCGTCGCGCAGGCGGGCGAGGTGCCCGGCCTCTTTGCCATCGTCACGCCGCCGGCCACGCGGCCGCGGTTCCATGTGTCGCCGCCGGTCGTCGATGCGCGCTACGTGCTGTTCGCGCGCAGCGCCAATGCGCTGCAGTTCAGCGGCGATGCCGGGCAGCTGGCCGGCCGCACGCTGGGGGTCTACGGCCCCTCGGCCGCGGAGGACGCGCTGCGCGCGCTCGTCCAGGGCGTGCCCGGCGCTCGCGCCGAGATCGAGGCCGACAACCTCACCGTGCTGCGCAAGCTCGCCGCCGGCCGCTATGGCGAGGGCGGCCTGGCGCTGGCCAACGAGGCCGTCGCGCAGCAGCTCATCCGTGACGAGGCGCTCGGTGGGCTGCGCGTGGCCGGCGTCGTGAAGAGCTTCGGCTACGCCTTCGGCCTGAACCGCGAGCGCGTCACGGTGGCTGATGCGCAGGCCTTCGCGCAGGCGCTGCAGAGGCTGTGCGACAGCGGCCGCACGGCCGAGCTGCTCAGGCCGTACGCGCTGCCCGCGTCGGCCTGCGTCAAGTCTCGAGCGCCAGCGCCGCTCCCATGACGACGGCCGCGGCACGGTCGTCGCGGCCGTGGATGACGGGGCGTCCCAGGTAGAAGGCGAGGTCGGCACCAGCGGGCGTGCCGTCGCAGACGTCGCGGAAGGCGCCGTCGGCGCCCACGCGGGCCTGCACGCCGGCCCACGCGCGGGCGATGGCGTCGTCCACGCCGCTGCCGCTGAGCCAGCCGTGCCGTCGTGCGCGGGCCAGCGCGGTCAGCGCCATCGCCGTGACGGTCAGCTCGGGCCAGGCGTCGGCATCGTCCAGCACCTGGCGCCACAGGCCGTCGGGGCGCTGCAGCGGCAGCAGCGCGTGCAGCTGGTGTTGCAGTCGCGCGAGCAGGTCCCGCCCGGCGGCGGTGCCGGGCGGCAGCACGCCCTCCAGCGCCTGCACCAGCGCCAGCGCCGCAAAGCCGTTGCCGCGGCCCCAGGCGATGGGCGCGCCGTCGGCATGGTCGAACAGGCCGCCCGGGCGCTGCAGCCGCGCGGCCAGCGGTGCCAGCGTGCGGCCCAGCGCGTCGGCGGCGCGCGGCTGCTCGGTGGCGGGCAGCAGTGGCAGCGCGCGGTCAGCCAGCAGGCCGCACAGGAACAGGTCGTCCGTCCACGGCCGCAGGCCGGCGAACTGCGGGCCGGCGGGGGTGTCGACGACGGCGTCGCGCAGGGCCTGCAGCGCCAGCTCGCCGGCGCGGGTGTCGCCGTCGTGGCGGGCCGCCTCGGCCAGCGCGGCATAGCCGGCGCGCTGCGGCCACGCGGCGGGGGCCAGCGCCGGCGCGGCGTCGCGGCGCGCCAGCAGCCGGGCACGGCTGGCCGGCGGCAGGCTGGCGTCGGGCCGCAGGCGGCGCTGGGCCGACAGGATCAGCGCGTCGATGTAGAAGGCCTGCGGGCTGCCGGGGTAGTGGGCGGCCAGGCGCCGGGCCAGGTCTTGCGTGCCGGCCTGTGCCGGCCAGGCGGGCAGGGCGAGCGTGGTCATCAGCAGTGTGCGGCGGGACAGGGCGGGCATGGCGCCCGCAGTGTCATGCCGCTGTGGTGGCCGCGGGGTTCGCGCCTTGTGAAGCGAGCTGCGAGCGGCGCTGTGCGGCGTTGAACACTTCAGGCCACGGCGGGCGCCAGCAGCCGCAGCGTGCCGGCGTCGGCGTCCAGCTCGGCCGGCGCGCCCACCGGCACGGTCAGCTTGCGCTTGATGTGGCCGATGGCCGCGCCGCGGTACACGGGGATGTTCAGCGGCAGGAAGTAGTCGTCGAACACCTCGTCCAGCGTCAGGCTGCCGTAGCCGTCGCCCGGCTCGCACTTGGTGAAGCGGCCCAGCACGACGCCCGCCAGCGGCGAGAGCGCGCCGGCCAGCCGCAGCGTGGAGAGGCAGCGGTCGATGCGGTAGATGTACTCGTTGATGTCTTCCAGGAACAGGATGGCGCCGCGGCAGTCGGGGAAGTAGGCCGAGCCGGCCAGCGAGGCCAGCACGGTGAGGTTGCCGCCCACCAGCGGGCCCTGGGCCTTGCCCGGCCGGATCGTCGTGATGCGCTCGTCGCGCACGATGACGTCGTCCACGGCCTTGACGACCGGGTTGCGCAGCACGGCGGCCTCGGCGTTCATCGCGACCGCCTTGAAGCTCTGCACCGAGTAGTCGTTCCACTCCGAGCCGGCCACCGGGCTGTGGAAGGTGACGAGGCCGGTGCGGCGGTGGATGGCGTTGACGAGGCTGGTCAGGTCGCTGAAGCCGCCGAAGAACTTGGGTTTGCGGCGGATGAGGTCGTAGTCCAGCTGGTCGACGATGCGGTTGCAGCCCGAGCCGCCGGTCAGCGCCAGGATGCCGGCGACCGCGTTGTCCGCGAACATCGCGTTGACGTCGGCGGCGCGCTGCGCGTCGGTGCCGGCGAACGGCCCGCGCCGCGCGGCCACGTGCTGGCCCGGCTTGACCTGGAAGCCCAGCGCCTGCAGCGACTCGATGGCGATTCGCAAGGGCTCGCGCTCGAAGGTGGCGTTGGCGGGGCTGACGAGGCCGATCGTGTCGCCTGGGCGCAGGCGGTGCGCCCGCAGCGGCCCGCCGGCACCCTGTGCCGGCGCGGTGGCGGCCAGCAGGCTCGAGGCGGCGGCGCCGAAGTGCAGTAGTTGACGGCGGGACGGGTTCATGTCGGTCATGCTGGATCGGGAATGAGGGGGCAACCGCATACTGGGCCGCGTGAAGTGGACGACCTTGCGCGGCATTGTGTGCGCCCTGGCGGCGCTGGGGGCCGTCGTTGCGGCCCAGGCGCAGACCTGCCCCCAGCGCCTGCGCGTCGCCTTCCCCGACACGCCGGCGGAACCCTTCCTGCGCGGCCAGGGCGACGAGTTCGAGGCGCCGCCGGGCCTGCTGGTCGACTGGGTGCGGGCAGCGCTGCGCCGCCTGGGCTGCCTGGAGCGCGCCGAGCTGCTGCGGCTGCCGGCGCGGCGCGTGCGCAGCATGATCGAGTCGGGCCAGCTGGACCTGGTGGCCGGCGTGGGCGAGGGCGGGCCGCTGGCGGCGTTGCTGGTGCTGCCGCCGGCGGGCCCGCGCCGTGAGTTCGACCTCAGTCTGGGCCAGGTGGACTACGCGCTGTATTCGCGCCGCGGCCTCGTGGCCCGGCAGGAGCCCGGGCAGGAGGCACCCGCGCTGCCGCAGCAGGCGCGCGTGGGCGTCACCGCAGGCAGCCGTGCCGAGGCCCTGGCGCGTGAGCGCGGCTGGCCGGTGGAGCCCGCCCCCAACCACGAGAGCGCGCTGCAGAAGCTGCTGGCCGGGCGCACGCCGCTGCTGCTGGTGCACAGCTACTACCTGGACGAGCGGCTGCGCCAGGACGCCGCGCTGGCCCGCCAGATCGAGCGCTTCGGTCCCGTCGTCGAGCGCCGGCGCCTGCATGTGGGGGCTCTGCCGGCGTTCGCCGGGGGCGCCGGCGGCTTCGTCCAGCGGCTGTGGCGCGAGCTGTGCCGGCAGTCGGCCGCCAGCCGTGCCGACGGCGCCTGCCGCCTGCCGCCCTGAACCTGCGGCGGGCTGGTCCAATGCGCGGATGAGTGACGACGACCTGCCCCCGCTGCCCGCCATCGCCCCCGGCCGCTACCGCCATTACAAGGGCGGCGAGTACGAGGTGCTCGCCACCGCCCGCCACAGCGAGACGCTGGAGGCCGTGGTGGTGTACCGGCCCCTGTACAACGACAGCGGCTGGTGGGTGCGGCCGCACGCGATGTTCACCGGCACGGTGGTCGTCGACGGCGTCGAGCGGCCGCGCTTCGCCCGCGTCGGCTGAGCGGCCTGTCCCGCCGGCGGGGCGGTGATTCTTGCCACCCGGCCGCCCAGAGCCATGGCTGCATAGTGCGGGCATGTCTGACGAACCCCTGTTGCCGGCCGCCGTGCCGGAGCTGCCGCATCCGCCCGCGCCGCCTCGGGCGCCGCCCGATGTGCGCGATGTGATGGCCGCGGCGGGCGGCGCGGTCCGCACCTGGTTGGGTGACGGCGCGCGAGTGCTGGCATTCCGTGCGCCGTGCTGGCCCTCACGGCCGGCCGGGCCGGTGACGGTTGCCGTGCTGGTCGTGGCCGGCTATCTGCTGAACTTCGGCGCCCAGCGGGCGCTGATGGAGGGGGCGCCGCTGCTGGTCTGGCGGGGCTTCCTGGCGGGTTGGGCCGGCATCGCCATCAACGCCTGGCTGTGCTGGGTGGTGGCCCGCTCCGGCACCGTCGCCGCGGCGGCGACGCTGTTCGCGCTGGGGGCCAGCGCCGGGCTGGTCATGCTGCCCATCAGCATCGGCTTGATCGTGGCCCTGCAGGCCGTCATGGGGCCGTTCGACAGCTGGGCGCTGGGCCTGCAGATGACCGTCTGGCTGCTGCCGTTGTGCTGGATGGGCCTGGCCCAGCTCGTGCTGCTGTGGCGGGCCGCCGGTTCGGCGCTGGCGTGTGCGGCCGCGGTGCTGCTGGTGCCGGTGCCGCTGCTGCTGAACGGCTGGCTGGCGCCGCCGGTGTTCTGGTGGACGCCGCCCGCGGCCAGCGCCGAGGCCGCGGCGGATACCGAGCCCGAGACCGGCTTGCCGCTGACCGACGACAGCATCGCCCGGCAGGCCCGCCTGCTGGACGACGCCTTGCAGGCGGTGCGGCCGCCGCAGTCGGGGCGCGTCAACCTCTACGCGGCGACCTACGCGCCCAATGCGTCGGAAGACGTCTTCATGCGCGAGAGCGCCGTGGTGGCGCGGACGATGCGCGAGCGCTTCGGCGCCGACGGCCGGCTGGTGGAGCTGGTGGCCAACCGCGCCACCAGCGACACGCTGCCCTGGGGCACGCCGGCCAACCTGCGGGCCACCATCGCCCGCCTGGCCGCCGTGATGAACCGCGACCGCGACGTGCTGTTCCTGCACCTCACGTCCCACGGCGGCGCCGACGGCAAGCTCGCCACCGACACCTGGCCGCTGAAGACCGAGGAGATGACGCCCGAACTGCTCAAGCGCTGGCTGGACGAGGCCGGTGTGCGCTGGCGCGTGATCTCGGTGTCGGCCTGCTACTCGGGCAGCTGGATCGCGCCGCTGGCCGGCGACGGCACGCTGGTGATGACGGCGGCCGACGCCGAGCACACGTCCTACGGCTGCGGCAAGCGCTCCGAGCTGACCTTCTTCGGCCGCGCGATGTACGACGAAGAACTGCGCAAGACCTGGTCCTTCACCGAGGCGCATGCCGCCGCGCGCCTCGTCATCGACCAGCGCGAGAAGGAAGCCGGCAAGAAGGACGGCTACTCCAACCCGCAGATCAGCCTGGGTGCGGGCATCGAGCCGGTGCTGAAGCGGCTGGAACTCGAGCTGAAGAATCACTGACGGAGAGCGAAGCTTGGATGAATTTCTCGGCTTTGTGGTGTGGCTGTTCGTCGAACTGCTGCTCATCTCTACCGGTCGTGTGGTCGTTTCCCTCGCCACGGTTGGTCGCTGGCGAGGCGAGCTGCTGAGCGGCGAAGAAGCAAAAGTGCACGCCATGGCCGGTGCGCTCTCCTTCAAGCGAGACGGCCATCGGGTCGTCACGCGAACAGGGCTGCTGCTGATCGGGCTCGTCTTCTACGTCGCGCTGGTCGCCGGTCTGATCGCATTGAACTAGCCCGGCTCACACGACACGCGTCCAGTCCATGGCCCAGTCCAGCGCCCAGGTCTTGCCGCCATCGCGCGACACGCCCTGCTGCCAGCGGCACGACGTGGGCGTGATGCGGTCCCACACGCTGCGGTAGAGCACCGGCTTGCCGTCTTCGGCGGCGGCTTCAAAGCTGACAGGCTGCGTCAGGTTTTTCTGGGCACACTGGCGCCATGCGAGCGAGCCGACTGCTGTCCATCCTGATCCTGCTGCAGCTGCGCCCGCAGGTCACGGCGCCGGCGCTGGCGCGCGAGTTCGAGGTGTCGGTGCGCACCATCCTGCGCGACATCGACGAGCTGTCGGCTGCCGGCGTGCCGGTCTATGCCGAGCGCGGGCGGGGCGGTGGCTTCCGGCTGCGCGAGGGGGCATTCGCGACGCGGCTCAACGGCCTGCTGGGCGACGAGGCGCAGGCGCTGCCGCTGCTGGGCCTGCCGGGCGCGGCCAGCGAGCTGGGGCTGGGCAGCGCGTCGCAGCGGCTGCGCGTGAAGCTGCAGTCGGCGCTGCCAGGCGACACGGCCGCGCTGGCCGGCCGGCTGCAGGCGCGGCTGCACGTGGACCCGCTGGACTGGTACCAGGGCGGCGAGCCGGCCGCGCATCTGCCGGCGCTGGCGCAGGCGGTGCTGGAGTGCCACGTCGTCGAGCTGGTCTACCTGAGCTGGAAGGGCGAGCGCCACTGGCGCGCGCAGCCGCTCGGGCTGGTGCTGAAGGGCGGCGCCTGGTATGCCGTCGTCAGGTCGGGCGCGCGCACCATGACGCTGAAGGTCGCCAACGTGCAGTCGCTGGCCGTGGGCGATGAGACCTTCGAGCGGCCCGATGACTTCGAGCTGGCGACGTGGTGGCAGGCCTCGCTGCAGCGTTTCGAGCGCGAGCTGCGGCCGGGCGTGGCGACGCTGCAGCTCACGGCCGAAGGCCGGCGCCGGCTGGCCGAGCAGGGCCGCTATGCGGCGCAGGCCGTGGCCGCCGCGGCGGTGGACGCGCAGGGCCTGGCTCGCGTGCGGCTGCCCATCGAAAGCGTGGCCCAGGCGGCGCGGCTGGTGCTGTCGCTGGCGCCCGAGGCCCAGGCGCTGGAGCCGCCCGAGCTACGCGCGCAGGTGGCCGCGTGGGCGGCCCGGCTGGCGCGGCAGCACAGGGCATAGTCACCCCATGCACATCGCCCTCGAATCGCCCGATCAGCCCGACGTCATCGCCCTCATCACCGAGCTGGACGCCTACCAGGACTCGCTGTACCCGCCCGAGGCCCGCTACGCGCTGGACCTGAGCGTGCTGGTGCAGCCGCATGTGCTGTTCGCCGTCGCGCGCGACGCGGGCGGGCAGGCGGTGGGCTGCGGCGCTGTCGTGCTGGAGGAGGGCGGCGGCGAGCTCAAGCGCATGTTCGTCAGCCCGGTGGCCCGGGGGCAGCGCGTGGCGCAGCGGCTGGTGACGCTGCTGGAGCAGCAGGCTCGCCAGCGCGGCTGTGCCGTGCTGCGGCTGGAGACGGGGCCTTACCAGCCCGAGGCGCTGGGACTGTACGCCGCCTGCGGCTTCGAGCGCTGCGGCCCGTTCGGCGGCTACGCGGACGACCCGCTGAGCGTGTTCATGGAGAAGCGGCTGCTCACAGCACCCGCGGCAGGTCGCGCCTGACCGCCACGCGGTCGCCGTAGTCGAAATGCCACCACTCGGTGGCAATGCCGTGAAAGCCGGCTTCGCGCATCGCCGCGCGCAGCCAGCCACGCTCGGTGAGCTGCTGCGCGGACAGCAGGCCCAGCGCCAGGTGCTCGGCCTCGTGGTCGGGGTGGGAGGTGAGCGTCATCTCGTCGAAGCCGCTGCCCATGTCGACCTCGCGGCCCTGCGGGTCCAGCAGCGTCAGGTCCACGGCCATGCCGAAGCTGTGGATGGAGCCGCGCTCGGGCGGGGCCAGGTACATCGTCAGCGGCGTGCCCTGCAGCTCGTCCCACAGGCGCTGCTGCACACGCTGCGGGCGCAGCGCGTCCAGCACCAGCAGCCGCCAGCCAGGGCGGCGCGCGTGCAGCCAGGCGGCAGCGTGTTCCAGCGCGTCGGCGGCCTCGCGGCGCAGCCAGTGGCAGTCGATGCCGGCATAGACGGGGTGGCCGACGAAGTTGTCGGCCGTGGCGTAGCGCAGGTCCACGGCGATGCCGTGGCGCAGCGTGTCCAGCCGGCGGAAATGCGGGTGGCTGGCGATGTCTTCGATGCGGACGGGGTCGGCCATCAGGGCAGGCGGGAGAGGTGTTCGTGGGCGGCGGCGGTGATGAACTTCACCAGCCGGCGCGAGGCCTGGCCCAGCGGCGCGCTGGCGGCGCTGAGCAGGTAGAGGTTGACGCTGACCTGCGGCGCCAGCGCGCGCACGCGCACCTTGGCGGTGTCGGCGCTGGCGGCGGTGAACGGGTCCACCAGCGTCATGCCCACGCCGGCCTCCACCAGCGCGCGGGCGAGCTGGTAGGTCTGCACGGTGATGCGGCTGGCCAGCGTCTGGCCCAGCGCCTCGCCGGCATGGTGCAGCAGGCCAGCGAGCGGGTCGTCGCTGTGCAGGCCGACGATCTCGGTGCGGATGTCGGCCAGGTCCAGCGGCCCGTCGCCGCGCGCCTCGGGGCTGGCCAGCGGGCACAGCGCCACCATCGCACCGCTGGCAATGACCTCGGCCTTGATGCCGGGGTGGCGCGGGTCCTGCAGCGACAGCGCCAGGTCGGCCTCGCCCAGCAGCAGCGCCGACACGATCTCGCGCGTGTGGTGCGTGGCCAGCGAACAGTTGGCCTGCGGGAAGGCCTTGCACCAGGGCGTCATCGCGGCCGGCACGATGGCCGTGGCCAGCGCCGGTGTGGCCACCAGCCGCACCTGCTCGGTCTCGCCGCTCTTCAGGTTGGCGGCCAGGCGGCGGATGCCGACGAGGTCGCGGTTGAGCTTGTCGATCTCGACGAACAGCCGCTGCGCCTCGGGCGTGGGGTAGAGCTTGCCGCGCACGCGGTCGAACAGCGCCATGCCCAGCTGCAGCTCGCAGTGCTGCAGCACCTTGGTGACGGCCGGCTGCGAGATGTGCAGCAGCTGCGCGGCGCCGCTGATGGTGCCGGCCTGCATGATGGCGTGGAAGACTTCGATATGTCTTAAGCGCATGGCGCCCCCGGCCCAGCGCAAACGCTGGTCCGCCCCCCGAGGGGGCCGGCCGACTGCCGGGCCAGGAGCCCGGCTGCCAGCCGTGAGGGCCGGCTTGGGGCGGCCCGGCGCTCGGCCCATGAGTTCACGACGGCCCTGACGATCATTTCCTGTAGACGCCTTCGAAGTCCACGGACCCGTTGGGCGCCATCTTGAAGCCCACCACGTCCTTGCGGATCGGGATGTAGACGGTGGAGTGCGCCATCGTGATCCATGGCCGTTCGCGCTTGAAGATCTCCTGCGCTTTCTCGTACATCGCGTTGCGCTTGGTGGCGTCGGGCGTGGCGCGGGCGTCGTCGATGAGCTTCTCGAACTCGGCGTTGCAGAACTTGATGCCGGTCTTGTTGGCCGCGCAGCTGAGGTTGGGCGTCAGGAAGTCATCGGCATCGCCGGTCTCGCCGCTCCAGCCGCTCATGTAGACGTTGTGCTCGCCGTTGTTGGCGCGCTTGAGGTACTCGCCCCACTCGTAGGTCTTGATGCTGGCCTTGACGCCGATCTTGGCCCAGTCCTGCTGGATGAGCTGCGCCATCAGCTGGCCGTTGGGGTTGGTCGGCCGCTGCACCGGCAACGCCCACAGGTCGAGCTCGAAGCCGTTGGGAAAGCCGGCCTTGGCCAGCAGCGCCTTCGCCCGGGCGGGGTCGAACTCGTTCTTCAGCTTCTTGTTGTAGCCGGGGATGGCGGGCGGGAAGGCGCTGACGGCCTGCATCGCGTCGCCGCGCGGGAACAGCGCCTTGAAGATGGCATCGCGGTCGATGGCGATGTCCAGCGCCTCGCGCACCTCGCGCTTGTCGGTGGGCGGCTTCTTCAGGTTGAAGCCCAGGTAGGAGATGTTCAGTGCCTGGATCTTCTCGATGCTGATGTTGGGGTTGCCGGCCAGCGAGGCGATGTCGACGTCGCGCAGCGCCGCCGTCACATGGCACTCGCCGGCGGCGATCTTCTGCACCCGCACGTTGGGCTCGCGGCTGATGCTGAACACCAGCATGGGCGTGGGCTGCTTGCCGCCCCAGTAGTCGGGGTTGGCCGTCATGCGCAGCACGTCGTCCTTGGCGTAGCTCTTGAACATGAACGGCCCGGTGCCCACCGGCTGCACGTTGATCTGGCTGGCCTTGCCTGCCTTCAGCAGTTGCGCGCCGTACTCGGCGGAATGGATGCCGGCCCAGGCGAACGCGAAGTTTGCGACGAAAGTCACATTCGGCTGACGCAGCCTGAAACGAACCGTACGGTCGTCGACACGATCGATGCCTTCGATCAGCTTGGCCAGACCCAGGTTCTGCGGATAGACGAAGTTGGCTGCAAAAGCCTTGTTGAAGGGGTGGTTTGGATCGATGAAGCGCTGGAACGTGAAGATCACGTCGTCGGCGTTCAGGTTGCGCGTGGGCTTGAACCACGGCGTGGTGTGGAACTTCACCCCTTCGCGCAGCTTGAAGGTGAAACTCTTCGCGTCCGGCGAAATCTCCCAGCTCGTGGCCAGCTTGGGTACCAGTTCGGTGCTCGGGCGCTTGAAGCCCAGCAGCCCGTCGAACATCTGCGAGTTGACGATGTTGGTGCTGGCGCCGTCCCACAGGCCGGGGTCGAAACCCTCAGGGCTGGCGTCGGCGCAGTAGACGAGGGGCTTGCCCTGGGCGAGGGCAGCAGGGGCGACCAGCCCGGCAAGGGCGGCGAGCAGGAGGGGGCGGAGAGGCTTCATCATCGGAGAAATCATGGCGCGCCTCGGCGCGGAACAGTTGGCATTCTGCGAGCCGGCTGGGGCAGGGCAAGGACCGTTGCGGTTCGTCGGCATAACGCAAACTTATACCGCCCGCAAGCTGCCGCTTTGTAACGTTTGGCCACGAAGGGCGTGGCGCCAGCCACCAGAATCCGGGCCATTCCCTCCCGATTGCAGTGCCGCGACGCATGACCTGCGTTGCAAAGGATTGCTTTGTCATGACAGATGCTCAACGCCGCCGATTCCTCCAGTACTCCGCTACTGTGGGTGGTGGTCTGCCCCTGGTGGGTTGCGGTGGCGGCTCCGAGAGCCTGACCCAGCCGACCGCAACCAATCCTTCGCCAGGCGCGGATGCCACCGCGGCGCCCCCGCCGCCTCCTCCGCCCCCCCCGCCGCCTCCTCCTCCGCCCCCGCCGCCTCCCCCCCCGCCGCCGGCGCCGGTGGCGGCTGGTGCATCGCTGGGCATCTTTGCCGGCGCCATGCAGTTCACGTTGCTGGCGAGCAAGACGGTCAGCAAGGCCCCGTTCGCAATGGGCTTCGCGTTCCGGCGCGGCGATATCCCGGCCGGCAGCGGCGTGGGCTCCACGCTTGCGGGCCTGCAGGTCATTTCACGGTCGACCTGGCCCGATGGGTCGTTGAAGTTCGCCCAGCTCGCCGGCCTGGCCGATGTGACGGCCAACACGCTGCAGGTCGTTCGGCTTCACCGCACCGACTCACCGGCTGCGGTCGGCGCGGCGCTGACCCTGGCCGACCTGAAGAAGACCGGCGTCACCGCCGAGTTCGGTGCGGGTTCGCTGGGCTCTGCCAGCTTCGGTGCTGCCGACTGGGACGCGCCGCACACCACGTGGGCGAGCGGGTCGCAGATGTCGTCGTGGATCTTCCGCAAGCCTTTCGGCAGCGACGCCCACCTCGTCGCCTGGCTGGAAGTGCGGCTGTTCGCCGGCGGCGCCGTGGAGGTGCTGCCGTGGGTGGAGAACGGCTACCTGATGGTGGCCGGGCCGACCAGCAAGTCGGCCACCTACACCTTCAAGCTCGGCACGACGGAGCGCTTCTCGTCGGCCTTTGACCTGCCGCACCACTGCCGCACGCCGCTGATCAAGGGCGAGGCGCTGTCGTACTGGCTGGGGGACGACCCCGGCGTGACACCGCGCCACGACGTGACGTACCTGCAGGCCACGGAGCTGGTGCCGACCTACAGCGCCCGCGTCGCGGCGAACGGACCCGCCGCGCTGGGGCTGGTGTCCGCCTATTCGCCGCTGATCCAGGCCAACTTCACGTACGACGGCGATGCGATGCCCAGTACGGGTTACCAGGAGCCCATCGGGTTGCTGCCGCAGCACGATGTCCTCTACCTGACCTGCGACAGCACCGCCACCTACGGCGCCGTGCTGCGCAACGGCTACGCGGCCGGCCGCTACCCGCTGCACTACCGCGACGAGAAGACGCAGCGGCCGCCGCGCTTCGCCGACTATCCCAACCTGACGTTGCACCAGGACAGCCGGGTCAGTGACCTCGGCAGCTCCACCAAAAGCAGCTACACGCCCAAGCCCGGCGGCACCATGTCGCTCAAGTGGGACTGCGCACACAGTCCGTCCGTGGGTTACCTCGCTTACCTGCTCACGGGGCGCTGGTACTTCATGGAGCAGGTGCAGTTCGCCGCGACGCTGGACTTCCTCAGCAAGGGCGACCACCCGGTGCTGCGCGACGGGTCCAAGAACCTCGTCAAGGCCTGCTTCGGCGCGTGGCAGACCCGCGCCTGCGCCTGGCAGTGGCGCACGCTGGTGCAGGCGCTGACGGTCACGGCGGACAGCGACACCGCGCTGCGCAAGGAGTTCCTGGCCTCCGTCGAGGCCAACATCGCCTACTTCCATGCCGTCTACGTGGCGCAGCCGAACAATCCGTTCGGCTGGATCCAGCCGGGCGAGAGCTATGACTACGGCTTCGGTGCCCCCTGGCAGCAAGACTTCGTCAACGCCGCTGTCGGCTATTCCGCCTGCCTGGGCCTGCCCATCGCCGCGGCCTCCGCGGCCAAGCTGGACGCGTTCTTCCGCTGGAAGGTGCGCAGCTCCATCATGCGATTGGGTCCGAAAGACGGCTTCTGGTACGTCAATGCGACGCCGTACACCATCGGCATCTCGCCGGTCGGCGGCCCCGACTACGAAGGCGGCAAGGGGCCCTGGTACCCGAATGACGCGACGGTCTACAAGACGAGCTACACAACCGTGCCGGACTGGTTCGGCAGCACCGAGGGCGTGCTGGCGCCCGACAAGGGCGAGGAGCGTGCCTACCGCGGCAACCTGATGACGGCGATGGCCTATGCCCTGCGCCACGGCGTGAGCGGCGCGGCGACGGCCTATCTGCGCCTGCTGCAGGCCTCCAACTTCTACAAGACGCGGCAGGGCTTCGACACCTGGCCGGTGTGGTCGGTCGTGCCGTCGCAGATCTCGCCGGCCTGGATGTCCGGCAAGGCGCTGAACGAGTGGTTCGAGATCCCCGGCACCGCGGGGGCGGGCGGTGCTGCCATCGATGCCTTCAGCGGCATGGCGGTCAACGAGTTGTACAGCGAGCTGCTCATCGCCTGCGCGGGCGGCCACCTGGATTCCTCCGACAACCGGGTCGTCTCCCTCAACCTGATGGCCGACGCGCCCACCTGGGTCACGCGCATGGCCGCCAGCGCGGCGCCGGCGCAGAACGTCGCCTACTACGCGGACGGTAAGCCTAGCTCGCGCCACACCAACAGCTCGCTGCACTTCGTGCCGCAGGTCAACCGGCTCATGATGTTCGGCGCCCGCTCCGTGTACGGCGCCGCCTGGGACTTCGCCAAGGTCGACGGCTTCAACCTGGATACCAACACCTGGGACGCGGCCGGCACATGGCCCGACATGCCGGGCGGCTACGGCGCGGCGCAGATCCGCGCCACCGGAGACGTCATCGGCACGGGGCTGACGAAGTGGTCCCCGACCACGCAGAAGTGGACCTCGCTGGCCACGTCATCCAACGGCGACCAGGTGCGCTGGCCCATGGCCTACGACGCGCGTCGCCACCAGATGTTCTGCCTGCAGTACGGTGACGGTCAGGGCTACGGCAACGCGGCCTTGCAGGCGAGCGTCGTCACCGTGGCCGACGGCGTGCAGAAGACGGTCAAGTTCAATGCCAGCAGCGGGCTGGACCTGTTCCTGGCCGAGAAGCCGAGCTACGCCGGCATGGACTACGACACCGTCAACGACTGCTTCCTGTTCTACAGCGGCCAGGAGGCGGCGGCGGGCCGGGTCTACATGGTCAAGCCCAACAACACGACGGTCTGGGACATCAGCGTGCTCACGCTGGGCAGCAGCAGCGTCAAGGTGGCGGCCAACCCGGGCGGCGGCGTGCACAACCGCTTCCGCTACTTCCCGGCGCTGCGCGGCTTCGTGCTGCTGGCCCGGGGCAGCGCGAACCTCTACTTCCTGCGGACCGCCTGACAGAATCGGTCCACGATGTGGACCGGTTTCTCCTCCCTCACCTTCCAGCGCGACGGCGTCGCGCTGTTTGCCCGCCAGGGCGGCCCGTCGGATGCTGCCCGGCTGCCCCTGCTGCTGCTGCACGGCCACCCACAGACGATGGCGATGTGGCACCGCGTCGCGCCGGTGCTGGCGCAGACGCGGCGCGTCGTGCTGATGGACCTGCGCGGCTATGGCGACAGCAGCCGCCCGCCGGCCGGCGAGGGCAGCGCGGCCTACGCCAAGCGCGAGATGGCGCTGGACGCGGTGGCGTTGATGCGCTCGCTGGGCCACGAACGCTTTGCCGTGCTGGCGCACGACCGCGGCGCGCGCGTGGCGCACCGGCTGGCGCTGGACCATCCCGCCGCCGTCACGCGGCTGATGCTGCTGGACATCGCGCCCACGCTGGCCATGTACGAGGGCACGACCGAGGCCTTCGCGCGGGCCTACTGGCACTGGTTCTTCCTGATCCAGCCTGCGCCGCTGCCGGAGCGCCTCATCGAGGCCGACCCGCTCGCCTATCTGCGTGACGGCATGGGTCGCCGTGGCGGCGCGTTCTTCGCGCCCGAGGCCTGGGCCGAGTACGAACGCTGCATCGCCCGCCCGGGCTCCGCCGCCGGCATCTGCGGTGACTACCGCGCCGGCGCCGGCATCGACCTGGACCATGATCGCGCCGACCGCGCCGCCGGCCGCCGCGTCACGCAGCCGCTGCGCGTGCTGTGGGGCGGCAACGGCGTCGTCGGCCGCTGCTTCGAGCCGCTGACGCTCTGGCAGGCCGCGGCCGATGACGTGACTGGCCGTGCCGTCGACAGCGGCCACTACATCGCCGAGGAGGCGCCCGACGCGGTGCTGGCCGAGGCCCACACCTTCTTCAACGAGGACTGACATGCAGAAGATTGCCGTGATCGCCGGGGACGGCATCGGCCAGGAGGTCATGCCCGAGGGCCTGCGCGTGCTGCGCGTGGTGGCCGAGCGCTTCGGCTTGCCGTTGCGCTTCGACGAGTTCGACTTCGCCCACGCGCGCCACTACGAGCAGCACGGCGACATGCTGCCGCCCGACTGGAAAGAGCAGATCGGCGGCCACGACGCCATCTTCTTCGGCGCCGTCGGCTGGCCCGCCACGATGCCCGACCACGTGTCGCTGTGGGGCTCGCTGCTGAAGTTCCGCCGCGAGTTCGACCAGTACGTGAACCTGCGCCCGGCCCGCCTGCTGCCCGGCGTGCGCTCGCCGCTGGCCGGCCGCCAGCCCGGCGACATCGACATGTGGATCGTCCGCGAGAACACCGAGGGCGAGTACTCCAGCGTCGGCGGCCGCATGTACGCCGGCACCGAGCGCGAGATCGTGCTGCAGGAGACGGTCATGAGCCGCGTCGGCGTGGACCGCGTGCTGCGCTTCGCGTTCGAGCTGGCGGCTTCGCGCCCGCGCGCGCGGCTGACGTCGGCCACCAAGAGCAACGGCATCGCCATCACGATGCCGTACTGGGACGAGCGCGTGGAGGCCATGGCCGCGCAGTACCCGGGCGTGGCCGTCGACAAGTTCCACATCGACATCCTGTGCGCCCACTTCGTGCAGCGGCCGCAGCATTTCGACGTGGTGGTGGCCAGCAACCTGTTCGGCGACATCCTGTCCGACCTCGGCCCCGCCTGCACCGGCACCATCGCCGTCGCGCCGTCGGCCAACCTGAACCCGACGCGCGAGTGGCCCAGCCTGTTCGAGCCGGTGCATGGCTCGGCGCCGGACATCGCCGGGAAGGGCATCGCCAACCCCATCGGCCAGATCTGGGCCGGCGCCATGATGCTGGACTTCCTCGGCCACCGCGCCGCGCACGACGCCGTCATGGCGGCCATCGAGACGGTGCTGGCCGACCCCGCCGCGCCGAAGACGGGCGACCTGGGCGGCAGCGCCTCTTGCACCCAGCTGGGCGAGGCCATCGCCGAGGCTGCGAAAATCGCCGCATGAAGCCGATCGCCTACACCCGCGCCAAAGACCTGCCCGCCTCGCTGCAGCAACGCATCGCCGTCCTCGACGGCGCGATGGGCACCATGATCCAGCGCTACAAGCTCGGCGAGGCCGACTACCGCGGCGAGCGCTTCAAGGACCACGGCAAGGACCTGAAGGGCAACAACGAGCTGCTGCTGTTCACGCGTCCTGACGTCATCCGCGAGATCCATGAGCAGTACCTCGCCGCCGGCGCCGACCTCATCGAGACCAACACCTTCGGCGCCACGTCCGTCGCGCAGGAGGATTACGACCTGCCCGAGCTGGCCTACGAAATGAACGTCGTCGCCGCGCAGATCGCCCGCGCCGCCTGCGACAAGTACTCGACGCCCGACAAGCCCCGCTACGTGGCCGGCGCCCTCGGCCCCACGCCGCGCACCGCGTCCATCAGCCCGGACGTGAACGACCCCGGCGCCCGCAACATCGACTTCGACACGCTGCGCGACGCCTACTACGAGCAGGCCAAGGGGCTGCTCGAAGGGGGCGCCGACGTGTTCCTCATCGAGACCATCTTCGACACGCTGAACGCCAAGGCCGCCATCTTCGCGGTGGACCAGCTGATGGAAGACACCGGCGAGCGCCTGCCCGTCATCATCTCGGGCACCGTGACGGACGCGTCCGGCCGCATCCTGTCGGGCCAGACGGTCACCGCCTTCTGGCACTCGGTGCGCCATGCGCGGCCCATCGCCATCGGCCTGAACTGCGCGCTGGGTGCCACGCTGATGCGGCCCTACATCGAGGAGCTGGCCAAGGTGGCGGGCGACGTGGCGGTCAGCTGCTACCCCAACGCCGGCCTGCCCAACCCGATGAGCGACACCGGCTTCGACGAGACGCCGGACGTCACCGCGCGGCTGGTGGGCGAGTTCGCGCAGGCCGGCTTCCTGAACATCGCCGGCGGCTGCTGCGGCACCACGCCCGACCACATCGCGGCCATCGCCAAGGCCGTGTCGGCCTACAAGCCGCGCGTGCACGGCGACAAGTTCTTCAGCCAGATGCTGGACGCCGCCTGAGCGGCCGCGGTCGCGCAGAATGGCGGCTTCATCCGCCCTTGTTCGCCTTCTGCGCCACCGCCATGACCAAGCCCGCCCTGCTGCTGATCGCCGCCACCGCCGCCCTGCTGACCTCCACCGTCCAGGCCGCCCCCAAGCCCTGCGAGGAGCTGAAGGCCGAGATCGCCGCCAAGCTCGACGAGAAGGGTGTGAAGGGCTACGAGATCGCCGCCGTCGACAACGACAAGGTGGGCGACGCCAAGGTCATCGGCAGCTGCGACGGCGGCACCAAGAAGCTGACCTACGTGCGCAAGTGAGCCGGCGGCCATGAGCCTGTACCGGGACCACCTCGCCACGCTGCAGCGCCAGGCCGAAAGCGCGCTGGCACGCACCGGGCACGACGCGCTGCTGATCGCCGCGGGCATCGAGAAGTACGCCTTCCTCGATGACCGGCCCTACCTGTTCCAGCCCAACCCGCACTTCAAGCACTGGCTGCCGCTGACGAACCATCCGCATTCGTGGATCGCCGTGCGGCCGGGCAGCAAGCCGCGGGTCGTCTACTACCAGCCCGACGACTACTGGCATGTGCCGCCCGAGGCGCCCAGCGGCGAGTGGGTGGATGCGGTCGAGCTGGTCGTCATCCGCGAGCCCGAGGACGCCGCGAAGGCGCTGGCCGACCTAGTCACGCCGCGCACCGCCGTCATCGGTGAAGCGGACGCGGGGCTGCCTGGCCTCGTGCCCAACAACCCCGAGCCGCTGCTGAACCTGCTGCACTGGGCGCGCGGCGTGAAGTCTCTGTACGAGCTGGCCCAGATGCGCGCCGCCCAGCGCCGGGCGGTGCCGGGCCATGTGGCCGCACGCGTGGCCTTCCTGCGTGGCGACAGCGAGGCGGGCATCCACCGCGCCTACCTCGTCGCCACCGGCCACACCGACCGCGACCTGCCGTACACCAACATCATCGGCCTCAACGAGCACGCCGCGGTGCTGCACTACCAGTACCAGGACGAGCGCCCGCCGGCCGAGCCGCGCAGCTTCCTCATCGACGCCGGCGCGCAGGTCAACGGCTATGCCAGCGACATCACGCGCACCTGGGTGGCGCCGGGCCACGACGAGTTCGCCGCGCTGGTGGCCGCGATGGAGCGCGAGCAGCTGGCGCTGGTGGACGAGGTGCGCGAGGGCGTGGACTACCGCGACATCCACCTCAGCACGCACCGCCGCGTGGCCCGCGTGCTGCGCGAGGCCGGTCTCGTGCGCATGAGCGACGAGGCCATGGTGGCCGAGGGCGTCACCAAGCCGTTCTTCCCGCACGGCATCGGCCACCTGCTGGGCCTGCAGGTGCACGACGTGGGCGGTTTCATGGCCAGCGAGGAAGGCGGCGTGGCGGACAAGCCCGAGGGCCACCGCTACCTGCGTCTGACGCGGCCGCTGCAGGCCGGCATGGTGGTCACCATCGAGCCGGGGCTGTACTTCATCCCCACGCTGCTGCGCCGGCTGCGCGAGTCGCCGCAGGGGGCCCAGGTGGACTGGGCAGCCGTGGAGCGGCTGTCGCGCTACGGCGGCATCCGCATCGAGGACGACGTGGCCTGCCGCGCCGCTGGAGAGCCGCCCGAGAACCTGACGCGCGACGCGTTCGCGGCTACGGCCTGACGACCGGATCGCCGTACAGCACGCCGCGCCCGTGCGTGCCGACGTAGACGCGGCCGAACACCTTGGGGTCGCCGCTGACCTGCAGGATCAGGCCCCACTGGTGCGCGTCGTCGTTGATGCGCTGCCAGCTGGTGGCTGAGTCGGTGGAGCGGAACAGGCCGTAGCGGCCGGCCACGGTGCCGACGAGGTACAGCGCCGGGGCCTTGCTGCGCGGCGCCGCGCGGCCGAAGCCGAAGGCGTGGATCTCGCTGACGCCGGGCAGGCGCTGGAACGCGCCGCCGTCGCCGGCACGGTACAGGCCGTGGAAGGCGGCCAGCCACAGCGCGCCCTCGCGGCCGGGCTCGGCATAGAGCCGGTCCTGGCCGCCGCGGTCGTCGCCGCGGTTGCTCTGGTTGTGGCTGCCCGCCGCGGTGCGCGTGGCGGGGCCGTCCGGCAGTGCCAGCGGGCGGGCCGTGAACGTGAGGCCGGCGTCGCGGCTGCTGAACAGGCGGTCGTCGAACAGCGCCATCGCGTGGAAGCGCTGCGGGTTCACGCGATCGGCGACGACGCGGGTGCCGGCCGGCAGGCCTTGCACCGGCGTCCAGGTTGCGCCGCGGTCGTGGGTGACGTGGGGCGTGCCGCCCTTGGGCGTCCAGACCCAGGCGCGGCCGTCGGCGGACACGGCGACGAAGCCGTCGCTGGATTTGGGATCGGGCACGGTCGCCGGCTCGCGCCAAGTGGCGCCGCCGTCGAGCGAGTAGCCCAGGTTCTTGTGGCCGTCGCGCGGCTTGCCGATGCGCACGATCACCTCGGGCGCGGCCTCGGCGCCGGTCACGTCGTGCATGTTGCCGAAGAAGGGCGGCTTGGGGTTGCCGGCGGCGGGCCGGTCCAGGTCGGTGTGCACGAAGCCCGAGTAGTCGCCGATGGCCGTCACCAGCGGCACGCCCTGCGTCGGGCTGTGCAGCGCCAGCGCGACCGTCTCCTCGATGCCGCGGGACATGACCTGCCAGCGCGTCGGCCGGCCACGGTCGGCGTCCGTCAGGTTCAGCGTCTCCCAGCCGCCGTAGCCGGTGGTGAACAGCGCGTGGTCGGGGTTGGCGGGGTTGATGCGGACGTCGTAGAGCCAGTGCAGGTGGGTGTCGGCCACGTAGGGCGCGGCGGACGCGTCGAAGCTCGCGGTCTTGAACAGCTCGGTCCACGTGGCGCCGGCGTCGGTGCTGCGGAACAGCTGGTCGCCCGCGCCGCGGCCGGCGGTGCTGGCGAGCAGGCGCTGCGGGTGCGCCGGGTCCACGGCCACGGTGGCGTAGCCGAAGGGGTCGGCGGCGCCGGGGCGGGCGGGCGTGATGTCGGCCCAGGTGTCGGTGCGCGGGTCCAGTCGCCAGACGCTGCCGTCCTTCATGCGGTGCGGGCCGGGTTCGCTGGCGAAGGCCAGGTAGAGCCGCCCGTCGCCCGCCAGCGCGGCGCGCATGGGGCGGTGCTGCGTGGGCGCGCCGGGCACGGGCTGCCAGCTGGCGCCGGCGTCCGTGCTGCGCCACAGGCCGGGCCGGCCGACGACGGACACGCCGGCGTAGACCGTGCGGCTGGGCTGGCCGCGCGCGCCGCTGGCCGGGTCGAACAGCACGAAGTTGATCGTCGCCTTGCCATCGCTGCCGCCCCAGCCGGGGCGCGGGCCGTCGCTGGCGTTGCGCTGCCAGGCGGCGTCGGGGAAGCTTTCGACGCGCTGCAGGCTGCGGCCGGCGTCGGTGCTGCGCCACAGGCCCGTGGTGCGGCTGGCCAGGTAGAGCACGCGGCCGTCGTTGGGGTCCACGGCCAGCCGCTCGCCGTTGCCGCGGCCGCCTTCGTTGCCGCCCAGCGGGAAGGGCAGCGCGGTGCGCTGGAAGGTCTTGCCGCGGTCCGCCGAGCGCAGCAGCGCGCCGTTGGGCACGCCGGCGACCGTGTAGGTGCCGCAGGCGAGGAGCAGCACGTCGGGTTCGTTCGGGTCCACCGCCAGGCTCTCCACGCCCATCAGGTTCACGTCCTTCAGCGCCAGCCCGTCCAGCAGCGGCGTCCAGGTGCCGGTGGCGGTGTCGCGGCGGTAGGCGCCGCCCATGTCGGTGCGGGCGTACATCAGGCCCGGCACGGCCGGGTGCAGCGCGAAGCCGCTGACGAAGCCGCCGCCGACGATGGCGACGGGCTTCCAGGCGTAGGCCGCGTCGGGCGGCGGAGCGGCCGGCGTGGTGGCGGCCAGCGCGAGCTGGGCGCCCAGCAGCGCGCCCAGCAGGGGTTTGAAGGGGTTCATGTCTCCAGCGTCTTCTTGTTCAAGTGCCGGCATCGTCCATTTGTTCGTGTGTCGAACAAATACGGTTTACCCGGAGGAACGGGTGGCGGCGGCGGGCGACCGCCGGGCCAGGGTTCCCGGCAGGTCGCCCGTCGGCGGGACATGGGATAATTGATGGAACGATAGGCCGCAAAAAATGGAATTGCATTCCATTTTTCAGGAGACAGCAAGCCATGAGCCACCCGATCTCGATGAAGCACACGCTGAGCTACGGCAGCGCGAACCTGCTGGGCAGCGGCGCGCTGGCCATCGCCGGGGCCTGGCTGCTGTACTTCTACACGACGTTCTGCGGGCTGACCGTCGTCGAGGCCGCCACGATCTTCTCGGTCGCGAGCATCCTGGACGCCATCAGCAACCCCGTCATGGGGTATCTCAGCGACAACTTCTACAACACCCGGCTGGGCCGCAGATTCGGGCGGCGACGGTTTTTCATCCTGATCGGCATTCCGCTGGTGCTGCTGTATCCGCTGATGTGGGTGGAGGGTTTCGGCTTCTGGTATTACCTGGGCATGTACGCGCTGTTCGAGCTGGTCTACACCTCGATCATGGTGCCGTATGAAACCCTGGCCACCGAGATGACGACCGATTTCGCGGTGCGCTCCAAGCTGACCGGCTCCAAGGCCATGTTCGGCAAGGCGGCCAACTTCCTGGCGGCGTTCATCCCGGCCCAGCTGTTCCTGGTCTACAGCAAGGAATCGGCCACGCCGTTCCTGCTGATGGGCATCATCTACGCCCTCATCATGTGCGGCGCGATGGTGGCGCTGTACTTGAACTCGTGGGAGCGCCCCGCCCACGAGGTGGTGCAGGAGCGTGCCGGCAGCCTGGTGCAGGCGCTGAAGAAACTCGGCGCGGACATGCTGTCCACCTTCCACCTGAAGATTTTCCGCAAGCACCTGGGCATGTATCTGCTGGGGTTTGGTGCGGAATGGCTGTTCGCGTCGATATTCACCTATTTCATCGTCTTCTGCATGGGGCAGGACAAATCGGTGGTGGGGTATCTGAACAGTTTCAGCTCGGTGATGCAGCTGATCTCGACGATGCTGTTCATCGGTTTCTGCATCAAGTTCGGCTTCGCGCGCCCCTACCGCATCGCGTTGCTGGTGGTGTGCGGCAGCGTGCTGGCGTACACGGCGCTGTTCTTCCTGGGCTGGTCGCGCGAGACCACGGCCATCGCGCTGTTCGCCGTGACGGCCGTGTTCGGCCTGGGCACGGGCGGCGTGTACTACATCCCCTGGACGGTCTACACCTTCCTCGCCGACGTGGACGAGGTGCTGACGGGCCGCCGCCGTGAGGGCATCTACGCCGGGGCCATGACCTTCGCTGGCAAGATCACGCGCTCGGTCATCGTCTTCGCGATGGGCTGGGTGCTGGGCGAGTTCGGCTTCCTGTCCGGCCAGGCCGCGCAGCCGGAGAGCGCCGTTCACGCCATCATCGGCGTGTTCACGCTGGGCGTGATCGGCCTGGGCCTGGGCGGCATCTACTACACCTACCAGATGAAGCTGGACCGCAAGAACCACGCGGTGCTGCTGCAGGAGATCGCCCGCATCAAGGCCGGCGGCCGCATCGCCGACGCGCCGCCCGAGGCCCGCGCCGTGGCCGAGGAGCTGACGGGCTGGAAGTACGAGCAGTGCTGGGGCAACAACAAGCTGGCACCCAAGGAAAGCCAGGTGCAGGCGCGCGCCTGAGCAGACCGCTCCCTAGCGGCGCAGCTCCGCGGCGATGAGCCCGTCGCAGGCCGCTTCAACAAGGTCCAGCACCTCGTCGAACCCCGCTGCGCCGCCGTAGTACGGATCGGGCACGTGCGGGTTGCCGGCGTGCGGCGCGTAGTCCATCAGCAGCTTGAGGCGGTGGCGCTGGCCCGGCGGGCACAGGCGGCGTGCGTTGGCGAGGTTGTCGTCGTCCATCGCCAGCACGAGGTCGAAGCGCTCGAAGTCGCGCGCCTCCAGCTTGCGGGCGCGCAGCGTGCTCAGGTCGTAGCCGCGCCGCAGCGCGTGCTGCTGGCTGCGTTCATCCGGCGGCGCGCCGACGTGGTAGCCATGTGTGCCGGCCGAGTCCACCTCGACGTCCAGCCCCGCCGCGGCCAGCTTGGCGCGCATGACGCCGTCGGCCGTCGGGCTGCGGCAGATGTTGCCCATGCAGATGAACAGCAGGCGGCGGGCAGGCATGGCGGCGCTCACAGCAGCAGGAACGCGGCCGCCGCCAGCGCGGTGGGCAGCAGCGCCCCCAGCAGCAGGCCGCCGGCGCCGATGGACTCGTCCTCGAAGCCGCGCTTGAGCAGTGCGACGCCGGCCGGGTTGGGCGCGTTGGCGATGACGGTCAGGCCGCCGCCGGCCACGGCGCCGGCCACCAGCATGTACTTCGCGTCGTCGGAGATGCCGGCGATCAGCGAGCCGAGGTAGGTCAGCGCGGCGTTGTCGGTGACGGCGGTCAGGCCCAGCGCGCCGAAGAACAGCGCGAGCGGCTTGAGGCTGGAGACGATGGGCTGCAGCCACCAGGCCTGCAGGCCGCCCAACACCACGAGGCCGGCCAGGAAGAAGCCCACCAGCAGCGCCTCCTTTAGGATCAGCGGGCTCTGGTGGCGCTCGTAGGCCTGTGCCACACCCAGGAACAGCAGGAACAGGCCGAGGAAGGCCACCGGGTGGTGGGCCAGCAGCACGACGCCGGCCAGCAGCGCCAGGTGCACCAGCACCAGCGGCAGCGGCACCGGGGCCTCTGCTGGCGCCGCGCCGCCCGCCGGCGGGGCGGCGAGGTGTTTGCGCAGCAGCAGCGTGGCCAGCGTGGCATTGGCGACCACGGCGAGCGCGGCCTTCCAGCCGAAGTGGGTGAACATGAAGGCGCTGTCCCACTGCCACGTGGCCGCCACCATCAGCACCGGCGGCGCGGCGTAGGAGGTCAGCGTGCCGCCGATGGAGATGTTGACGAACAGCACGCCCAGCGCGAAGTACTTGATGCGCTCGGGCACGTCGGGGCGGAACACCTGCGGCGCCAGCATCAGCGCGGCGATGGTCATGGCCGCCGGCTCGGTGATCACCGACCCCAGCAGCGGCACGGCGGCCAGGCCCAGCCACGCGCTGGCCACCGCGGTGGGCAGCGGCAGCAGGCGGGCCAGCAGGTCCACCGCCCAGATGACGGTGCGCAGCACCGGCCGCGACGCGGCCACCACCATGACGACGAAGACGAACAGCGGCTCGGTGTAGTTGCGCGATTCCGCGTAGGCCAGCGCCGGGCTGCCGCCCTGCATCAGCGCCATGGCCAGGATGAGGACGATGGCCCAGAAGCCGAACACCACCTCCACCTCGCCGAGCAGATGGAACAGCCCCGCGTGGCGCGGGAAGCGGTGCGACAGGCGCTCGAGCTGCTTGGCGGCGAAGGTGTGCGCCAGCGCCAGCCCGAACAGGGCGAGCGCGGTGTACTGGATGACGGCGTCGGACATGGTGGCCTTTCTTCGCGGTCCTCGCGAGAGGACCCGCAGGTCATACGCGAGGCGGCCCGACCATCGCAGAAGTCCTGCCGCCCCGAGATCCTGGGGCGGCACCCGGCGCGCAGTGTAGCGAGGCCGTGTGGCGGGCTCAGAACCGCATGTCGGCGCGCAGCGAGATCACGCGGAAGGTCTTGTTGCGCGACCAGCTCTCGGTCAGGTACTCGCGCTGGGTGACGCTGTTGATGCTGGTGCCCACCGAGCTGTCCTCGGCGTCGCGCGGCAGCAGGTTTGCCATGGACAGCCGCCAGTTGATGCCGTCGCGCACCGAACCGCTGCTCCAGGACAGGTAGGCGTCGAATTGGCGGCGGGCGGTCTGGTCGCGGCGCAGCGTCTCGGTCACCTGCTCGCGGCTGGCGGGCACGTAGTTCATGTTGAAGCCGCTGCCGAAGTTCAGCCCCCAGGCCTTCCAGCGGTGGTCCAGCCCGAAGTTCAGGCTGCCGCGCGGCTGCTGGTCGATGCGGTTGCTGTTGCCCGGCAGGCCCTGCACCTTGTTCTTGAAGACGGCGGCGTTGAAGCGCAGCAGCATCATCTGCAGCTCGGCCGGTGCGTCTTCCCAGAGTTCGTCCATGCGGGCCTTGAACTCGAACTCCAGCCCCATGCGTTGCGCGCGGCCCATGTTGCGCGGCCGGCTGACCCAGCGCTGCGCACTGTCCCAGCTGACCGTCTCCAGCTGCACGTCGCTGCGGATCAGCTGCTTGATGTCGCGCAGGAAGGCGCTGCCCGAAATGATGCCGCCGGTGGGCAGCCAGTGTTCCAGGCTGAGGTCGGCGCCGGTGGCCAGCTCGGGCTTGAGGTCGGGGTTGCCGGCGCGGTCGGCGTGGGTCTGGTAGTTGGGGCCGTCGGGGTAGGTGGTGTTGATGGTGGGCCGCGCCACCAGGTCGTTCAGGTTGGGCGCGCGGTAGCTGCGCGTGAGCGCCAGGCGCACCTGGTCCTTGGGGAAGGCCTCGGGCTTCCAGAGGATGTGGAACAGCGGCGAGGTGACCTGCGAGACGTTGCGCGTCTCGGGCAGCATGCCCGCCGCGGCGGCCGTGGTGGCGATGCGCTCGTAGCGCAGGCCCGCGTAGAACGCCCACTGCTTGCTGGGGCTCCACTCGTCCTGCGTGAAGGCCGCGAAGCGCTCGTTGCGAGAGGCCAGCAGGTTGCCGAAGCGCGCCAGGCCCGGCAGCGGCGCGCCGTTGACCAGCGTGTCCACCACCTGCGTGCGCTGGCTGCGCTCGGCCTCGGCGCCGGTGACCCACTGGTGCTCCTGGGCCGTCTTGAGGTTCCAGCGGCCGCTGAGGCTGGTCTGGTCCTCCTCCACCGAGGAGTGGTCGTCCTGCGCGCGGTCGGTGGTGACGCCGGCGATGCTCATGGTGTCGCGGCGGCTGCTGTTGCGGACGTTCTTGGACGTGCCCGTGCCCAGCCGCAGGCTGAAGCTCTCGCCCACCTTGGGCCGGTAGTCGCCCGACAGGTTCAGCCGCAGGTTGTGGTTGCGCGCGTCGTTGTCGCCGTGCACATCGCGAAAGCGCGTGCCCTCGGAGTTGAACTGGCTGCTGCCGTCGCTCTGCGACAGGAAGAACGACGGCGTCAGGTTGAGGCTCAGCGTGTCGCTGTACTTCCAGCGCAGCCGGGCGTTGCCGTTCAGGCTGGTGTTCTGGCTCTCGCTGGTGCCGAGCTGCGTGTTCTGCTCGACGACCTCGCCGGTCTCGGTGTCGGTCCTGCGGTTGCCCGAGTCGACGTTGTTGAAGAACCGGCGCACCGCGCCGTTCGTGGAGATGGCGCCGACGAACTCGTCGCCGTTCGCGCCGCCCCACTTGAGGTTGCGTGTCCAGCTGGCGTCGACCTGCGGCTCGTTGCGGTCCCAGCCCAGGCCCACGCGGACCTCGTGGTTGGACTTCTGCAGTGGCTCGCGCAGCACGATGTTGATGGTGCCGGCGATGGCCCGCGTGCCGGTGGCGGCGGTGGGGGCGCGGTAGATCTCGATGCGCTCGATCTGGTCGGGCGGCAGCTCCTCGACGGCGAAGCCCGGCGGCGGGCGCTCTTCGTCGATGAGGATCTGCGTGGCACCGCCGCCCATGCCGCGCATGCGGATGTCGCCGCCACGGCCCGGGCGGCCGCCCAGCGTCACGCCCGGCAGCCGGCGCAGCACGTCGCCCAACACGACGTCGCCGTACTTCTCCAGGTCCTCGCGCTCGATGACGATCTTGCTGGCCGTGCTGTTGCGGCGGCGGCTGTTGGCGTTGGGGCCGCTGCTGACCTCCACGCGGTCCAGCTTGTTGCCCTGGGCCGCCGGCGCCGGTGCGGGCGCCGCTGCCGGTGGGGCCGGCGTGGCGGCAGGGGGGGGCGGGGTCGGCGTCGGGGCTTGGGCCACACCCGGAAGGCTGACGGCGCAGAGGCAGGGCGCGGCCAGCGCGAGGAGGAGGCGACTCATGGGCGCGCATTCTTGCGGAGCCCATTAACACCTGCTCACGTAAAGCGCTCATTTACATGAGCGCCCGCGAGCGGTGTGGTCAGAACCGCCAACCCAGGCCCACGCTGGCCAGTGTCGGGTTGACCTTGAACTTGCCGACCGAGTTGCCGGCCGAGTAGACGGTGGTGCCCAGGGTGACCTTCTTCAGGTCGAAGTTCAGGTAGGTGCCCTTCGTGATCTCCACGTCGGCGCCGATCTGGGCGGCCAGGCCGAAGCTGTTGTGCTTGATGCCAGGCTTCAGTGCCGCCTGCACCGCGGGCGCGAACTCGACGGACGAGAAGTTCGTGTAGTTCACGCCGGCGCCCACGTAGGGGCGGAAGGTGGCGTTGGGGGCGAAGTGGTACTGCAGCGTCAGCGTGGGCGGCAGGTGCTTCAGCGAGCCGATCTCGGTGCCGTTGGAATACAGGCGCTGCTTCTGCGGGTAGGTCAGGATCAGCTCGGCCGCGATGTTGGGCGTGATGAAGTAGCTGAAATCGACCTCGGGGAAGGTCTTGTTGTTCATGGACAGGCCCAGGCCGGTGCTGTCCTTGTTGGCCGAGTCCAGGTGCAGTGCGCGCACGCGAACCATGAGCTGGCCCTCCTCGGCCTGCGCGGGTTGCAGGGCGAAGACAGCGGCGGCAGCGATGGCGGCCAGGCGGAGGGCGGGGGAGAACTTCATCAATGACTCCTGGTGAATGGGACGGGTCCCGATGAAGTCATTGAACGCGCCGGGCGCCCGGCGCGATTTGAGGCAACACAAGCTGCCCTCCCGGGCAGGCCTCGTTCAGTGCAGGGCTTTGTGGTGGATCAAGCTTGTGCGTTGACGCCGAGGCGTTGGCACAACGCCAGCGTCAGCGCGCTCTGGTTCAGCGTGTAGAAGTGGATGCCCGGCGCGCCACCGGCGACGAGGCGCTCGCAGAGCTTGGTCACGACGTCCAGGCCGAACGCGCGGATGCTGGCCGCGTCGTCCATGAAGCCTTCCATCTTCATCTGCACCCAGCGCGGGATCTCGATGCCGTCGCGCTGCGCGAACTGCGCAATGCGGCCGTAGTTGTGGAAGGGCATGATGCCCGGCGTGATGGGCTGCGTGACGCCCAGCCGCCGCGCCTCGTCGACGAAGTGGAAGTAGGCGTCGGCGTTGAAGAAGAACTGCGTGATGGCGCCGTCGGCACCGGCGCGCATCTTGTCGGCGAAGTGCTGCAGGTCGCGCGCGGCGTAGCGCTGCTGCGGGTGCGTCTCGGGGTAGGCGGCCACCTCGATGTGCCAGTCCTTGCCTTGTGTTTCGCGGATGAAGCTGACCAGCTCCGACGCGTAGCGGAACTCGCCCGCTGTGGCCGTGCCGCTGGGCAGGTCGCCGCGCAGCGCGACGACGCGGCGGATGCCGCGCTCGCGGTAGGTGGCCAGGATCTCGGCGATGTTCTCGCGCGTGGAGCCCACGCAGCTCAGGTGCGGTGCGGCGTCGAAGCCGGCGCTGGCGATGTCCATCACCGCGGACAGCGTCTTGTCGCGCGTGGAGCCGCCCGCGCCGTAGGTGACGCTGAAGTACTGGGGCTTGAGCGCGCCGAGCTCCTGCACGACGGTCTTGAGCTTCTCGACGCCCACGGGCGTGTTGGGCGGGAAGAATTCGAAGGAGACGGGCGTGTTCATCGGGACGCGTGTAGAAAGAATTCGCGGTTGCCATCACCGCCGGTGATGGGGCTGTCGAAGTAGTCCAGCACCTGGAGGCCCAGCGCCGTGCAGGCCAGCCGCACACGGGCTTCCAGGCGGGGGTAGTCGGCCTCGTCCTTGACGAGGCCGCGCTTGTCCAGCGCCTGCGGGCCCAGCTCGAACTGCGGCTTGATCAGCACCAGCAGGTGGCCGTGCGCCTCCAGCCAGGGCAGCAGCTCGGGCAGGCTGCCCACCATGGAGATGAAGCTCAGGTCGCCCACGATCAGCGGGAAACCGCCCGTGGGCGCGTGCTGGCGCAGCACGCCCAGCTCGCGCACATGCACGCCTTCCAGCGCGGTGACGCGGGCGTTGCGCTGGAGCTGCGCATGCAGCTGACCATGGCCGACATCGACGCCGACAACATGGCGTGCCCCGCGGGCCAGCAGGCAGTCGGTGAAGCCGCCGGTGCTCTGGCCGACGTCCAGCACCGTGTGGTGCAAGACGTCGAAGCCCGCGCGGTCCAGCGCGCCTTCCAGCTTGAGCCCCCCGCGCGAGACGTAGCGCAGCTCCGCGTCGTCGGTGACGCGCAGCTGCGCGGTCTCGGGCAGGTCCTCGCCGGCCTTCTTCAGCGCGGCCCAGCCGGTGGGCGAGGCCCACTCGGCAGCGCCGTGGCTGATGAGGCGCTGGGCCACCGAGCGGGTCGGTGCCAGGCCCTGGGCGACGAGGAGCTGGTCAGCGCGCATCAGGCGATCAGTAGCGGTAGGTGTTGGCCTTGTAGGGGCCGGCCTTGTCCACGCCGATGTAGGCCGCCTGCTCGTCGGTCAGCGTCGACAGCTGCGCGTTCAGCGTGGTCAGCTGCAGCAGCGCGACCTTCTCGTCCAGGTGCTTGGGCAGCACGTAGACCTTGCCGGCCTCGTAGCGGTCCTTGTGCGCGAACAGCTCGATCTGGGCGATGGTCTGGTTGGCGAACGACGAGCTCATCACGTAGCTCGGGTGGCCCGTGCCGCAGCCCAGGTTCACCAGGCGGCCCTTGGCCAGCAGGATGATCTTCTTGCCGTCGGGGAAGGTGACATGGTCGACCTGCGGCTTGATCTCGTCCCAGCCGCAGTTCTCGATGGACGCGACGTCGATCTCGTTGTCGAAGTGGCCGATGTTGCAGACGATGCTGTTGTTCTTCATCGCCTCCATGTGCTCGCGGCGGATGACGTTCTTGTTGCCGGTGGCGGTGACGAAGATGTCGGCCTTGTCGGCGGCGTATTCCATCGTCACGACGCGGTAGCCTTCCATCGCGGCCTGCAGCGCGCAGATGGGGTCGATCTCGGTCACCCAGACCTGGGCCGACAGTGCGCGCAGCGCCTGTGCCGAGCCCTTGCCCACGTCGCCGTAGCCGGCCACGACGGCGATCTTGCCGGCCACCATCACGTCGGTGGCGCGCTTGATGGCGTCCACCAGCGACTCGCGGCAGCCGTAGAGGTTGTCGAACTTGCTCTTCGTGACGGAGTCGTTCACGTTGATGGCGCGGAACTGCAGCGTGCCCTTGGCCGCCATCTCGTTCAGGCGCAGCACGCCGGTGGTGGTTTCCTCGGTGACACCGATGATCTCGGCGGCCTTGCGGGTGTACCAGGTGGCGTCGGTGGCGATCTTGGCCTTGATGGCCGCGAACAGGATGCGCTCTTCCTCGCTGCCGGGGTTGGCCAGCACGGACAGGTCCTTCTCGGCACGCTGGCCCAGGTGCATCAGCAGCGTCGCGTCGCCGCCGTCGTCCAGAATCATGTTGGGGCCTTCGCCCGCTTCGCCCTTGCCGCCGAATTCGAAGATGCGGTGGGTGTAGTCCCAGTAGTCTTCCAGCGTCTCGCCCTTGTAGGCGAACACGGGCGTGCCGACGGCGGCCAGCGCGGCGGCGGCGTGGTCCTGCGTCGAGAAGATGTTGCACGAGGCCCAGCGCACTTCGGCGCCCAGTGCCTGCAGCGTCTCCACCAGCACGGCCGTCTGGATGGTCATGTGCAGCGAGCCCGCGACGCGCGCGCCCTTGAGCGGCTGCGACGCGGCGTACTCCTTGCGGATGGCCATCAGCGCCGGCATCTCGTGCTCGGCGATCTTGATTTCCTTGCGGCCCCAGTCGGCCAGCGACAGGTCCTTGACGATGTGGGCGGGGAGGTTGGCGGTCATGACGGCTCCTTCAGGGAATGAAGCCGCTGGCGCGTGCCGGGGGAGTTCAGGCCTCACCCCGACCATCGGTCAGCGGGTGAGCGCAGTTGCAGGGTGTCTGTTCCGAGCCTGGCCTCAAGGGTGCTGAGGTTGCAACGCTCCTCGGAAGCTGCGGATTCTAGCGAGGCCCGGCGCCGCCCGGCGCCGTTTCGTCGGTCAGCCCGGGCCGGCGCCTGCCAACAAATCGTCGCCGGGCGCGGAGAAGAGGGCCGGCCGGCCGACGATGAGCGGGTCGACCGCGCCGATGCGCTCCAGCCGCCGCTCTGCGTAGGGCAGCCGGTTCAGCACGAAGCGCATCGCATTCAGCCGCGCGCGCTTCTTGCAGTCGCTCTTGATGACGGTCCAGGGCGCGTCCGACGTGTCGCAGTGCAGAAACATGGACTCCTTGGCGCGGGTGTAGTCATCCCACTTGTCCAGCGAGGCCATGTCGATGGGGCTGAGCTTCCACTGCTTGAGCGGATGGAGCTTGCGCTCCTTGAAGCGGCGGCGCTGCTCGGCGCGGCTGACCGAGAACCAGAACTTGAACAGGTGGATGCCGGAGCGCACCAGCTGGCGCTCGAACTCGGGGGTCTGGCGCAGGAATTCCTGGTACTCGGCTTCGCTGCAGAAGCCCATGACGCGTTCCACGCCGGCGCGGTTGTACCAGCTGCGGTCGAACATCACGATCTCGCCTGCGGTAGGCAGGTGCTCCACGTAGCGCTGGAAGTACCACTGGCCGCGCTCCACCTCGCTGGGCTTGTCCAGCGCCACCACGCGCGCGCCGCGCGGGTTCAGATGCTCCATGAAGCGCTTGATGGTGCCGCCCTTGCCGGCCGCGTCGCGCCCTTCGAACAGGATGACGACGCGCGCGCCGGTCTCCTTCACCCAGGCCTGCAGCTTCAGCAGCTCCACCTGCAGGCGGTACTTCTGCTTCTCGTAGGCCTTGCGCGAGAGCAGGTTCTTGTAGGGGTAGCCGCCCTGGCGCCAGCGCGGGTTCAGCGCGGTGTCGGCGTCCACCTCGGCTTCCGGGGTGGTGGCCTCCTCGTGCTGGCGCAGCGCGCGGCGCAGGTGGCGCCGCTCGTCGGGCGAGCTGCCGTCCAGCAGCGTGGCCAGTTCCTCGGCCAGCGCCTGCGGGCTGCTCTCGCCCTGCTGATGCCGGCGCAGCAGTTCCGCCAGCGTCTCGCTGCCGGCCACCTGCCGGCGCGTCGTGGCCCGGGCGACGCGGTGCTTCTGCAGGCTCTCATCGTCCAGCCGGGGCGGCGTGTCCCCGGAGGCCACGCGCCGGGCGCCGTGTCGTCGCGGGGCCGGTTGGTCAGGCCCGGTGCTGCGGGCGCGGGGCGTTGTGGGCATCGGCTTCACTCCTTGGCATGACGGGACGATGACGATACTGCGCGCCGGGCGGGCTGCGGGGATTGATCCCGCTCAAGGCGGCAAGGGGCATCAGACGCCGCCGCGCAGCTGCTCGACATCCTGCCGCGGCGGCGCACCGAACAGGCGCCGGTATTCGCGGCTGAACTGCGACGGGCTCTCGTAGCCGACGCGGTGGGCGGCGCTGGCGGCGTCCAGCCCGTCGCCCAGCATCAGGCGGCGTGCGTGCTGCAGCCGCAGCGACTTCTGGAACTGCAGCGGCGACAGCGTGGTCAGCTGCTTGAAGCGCAGGTGCAGCGTGGACGGGCTCATGTGCGCCAGCCCGGCGAGTTCGTCGATGGACAGCGGCTCGGCGAAGCGGCGCGTCAGCTGCTCGATGACGCGGTTGAGCCGGCGCGCCACGCCGTCGCCCTGCGCCAGCGCGCGCAGCCGCGGGCCCAGCGGGCCGGTCAGCACGCGGTAGAAGATCTCGCGCTGCACCAGCGGCGCCAGCGTCTTCAGGTGCTGCGGCGTGGCCAGCAGCTGCAGCAGGCGCTGCGCCGCATCCAGCAGCGGCGCGGTGACGGGCGCGACGTGCAGGCCGGCGTCGGCGTCCGGGGCATCGTCCAAGCCGGCGCCCTCCAGCAGCAGCTCGGCCAGCGCCTGCGTCTCGCAGCTCAGCCGCAGGCAGACATAGGGCTGGTCGGCGCTGGCCTCCACGACGTGGCCGCGCGGCAGCGCCGTCACCGGCACCAGCAGGCAGTGCAGGGCGTCGTAGTGCACGACGCGGTCGCCCAGCCGCGCTTGCTTGCGGCCCTGCAGCACTAGCACGAGGCCGGGTTCGTAGATGGCCGGCACCGGCAGCGCCGGCGCGCTGGCGCGGATCACGCGCAGCCAGGGCAGTGCGGTGGCGTGGTGCCCGTCGGCGGGCGCATGGGCCAGCGCCTGCGCCACGGTGCGCTGGCGCAGGGCCTGGAGGTCGTCATCGGGTGGCATGTGGGCGATTGTGCAAACGCCATGGCCCTCACGGCGCCCGGCGAGGCCCGGGCCCGGAGGATCGGGCAAGCACGCGCCAGCTTTGTGCTGGGCGGCGGTGGCCGGGTTTCCTAAGCTGTCGCCGTCCCGTTGATGATTCGTTCAAGGAGCCCCGTCATGACGCTTACCGACTTTCCCCGCCGCCGCCTCGGCAGCAACGGCCCCGAGGTCTCGGCCCTGGGCCTGGGCTGCATGGGCATGTCCGATTTCTACGGCCCGGCGGACGACGCGCAGTCGCTGGCTGTGCTGCACCACGCGCTGGATATCGGCATCAACTTTCTCGACACGGCCGACATGTACGGCATCGGTGCCAACGAGCGCCTGCTGTCGCCGCTGCTGCGGTCGCGCCGCAGCGAGGTCGTGCTGGCCACCAAGTTCGGCCACGTGCGCGGCGCGGACGGCGCCGTTACGCGCATCGACGGCAGCGCGGCCTATGTGCGCCAGGCCTGCGACGCCAGCCTCGGGCGCCTGGGCGTGGACCACATCGACCTCTACTACCAGCATCGTGTCGACAAGACCGTGCCCATCGAGGAGACGGTGGGCGCGATGGCCGAACTGGTGAAGGCCGGCAAGGTGCGCCACCTGGGGCTGTCCGAGGCCTCGGCCGCCACCATCCGCCGCGCCCATGCGGTGCACGCCATCGCCGCGGTGCAGACGGAGTACTCGATGTGGAGCCGCGACGTCGAGGCCGAGATCCTGCCCACCTGCCGCGAGCTGGGCATCGCGCTGGTGCCCTACAGCCCGCTGGGCCGCGGCTTCCTGACCGGCGCGATCCGCTCGGCCGACCAACTGGCCGCGGACGACCGCCGCCGCCTCCACCCGCGCTTCCAGGGCGGGAACCTGGACCATAACCTCGCGCTGGCCGATTCGCTGGCCGCGCTGGCCGAGGCCTGGGGGCACACGCCGGCCCAGCTCGCGCTGGCCTGGCTGCTGGACCAGGGCGACGACATCGTGCCCATCCCCGGCACGCGCAGCATCGGGCGGCTGGACGAGAACGCGCGGGCCGCGCGCGTACATCTCGACGATGGCCGCCGCGAGCACATCGCGGCGCTGCTGCAGCGCCACGCCATCGCCGGCACGCGCTACCCGGCGGCGCAGATGGGCTCGGTCAACGTCTAGCCCGGCGCAGCGGCCCGATGTCGAGACGCATGCAGTCGTGGCGCGATGGGTGGGGCGGGGCGAAAAAAAACCGGCTCAGCAGAGCCGGTTGTTCACGGGGGTGCAGGGGTCAGTAGCGACCGCCACCGAAGCCGCCGTTGCCGTAGCCGACATCCTTGCGCGAGCTGGCGGTGTAGCCGCCGCCGCCGCCGCCACCGGCGCCGCGGCCACCGGCCTCCTTGCCGCCTTCGCGGGGGCGCGCCAGCGTCACGACGATGGAGCGGCCATCGACGGACACGCCGTGCAGCGCGGCGATGGCGGCCTGGGCGACTTCGGCAGAAGCCATCTCGACGAAACCGAAGCCCTTGGAGGTGCCGGTGTCGCGGTCCATCATGACGCGGGCGGAAGACACGCTGCCGAACTCGGCAAAGTTGCTCTTCAGGCTGGAATCGGTCACGGAGTAGGGCAGGTTGCCCACGTAGATCTTGGTGCTCATCGACGAGCCTTTCTGGATGCGGCGCATCGGCAGGATGCGGCCTGGCGGTTCTGCGGAGGAGCCCGCAGCGAGGGTTGTCTGCACGCTGGCAGCCAGCCTCGGGTGATTGCGAAAAGCCGTGCGGCTCCGCGCGGCAGGGGTCGTGCCGAAGCGAGACAGCCCGTCTCAGGCATCGTCACGGCAACCCGGGATTATATCTTTGACGCATATGTGGGTCGATTTGTATTCCCTGTAGCGCTGATGGGCCGGCCGGCGAGGTCGTGGCCGGGTCAGCCGGGATCGACGCCCAGGAACGCCGCCAGCCGGTCCACTTCCGCCTGCAGCGCCGCCTTGAACCCCGCGTCGCGCGGCGCGCGGCCGGTCACGTAGCCGCAGTCCACCTGCAGCCGGCCGCTCTTCACGCTGGCATTGGCCCAGCCGACGACGTCGTCGCGCCACAGCAGCGGCAGCGCGTAGTGCCCGCGCACGCGCTTGGGCGCAGGCGTGTAAGCCTCGAAGCGGTAGGCCCAGCCCCACAGCTGCTCGAAGCGGCGACGGTCCCAGACCACGGGGTCGAACGGCGCCAGCAGCCGCACCTGGGCCGGGATGCGCCAGCCGCGCGTGGGGTCCTCGTCGGCCGGCCAATACCAGTCGGTGCCGTCCACCTGCGCATGGGCCAGCCGCTGCCTGGCGCGCGCAAGCGTCGTCTTGCGCAGGTCCTGCCACTGGCGGGCGCCGCTGGCCAGCATGCTGATCAGCGTGGACAGGCTGCCGGCCGGCAGCGGCGCGTACTTCTGGATCACCACGTCGGCCAGCGCGTCCATCGCGGCCTGCGGGTCGGGGTGCGCCTGCCACGGCTGGGCGAGCCGGTAGACGCGCGTGCCGCTGTCGCGCCGCACGACGTCCAGGTGGCCGCGGAAGTGCAGGCCGTCCAGCAGCTCGGTGGACAGCCGGCTGTTGCCGCCGAACCAGTTCTTCACCGGCCCGTGGCCCAGCGCCGCGTCGACGTCGGCGGGGTGCGCCTCGCCCAGCCGCCCGACCTCGGCCAGCACCGCGTCGGCCAGCTTCCAGCGCGGCTTGTCCCATGTGCGCCGCGCCGTGCGCGGGTGCATCAGCGCGCGCAGCGCGGGCGTCACGAAGCCGTAGTTGATGAAGAAGTCCTCCTGCAGCGGCAGGCGCGGGTAGCGGCGCTCCAGGTCGCCGGCGCGGTAGTCCTTGACGCGGTGGCGCAGCGTCAGATCCTGCGCGCGGGCCGGTGCGCGCAGCGGGTCGGCCTGCACGAAGCCGCCGAGCCGCTCGACGGCCTTCATCAGCGTGGTGGGGGTGAACAGGCTGCGCGCCACGGCATGGCGGCGCAGCGCGGCGAGGTCAATGGGGGCGGGCATGCAGGTCGGCGTGGGCGTGGCGCAGCAGGGTCTGGGTGTCCTGGCCGTCGTCGGGGTACAGCGCGATGCCGAAGCCGGCGCGGGGCGCGGGGGCATCGGGCACGTCGGCCAGGCTGGGCAGCGGCAGCCGCAGCGCGGCCTCCAGGTGGTTGCGGGCGGCCTCGGCGTCGGCGCGGTTGTCGACGGACTCCAGCAGCAGCAGGAACTCGTCGCCGCCGTAGCGGGCCACGATGTCGCCGATGCGCACGCCGGCGCGCAGCCGCTGGCCGGCCTCCTTCAGCACGGCGTCGCCCACGGCGTGGCCCAGCCGCGCGTTGATGTCGCCCAGGCCGCGCAGCGTGACGCGCATGACGGCGAACGGCCAGCGGTCGTCGCGGCGGCGCTGCTGCAGGATGCGGTCGTCGATGCGGTGCAGGATGGCGCCGCGGTTGCACAGGCCGGTGAGCTGGTCGGTCAGCAGCCGGGCCTGCATGTCGGCCAGGCCGCGGGCCAGGTCGCCCAGCGCGTCGCGGCGGCCGGTGTCGGGGGCGGCGTCCAGCATGCCGTCGCCCACGCGCCGGGCGGCGTCGGTCAGCCGGCGCAGCTCGCGGTTGATCAGGCCCAGCGCCGCCCAGCCCAGCGCCAGCGCTGCCAGCGCCGCAGCGCCGGCCAGCACGGCGGCCTGCACGAAGCCGTGCTGCACGCCGCCGAGGAACTCGTCGCGCGGCACGGCCACGATGACGCGCCAGTCCAGCCCCAGCGACGGGTCGACCTGCGCGTGGCTGACCTGCACGACGCGGCCGTCCGCGTCCTCGAAGCTGAACGTGCCGCCGGTGCGCGACGCGGCCTGCCGCCGCACCGCGGCGAAGCTGCCCGCCACCAGCGCGTCGCCGCTCTGCGCGGCATTGAGCCGGTCCTGCGTGCCGTTCAGGTGGGCGCCGCGCGACACCGCCACGAGGCCGCCATCGGCGTCCACGACCATCGCGACCGCGTCCTGGCCGAGCGTCTGGCGCGCCAGCAGCGCGCCCAGCGGCTTGAGCGGCACGTCGGTGGCGGCCACGCCCTCGGGCTCGCCGGCATCGTTCAGCACGCGCCGGGTGCGCGTGACGACGAGGTCCTTGGTCTTGAAGTCCACGTAGACGGGCGTCCAGCCCAGCGCGGCGGGCGACGCCAGCGTGGCCCGGAACCAGGGGCGCTCGCGTGGGTCGAAGGCCTGCTCCTCCGCCAGCGGTGCGCGCAGCGCGCCGTCGATGCCGCTGAAGCGGTAGAGCGTGCGCGGGCCCGCGTCGGCCGAGCGCAGCCGCAGCTCGGCCTCGTGCTCGGAAAAGCGCCACAGCCCGATGAAGTGGCCGCGGCGGTCGCCGTAGTAGACGTAGCGGTCCTGCACCGGGGGCGCCGACGTGGCCAGCCAGAAGCGCTGGCGCAGCAGGTCGCGCTCGCGCGTGAGGTCGTCGGGCGCCGGCAGGCCGGTGGGCATGGCCGTCTCCAGCACGGCCTCGGCGCCGCCCACATGGCGCTCCAGCGACACGGCGATGCGGCCGGCCGACTCGGTCACCAGCCGGCCGGACAGTGCGTCCACGCCGTCGCGGGCAGCCTGCCAGCACAGCGTGCCCGCCAGCAGCCCCACCGCCAGCACCGGCAGCAGGGGCGGCAGGGTCAGCAGGCTGCGCAGGCTCAGGCGGTCGGTCAGCGTCCTCGGGATCAAGGGCAGGGCTCGGCGTGGGGCGGGCGGTGGCGCTGGCGCAGGTTAGCAGGCCGGGTGGGCGCCAGCCCAGCCCTGGCGCGGCCCGCCAGGGCCGCCGGGCGGCGCGGCACTAGAATTCAAGGTTGCTTTGCGGTGGCCCCGGCCGCCCGACCCTCAAGGAAATCATCGTGTTCATCTCCAACGCCTACGCCCAGGCCGCTCCGGCCGCCGCCAGCCCCGAATCCGGCCTCCTCGGCATGCTGCCGCTGGTGCTCATGTTCGTGGTGCTCTATTTCGTCATGATCCGGCCGCAGATGAAGCGCCAGAAGGAGCACAAGGCCATGATCGAGGCGATCGCCAAGGGCGACGAGGTGGTCACGGCCGGCGGCATCGTCGGCAAGGTCGCCAAGCTGGGCGACAGCTTCATCCACGTGGAAGTGGCCAGCGGCGTCGAGCTGCAGCTGCAGCGCAGCGCCGTCACCCAGGTTCTCCCCAAGGGCAGCTTGAAGTAAACGGCCGCGTGCCCATCTCCCGGGCCACCACGCCGTCCGGGCGCTGACAAGGAAGTCCCATGAACCGCTATCCGCTCTGGAAGTACGCGATCCTGCTCGTCGCGCTGCTGATCGGCACCCTCTACACGCTGCCCAACCTGTTCGGCGAAGCGCCGGCGGTGCAGGTGTCCAGCGCCAAGGTCACCCTCAAGGTCGACCCGGCGCTGCAGTCCCGCATCGAGGCCGCGCTGCAGCAGGCCGGCGTCAAGGCGGACTATGTGCAGTTCGACGGCAGTTCCATCAAGGCCCGCTTCGCCGACACCGACACGCAGCTCAAGGCCAAGGACACGATCAACAAGGCCTTGAACCCCGACCCCAGCGAGCCGGGCTACATCGTCGCGCTGAACCTGCTGTCGCGCTCGCCCCAGTGGCTGACGGCGCTGCACGCCAACCCCATGTACCTGGGCCTGGACCTGCGCGGCGGCGTGCACTTCCTGATGCAGGTGGACATGAAGGCGGCCCTCACGAAGAAGGCCGAGGCGCTGACGGGCGATGTGCGCACCATGCTGCGCGAGAAGAACATCCGCCACGCCGGCATCAGCCGCGACGGCAACACCGTGATGGTGGCCTTCCGCGACGCCGAGCAGCGCACGGCGGCCATCGAGGTGCTGAAGACCCAGCTGCCCGACGTCACATGGACGCCCCAGGCCGACGGTGGCCTGGCCGGCGCGCTGAGCCCGCAGGCGCAGACGGCCGTGCAGGACGCCGCCATCAAGCAGAACATCACGACGCTGCACAACCGCGTCAACGAGCTGGGCGTGGCCGAGCCGGTGATCCAGCAGCAGGGCCGCGACCGCGTCGTCGTGCAGCTGCCCGGCGTGCAGGACTCCGCCAAGGCGCAGGACATCATCGGCCGCACCGCCACGCTGGAGCTGCGCATGGTGGACGACAGCGCCGAGGCCATCGAGGCCCTCAAGGGCAATGGCCCCGTGCCGTTCGGCACCGAGCGCTTCATGGACCGCGGCTTCGGCCCCATCATCGTCAAGCGCCAGGTCATCCTGACCGGTGACAGCCTGAACGATGCGCAGTCCGGCTTCGACGAGAACCACAACCCGGCCGTGCACCTGACCGTGGACGCCAAGGGCGCGCGGATCATGAAGGAGACCTCGCGCGAGAACGTCGGCAAGCGCATGGCCATCCTGCTGTTCGAGAAGGGCAAGGGCGAGGTCGTCACGGCGCCCAAGATCAACTCCGAGCTGGGCAACCGCTTCCAGATCTCCGGCGCGATGACCACGCAGGAAGCCAGCGACACGGCGCTGCTGCTGCGCGCCGGCTCGCTGGCCGCGCCGATGGAGATCATCGAGTCGCGCACCATCGGCCCGAGCCTCGGCAAGGAAAACATCGAGAAGGGCATCGCCAGCGTGACCTGGGGCTTCGTCGCCGTGGCCGCGTTCATGTGCGTGTACTACCTGCTGTTCGGCATGTTCTCGTCGCTGGCGCTGGGCTTCAACGTGCTGCTGCTGGTGGCTGCGCTGTCGCTGATGCAGGCCACGCTGAGCCTGCCGGGCATCGCCGCCATGGCGCTGGCGCTGGGCATGGCCATCGACTCCAACGTGCTGATCAACGAGCGCATCCGCGAGGAACTGCGCGGCGGTGCCTCGCCGCAGCAGGCCATCCACCTCGGTTACGAGCGCGCCTTCGCCACCATCCTTGACTCCAACGTGACGACGCTGATCGCCGGCGTCGCGCTGCTGGTGTTCGGCTCCGGCCCCATCAAGGGCTTTGCCGTCGTGCACTGCCTGGGCATCCTGACCTCGATGTTCTCGTCCGTCGTGTTCTCGCGCGGCCTCGTGAACCTCTGGTACGGCCGCCAGAAGAAGCTCAAGAGCGTGTCCATCGGGCAGATCTGGAAGCCCGAAGCCGACACGACCGACGTCGCTGCGAAAGCCTGAGAAAGCTAGACCATGGAACTCTTTCGCATCAAGCGCGACCTGCCGCTGATGAAGCATGCGTTGATCTTCAACGTCATCTCCTTCATCACCTTTGCCGCCGCCGTGTTCTTCCTGGTCACGCGCGGGCTGCATTTCTCCATCGAGTTCACCGGCGGCACCGTCATCGAGGTGGCCTACCCGCAGGCGGCCGAGATCGAGAAGACCCGCCACACCATCGAGAAGATGGGCTACGGCGAGGTGCAGGTGCAGAACTTCGGCTCGTCGCGCGACGTGATGATCCGCCTGCCGGTGCGCCCCGGCGAGAAGCAGACCGAGGTGGTCGGCAAGGTCTTTGGCGAGCTGTGCAAGGCGGACGCCGGCACGGTCAGCGAGCACCAGGAAGTGACGGCCCAGGGTGAGCAGGTCAGCAAGCAGATCTGCAAGACCGCCGCCGGCGCCGAGCCGGTCACGCTGTCGCGCTCCGAGGTCGTCGGCCCGGCCGTCGGCGCCGAGCTGGCCGTGGACGCCGCCAAGGCGCTGGCCATGACCATCGTCGGCATCGTCATCTACCTGGCGATCCGCTTCGAGTGGAAGTTCGCGCTGGCCGGCATCATCGCCAATCTGCACGACGTGGTCATCATCCTGGGCTTCTTCGCCTTCTTCCAGTGGGAGTTCTCGCTGGCGGTGTTGGCGGCCATCCTGGCGGTGCTGGGCTACTCGGTGAACGAGTCCGTCGTCATCTTCGACCGGGTGCGGGAGGCCTTCCGCAAGTACCGCAAGATGAACACGCACGAGGTCATCGACCACGCGATCACGTCGACGATGAGTCGCACCATCATCACCCACGGCTCCACGCAGCTGATGGTGGTATCCATGCTGCTGTTTGGCGGCCCGACGCTGCATTACTTCGCCGTCGCGCTGACCATCGGCATCCTGTTCGGCATCTACTCGTCGGTATTCGTCGCCGCGGCCCTCGCGATGTGGCTGGGCGTCAAGCGCGAAGACCTGGTGAAGACGGCTGCCACCGCAAACCGGGACGACCCCAACGACCCGAATGCCGGGGCCGTCGTGTAGAGTGACCTTCAACGTCCACTCTCGCCGCGCAGCCCTGACGCTCCCATGACCGCCGCCCGCAACCAGGCCCTGGCCACGCAGGCACGGCGCGTCTACCTCGAAGCCCTGGTGCGCGGCATGACGCCGCTGGTGGCTGCGGTGGGTCAGGGTGCCGGCAACCTGCTGGCGCAGGGCGCGCCGCATGCCGTCATGATGGCGCGCCGCGATGCGGTGCAGGCCTGGCAGAAGCTGGGCCCCAACTGGCAGATGGCCATCGTCGGCGCGCTGCGCCACGCGGCGCAGCACGGCGTCTCCGACAACTCGCGAGAGCACGAGCCCACCGTGCAGGCGCAGTCGCAGAAGATGAGCCTGGTCGACGACTCGACCATCGAGCGCGAGATCACCAGCTCGCGGCTGGCGCTGGTCATGATGGACCGCGCCACCTGGGAGTTCACCGACCTGCGCACCCGCATGCAGGCGCTGGAGGCCCACGACGACCTCGAGCCGCTGGACCTGCTGCGTGCCCACGTCGTTGCCCGCATCGCGCTGGACGCCTGGACCCGCGTGGGCCTGGACGCCAACATCTGGCAGCTGCTGCACCACGAGCTGCACGAGGAATTCGCCCAGCTCATCAGCGAGGCCTACCACGAGACCAACCGCTGGCTGATCGCGCAGAAGGTGCTGCCCGAGGTCGACCTGCGGCCTTTCATCCGCCGCACGGCCCAGGCCGCCAAGGATGCCGTCGCGGCGGCAGGTGGCACGCCGGCCGTGGCGCCCGCGCCCGCCCCGGCGGCGACCGCATCGGGCCTGGCGCCGCTGACCGTGCCCTCCGGTAGCGGCGAACTGCCGCGCAGCCGCGCCAGCTCGCAGGCCGACGAGGTCATGGCCCAGTTGCAGCGCGTGCTGGCCCGCCACGTGCCGGGCTTCCCGGTCACCAAGAGCCAGGTGCCGGCCCGCCCGGGTGGCGGCAAGCCCAGCCTGGCCGGCCTGGGCGGCGGCGCTGCCATGCCCGCTGCAGCCGGCGACGCCGCGGCCGCCAGGCCGTCGCTGGCCGACGCCGCTCCGCCGGTGAACCCCGCCTCGCCGCGGCTGATGGGCGCCATCAAGCATGCGCAGGACTCCTTCCAGCGCCGCCCCGCCCCGGCCGTCAGCGGCAGCGGCAGCGGCGCCGGCAGCATGGGCGACAGCGCGCAGAGCGCCCCGCGCCAGCTGGAAGAGATCGGCGCCCGCAACCAGGCCTTCAAGCAGGTCCTCAAGCAGGCCGCCAACACGCCGGCCGAGCGCGCCACCATCGAGATCGTCGCGATGATGTTCCAGAGCATCCTGACCGAGGAGCGCATCCCGGCCTCGGTGCGGGTCTGGTTCGCGCGGCTGCAGATGCCGGTGCTGCGCGTGGCCGTCTCCGAGCCCGACTTCTTCGCCGCCGCCGACCACCCGGCGCGCCGCCTCATCGACCGCATGGGTGCCTGCGTGATGGGCTTCAACGCCGCGCAGAACACCGGGCCTGGCGCCGAGCGCGCCAGCGGTGACGCGCTGGAGCGCGAGATCAAGCGCGTCGTGCAGGTCGTCGAGGCCTACCCGGACACCGGCCGGCGCGTGTTCACCACCGTGCTGACCGAGTTCGAGAAGTTCCTCGACCACTACTTCGAGAACGAGAACCAGGCCTCCAAGCGCGGCGTGTCGCTGGCCCAGCAGGTCGAGCAGCGCGAGACGCTGGCCATCCAGTACACCATCGAGCTGCGCAAGATGCTGTCCGAGGTGCCGGTGCAGGACGGCGTGCGCGACTTCCTGTTCCACGTCTGGGCCGACGTGCTGGCCGTCACCGCCGTGCGCTCGGGTGCGCAGGCCGACGTGACCAAGTCCATGAAGCGCGCCGCGGCCGACCTGATCTGGAGCGCCAGCGCCAAGTCGTCCCGCGAGGAGCGCGCCGACGTCATCCGCCGCCTGCCGCCGCTGCTGAAGACGCTGCGCGACGGCATGAGCCACGCCGGCCTGCCCGTCGACAAGCAGGACGAGCACGTGCGCCAGCTCAACAATGCGCTGGCCGCGGCCTTCACGGCCAAGACGGCCGCCATCCCGCGCGAGCGCCTGGACGAGTTGATGGACCAGCTGGAAACGCTGGAGGCCATGCTGCCCGAGGACCTGGAAGGCGACAGCCACGTCGACGAGATGCTGGTGCGCGACCTGTCCGGCCACGAGTCCGACGGCATGGAAGTCGTCGCCGAGGGTGGCTCCGCGCCGACGCCGGCCATGGTTGCCTGGGCGCGCGAGCTGCAGGTGGGCGGCTGGTTCATGCTGGACTACCGCGGCCGCAACGAGCAGGTGCAGCTGGCCTGGCGCGGCCTGCGCAAGCAGCTGGCGCTGTTCGTCACGCCCAAGGGCCGCGGCGTGCTGTTCTCGCTGAACCGCATGGCCGCCTTCCTGCAGGCCGGCCTGCTGCTGCCGGCTCAGGACGAGGCGCTGACCGTGCAGGCCACGCGCAAGGCGCTGGCCAAGCTGGACGCCGACCCGAACCAGCTGCTGAAATGAAAACGGCGCCAGGGGCGCCGTTTTTTCTCAGTGGATCAACCGATCCTCGGGGGCGACGAACAACTCGTCGAGGATGAGCGCATCGGGCTCCTCCCCCAGGCTCCAGAACACCATCAGCACGATGATCTTCAGGTCTTCCAGGTCCATCGGCGCGCCGGAAATGGCCATGGCGCGGTCGATGACCATCTCGCGCATGGGCCCGGGCAGCACGCCGGCGGATTCCAGGAAGCTGACAAAGCCGATGGACGCTTCGCCCAGGTGTTCCACCTCGGCGGCGGAGTAGACGCGCAGCGCGTGCTCGCTCTGCTCGCCGTGGTAGGCGTCGCCCGCCACGGCCAGGCCTTCGAGCCAGTTCAGCGCCTCCTGGATCTCGTCGTTCTCGAAACCCACCGCCGTCAGCTTGCGCGTCAGTTGCGCCGTGTCGGGGCAGGCGTCGGGACGCCAGTAGGTCTCGTAGAGATAAACCAGGACATCGAACATCGTGAGGGGATGATAGCCCAGCGTTTCGGCCCGTCCGGCTGCGAATAACCCCCCGGATCGGTCCCTCATGTCCGCAGTTAAGCTCGCTATCCCTTGCCGCGGCGCTGGAACAGCTGGCCCGCCAGCCGGGCGATCTCGCCGTCCAGTTCCAGCTCCAGCAGCGCCGCGCTCAGCTCGGCCGCCGGCCAGCCGCTGCGGGCCATCAAGGCGTCCAGGCTGACGGGGTCGAAGCCCATCGCATCCAGCAGCGCCTGCTGCTCGTGCGGCGTTTCCACCGCCTCCGGCGCCGCGGCGACCGGGGCTCCCAGTGGCGGCAGTTCCTCCAGCACGTCCTCGGCCGACTCGACGAGCTTGGCGCCCTGGCGGATCAGCGCATGGCAGCCGCGCGCCTGCGGCGAATGGATGGAGCCGGGGATGGCGAACACCTCGCGGCCGGCCTCGGCGGCCTGCCGCGCCGTGATCAGCGAGCCCGACTGCACGGCCGCCTCCACGACCAGACAGCCTCGCGTGAGCCCGGCAATGATGCGGTTGCGCTTGGGGAAGTTGGCCGGCAGCACCGGCGTGCCCAGCGAGTACTCGCTGACGATGAGGCCGCCGCCGGCCAGCAGCCGGGCGGCGAGCTTCTCGTTGCGGCGCGGGTAGACCTGGTCCAGCCCGGTGCCGACGACCGCGACGGTGGCACCGCCGGCGTCCAGCGCGCCCTCGTGCGCGGCGGCGTCCACGCCCAGCGCCAGGCCCGACACGATGGTGTACCCGGCCCGGGCCAGCGCGCGGGCGAAGGCGCGGGCGTTGTCACCGCCCTGGGCGGTGGGGTTGCGGCTGCCGACGATGGCCAGCGACGGGGTGCTCAGCAGCTCGCGCCGGCCCTGCAGCCACAGCAGCAGCGGCGGGTCGGCGGTGGCGAGCAGTTGCGCCGGGTAGTCGGGGTCGCCCAGCGTCAGCAGCGCGTGGCCCGGTTCGGCCAGCCAGGCTTCGGCCTTGGGGATGAGCTCGGCCAGGTGTTCAGGCGGCCGGTTGAGGGCTTCGCGCTGCTTGGGCGGCAGCGCCTGGTCCAGCGCGGCGGCCGGCAGCTGGAACACGGCCTCCGCGCTGCCCGCCATGGCCAGCAGCCGCCGCGCGGCGCCGGGGCCGACGCTTTCGGTCAGCCGCAGCCAGGCGGCCAGCTCGGCCGGGGAGAGCATCAGGGCTGCGTGAAGCGGTCGCCCGGTTTGACGGGCTCTTTCACGGAAATGATGAGGGCGTAGGACACGCGTTCGTAGACCTCGAACACGAACAGGATGCCGTGGCGCTCGTCGGGCAGCTTGATGTCCTGCGGGCGGTCCTGCGTCTTGTCCTTCATCGCGACGCCGTCGCGCCACAGTGCGAAGACATGGCCGCGCTCGACGCCGTCGCGCTTGCCGCGGTTCAGCGCGACGATCTGGTTCTGGCCGGCGTTGATGGCCTCGCCATAGATGGCTGCGATCTGACCCGCCATCGGCCGCTCGGGCGCGTGCGGCACGTAGCGCTCCAGGTTGCGCTGCGGCGCGGGGGCCAGGCGGTCGCCCACGCCCACTTCCTGCTTCACCTGCCTGACCTGCAGCGTGGCGGGCACGATCTCCGTGCTCTTGCCATCGGCGCTCTTGCGGTCCTCGCCCGGGCGCACCAGGTCGGCGGTGCCGACGTAGGGTGCCTCGTAGCCCAGGATCTCGTTGGTGGCCGGGTCGCGCAGCACGCGCGAGGTGCGGAAGATGCGGAAGTCCGTCGCGCCGCGGAAGTCGCCGCGGGCGTAGGCCGTGTCGCCCTTGCCCAACAGCACATGGCCTTCCTGCGTGGCGACGATGCGCGGCGCGGTGGCCAGCACGTCGGTGTCGAAGACGACGGCGTCGGTCAGGAAGGGCTGGATCAGGTGCAGCGGGATGGTCGGGATGGGGGTGCTGTCCAGCGCCGAAATGCGCATCTGCGGGCGCAGCTTGACGGTGTCGCCCGCCGCATCGCCGCCGACGCGCTGGCCGAACTGCAGCCGCGCGCGGCCGTCCATCTTGACGAGGTGCAGGATCTGGCCGGGGTAGATCAGGTGCGGGTTGCGGACCTGATCGCGGTTCATGCCCCACAGCTCGGGCCAGCGCCACGGGCTCTTCAGGAACAGCTTGGAGATGTCCCATAGCGTGTCGCCGGCGACGACGGTGTGGCTGTCGGGCGCGTCGGGCGCCAGCTCGGACAGCGGCACGCCGGCGCTGGCGACCTGGTCGGCCACGCGGCGCTGTTCGGCGGTGACGGGAAGCTGGCTGGCTTGGGCCCACGCCGAGCTCGTCGCAAGGGTCAGGCAGGCCGCAAGGACAGCGAGTTGGGCGGGGCGGGCAGCGGGCATCAGGCGCGGTCTCCGAAGGGATTGCCGGATCGGCGAAAATCCGGGTGATTCTGCCCGCATTCCCCGGGGGCAACCAACAACCGCCAGCGCTCGTTTGCGAGTGCTTACAAGGTGCCATGGCCCAACTGCACATCCTCCGCTATCCCGATCCGCGCCTGCACACGGTCGCCAAGCCTGTGGCCGAGGTCGACGCCCGCATCCGCCAGCTCGTCGACGACATGCTGGAGACCATGTACGCCGCCGACGGCGTGGGCCTGGCCGCCACGCAGGTGGACGTGCACGAGCGCGTCATCGTCATCGACACGTCGCAGGAGCGCGACACGCCGCGCGTGCTGATCAACCCCGAGATCGTCAAAACCAGCGAGCGCATGGTGGAAGGCGAGGAGGGCTGCCTGTCTGTGCCGCAGATCTACGACAAGGTGCCCCGCCATGCCGAGGTGACCGTGCGCGCGACCAACCGCGACGGCGAGGTCTACGAGTTCGACGCCGACGGCCTGCTGGCCGTGTGCGTGCAGCACGAGATGGACCACCTGATGGGCAAGGTGTTCGTGGAGTACCTGAGCCTGATGAAGCGCGACCGCATCAAGACCAAGATGATCAAGAAGACGCGCGAGGAAGAGGCCGAGGCGCGCCGCCGCCCGTCGCGCTTCTGACCGCCGGCGCGCCATCCATGAGAGTCGTCTTCGCCGGCACGCCGGAATTCGCCGCCGTCGCGCTCGACGCGTTGCTCGCCGCCGGCTTCACCGTGCCGATGGTGCTGACCCAGCCCGACCGCCCAGCTGGCCGCGGCATGAAGCTGCAGGCCTCCGCCGTGAAGCAGCGCGCCGTGGCGGCCGGCATCCCCGTGGCGCAGCCGCAGGGCCTGAAGCTGGACGGCAAGTACGCCGCGGACGCGGCGGCGGCCCGCGAGGTACTGCTCGCTGCGGATGCCGACGTGATGGTGGTCGCCGCCTACGGCCTGATCCTGCCGCAGTGGGTCTTGGACCTGCCGCGCAAGGGGTGCCTCAACATCCACGCGTCGCTGCTGCCACGCTGGCGCGGCGCGGCGCCCATTCATCGCGCCATCGAGGCTGGCGACGCCGAGACCGGCATCACCATCATGCAGATGGACGCCGGGCTGGACACGGGCGACATGCTGCTCATCGGCCGCGAGGCCATCCGTTCCGATGACACGACGGCCGTGCTGCACGACCGGCTGGCTGCGCAGGGCGGTCGCCTCATCGTGGAGGCGCTGCAGGCCGCCCAGCTGACGCGCACGCCGCAGCCGGCCGAGGGCGTCACCTACGCACACAAGATCGAGAAGGCCGAGAGCGCGATCGTCTGGACGCAGCCGGCCGCCGAGATCGAGCGGCGGCTGCGGGCGTTCGACCCCTTCCCGGGCGGTGTGGCGACGCTGGCCGGCGAGGCGGTCAAGGTCTGGCGCGCTGAGCTGGCCGAGGGCCGCGGCACGCCGGGCGAGGTCATCGCGCCGGGCCCGGTGGTCGCCTGCGGCGAGGGTGCACTGCGCCTGACCGAGCTGCAGCGCGCCGGTGGCAAGCGCGGCCCGGCGGCGGCCTTCCTGCAGGCCCGGCCCATCGCCGTGGGCGAGCGCTTCGACGCCTGAGCGCTTGAAAAACGGCCGGCATGGCACCATCTGCCACGCCGTTGCCCACCCTCCCGGAGCCCGCTGCATGTTCAACCTCGTGAAGACCGCCGTGCTGATGGCCGCCATCACGGCGCTGTTCATGGCCGTCGGCGCCATGGTCGGCGGCCAGACCGGCATGCTGATCGCGCTGGTCATCGCCGTCGGCATGAACTTCTTCAGCTACTGGTTCTCGGCGGACATGGTGCTGAAGATGTACAACGCCCGCGAGGTCGACGCGGCGTCGGCACCGCAGTTCTACGGCATGGTGGCGGAGTTGGCGCAGCGCGCCAACCTGCCCATGCCGCGCGTCTACCTCATCGACGAGGCGGCGCCCAACGCCTTCGCCACCGGCCGCAACCCCGAGCACGCGGCCGTCGCCGCGACGACGGGCATCCTGCGCGTGCTGTCTGAGCGCGAGCTGCGCGGCGTCATGGCGCACGAACTGGCGCACGTGGCGCACCGCGACATCCTCATCAGCACCGTCAGCGCGACGATGGCCGGTGCGATCTCGATGCTGGCGAACTTCGCGACCTTCTTCGGTGGCCGCGACGAGCATGGCCGGCCCGCCAACCCGCTGGCTGGCATCGCCGTCGCCATCCTCGCGCCGCTGGCCGCCAGCCTGATCCAGATGGCCATCAGCCGCGCGCGCGAGTTCGAGGCCGACCGCGGCGGCGCCGAAATCTCCGGCGACCCGGCCGCGCTGGCGTCGGCGCTGGACAAGATCCACCGCTACGCCCAGGGTATCCCGATGGCGCCGGCCGAGGCCCACCCCGAGACGGCGCAGATGATGATCATGAACCCGCTGTCCGGCGGCGGCCTGCGCGGCCTGTTCTCCACGCACCCGTCCACCGAGGAACGCGTCGCGCGGCTGCTGGCCATGGCCCGGCGCTGACTCAAGTTGCCGCCGCGCGCGCCGATACCTGAACTCATGAAGCGCCTTCTGCTTGCCCTGCCCCTGCTCGCCGCCCTGAGTGCCTGCGAGCAGCTGGGCATCGACGACCCCGCCAAGGTGGCCGCCGCCAAGGAGGCCGAGGGCAAGGCCATCGGCAGCGCCTGCCGGCACGCGATGCGCGCCATCGAGGACTGCTACGTGCTCAATCCCAAGGCGCAGAAGGCGGCCGTCTACACCGGCTGGCGCGAGATGGACGAGTACATGCGCGAGAACAAGCTCGAAGGCATTGCGCCCGTCGTGCCGCGCCCTGGCGCCAAGCCGGCGCAGCCGGCCGACGAGGAAGAGGCCAAGCCGGCCGACAAGACCGACAAGGCCAAGGCCGCCGCGCACTGACCAGCGCGCGCAGTCGCATCTCAGGCCGTCAATCCTGCGGGTCGTCGCGCCGGGCAGGGCAGGGGCCGGGCGGCTGGGCAACATGCCGTCCATCGCAACCCTGATGGAGCCCGCCATGAACACCGTCACCACCCGCCGTTTCTTCGCCCTGGGTCTCGTCGCCGCCGCGCTGTGCGGCTCCGCCCACGCCTGGAGCTGGAACAAGGGCGAACGGGTCACCGGCAGCGGCGACGTCACGACCGAGGCGCGCCCGGTCGGCAGCTTCGACGGCGTGTCGGTCAGCGGCGACTTCAACGTGCAGATCCGCCAGGGCTCGGGCAACAAGCTGGAGGTCAAGGCTGACCGCAACCTGCTGCCCTACATCGAGACCGAGGTGGACGGCCGCACGCTGCGCATCCAGCCGAAGAAGGGTTTCAGCCTGTCCACATCGACGACGCCCAGCTTCACCATCGAGATGCCCACGCTGCGTGCGCTGTCGGTGGCCGGCTCCGGCAACATCAAGGTCGAGGCGATGAAGACCGGCGGCGTCGAGGCGGCCATCGCCGGCTCGGGCGACATCCGCTTCACGAACCTGGACGCGGAGAAGCTCGCCATGAAGGTGAGCGGCAGCGGCGACATCGTCGTGGCCGGCCGCGCCGGCACGGCGTCGGTCAGCATCGCCGGCAGCGGCGACGTGAAGGCCGCGGACTTTGCCGCCGACGAGGTCAAGGTCAGCATCGCCGGCAGCGGCGACGCGCAGGTCAACGCGACGAGAAAGCTCAGCGTGTCCATCGCCGGCTCGGGCGACGTGAAGTACGTCGGCTCGCCGGAGATCTCGTCGTCCATCGCCGGCAGCGGCAAGGTCCGGCGTTTCGAGAAGTGACTTTCGATAAGTGACTGAGGGCCTGTTCACCCATGGCTATCGGGTGAACAGGCCCTAAGCCGCCGACAATGGCGGCATGCAGTGGACTGAAAAGCTGCGCGCGCTGGTCGGCGATGCCGACTTCAGGCAGGGCGTGCGCGATATGGCCTCCCCGTCGCTGGGGTTGGCCGCCTGGGGGCTGGTGACCGGCGTCACGATGGTGAAGAGCGGGCTCAGCGTGCCGCTGGCCATGGGCATGTCGCTGCTGGTGTTCGCCGGCAGCGCGCAGTTGACGGCGCTGCCGCTGATCGCGTCCGGCGCGCCGTTGTGGGTGCTGCTGGCCACGGCGTTCTGCGTGAACCTGCGCTTCGTCATCTTCAGCGCGCAGTGGCGCCACTACTTCGGCCACCTGCCGCGCGCGCGCCGGCTGATGACGACCTACTTCGCGGCCGACCTGAACTTCGTCTACTTCGTGAAGCGCTACCCGGACCCGGTGCCCACGCCGGCCCAGCAGCGTTACTTCTGGGGCGGCGTGGCGGTCAACTGGCCGACCTGGCAGCTCACCGCCTTCACGGGCATCCTGCTGGCTGACCGCATCCCGCCGCAGTGGGGCATCGGCTTTGCCGGCGTCATGGCGCTGCTGGGGCTGTCGTACTCGCTGCTGACCGAGAAGTCGCTGTGGTGGGTGGCGATCACGGCCGGCGCCGTGTCGATCGCGACGTACTCGCTGCCGCTGAAGCTGAACATCCTGTGCGCCATCGTCGCGGCGGGCGCCGTCGGCTGGTGGCTGGACAGCCGCAGGAGCCGCCGATGAGCGAAGCCATGACCTGGGTGGCCTTGTTCGGGCTGGGCGCCATCACGGCGCTGACGCGTGGCTTCTTCATGATCAGCGACCAGCCGCTGCCCATCCCCGACTGGCTGCGCGAACTGCTGAAGGTTGCCCCGCTGGCAGCGCTCGTCGCAGTGGTGGCGCCCGAGATCTTCATGTCGCAGGGCCATGTCATCACGACCTGGCAGGACGCCCGCTGGCCTGGCGCGCTGGCCGCGACGGCCTACTACTTCTGGCGCCGCGACATCCTCGGCACCATCCTCGTCGGCATGGCGGTCATGCTGCCGTTGAAGCTCGGCCTCGGCTGGTAACCGCGCCGGAACGCGGGGCGGAGAGAATGCCGGCAGTTTTTCACCAACTGCCCCGCCCCATCATGAACGTCATCCGCTTCTCCGACCTGATCGCCGCCGGCAAGGTGGCCGGCCAGCGCGTCTTCATCCGCGCCGACCTGAACGTGCCGCAGGACGACCACGGCAAGATCACCGAGGACACCCGCATCCGCGCGTCGCTGCCCGCCATCAAGGCCGCGTTGGACGCCGGCGCCGCCGTCATGGTCACGTCCCACCTGGGCCGCCCGACCGAGGGTGAGTTCAAGCCCGAGGATTCGCTGGCCCCCGTGGCCGAGCGCATGGCCGAGCTGCTGGGCCGCCCCGTGCCGCTGAAGGCCAACTGGGTCGACGGCGTCGACGTGGCCCCCGGCGAGCTGGTGCTGCTGGAGAACTGCCGCGTCAACAAGGGCGAGAAGAAGTGCGACGAGGCCCTGTCGAAGAAGCTGGCCGCGCTGTGCGACATCTTCGTGCACGACGCCTTCGGCACCGCCCACCGCGCCGAGGCCACGACGTACGGCATCGCCAAGTTCGCCAAGATCGCGTGCGCCGGCCCGCTGCTGGCCGCCGAGATCGACGCCATCTCCAAGGCGCTGGCCAACCCGAAGCGCCCGCTGGTGGCCATCGTGGCCGGCTCCAAGGTGTCGACCAAGCTGACCATCCTGCAGGCGCTGGCCGGCAAGGTGGACGGCCTCATCGTCGGTGGCGGCATCGCCAACACCTTCATGCTGGCCGCCGGCCTGAAGATCGGCAAATCGCTGGCCGAGCCGGACCTGATCGACCAGGCCAAGGCCGTCATCGCCGCGATGGCCGCCCGCGGCGCCGCCGTGCCGATTCCTGAAGACGTCGTCACCGCCAAGCGCTTTGCCGCCGATGCCGAAGCCACCGTCAAGGGCGCCGCCGACGTGGCCGACGACGACCTGATCCTGGACATCGGCCCCAAGACCGCCGCCAAGCTGGCCGAGCAGCTGAAGGCCGCCGGCACCATCGTCTGGAACGGCCCGGTCGGCGTGTTCGAGTTCGACGCCTTCGCCCACGGCACCGAGACGCTGGCCCGCGCCATCGCCGACAGCAGCGCCTTCAGCATCGCTGGCGGTGGCGACACGCTGGCGGCCATCGCCAAGTACGGCATCGACAAGGACGTGGGCTACATCTCCACTGGCGGCGGCGCCTTCCTGGAAGTGCTGGAAGGCAAGACGCTGCCGGCGTTCGAGATCCTCAGCCAGCGCGCCGCTGGCTGATCCGAGCCGCGCTCAGCGCGGCGCCGTCAGCGCCGCCGTCGTGCCGGGCTGCAGCCAGCCCGCGACGCGCTTGCCCTTCGCCGGGTACTCCACGCGCACCCAGCCGTCCTGCTCGGCCAGCACGCCCACGACGTCGCCCTTGACGACGTAGGCGCGGCGCGGCTTGGCGGACTGGGGCGTGTCGAAGAACGGCGCCTTGTCCGCGGTGATGGTGCGCAGCGCCGTCCAGCCGGCCGGCGCCACCAGGTCCAGCACCAGCCCGGTGGCGATCTGCGGCATCAGCACCAGCCCGCAGCCGTCGTGCTGCGTGCCCTCGGGCAGCGTCAGCGTGACGCCCTCCTTGTCGAACTTCAGCCGCCCCGGCAGCTGCACGCTGCTCCAGCTGCGGATGGCCGCCTCGCCGCCGGCCGACAGCTGGCCGCTGAGCGAGAACGCGCAGCGCTTGACGACGCCCTCGCCCTGCTCCTCGACGTAGTGCCCCGTCACCGCACCCTGCGGCGACACGGCCACCATCAGCCCTTCGTACTGGCCGGCCACGGGTTTGCCGGCCTGGGCCGCGCCCAGCAGCGGCAGCAGTGCCAGCCCCAGCGCGAGCGCGCCGCGGCGCAGCCGCCCGGGCTCAGGTGCCGCCATGCTTGCGGTAGGCCTTCTCGATGCGTTTGTCGTAGTCACCATAGTCCTTGCCGTTGTAGCGGCTCGCCATGCCGGCGTAGTCCTTGTCCAGCATGGCCTTCACCATGCCCGGGCTCTTCTTGCAGTAGCCGACGAAGGCCATCAGCTGGCCCTTCTCGCCTGCCTTCATCGCCGCGACGAAGGCCTCGGCCGTCGCATAGCCGCAGCTCTTGAAGTTGAAGCCCATGACCTGGAACATGCCCCAGGAGCAGGCCTGCAGCGCGGCGTCGCGGTCCAGCGCGATGGCGGCCTCCAGCGTGGCCCAGGCGGTGGCCTGGTCCTTGTTGTTCTGCTGCCATTCGGGGCCGGCCTTCTTCACGTACTTGTAGGACAGCAGCGGGTGGTCCGCGTCGTAGGCCTTGTTCGTCAGCTTGCGGAACACATGCCCCTCGTAGGCGATGACGGGCAGGCCCGCCGGGCCCATGCCGCTGCGGCCGCCCGACTCTACGTCGGCGAACGCGTGCACCAGCGCGACGGAGATGTCCGGGCTGAGCAACTTGGCGGCCTCTTCGAAGTCCTGTGCCGTCAGCGTCGACTTGCGGGCCGGCTGGGCCTTGACCTTGGGGCGGTGGGGCTTGTTGCGCTTGGGCGTCTGGACCGGGCGCGCATTGTTCGCCGGCCCGGGCGGCTTGGAGGCGCCCAGGCACATCGTGCCCGTGTCGATCTTGAAGCTGCCCAGCACGGTGCACAGCGGGCCGGGAAGGCGATATTCAGCCATCGCGTTTCTCCTCAGAGGCACCCAGTATCGGGCCGGCGGCCCGGCGTGTGACGAAGTTGCCGGCGGGTGGTGGCGCGGCATGGACGCCCGGCCGGCGCGGCGGCCACAATGGCCGGATGGTTCTGCGCTGGCTGCTCGCCCTGCTCGTCGCTGCGACGTTGCTGGGCCTGTTTGCCAACGAGCACTGGATGACCCGCCGCCTGGTGCTGGACGGGCGCGGCCCCGACCAGCGGCTGGAGGTGGTGGACGACAGCGGCAGCGGCGGCGCCAGCCACGCCCAGCTGACCACCGCGCCGGACGGCACGCACACGCTGCATTGCCAGATCAAGCCGGGCTTCGAATGGCCGTTCTGCGATCTGCAGATCGAGTCCGCCGAGGGCGACCTGGACCTGACCCGCTTCAGCAGCCTGCGGCTGTGGGTCAGCGTGGACGGGCCGCAGCAGGGCGGCGCGCCGGCCCAGCTGCGCGTTTTCCTGCGCAGCTTCCACCCCGGCTATCCCGGCCACGGGGAGGGCAAGGACCTGAAGCCCCACGAAGTCATCTTCGCGCCGGCCGGGCTGGCCATGCCGGTGGAGCTGCGGCTGTCGCAGTTCATGGTCAGTTCCTGGTGGGCGCAGACCCACCCGCTGCCCGTGCCGCTGATGGGCCCGCAGCTGGACCGCGTGCGCGCCATCAGCTTCAGCACCGGCGGCCAGGTGTTGCCGGGTACGCATGTCATCCGGCTGCAGCGGGCCGAGCTCATCGGCAACTGGGTGGCGCCCGAGACCTTCCGGCTGGGGCTGGTGGGGCTGTGGATGTTCAGCCTGCTGGGCTACCTGGTCTGGGAGAGCTGGGCGGTGCGCGGGCGGCTGCGGCGTTCCATGCGGCGCTCCCAGGCGCTGGAGAAGATGGCGCTGCGCGACCCGCTGACGCAGGTGGCCAACCGTGAGGGCCTGAGCCGCGCGCTGGAGCTGCTGACCCGCGCGCAGGGTGAACTGAGCTTCCCGATGTCGGTGGTGTTCGTTGATGCGGACCACTTCAAGCGCATCAACGACGAGCATGGCCACGACGTCGGCGACCAGGTGCTGACGCTGCTGGCGCAGACGCTGCGCGCCAACCTGCCGCGCGACGACCTCGTGGCGCGCTGGGGCGGCGAGGAGTTCGTGCTGGTGATGCCGCAGACGCCGGCCGAGGAGGCGGTGGCCGTGGCCGAGCGGCTGCGTGCGGTGCTGGCCCGCACGGCCTGGCCGGCGGGCCTGGCGGTGACCGCCAGCTGGGGCGTGGCCGAGGCGCGCGACGAGGCCGGGCTGGAGGCCGCCATGCGCGAGGCCGACCAGGCCATGTACCGCGCCAAGCACGCCGGGCGCGACCGGGTGATATCGGCTTCGGCATAGATCGCCAAGAAACCGGCATCAAGCGGCGCTGAAACGCGGCGTAACCTCATGGGTTCCCTCCGCGAACCACACCGCCATGGAAAAGAACAACGCTCCCTTGTCGCCTGCCGAAGCCGCGCTGCGCGACGCCGCCCGTGAGTACCACCGCGCCCCGACGCGCGGCAAGATCTCGGTCACCCCGACCAAGGCCTTGAGCAACCAGCGCGACCTGTCGCTGGCCTACTCGCCGGGCGTGGCCTATCCCTGCCTGGACATCGAGCAAGACCCGGCGCTGGCCGCCGAGTACACCTCGCGCGGCAACCTCGTCGGCGTCATCACCAACGGCACGGCCGTGCTGGGGCTGGGCGACATCGGCCCGCTGGCCGCCAAGCCGGTCATGGAAGGCAAGGGCTGCCTGTTCAAGAAGTTCGCCGGCATCGACGTCTTCGACATCGAGCTGGCCGAGCGCGACCCGGACAAGCTCATCGACATCATTGCCGCGATGGAGCCCACGCTGGGCGGCATCAACCTTGAAGACATCAAGGCGCCCGAGTGCTTCTACATCGAGCGCGAGCTGTCCAAGCGGATGAACATCCCTGTCTTCCACGACGACCAGCACGGTACGGCCATCATCTCGTCGGCCGCGCTGCTGAACGGGCTGGAGCTGGTAGGCAAGGACATCGGCGCGGTCAAGGTGGCCGTGTCGGGCGCCGGGGCTGCGGCCATCGCCTGCCTGGACGTGATGGTGGGCCTGGGCGTGAAGCGCGAACACGTGTTCGTCTGCGACTCGCGCGGCGTCATCCAGAGCGAGCGTGAAGATGCCAAGGCCGGCAAGCTGGACGAGTCCAAGCAGCGCTACTGCCAGGTCACCACCGCCCGCACGCTGGCGGACGTCGTCAACGGCGCCGACGTGTTCCTGGGCTGCTCGGCGGCCGGTGTGCTTACCGCCGAGATGGTCAAGACCATGGGCACGCAGCCCATCATCCTGGCGCTGGCCAACCCCGAGCCAGAGATCCGCCCCGAGCTGGCCAAGGCCGTGCGGCCGGACTGCATCGTGGCCACCGGCCGGTCGGACTACCCCAACCAGGTCAACAACGTCCTGTGCTTCCCGTACATCTTCCGCGGCGCGCTGGACTGCGGCGCCACCAAGATCACCGAAGGCATGAAGCTGGCCTGCGTGCGCGAGATCGCCGCACTGGCCAAGGCCGAGACCTCGGATGAAGTGGCCGCTGCCTACGCCGGCCAGGAACTGGCATTCGGGCCCGACTACCTGATCCCCAAGCCCTTCGACGCGCGGCTGATCCTGCGCATCGCGCCCGCCGTGGCCGCCGCCGCCGCGGCCGATGGCGTGGCCACGAGGCCGGTGCAAGACCTGGCCGCCTACCGCCAGTCGCTGGAGCGCTTCGTCTACCAGACTGGCATGTTCATGCGGCCGGTGTTCTCGGCCGCCAAGGCCGCACCAGCGCGGGTTATCTACGCCGAAGGCGAGGACGAGCGCGTGCTGCGCGCCGTGCAGGTGGCGCTGGACGAGGGGCTGGCCAAGCCCACGCTGATCGGCCGCCCCGCGGTGCTGGAAGCGCGCATCCAGCGCGCCGGCCTGCGCCTGAAGCTGGGCGACGACGTGGCCGTCATCGACCCCGAGGACGATCCGCGCTTCCGCCAGTACTGGGAGGCGTACCACGCGCGCATGAAGCGCAACGGCGTGACGCCGGAGATGGCCAAGTCGGCCGTGCGGCGCAGCAACACCGCCATCGGCGCGCTGGCCATCGAGCTGGGTGACGCGGACGCGATGATCTGCGGCCTGGTCGGCAAGTTCGACCGCCACCTGGAGCAGGTGCGCGACCTCGTCGGCCTGGCACCAGGGGCGCGCCAGTTCGCCGCGATGAACGCGCTCATCCTCGACCAGATGACGCTGTTCATCACCGACACCTTCGTCAACGACGACCCGACCGCCGAGGAGCTCGCCGACATCGCCGCAATGGCCGCCGAGGAGGTGCGTCGTTTCGGCCTGCCGCCCAAGCTGGCGTTCGTCAGCCACTCGATGTTCGGCTCCAGCACGCGGCCGTCGGCGCTGAAGATGCGCCGTGCGCACGAGCTGTTCTCGGCTGCCCACCCCGAGGTGGAATGCGACGGCGAGATGCACGGCGACGCGGCGCTGTCGGAAAGCGTGCGCCGGGCCTTCCTGCCGGACAGCAAGCTGACCGGCGCGGCCAACCTGCTGGTGCTGCCGACGCTGGATGCCGCCAACATCCTGTTCAACGTGCTGAAGATCAGCGCCAGCCAGGGCGTCACCATCGGCCCCATGCTGCTGGGCGCCGCCAAGCCCGTGCACATCCTGACGCCGTCGGCCACGGTGCGCCGCATCGTCAACATGACGGCGCTGGCGGTGGCGGACGTGCGCGAGGCGCGCGGGTAGTCCCGGCTGGCGAGCGCTCCCGCGCTGCGACAGCATGCAGGGCCGCCGGCGCAGACCGGCGATCTGCTCACGCAGGGAGTGCCCATGAAACGATCCGCCCTCGCGCTGCTGTCGGCGCTTCACGTCGCGGCCTGGGCCCAGGCTGACGAGCCGCTGCTGCGCGGCGTCTACCGGGAACTGGTGGAGATCAACACCACGCCGTCGGCGGGCGACTGCACGGTGGCCGTCAGGGCCATGGCCGCACGGCTCAAGGCCGGCGGCTTCCGCGATGACGAGATGCAGCTCATCGTGCCGCCGGGCGGCGAGAAGCACGGCAACCTCGTCGCGCGGCTCAAGGGCACCGGCGCGCAGCGGCCGCTGCTGCAGCTCGCGCATGTCGACGTGGTCGAGGCGCGGCGCGAGGACTGGACGCGCGACCCCTTCAAGCTCGTCGAGGAGGGCGGCTACTTCTACGCCCGCGGCAGTTCGGACGACAAGTCCATGGCGGCCATCTACGTGGCCAACATGGTGCGCTTTCGCAAGGAGGGCTTCCGGCCCGCGCGCGACCTCATCCTCGCGCTCACCTGCGGCGAGGAGACGGTGCCGGGGCCCTTCAACGGCGTCGAGTACCTGCTGCAGCACCACCGCGCGCTGATCGACGCGGAGCTGGCGCTCAACGAAGGCGGCGGCGGGGCGCTGACCGCCGAGGGGCGCCCGCTGTTCCACCGTGTGCAGGCCGGCGAGAAGGTGTTCCAGAGCTTCCAGCTGGAGGTCGTCAACAAGGGCGGCCACAGCTCGGTGCCCGAGCCCGACAACGCCATCTACCGCCTCGCCGACGGGCTGGCGCGGCTGGCGCGCTTCAGCTTTCCGTTCAAGCTGTCGCCGGTGACGCGGGCCTACTTCGAGCACTTGTCGAAGACCGAGAAACCCGAGGTGGCCGCCGACATCCGCGCCATCCTGCGCGACCCGCCCGACCCCGACGCGCAGGCGCGGCTGTGGCAGTTCAGCGCGGCCTACAACGCCAGCGTGCGCACCACCTGTGTCGCCACGCAGCTGGAGGCCGGGCATGCCGTCAACGCGCTACCGCAGCGCGCCAAGGCGATGGTGAACTGCCGCATCCTGCCTGGCGAGCGCGTTGACGAGGTGCAGGCGACGCTGGAACGCGTGGTGGCCGATGCGCGCATCCGCATCACGCCCATCGGCCAGGCCACGGAGGCGCCGATGCCGCCGATGAAAGAGCCGCTGCTGGCGGCCATCCAGGCCGTCAACGAGGAGCTCTGGCCCGGCGTGCCGGTGGTGCTGAGCCTGACGGCCGGCGCCACGGACGGCCGCTTCCTGAACCAGAGCGGCATCTGGACGTACGGCGTCACGGGCCTGTTCCACCCGCCGGGCGGCTCCAACGCCCATGGCCTCAACGAGCGGCTGCGCGTGCAGTCGCTGCTGGAGGGGGCGGAGTTCCAGTACCGGCTGGTCAAGCGCCTCGCGGCGCCTTGATCCCCGCTGGGCGGGTCGGCAGCGACGGGCTGAACTGCGCCAGCGCCACGCCGGCCAGGATGACGCCAGCGCCCAGCAGCTTGTGGGCGCTGAACTGCTCGCCACCCCACAGCCAGGCCGCCAGCCCCGCCACCAGCGGCATCAGGTAGATCAGCGGCGCCGTGCGCGCCACGCCGCGCTGCTCGTTGGCCCAGCCCCAAGCCAGCCAGCCGATGAAGCCGCCGCCGGCCACCTGCCAGACGGTGCCGCTCCACACCCAGGCGGGCTGTGTGGCCCAGTCCATCGCCAGCAGCGCCGGGGCGCACCAGGCCAGCATGGGCAGCGTGCACACCAGGCTGCCATAGCCCAGCACGGTGACGCCGCCGTGGTGCTGGATCAGTGGTTTGCTGGCCACCGTGTAGTAGCTAAAAAGCGCCGCGGCGGCCAGCAGCATCAGGTCGCCCAGGCCGGCGTGCCAGTCGGCGGCCAGCAGCTTGTCAGCCATGAACAGTAGCGCCCCCGCCGCCGCGGCAGCGACCCCGGCCATCTGGCCCGGCGACAGCCGCTCCACGCCGCTGAACCGCAGAATCAGCAGCGTGAACACCGGCCCGCAGGCCAGCAGCACGCTGGCGCTGAAGGCGGTGGAGCCCTGCATGCCGTAGTTCGACAGCATCAGGTGCAGGCCCTGGCCCACCAGCGTCAGCCGCACCAGCGGCCACACCTCACCCCGGTCCAGCCGCGGCCAGCGGGTGCCGAACCGCCAGCAGAGAAGGGCGGTCGCGCACAGCGGCACCAGCAGGTAGCGCAGGCCCAGGAAGCCGGCCGGCCCGACTTGCTGGAACAAGGCCTTGGACAGCGGAAAGTTCAGGCCCCAAACGAGCACGACGGCCAGCGCGGCGGCGAAGGGGGCGGTCTGGCGGTCGGTCATTGCGGTAGCATCTTCTCATATGAGAGAAGAATTCTCTGAAGTGAGCGAAGAGGGCCAGTTCGAGCGCCAGTTGGCGGAGCGCCTGGCCGCGCTGCGCATGGCGGCCGGCTGGTCGCTGGACGAGCTGGCCACGCGCAGCGGCGTCAGCCGCGCGACGCTGAGCCGGCTGGAGCGCGCCGAGACCAGCCCCACGGCGACGCTGCTGTCGCGCCTGGCCCGCGCGCACGGGCTGCCGCTGAGCCGGCTGCTGGCCGAGGCCGAAGCGCTGCCCGTGCGGCTGCTGCGCGCGGCGGACCAGCCGCGCTGGCACGACCAGCAGAGCGGCTTCGAGCGCCGCATGCGCTGCCCGCCGCTGGCCGGCTTTGCGACCGAGGTCATCGAGGCGGTGCTGGCGCCCGGCGCCGAGCTGGCCTACGACGAGCCCACCGTCGCGCGGCTGGAGCACCACCTGTGCCTGCTCGAAGGTGCGCTGCGGCTGACGCTGCAGGGCCAGGCCTTCGAGCTGGCGGCCGGCGACTCGCTCAGCTTCCGCTGTCTCGGTCGCAGCGTCTTCGCCAACCCGGGGGCGCGGCCGGCGCGCTACCTGCTCGCGATGACGGTGCCTTCGCTGTAACTGGTATCTAACCACCATGCCTTCAGACCTGACCCCACGCCTGGCGCCGCTGGACCCCGGCCACCCCGACGCGCAGGCGCTCATCGCGCAGTCCGAGGCGCTGATGAGCGCGCTCTACCCGGCCGAGAGCAACCACTTCGAGCCGGCCGACGGCCTGCGCCCGCCGCACGGCGCGTTCTGGGGGCTGTGGCTCGGCGACACGCTCGTCGGCTGCGGCGGCGTCAAGCACCACGCCCCGCCGGGAGAGCCGGCCTATGGCGAGATCAAGCGCCTGTTCGTGCTGGACAGCGCGCGCGGCCGCGGCGTCGCCAGGCAGCTGATGGCCCAGCTGGAGGCCGAGCTCACCGGCCGCGGCGTGCGCCTGGCGCGGCTGGAAACGGGCATCCACCAACCCGAGGCGCTGGGGTTGTACCGGCGCCTGGGCTATGTCGAGCGCGGCCCGTTCGGCGGCTACGCGCTCGACCCGTTGAGTGTTTTCTTCGAGCGGGCGCTGTAGCCCGCCGCGCACCGAAACACGGCGAAACTTCCTGCAGGTCCGGCGGACCATAATTCCGCGCCCCCTGACAAGTTGAGACAAGCCATGACCCGCGCCACCAAGATCGTCGCCACCCTCGGCCCCGCATCCAACACGCCGGAGGTCTTGGAGAAGATGATCCGCGCCGGCGTCGACGTCGTGCGCCTGAACTTCTCGCACGGCAAGGCCCAGGACCACATCGACCGCGCGACCATGGTCCGCGAAGCCGCGGCGCGCGTCGGCAAGTCGGTGGCCATCATGGCCGACCTGCAGGGCCCCAAGATCCGCGTCGGCAAGTTCGATGGCGGCAAGATCGAGCTGATCCCCGGCGCGAAGTTCGTGCTGGACGCCGACCGCACCGAACTCGGCAACCAGGACATCGCCAGCCTGGACTACAAGGAACTGCCGCGCGACGTGAAGCCGGGCGACACGCTGCTGCTGAACGACGGCCTGCTGGTGCTGACCGTGGACCACGTGCGCGGCGCGCAGGTGCACACCACCGTCAAGCTGGGCGGCGAGCTGTCCAACAACAAGGGCATCAACAAGCAGGGCGGCGGCCTCACCGCGCCGGCGCTGACCGGCAAGGACATGGAGGACATCAAGACCGCGATGTCGTTCCAGTGCGAATACCTCGCGGTGAGCTTCCCGAAGAACGCCACCGACATGGAAATGGCCCGCCAGCTGGCCAACGTGGCCGGTGAGCCCTACCGCCACAAGCCGGCCATGATCGCCAAGATCGAGCGCTACGAGGCCATCCCTCACCTGGAAGCCATCCTGAAGGCGTCCGACGGCATCATGGTCGCCCGCGGCGACCTGGCTGTGGAAGTGGGCAACGCCGCCGTGCCCGCGCTTCAGAAACGCATGATCAAGATGGCCCGCGAGCTGGACAAGGTGTCCATCACGGCCACGCAGATGATGGAGTCCATGATCGTCAACCCGGTGCCCACGCGCGCCGAGGTCAGCGACGTGGCGAACGCGGTGCTGGACGGTACCGACGCCGTCATGCTGTCCGCCGAGACGGCCGCCGGTAAGTACCCGGTCGAGACCGTCGAGCAGATGGCCAACATCGCGCTGGAGGCCGAGCGCGCCGAGTTCGTCACGCTGGACACCGACTTCGCCGGCCGCCAGTTCGGCCGCATCGACCAGTCCATCGCCATGGGCGCGTTGTTCACGGCGCACCACCTGGGCTGCAAGGCCATCCTGGCGCTGACCGAGTCGGGCTCCACCGCGCTGTGGATGAGCCGCCACCGCATCAACGTGCCCATCTTCGGCCTCACCAGCCAGCTCGTCAGCCAGCGCCGCATGGGGCTGTACCGCAACGTCACGCCGCTGCTGATGCCCGAGTTCGAGGACCGCGACGAGGCACTGGCCGCGGCCGAGAAGATCCTCGTCGAGCGCGGCGTGCTGATGCCGGGCGACACCTATGCCATCACCTGCGGCGAGCCGATGGGCTACCCGGGCGGCACGAACATGCTGAAGGTCTGCCGGGTGGGCTGATCGGGCAGGGCGGCGGCTCACGGCCGCCGCATGCCTCAGCCGGCGGCCTGGCGGCGACGTGCCGCGCTGATGCGGGCACCCGCAGACTTCTGGCCCGGCTTCGCGACGGCGTCCGCGTCCGGCTGTGCGCCGGCGGCCGGGTCGCGCGACGGCAGTTTGTCAACGCCGACGCAGACCGTCGCCGTCTGCGACCAGATCAGGTGATGGCCGGGGAAGGCCGCGGCCATGGCGTCTGAGATGTTCTTCGACAAGTCGATCGGCGTGCGGTGCGACTTGTAGACGACCTCGCCTTTCGGGTCGACGACCGTGAAGCAGTCGAACGCTGCCGCGGCGGCATGCTGGCTCGCCAACGCCGCGAGCAGTACGCAGAGCAATCTCATCCCAAACCTCCCCGTTGATTCGGCGCGGATTGTGGGTGGAGTCAGGTCTTGCGGTCTTGGTGACTATCACCCACATGGCTGCGGGGTGACATTTCTGCACGGGGCTGGGCCAAGCCCTCCAGGATGCCGCAGGCCGGTCCATCGCCGTGGCAGCGGGCCTTCAAGGCCAGCAGCTCCTGCTGCAACTGCTGCAGCGCCGTGATGCGGGCGGCCACATGGCCGATGTGCTCGTCCAGCAGCGCATGCACCGCAGCGCCGTGCGCGCCGCCCTGCAGCGCCAGCAGCGCGCGCACCTCGGCCAGGTTCATGTCCAGCGAGCGGCAGCGGCGGATGAAGTGCAGCCGCTCGGCGTCCGCCGGGCCGTAGATGCGGTAGCCGGCGTCGGTGCGCGGTGGCGCCGCGAGCAGGCCCTCGCGCTCGTAGTGGCGGATGGTGTCGACGGCCGTGCCGGTCAGGCGGGCGAGTTCCCCGATGCGCATGCGGGCATTGTGGCCCCGGCTGCGCGGGCGGCTCAGGCGATGGCCAGCGCCAGCACGGTCAGCGCCATGACGGCCGTGGCCAGCCAGCCCATCAGCTGCAGCCGCCGTCCGATGGCATGGCCGCCCATGATGTCGGGCCGCGACGCCAGCACCATCATCGCCACCATGATGGGCACGGCCGTCACGCCGTTGAACACGGCGGACCAGAACAGCTCCTTGACCGGGTCCATCGGTGTGAAGCAGAGCACCACGCCGCCCAGCGTGGCCGCGGCGATGACGCCGTAGAAGCCGCGGCCCTCGCCGCGCTCCAGCTTCAGGCTCAGCGAGCCGCGCCAGCCGGCCACCTCGGCCACCGCGTAGGCGGCCGAGCCCGCCAGCACCGGCACGGCCAGCAGGCCGGTGCCGATGATGCCCAAGGCGAACAGCAGCGCCGCGTGCTCGCCGGCCACCGGCCGCAGCGCTTCCACGGCCTGGGCCGAGGTCTGGATGTCCGTGACGCCGGCCGCATGCAGCGTCGCGGCCGTGGACAGCATGATGAAGAAGGCGATGAGGTTGGAGAACCCCATGCCGATGTTGGTGTCGATCTTGATGCGGCGCAGGTGCTGCTTCACCTCCTGCGGCGTGTGCGGCTCGCCGGCGCCGGTGGCGCGGTCCTCCACCTCCTGGCTGGCCTGCCAGAAGAACAGGTAGGGGCTGATCGTGGTGCCGAACACGGCCACCAGCATCAGCAGCGTGTCGCGATTCCATTGCAGGTCGGGGTGCAGCGTGCGCGCCAGCACTTCGCGCCAGTCCAGCCCGATGACGACGATGACGCCCACGTAGGCCAGCAGCGCCAGCGTCAGCCACTTGAGCCAGCGCACATAGCTTTGGTAGGGCAGGAACACCTGCATGACGGCGCTGGCCAGGCCGAAGGTCAGCGCGTAGACATGGGCCGAGCCGCCCAGCAGCAGCTTCACGGCCTCGGCCATCGCGGCGATGTCGGCGGCGATGTTCAGCGTGTTGGCCGCCAGCAGCAGGCCCACCAGCGCCAGCAGCAGCGGTCGCGGGAAGGCGCGCTTGAAGTTGGCGGCCAGCCCCTGGCCCGTGACGTAGCCGATGCGGGCGCTGACGATCTGGATGGCCGTCATCAGCGGCAGTGTCAGCACCAGGCTCCACAGCATGGAGAAGCCGAACTGCGCGCCGGCCTGCGAGTAGGTGGCGATGCCGCTGGGGTCGTCGTCCGCCGCGCCGGTGATGAGTCCGGGGCCGAGCTGGCGCAGGGAGAGGCGGAAGCGGTTGAGCATCGCGACAGCCTAGCGGGGCAAGCTGCGCGGGACGTGTCGCGCGGCTTGCCCGGAGCTGTGTCAAGAACCGTTGCGCGCCGGGAGGCGCCGCGTGGCGCCAATGGCGAGCGTAAAGAAGTCGTCCTCCGCCAGCCCCAGCGCGGCGCGCTGGCGGGCCAGCTGGCGCGGCGGTTCGTCCAGCGCCTCGTCGGTCAGCTCGAAGGTGCCCCAGTGCACGCCCAGCGAGCGCCGGGCGCCGAGGTCGGCGTGGATCTTCAGCGCCTCCTCGACGTTGACATGCTGCTCCTTCATGAACCAGCGCGGCTCGTAGGCGCCGATGGGGATCAGCGCGATGTCGAAGCCGCCGTCGCGCTGCCGCTCGGCGAAGCGCTCGCGGATGTCGGCGAAGTCGCGCGAGTAGCCGGTGTCACCGGCGAAGAACAGTTGGCAGTCCGGCGCGAACACGGCGAAGCCGCCCCACAGCGTCTTCATGCGGTCGGCCAGGCCGCGCGCCGACCAGTGCTGCGCCGGCACCAGCTCGATGTCCACGCCGTCCAGCGTGTGCTGCTGCCACCAGTCCAGCTCGACGACGCGCTCGACGCCGCGGCGGCGGAACCAGTCGGCCAGCCCCAGCGGCACGACGAACAGCGGGCTGCCGTCGGGCTGCGCCGCCAATGCGCGGCAGGAGGCCAGGTCCAGGTGGTCGTAATGGTTGTGCGACACCAGCACGGCGTCGATGCGCGGCAGGTCGGCCAGCGCGACGCCGGGCGGCTGCTCGCGCCGCGGGCCGGCGAACGACACCGGTGACGCGCGCTCCGAGAAGATCGGGTCGGTCAGCAGGTTCAGGCCGCCCAGCTGGGCCAGCACGGTGGCGTGGCCGATCCACGTCACCGCCGGCTGCTGAGCGGCGCCTCGGTTCGCATGGACGAAGGCGAGGTCCGCCGGCTGCGTGGGGATGGGGTCGACCGGCCGCCGCGGCAGGCCCTGGCGCGCGGCGTTCCAGCGCCAGCGCAGCACGTCGGCCAGCGACTTGGGTTCGAAGTCGCCGTGGTTGTTCTGGAAGCCGCCGTTGCGGTGGTGGGCGGGGCGGCTCACCGGGTGACGATGTCGCGGTGCGCCGGTGCCAGCCGTGCCAGCAGCCGGTTCTGCGTTGCGAACGGCACGCCGGCACGGTCCATCGCGCGCTGCAGGTGCTCCACCAGCGCGTTGAAGTCGCCCTTGGAGAGCCCCAGGTGCGCGTGCGCGTCCTTCATGCCGACACCCTCGTAGACGCAGGGGCCGCCGGCCACGACGCAGAAGTAGTCGGCCAGCGCGCGCTGCAGGTGCTTCACGTTGATGCCGTCGAAGAACGGCGCCAGGCGCGGGTCCGCCAGCATGCTGGCGTAGAAGTCGTTCGTGAAGGCCTGGATGGCGTCGCGGCCGCCCAGCGCCTGGTAGAGCGTGTCGTCGGCCGGCAGCGGCGCCGCGCCGGGCACAACGGTGCGGGGCCCGGGCTGGGCGGCGGCCAGCGGGGCGGCCAGCACGAATGCCATGGCGAGCAGTAGCTTCATTGGGCCAGTCTAGCGGCGCGCCGGCCGCGACCCGGCATGATGTCGGCATGACATGGGGATGCAGAGGGTGGATACGGCGCCTGCTGGCCGGCCTGGGTGGCCTGCTGGCGGCTGCGCACGCGCCTGCCGAGCCGCCACGGCCGCTGGTGCTGCTGGTGGAGACCAGCGGGCTGATGCCGCATGCCCGCATCGAGGACGACCGTGTCGTCGAGGGGCTGCAGCTGGACCTGGCCCAGGCGCTGGGCCGCCGGCTGGGCCGCGAGATCGTGGCGCAGCCGGTGCCGCGCAAGCGGCTGGCCGAGGCCTTGCAGCGCGGCGAGGGTGACCTGCTGTGCGACTACCAGAGCGACTGGCTGCCCGGCGACTTCGCGTGGAGCCGCCCGTTCCTGCCCGACCAGGCGCTGCTGGTCAGCGCCGCTTCGGCGCCGGCGCCGGCCATGCTGACGGCGCTGAGCGGGCAGCCGGTGGGCACGGTGCGCGGCTATGTCTACCCGGAGATGACCCAGCTGCTGGGCGGCAGCTTCGTGCGCGACGACGCGCCGGACGCGGTGACCAACCTGCGCAAGCTGGAGCGCGGCCGCACGCAGCATGCGCTGACCGGCCGGCGCGTGCTGTCCTACCAGCAGCGCATCGGCGAGTTCAAGCTGGCACTGCACCCGCCGCTGGTGGTGTCGGAGGTGCTGGCGCAGTGCGCGCTGTCACCGTCCAGCCCGGTGAAGCTGGACGTGCTGAACGCCGCCATCCGCGGGCTGGTGGCCGACGGCGAGCTGAACCGCCTGCTCAACAAGTACCGCTAGCGCCCGCCGGCCGGCGGCGCCTCAGCCCTCGGCGATGCGCTTGGCCAGATGGGCCAGCGCCTCTTCCACCTGGTCCACCAGCACCAGGCACAGGTCGCCTGGCTGCAGGCGCGATAGCGCGCGGTCGATGGCCGTGAACTCGCCGACGATCTCCTCGATGTGCGTCGTGCGCGACGCGCCTTCCAGGCCGGCGCGCAGCAGCGCCACCACCTCGCCGGCCTGGCGGCCGCGCTGGCAGGCGTCTTCGTACAGCACGACCTCGTCGAACGCGGCGCCGAGGATCTCGGTCTGCACGCGGATGTCCTCGTCACGCCGGTCGCCTGCGCCGCTGATGACGACGACGCGCTTGTTCGCTGGCATCGCGGCGACCGCGCCGACAAGCGCCTTCATCGCGTCGCCGTTGTGGCCGTAGTCGGCGATGACGGTGGCGCCGCGGTAGTCCATGACGTTGAAGCGGCCGGGGGCGTTGTCGGCATCGTTGGCGAAGCTGCCGACGCCGCGGCGGATGGTGTCCCAGTCCAGCCCCACGCCCCAGGCGGCGGCCACGGCGGCCATCGCGTTCTCGACCTGGAAGCCGATGACGCCGCCGCGTGTCAGCGGAATGTCGCGCAGCGGGATGCTCTCGCGCCACACGCCCTGCGCGGCGACGAGCTGGTCGCCGTCCACGTAGACGCAGCGCTTGCCCTGGGCGCGGTGCGTCGCCATCAGCGGGTGGTGGCGGTCGGCGGCGAAGTAGATGACCTGGCCGGGGCAGATGGCTGCCATCTGCGCGGTCAGCGGGTCGGTCGCGTTCAGCACCGCGTAGCCGGTGGGCGCCACGTTCTGCACGATGACGCGCTTGACCAGCACCAGGTCTTCCGCCGTGTGCAGGAAGTTCATGCCCAGGTGGTCGCCCGCGCCGACGTTGGTGACGACGGCCACCTGGCAGCGGTCGAAACCCAGGCCTTCGCGCAGGATGCCGCCGCGGGCGGTCTCCAGCACGGCGGCTTCCACGTCGGGGTGCATCAGCACGTTGCGGGCACTCTTGGGGCCAGAGCAGTCGCCGCTGTCGATCTGGCGGCCGTCGACGTAGACGCCGTCGGTGTTCGTCATGCCCACCTTCAGGCCGCAGCTGGCGAACATGTGCGCGATCAGGCGCGTGACGGTGGTCTTGCCGTTCGTGCCGGTGACGGCGACGACGGGGATGCGGCCGTCCTCGGCCTTGTTCCCCGTGCCGAACAGGTGGCCGATGATGGCCTCGCCGACGTTGCGGCCCTTGCCGAAGCTGGGGCTCAGGTGCATGCGCAGGCCCGGCGCGGCGTTGACCTCGACGATGCCGCCGTTGATCTCCTCCAGCGGCCGCAGCACGCTCTCGGCCACCACGTCCACGCCGCACACGTGCAGGCCCACGACCTGCGCCGCCGCGATGGCGCGCGCGGCCACCTCGGGGTGCACGTCGTCCGTCACGTCGGTGGCGGTGCCGCCGGTGGACAGGTTGGCGTTGTTGCGCAGGATGACGCGCTGGCCCTTCTCGGGCACCGACTCGGGCGTGAGGCCCTGCTGCGTGAGCCGCGCGACGGCGATGTCGTCGAAGCGGATCTTGGTGAGCGACGTGGCATGGCCGTCGCCGCGGCGCGGGTCGGCGTTGACCTTGTCGACCAGCTGCTTGACGGTGTGCACACCGTCGCCGATGACGTGCGGCGGGTCGCGGCGGGCGGCGGCAATCAGCTTGTCGCCGATGACGAGCAGCCGGTAGTCGCCGCCGGGCAGGAACTTCTCGACCATGACCTGGCCGATCTCGTCGGCAGCCTTGTAGGCGGCCTCGATGCCTTCGCGGGTGGTCACGTTGACGGTGACGCCCTTGCCCTGGTTGCCGTCCTGCGGCTTGACGACGACCGGCAGGCCGATCTCCTGGGCCACGGCCCAGGCGTCGTCCACGGACTCGACTGGGCGGCCGATGGGCACCGGCACGCCGGCGGCCTGCAGCAGGCGCTTGCAGAGGTCCTTGTCCTGCGCGATGGATTCGCTGACGGCGCTGGTCGCGTCGACCTCGGCGGCCCAGATGCGGCGCTGCTTGGCGCCCCAGCCGAACTGCACCAGGCTGCCCTGCGTCAGGCGGCGGAAGGGGATGCCGCGGGCGATGGCCGCGTTGACGATGGAGCCGGTGGAGGGGCCGAGGCGGATGTCCTCGTCCAGCTCGCGCAAGGCGCCGAGCACGGCGTCGGCGTCGAACTCACCCCCCTCCAGCGCGGCGGTGACCAGCTTGACCGCCTGCTCGAAGGCGAGGCGGCCGACGTCCTCCTCGCTGTACTCGATGACGATCTGGTACGTGCCCGCCTCGGGGGTCACGTGGGTCTGGCTGAAGGTGACCGGGCAGCCGGCCTGGGCCTGCAGCGCCAGCGTGGCCTGCTCCAGCACCTGGGCCAGCGACGCGTCGGCGCGCAGCTCGCCGATGGTGGGGAAGAGCTGGCGCAGGCGCGGCTCGAAGCCAGGCAGGCGCTCCAGCGAGCGCTCGGCCTCGCTGCAATGCACGACGGCCTCGATGGTCGTGTGGCGGCTCCACATGTTGGGGCCGCGCAGCGCGCGGGTGCGGGAAACGTCCATGGTCGTGTGGCGATCTTTGTTTCGGTGTTTAGACCCACTGAAGCCGTGAAGCAACCGTAGCGAGCGGGCGCAGGGTGGGTCGAGCAGCACAGCCGTACACCCGTACGGCGAGCAGCACAGGCCCGCCATGCGTCCGCGCAGTAGGTTGATTCATGGCTTCAGGCGAGGTGGAGTTCGGGGACGAAGGTGTCCAGGCCGGCGGCGATCAGTTCGGGCGAGATGCCCAGCGCCCACGCCGCGGCGACGGCGGCCAGCAGCGTCGCGGCGTCGGTCGTCTCGCTGCCGAAGCGGCGCAGCAGCGCGTCGATGTTGGCGCCGGGCGTTTCGGCCGGGCCTTGCGCCAGCACGGCGGCACCGCCGCGCAGGAAGACGGCGCGGCCACCGCGCTCGCGGTGGTGCCGGATGGCGTCCAGGCCGCCGTCCTCGGCGTAGAACACGACCTCGCCGTCGCTGAGCTCGGCCATGTCCACGAGGCGCGGGTGCGCGGCGTGCAGCACGCTGGCGCCGTCGCTGAGCACCACGTCGACCTGCGTGCGCAGCACCTTGTAGAGCTGGTCGCCGTCCTGCACGTCGAACTCGGCGAGCGCCTCGATGCCGTCCATGTCGGTGACGACGCCGACCGTGGCGCGGTCGTAGGCCAGGCCGTCGCGCAGGATGGAGGCGGGGCTGTTCTCGACGACGACGGCGTTGACGCCGCGGTTCATCAGCAGGCGGTGCGCGGCGTCCCAGCGGGCGCTGTCGCGCTTCTCGACGCGGCGCGTGCCCAGGAACAGGCCGTCTTTGCAGGCCAGGCCCACGTGGCGGCCGTTCAGGTGCAGCAGCCAGGCGACGAGGCGCGTGATCTGGCGCCCGCCCACCGAGCCGGCCACGCCGACGATGGGGATGCGGCCGGACTCGTCCTCGGCAAAGAGGTGGTCGATGATGGCCTGACCCACGGGCTGCGGTGCGCCGCCGGCGGGCTTCAGGTGCATCAGCAGGCCGGGGCCGGCGTTCACCTCGACGATGGCGCCGCCGGTCTGCGACAGCGGCTTGGAGATGTCCTCGGTGACGAGGTCCACGCCGGCGATGTCCAGCCCCACGGTGCGCGCGGCCAGCGACACGGCATGCGCCACCTCGGGGTGCACCTCGGCCGTGCAGTCGATGGCGACGTTGCCGTTGCGCTGGATCAGCACACCCTTGCCGGCGGGCGGCACGGCGTCGGGCGCGAAGCCCTGGCGCTGCAGGTCCAGCAGCACGACGGGGTCTTCGCCCAGCGTGATGCGGTTGAGCGGGAAGTCCTCGGTCAGGCCGCGGCGCGGGTCGGTGTTGATCTGGCTGTCGATGAGTTCGGCGATGGTCTGCTTGCCGTCACCGTGAACCCAGGCGGCCTCGCCACGCGCGGCGGCCACCACCTGGCCGCCGACGACCAGCACGCGGTGCTCGTTGCCGCGGATGTAGCTCTCCACGAGCACCGAGGAGCCTTCGGCGTCGGCCAGCTTGAAGGCGGCCTCGCAGTCGGCCTCGTTGGCGATGTCCAGCGTGACGCCGCGGCCATGGTTGCCGTCGCTGGGCTTGATGACGACCGGCAGGCCGATGTCCTGCGCGGCCGCCCAGGCGGCGGCGGCCGTCTTGACCTCCTCGCCGGCCGGCACCGGCACGCCCACGGCCTTCAGCAGCGTCTTGGTCAGGTCCTTGTCGCCGGCGATGCCTTCGGCGATGGCGCTGGTCATGTCGGTCTCGGCCGTCCAGATGCGGCGCTGGCGCGCGCCATGGCCCAGCTGCACGAGGTTGCCGTCGTTCAGGCGGATGTGCGGGATGCGGCGGTCGGTGGCCGCGGCGACGATGGCCGCGGTGGACGGGCCCAGGTAGCAGTCGTCCAGCTTGTCGCGCACGCGGGCCACGGCGGCGGGCACGTCGAACGGCGTGTCGTTGATCATGGCCATGATGAGCGCATGGCCCTCGGCCAGCGCCGCGCGGGCGACCTGCTCGTCACGCGCCCGGAACACCATGCGGTAGACGCCGCGCTGGCTGGTGCTGCGCGTCTGGCCGAAGCCGGTGGGCATGCCGGCCAGGTTCAGCAGTTCGATGACGATGTGCTCCAGCACGTGGCCGCACCAGGTGCCTTCGCGCAGCCGCTCGATGAAGCCGCCGCGCTCACCGACGCCGCAGTGGTGCTCGATGAGGGCGGGCAGCGCGGCCGTCAGGCGGTCGTTGAAGCCGGGCAGCAGGTTGGACGGGAAGTCTTCCAGCTCGCCCAGGTCCAGCCAGACTTCCAGCACCGGCCGGTAGGTCCACATGTTGGGCCCGCGCAGGTAGTTGACGCGCAGCAGGCGAATGTCTTCTTTTTGGGTCATGGGGTAGAGGGCAGGTGCGGCTTGCGCTTGGAATTGTGCGCCGAAGTCATCGGGGAGAATCTCCTCGGCCTTCAAGAGCGAAGAACAACATGTCAGATCCAACTCCCGTCCCATCACCTCATCCTCAAACGGCCGCCCTGCAGGGGCGACTCCTTGCTGGCGAGAACGTGGTGGCCACGCTGGAGGTTGACCTGGACGCCCAGGGTCGCTTCGCCCAGGGCCTGGTGGCGTTGACGAATTCACACCTGCGCGCCTTCGAGCCGGCCAGCGGGGCCTGGAGCGAGCACGCGCTGTCGCCGGGCCAGACGCTCAAGCTCAGCGATCACGGCGGCCTGGCCTTCCTGGAGCTGTTCGACGCCCGGCGCCGCATCGCGCGCTGGCGCTTCACGCTGGCCAGCAACCCGGCCGCCGTGAAGCTGGTGGACGCCTTCGACCGCGAGCTGCAGCGCCTGGCCGGCCGGCCGGCGCCGGAGCCGGAAGAGGAGGTCGACGACTTCGACTTCGGCGAGTCCAGCGCGCCGCCCAGCACCTGGGTGCTGCTGCGGCTGTGGCGCTTCGCGCGGCCCTACCAGGGCCAGCTGCTGCTCGGCTTCGCGCTGATGCTGGGCGCCACGGGGGCGACGCTGGTGTCGCCCTACCTGACGATGCCGCTGATGGACCGGGTGCTGATCCCGTTCCAGAACGGCCAGGCCATCGACCCGCACCTGGTGATGCTGCTGCTCAGCGGCCTGCTGGGCGCGGCGCTGGTGTCGTGGGCGCTGGGCTGGGCCAAGACCTACCTGCTGTCGCTGGTGTCCGAGCGCATCGCGGCCGACCTGCGCACGGCCACCTTCGAGCACCTGCTGGGGCTGTCGCTGGAGTACTTCGGCAGCAAGCGCACCGGTGATCTGATGGCCCGCATCGGCTCCGAGACCGACCGCATCAGCGTGTTCCTCAGCCTGCACGCGCTGGACTTCATCACCGACGTGCTGATGCTGGGCATGACGTCGGTGATCCTGTTCAGCATCCACCCCGGCCTGGCGTTGGCGACGCTGGTGCCGCTGCCCTTCATCGCGTGGCTGATCCACCTCGTGCGCGACCGGCTGCGCACCGGCTTCGAGAAGATCGACCGCGTCTGGGGCGAGGTCACCAACATCCTGGCCGACACCATCCCCGGCATCCGCGTCGTCAAGGCCTTCGCGCAGGAGCGGCGCGAGGCGTCGCGCTTCAAGGAAGCCAATGCGAAGAACCTGCAGGTCAACGACCGGCTGAACAAGACCTGGAGCCTGTTCACGCCCACCGTCGCGCTGCTGACCGAGATGGGCCTGCTCGTCGTCTGGGGCATCGGCATCTGGCTGATTGCCCACCAGAGCATCACGGTCGGCGTGCTGACGGCCTTCCTGGCCTACATCGGCCGCTTCTACGCACGGCTGGACTCGATGAGCCGCATCGTGTCGGTCACGCAGAAGGCCGCGGCCGGTGCCAAGCGCATCTTCGACATCCTGGACCATGTGTCGAACGTGCCCGACCCGGTCAATCCGCAGCCGTTCGAGAACGTCACCGGCGCCATCGCCATGCAGGGCGTCAACTTCCGCTACGGCTCGCGTTCGGTCATCCGCACGCTGAACCTGGACATCCGCCCCGGCGAGATGGTGGGCCTGGTGGGCCACAGCGGCTCGGGCAAGAGCACGCTGGTGAACCTGATCTGCCGCTTCTACGACGTGACCGAGGGCGCCATCAAGGTGGACGGCGTGGACCTGCGCCGCATCAAGGTGGCCGACTACCGCAGCCACATCGGCCTGGTGCTGCAGGAACCCTTCCTGTTCTTCGGCACCATCGCGGAGAACATCGCCTACGGCAAACCCGACGCGACGCGCGACGAGATCGTCGCCGCCGCCCGCGCGGCCCATGCGCACGAGTTCATCCTGCGCCTGCCGCACGGCTACGACAGCCTCGTCGGCGAGCGCGGCCAGGGCCTGTCCGGCGGCGAGCGCCAGCGCATCTCCATCGCGCGCGCGCTGCTGATCGACCCAGCCATCCTCATCCTCGACGAGGCCACCAGCGCGGTCGACACCGAGACCGAGAAGGAAATCCAGCGCGCGCTGGACAACCTCGTCAAGGGCCGCACCACCATCGCCATCGCCCACCGGCTGTCCACGCTGCGCAAGGCCGACCGCCTCGTCGTCATGGACCGCGGCGAGATCGTCGAGCTGGGCCCGCATGACGAGCTGATCGCCAAGCAGGGCCATTACTGGCGGCTGTGGGAGGCGCAGGCCCGGCGTGTCGATGCCGAGGAGGCCGACGATGCCGGCCTGATGGTCGTTGCGCCCAACCCGAACGCACACACGGTGAACGCATGAGCACACTGCCTTTCCGCGACCTGCGGCTGGACGAACTGGGCCGCCTCGTGCTGACCGACCTGAACGGCGCAGAACATGGCGGCGTGACGCCGGTGCGCGCCCACCCTATCTCGGCGCCGGACGAGGGCGTGTCGCTCATCGGCGTGCACGGCCACGAGCTGGCCTGGGTGCCCCGCCTGTCCGCGCTGCCCGACGCGCATCGCCGCGTGCTGGAGGCCGAGCTGGCGGCCCGCGAGTTCCACCCCGTGCTCAAGCGGCTGATCTCGGTGAACACCTTCGCCACGCCCAGCACCTGGCGCGTCGAGACCGACCGCGGCGAGGTGGACTTCGTGCTGAAGAGCGAGGAAGACATCCGCCGGCTGGAGGACGGGCGGCTGCTCATCACGTCCACGCACGGCGTGCAGCTGCAGGTGCCCGACCGCTGGGCGCTGGACAAGGCCTCCAAGCGGCTGCTGGAACGATTCCTGTAGGTCGCCACCGCGGCTTGCGGCAGGTCAAGGCGAGGCGCAGCCCGGAGCGCCACGATGGCGCCATCACACGTTTCGATGGAGCTCCGCATGAGCACCGGATACCGCGCCCTGGCCGCCGACACTTCCTCCACGCTGGCGCAGTTGCGGGCCGACGTGCCCGATGTGATGCGTGGCTTCGGCGCGCTGTCGCAGGCGGCCATGCGCCCCGGCGTGCTGGACGCCAAGGCCAAGGAGCTGATCGCCATGGCGCTGGGCGTGGCCGCGCACTGCGACGCCTGCCTGGCCTTCCACGCGCAGGCGCTCGTCAAACTGGGCTGCACGCGCGCCGAGCTGGAGGAGGCGCTGGCCGTCTGCGTCTACATGGGCGGCGGGCCATCGCTGATGTATGCGGCGCGCGCGCTGGATGCCTTTGAACAGTTCGGCGGCGAGGGACTCGCCAGGCCCGCCTGACCCCGTCGCCGGCGGTGCCGGCGGGCAGAGCCCTCAGCTTCCAAGCCTTGGAAGGGACGTTCACGGATTGCTTGCTGTGAGCTGCGGGGGCGCGCCATTAAGTTACGGGCTCCTTCAACCGCTGGAGTTCCGTGATGCAAGTCCTTTTCAAGAGTCGTGCGCCGCATGCCGGTGATGTTCGTGAGTTGGCCCAGTCCCGGCTGAAGGCGGCGCTGCAGCGCCTGTCGCCGCGCGTGCCCCGCGTCACCGTCCAGCTGTCCGACGTCAACGGCCCGAGGGGCGGCGTGGACAAGCGCTGCCAGCTGACCCTGCACACCGCTGGGGCCGGCACGGTCATCGTCAGCGCCGTGGCGCCGCGCTGGCGCACCGCCTTCGACGAGGCGCTCAGCCGCGCCCTGCACCTGCTGGCGCGCCTGCTGCACCGGGACTCCCGCCGCGCCACGCCGCTGCGCCGCCTGGTGGCCGATACCTGACGCCTGCCAACCCCCTGATCCGCTGAACGAGGTTCTCCATGAAATGCCCCACCTGCCCCGATGCCACGCTGGTCATGACCGAGCGTCAGGGCGTCGAGATCGACTACTGCCCCAGCTGCCGCGGCGTCTGGCTGGACCGCGGCGAGCTGGACAAGCTGATCGAGCGCTCCACCGTGCAGGCGGCCCCGGTGGCCGCACCGCCGCCCGCTGCACACGGCCAGCGCCGACCCGATTTCGTCGACTCGGACTACGGCCGCCACCCGGGCTATCGCCGCAAATCCTGGCTCAGCGACATCTTCGACTGAGCCGCACCGCTACCCGTCCCGCATAGAAAGGTCAGTCCATGAAACGCGTGCTGCTGTTCCTCCTCACCAACCTCGGCGTCATGCTGGTGCTGGGTCTCGCCGTGCACCTGCTGGGGCTGAACCAGTTCCTCACCGCCAACGGCCTGAGCGTGGGCGGGCTGCTCACCTTTGCCGCGGTGATGGGCTTTGGTGGCGCGTTCATCTCGTTGCTGATCAGCAAGCCCATGGCCAAGTGGACCACCGGCGTGCAGGTCATCGACGGCTCGCCGGACCCGACCCACCGCTGGCTGGTGGCCACCGTCGCGCGCTTCTCGGCGGCGGCCGGCATCCGCGCGCCGGAGGTCGGCATCTACGACGGTCCGCCCAACGCCTTCGCCACGGGCGCGTTCAAGGACTCGGCGCTGGTGGCCGTCTCCACCGGCCTGCTGCAGTCCATGAGCCGCGAGGAGGTGGAGGCCGTCATCGGCCACGAGGTGGCCCACGTGGCCAATGGCGACATGGTGACGCTGGCGCTGATCCAGGGCGTCATGAACACCTTCGTCGTGTTCCTGTCTCGCGTCATCGGCTACGTCGTGGACAAGCTGGTGCTGCGCAACAACCAGGACGGCCCCGGTGTCGGCTACTACGTGACGACCGTGGTGCTGGACCTGCTGCTGGGCGTGGTGGCGGCAATGGTGGTGGCCTGGTTCTCGCGCCAGCGCGAGTTCCGTGCCGATGCCGATGCTGCCCGGCTCATGGGGCGCACGCAGCCCATGATCAACGCGCTGGCCCGCCTGCACGGCCTGGACCCCGGCGAGATGCCGCAGGCGCTGAAGGCCATGGGCATCAGCGCCCGGCCGAACGGCTGGATGGCCTGGTTCTCCAGCCACCCGCCGATGGAGGCGCGCATCGCGCGTCTGCAGCAGCGGGCCTGACCGCGGCACGACACGAAGGCCCCCGCCACAATCGGGGGCTTACTCGCGTTGATGCCCGCGCCCGTCCATGCCCGCACTGCCACCGAAGCTGCCCAACACCGGCACCACCATCTTCACCGTCATGTCGGCGCTGGCCGCCGAGCATGGTGCCGTCAACCTCGGCCAGGGCTTCCCGGACTTCGGTGCCGATCCGGCGCTGCTGCAGGCCGTCACCAACGCGATGGCCGCGGGCCACAACCAGTACCCGCCGATGACCGGCGTGCCGGCGCTGCGCGAGGCCGTGGCCGCCAAGCTCGACACGCTGTACGGCGCCGCCTACGACGCCGGCAGCGACATCACCATCACCGCCGGCGGCACGCAGGGCCTGATCACCGCGCTGCACGCCTGCGTTGGTGCGGGTGACGAAGTCCTTATCATCGAGCCGGCCTACGACAGCTATGACCCCGCCATCCGCCTGGCCGGCGCCGTGCCGGTGGGCGTGCCGATGACGGTGGACTACCGCATCGACTGGGCCGCCGTGCGCGCCGCCGTCACGGCGCGCACGCGGGCCATCGTCATCAACACGCCGCACAACCCCAGCGGCCGCGTCGCCACGCGCGAGGACCTGCAGGAACTGGAACGCATCGCCGAAGCGCACGACCTGTTCGTCATCAGCGACGAGGTCTACGAGCACATGGTGTTCGACGGCGCGCCGCACGAGAGCGTGGCGCGCCACCCGGCGTTGCGCGAGCGCAGCTTCCTCGTCAGCAGCTTCGGCAAGACCTTCCATGTGACGGGCTGGAAGGTCGGCTTCGTCGCCGCGCCGCCGGCGCTGTCCGCCGCCTTCCGCCGGCTGCACCAGTACACCGTGTTCACGGTGCACACGCCGACGCAGCACGCACTGGCGGCCTACCTGGCCGACCCGGCGCCGTGGCAGGGCTTGAGCGGCTTCTACCAGGCCAAGCGCGACGCCTTCCGCGCGGCGCTGGTGGCCACGCCGCTGAAGCTGCTGCCCTGCGAGGGCACGTACTTCCAGACGGTGGACTACAGCGCCGTGTCGGACCTGAGCGAGCTGGACTTCGCCCGCTGGCTGACCACCGAGATCGGCGTCGCGGCCATCCCGCTGTCGGTCTTCTACCAGCAGCCGCAGGAGCGCCGGCATGTGCGCTTCTGCTTCGCGAAGCGCGACGAGACGCTGGCCGAGGCCGCGCGCCGGTTGTCCCGGCTCGGCTAGGGCAGGACCACGAACGTACCGCTGCCCGGCATGCGGCCGTGCAGCAGCCAGTCGGCCGTGATGTCGAACAGGCCGGGCGAGTAAGCGGGCACGCGGCGGCCGTCGGGCAGCGGCAGGGGCTCGATGAGGCCGTGGTCGGCCCGCGGGAAGACGACGACCGACACGTCGCGGCCCTGGCGCTGCAGCCCGCGCAGCACGTCTTGCGTGCCGGCGTTGGGTGCCTGGCGGTCGCTGCCGCCCAGCAGCCACAACTGGCGTGTGCGCAGCGATGCGAGCAGCGGCCGCGGGTCGTGCTCGAAGCTCAGCCCCTGCGCCATCGCGGCGCCATGCTGGCGCAGCTCGTCGCTGTTGAACTTCAGGAACACGCCGGTGTAGGAGCGCGGCTGCAGTGCCGCCAGCCACGGCGCGCCGGCATGCGCGGCCTTGAACGCGTCCAGCTCCGCATAACCGTCCTGCAACCCGGAGCGCACGATGCGCTCGGTCAGCGCGGTGAGCGTGCGGGCCTGCTGCCGGGCAGCGTCATCGAAGCCGGCGTTGCGGAGCTGCTGGTCGACCAGTTCGCGGTCCTGCGCGATGGGCCCCTCGGCCATCGCGAACGCCGCGACGACGAAGTCCAGCGGCGCTTGCGACGCGACGATGGGCGCCACCCAGCCGCCCTGGCTGGCGCCGATGACCCCCAGCCGTGGCTGCCCCTGCACCAGCCGCCGGGCGGCCTGCAGCGCGGCCAGCGTGTCGCGCGCGCGAACGTGAAAGTCCGACGACGGCGCCCCGGCCGAGCGACCGGTGCCGCGCTTGTCGTACGCGAACACCGCCACGCCGCGGCGCGCGAGTTCGTGGGGCCAGACGCTGTCGTCCGTGGACGGGTCGTTGTTGGAGCCTTCGATCCACACCGCCAGCGCACGCGGCCGGCCGCCCGGCGGCAGCACCAGCTTGCCGTGCAGGCGCAGGCCGTCGCTGACGAAGTCGGTCTCCTGCTCGACCGTGTCGAGGCGCGTGCCGGTCAAGGCGTGCTCGCCGCGGCCCAGCGTCAGCCGGCCGTCCGCGCACGCGGCGAAGCGGATCTCGACGTCATCGCCTCGGAACCGGCCGTCGGGCCCCTCCTGCAGCGCGCCGAAACGGCCGTCCGCCGCCGTGTAGCGCAGCGCGCGGGGGCGGCCGTCGTCGCCGGTGATGGTCAGTACCCGGCCGCCAGGCAGTGCGTAGGCGCCGAGCAGGCAGCGCAGCTCGGGGGCTAGCGTGGTCTGCGGCAGCGCGTCCAGCGGCGGGGCGGGCGCCGCGGCAGCCAGGGCGGCCAGAAGCAGGGACAGCATGGGGTCTCCAGGAGAAGAGGGCGTGGGGCGCGATGCTGCGGCGGCCCGGGGCCGACGGCGAGCGGGTTGCGACGCGCTGCACGACGGGGGGCACCAGCTGCAGCGCCGCGGCCGCGGGGCCGGCTCGCTGGCATGCCCCGTGCTAACCCTGATCACAAGACGGCGGCGGGCCTTGCGGGGCTGTCGCCAGTCGTGAACCAGATCACGGAGACCCACCATGCTGCACCAGTCGCGTGCCCCCGCCGATGCACCAAAGCGAGCGTTGCCTGCCGCCCGCGCGCAGACGGCCGGCGAGCTGTTCGGCAAGACCATCAACCTGTCCGGCCGGCGCCGCTTCACGTCGCAGCGCGTGGTGCTGTACGCCGTGCTGGCTGCGCAGGGCCGCGACGGCGCGCTGGCCACGGCCCGCGAGGCGCTGGCGACCTTCGGCGAGGCCCACGGCGCGCTGCTGGCCGGCGAGCTGGCGCCGCAGGCGCTGGGCGCGGCGCTGACCGAGGCCTACTTCGGCGCCGAGCGCGCCAACGAGCGCATCACGGCCTTCATTGACCAGGCCCGCCGCACGCTGGACGCCATCGCGGCCGGTGCCTTCAACGCCGCGACGCTGCTGGAGGAGCTGGTGGAAGCCGCCACGCCGTTGCTGGCGACGCTGAACCGGCTCACGCAGCTCTACGAGGACCTGGCGCGCCAGCACGCCGCGGCCGCCAAGCGGCAGCTCACCAGCGTCATGGGCGACATCGAGCAGATCGCCAAGCACGCGCGCATCGTGTCGTTCAACGCGCAGGTGGTGGCGGCGCGGGCCGGCACGTCGGGCCGCGAGTTCGCGGTCGTGTCCGGCGAGCTGACCAGCATCACCGGCCGGCTCGACGGCCTGGTGCGCGAAGCGGTGCGCAGCGCCGTGGCCTGATCTCAGCCCACCGGTCGCAGCGGGCAGCTCGCGCCGGTCTGGGGTGTCTCGGCCAGCCGCGTGGCCAGTTCGCCGCGCAGCCCCTGCAGCGCGGCGATGCGGGCGTCGATGTCGGCCAGCTTGCGTGCCAGCGTGGCCCGCAGCGCGGGGCCGGCGTCCTCGCCCTGCGTGAGCAGCGGCAGGTCGGCGGCGATCTCGGCCAGCGTGAAGCCCAGCTGCTGCGCGGTGCGCACATAGCCCAGCCATTGCACGGCTTCCTCGGGGTAGTCGCGGTAGCCGTTGGCGCTGCGGCGCGCCTGCAGCAGGCCGCGCTTCTCGTAGAAGCGCAGGCTGTCGCGGGTGAGGCCGGTGCGTTCGCTCAGGGTGCCGATCTGCATGGTGTGCCGAAATTGCTTGACCCTGGAGCGTAGTCCAGGGTCGACGCTGCGCAGCTTCGTCACTTCGACCAGCGCCCATGCCGTCATTCAGCCCCGCCCAGTTCCGCCGCGTCGTGCAGGCCAGCGCCGCCTACGACCTCGTCGTCACCGCGCCGTTCGCCACGCCGTGGACCTTCGCCATCGCCTTCGGCCACCTCAGCGCCGCCAACCAGGCGCTGGGCGGGCAGCCGCTGCCCGGCTTCGCCCCACTGCAGATGCTGTTCGCGCTGCTGATGGGCAGCGTGGTGATGGTGTGGAGCGTGCTGCGGCTGCGCGGGCCGACGACGCTGCTGGGCCGCCACGACGCGGCGGCGCGCGCGCTGTTCAGCCTGTGGATGGCCTGGGCCTGGTCGCAGACGGGCGAGCCGGTGCTGCTGCTGTTCCTGCTGCCCGAGGCGAGCTGGGCGGTGGTGCAGGCCTGGCGCGTCGCCGGCGCGGAGCATTCGGCAAGGGGCAACCGAGCTTTCGGCGGGGTTTCGGAATAACCCTGGCGCCGGCTCCGCCGGACAATCGCGGTTTCCCGCATCCGCTTCGAACGCCCCGCCATGCCCACCCCCTACCGTTCCAAGACCTCCACCGCCGGCCGCAACATGGCGGGTGCCCGTTCGCTGTGGCGCGCCACCGGCATGAAGGACGACGACTTCGCGAAGCCCATCATCGCCATCGCGAATTCCTTCACCCAGTTCGTGCCCGGCCACGTGCACCTGAAGGACCTGGGCCAGCTGGTGGCCCGCGAGATCGAGCGCGTGGGCGGCGTGGCCAAGGAGTTCAACACCATCGCCGTGGACGACGGCATCGCGATGGGCCACGACGGCATGCTGTATTCGCTGCCCAGCCGCGACATCATTGCCGACTCGGTGGAGTACATGGTCAACGCCCACTGCGCCGACGCGCTGGTGTGCATCTCCAACTGCGACAAGATCACCCCCGGCATGCTGATGGCCGCGATGCGGCTCAACATCCCCGTCGTCTTCGTCTCCGGCGGCCCGATGGAAGCCGGCAAGGTGCGCCTGGCGGTGCCCGGCACGGCCAAGATCGAGATCAAGAAGCTGGACCTCATCGACGCGATGGTCATGGCCGCCGACAGCAAGGTCAGCGATGCCGACCTGGCGGAAGTCGAGCGCTCGGCCTGCCCCACCTGCGGCAGCTGCTCGGGCATGTTCACCGCCAACTCGATGAACTGCCTGACCGAGGCGCTCGGCCTTTCGCTGCCGGGCAACGGCACCGTGGTGGCCACGCACGCTGACCGCGAAGAGCTGTTCAAGCAGGCCGGCCGCACGGTCGTCGAGCTGTGCCGCCGCTTCTACGAGCAGGATGACGCGAGCGTGCTGCCGCGCGCCATCGGCAAGCCGGCCTTCGAGAACGCGATGACGCTGGACATCGCGATGGGCGGCTCCACCAACACCATCCTGCACATCCTGGCCGCGGCGCAGGAGGCCGGCATCGCCTTCGACATGACGGACATCGACCGCCTGTCGCGCGACGTGCCGCAGCTGTGCAAGGTGGCACCCAACACCAACAAGTACCACATCGAGGACGTGCACCGCGCCGGCGGCATCATGGCCATCCTGGGTGAGCTGGACCGTGCCGGCAAGCTGCACACCGGCGCGCCCACCGTGCACGCCAAGACGATGAAGGATGCGCTGGACCAGTGGGACATCGCCCGCAACCCCAGCGACGCGGTGAAGACCTTCTACATGGCCGGCCCGGCCGGCATCCCGACGCAGACGGCCTTCAGCCAGAACACCCGCTGGCCCAGCCTGGACACCGACCGCGCCGAGGGCTGCATCCGCTCCTACGACCACGCCTTCAGCAAGGAAGGCGGCCTGGCCGTGCTGCGCGGCAACATCGCGCTGGACGGTTGCGTCGTGAAGACGGCCGGTGTGGACGACAGCCTGATGGTGTTCGAAGGCCCGGCGCACGTCGTCGAGAGCCAGGACGAAGCCGTGGCCAACATCCTGGACGACAAGGTCAAGGCGGGCGATGTCGTGGTGGTGCGCTACGAGGGCCCCAAGGGCGGCCCGGGCATGCAGGAAATGCTCTACCCGACCAGCTACATCAAGAGCAAGGGCCTGGGCAAGGCCTGCGCGCTGCTGACCGACGGCCGTTTCTCCGGCGGCACCTCGGGCCTGTCCATCGGCCACTGCTCGCCCGAGGCGGCGGCCGGCGGCGCGATCGGCCTGGTGCGCAACGGCGACCGCATCCGCATCGACATCCCCAACCGCACGATCGACGTGCTGGTCAGCGACGAAGAGCTGGCCAAGCGCCGCGCCGAGCAGGACGCCAAGGGCTGGAAGCCGGTCGAGGCGCGTCCGCGCAAGGTCAGCGCTGCGCTCAAGGCCTATGCGCTGCTGGCGACGTCCGCCAACAAGGGCGCCGTGCGCGACCTGGGCCAGCTGGAAGGCTGACCTCGCGCGCTGGCGCCAGGCAGCAAAAAGCCGCCCCGAGGGGCGGCTTTTTCATGGCGCAGGCGCGGCTGCTCAGGCGGCCTTGCGGCGGCGAGCGGCGCCGAACACCAGCGCGCCGCCGGCGGCCAGCAGGGCCAGCGAGTTGGGCTCGGGCACGGCGGCGATGGGCGTGGCCAGGCCCGTGGACACGGACAGGCGTGCCTGCAGCTGGGTGGTCTCGGCGCTGTAGTTGGCGAAGCTGGCCGACAGCAGGCCCGAGGAGCTGGGCGTCAGGGTGCCGGCGCCGAAGCTGGCAAAGGCCTGGCGCGTGCCGGTGCTGCCCACACTCGCCCCGTCCGTGGTTTGCAGGAAGCGCAGGCTGGCCTGGCTCATCAGGTCGGTGTTGTCCACGATGTCGCTGCCGTTGACGGCCACGTGCGTGTTGGCGCTCATCAGGATCAGCGTGCCTGGGCTGACGAGGACGCTGAAGCCCGCCAGGGCCTGCGCGCCGGCGTCGCCGTAGGGTGAGGGCAGGGCGCTGTTCAGGCTGGCCATCAGGCTGAAGCTGGTGGGCGAGCCGGCGACGCCGGACACCGAGGCCAGGGCCGACAAGCCCGCGCCGCTCAGCGAGGCCTGGGCTGTCAGGCCGCCCAGGCTGTCGAGCAGGCCCGATGCCGTGTAGGTGGTGGCCGAGCCGATCTGTGGCCCCACCAGCGTGAAGCTGGCGGCGATGCCGTCGTCCGGTGTCAGGTCGAACACCTGGATCTGCAGGTTGGACATGGTGGCCGTCAGGCCCGCTGCGGCGGCGTGGCCGGCGATCAGGAGCAGCGCGCTCAGCGCGGCGGCCTTCTTGGTAAACGTCATGGCTGTAGAGCAGGGGAGATTGGGCAGGGGCGCGAGGGTAAGCGCCGCCATGCCGAAGGCCGGCATGCCCCACCCCGCAGGCGCGGGGTGGGGTGTTGCAGGGGCGCACCCCCAGGCGGGCAGCCGCCGGGCGGCAGCACTTGCAGTAGGCTCGCCCACCTGTTGTTGTCTCGGCCTTTCCACCATGCATGTCGCGCCGCGCACCCTGCCCGACCCGTCCTCCTGCCAGTCGTCGCGGCGCCACCTGTTGGCGATGGCGGCGGGCCTGCTGGCGGGCAGCTCGGCGGCCGTCGCCGAGCCCCTGCCGGCACTGATCGCGCGGGTCAAGCGCTCCGTTGTCGCGGTGGGCAGCTACGGGCTGATGGACACGCCGCGCTTTGGCTTTCGCGCGGCGGGCTTCGCCGTCGGCGACGGCCTGCATGTGCTGACCAACGCGCATGTCGTGCCCGAGGAAACACCGGAGCGCATCGACCGCAGCATTGCGGTGCAGGTGTGGCTGGGCGACGACCAGTGGCAGCTGCGCAGCGCGACGCTGCTGGGCCGGGACCTGCGCAACGACCTCGCGCTGCTGGCCATCGACGGGCCGGCCGTGCCGGCCCTGAAGTTGGCGGCGCAGGACGCGCCGGAGGGCACGGCGATTGCGCTGATGGGCTTTCCCATCGGCAATGCGCTGGGCCAGGTGCACGCCACGCACCGCGGCATCGTGTCGGCCTGGACGGCCATCGCCACGCCGGCCGGCAGCCCGGCTGGCCTGAATGCGCGCACCGTGCGCCAGCTGCGCGACGGCGCCTTCAGGGTCATGCAGCTGGACGCCATCGCCTACCCCGGCAACAGCGGCGGCCCGGTGCTGGACATCGAGACCGGTGAGGTCGTGGGCGTGCTGCAGGGCGGTGTCATCAAGGGCACCAAGGAGGCGGCGCTGAGCGCGCCGACGGGCATCAGCTACGCGGTGCCGGCGAGCGCCGCGGCCGCGCTGCTGGCCGAGTACCGGCGCTGACGCTGCGCCGCGGGCCGCCCCTCACTCCTGGAAGCCGAACCGGCGCTCCGGCGCCTGCAGCTCCAGCGCGCGGAAGGCCGATGGCGCCATGCCGGTGAACTCGCGGAAGTCCCGCGCCAGGTGCTGGTGGTCGTGATAGCCGGCGTCCAGCGCCAGGTCCAGCCAGCGGGCCTGCGGGCTGAGGTTGGCCAGGCGCACCAGGCGGTCGAAGCGGGCCACGCGGCCGAACAGGCGCGGGTTCACGCCGGTGCGCGTGGCGAACTGGCGGCGCAGTTGGCGCACGTCCAGCCCATGCGTCAGCGCGAGCGCCTCCAGCCCAGCGCCGCCGGCATCGGCCAGCAGCAGCCGGGCGATGCGGTCGGCCGCGGCGGCGGCCCGGTGCGGGGCCAGCGTCTGCGGCAGCAGCCAGGCCTCGGCCAGCGCGATCAGCGCGGCGGGGTCGTCGTGCTGGGCCAGGCGGTCCACCAGCGCGCGGAAGCCGGGCGGGAACACCTGCTCGGCATCCACCCAGGCGTCGGTCAGTTCGTCCAGCGGCAGGCCGGTCAGCCGGTACAGCGCGCCGGGCTCGAACTCGATCTGGTAGACCGAGAAGTCCAGCCCGCCCTGGCGCAGCGTGGCCACCGTGGGCTGGCCGATCAGCGCGGCGCGGGGCTTGCGTTGCGCCGGGGCGCCGGGCGCGGCGGCGACCTGCTCGGCGTCGCGCAGGTAGAAGGCCAGCGCCGCTGCCGGGCGGGGCCAGTAGGGCTTGACCGGCACGGGTGTGCCCGCGTCGAAGCGCAGGCGGATCACCTGGTGCTGCCGCACCCAGCCCCGCAGGGCCGGCGTCGGTGGAAGGAACTGGAAGACCGGGGTCATGCGGGCAGGGCAGGGGTCAGGACGCCAGCGGCGGGCCGACGACACGCATGCCGTGGGCCGCGAACAGAGTGTGCGCCGCTTCGGGCGTCGGCGGGCCATCCAGCCGCGCCAGCGCGGCGAAGAAGTCCTCCATGCGGCCGGCCGGCGTGTAGAGAAAGCGCAGCCGGCCGGTGGGGCTGAGCTGGCGGAAGGTGTGCGGCAGGCCGCGCGGCAGGAACAGGCTGTCGCCGGCGCGCAGCAGGAACTGCTCGCCGTCGCACTGGAAGCGGTACTCGCCGTCCTCGACGAGGAAGACCTCGTCCTGGTCCGGGTGCAGGTGCAGCGGCGGCCCGCCGGGGGCGTGGCCCTGCCAGCTCATGACGCTGAGGGCCTCGCCCGTGGCGGCGCCGGGCACGTTGAGCATCCATCGGTCCGGCCCGACCTGCAGCGGCGGGCCGGCATGGCTATGGCCGGCGGGGACGAGGGTGGCGGCGGAGGTCGGGGTGTCGTGCATGGTGCGCTCCGGTTTGTCGGGAGCCGCCAGCGTGGCGACAAACCGCCGGGCGCGCTGGTATGGATCGGACATTCGGCGGCCGGGGCCGCGCGGCGTGCCTGGCCCTTGCGTCAGGCCGCCGTGCCGGCGACGCCCAGCATCGCCTGCAGCAGCACGTTGCAGCCGGCCTCGATGTGCTCGGGCTTGGCGTCCTCGATCTCGTTGTGGCTGATGCCGTCCTTGCAGGGGATGAAGATCATGCCGGCCGGCGCCAGGCGGGCCATGTAGACGGCGTCGTGGCCGGCGCCGGAGACGGCGGGCATGTTGGAGTAGCCCAGCGCGTCGGCGGCCTTCTGCACGGCGGCGATGCAGTCCGGGTGGAAGGGCTGCGCGGGGTAGTTGCTGACCGGCGTGATCTCGATGTTCAGCCCCGAGTCGGCCGCGAGCTTGGCAGCCACGCCGCGGATGTCGGCGTCCATCGCGTCGCACAGCGCATCGGTCGCGTTGCGCAGGTCGATGCTGAATTTCACGCGACCCGGGATGACGTTGCGGCTGTTGGGGTGCACCTGCACCATGCCGACCGTGCCGCGCCCGTGCGGCGGGTGGCGGTGGGCGCAGGCCACCACCTCCTGCATCAGCTTCGTGGCCACCTGCAGCGCGTCCTTGCGCAGCGCCATCGGCGTGGGGCCGGCGTGGGCCTCCATGCCGGTGACGACGCAGTCGTACCAGCGGATGCCCAGCACGCCGGTGACGACGCCGATGGTCTTGTCGTGATCCTCCAGCACCGGGCCTTGCTCGATGTGCGTCTCGAAGTAGGCACCGATGGGGTGGTCGCCGGGCTCCTGGTCGCCGATGTAGCCGATGCGTTCCAGCTCGCCCTTGACCGTCAAGCCTGCCGTGTCGGTGGCCGCGTAGGCGTGCTCCAGCGTGAAGGCCTTCGCGAACACGCCGGAGCCCATCATGACGGGCACGAAGCGCGAGCCTTCCTCGTTGGTCCAGAACGCGACCTCGATGGGCGCTTCGGTCGCTATGCCATGGTCGTTCAGCGTGCGCACGACCTCGATGCCGGCCAGCACGCCGTAGTTGCCATCGAACTTGCCGCCGGTGGGCTGGGTATCGATGTGGCTGCCGGTCATGACGGGCGGCAGGCTGTTGTTGCGGCCCGGGCGGCGCATGAAGCCGTTGCCGATCTTGTCGATCGTCACCGTCATGCCGGCCTCGCGCGCCCAGCGCGTGACGAGGTCGCGGCCCTGCTTGTCCAGGTCGGTCAGCGTCAGGCGGCAGACGCCGCCCTTGTCGGTGGCGCCGATCCGGGCCAGTTCCATCAGCGAGTCCCAGAGGCGCTGGCCGTTGATGCGGAGGTTCTTCGTGTCGACGGTCTTGGTGGGCATGTCCATGGCGGGTCCTTTCAGCGGGCGACGGCGGTCGGCTGCAGGTCGGCGGCGCGCTTGATGGCCGCATCGAACTGCGGGCCGAACGGCGGGCGCTTCAGGTAGCGGCCGGTGCCGGGCTCGGCGCGCAGGTCGCCGCGGGCGAACACGACGCGGCCCTGCGCGATCGTGTGGCTGGGAATGCCGCGCACGGTGCGGCCCTCGAAGATGTTGAAGTCGTTCTTCGAGAACTGTGTCCTGGCGCTCAGCGTCTTGATGCCGGCCGGGTCCCACAGCACGAGGTCGGCGTCGGCGCCCTCCGTGATGACGCCCTTGCGCGGGTACATGTTGAACAGCTTGGCCGCGTTGGCCGACGTGATGGCGACGAACTCGCTGGGCGTCAGGCGCCCGGAGTTCACGCCGGCATCCCACAGCACGGCCATGCGTTCCTCGACGCCGCCGCAGCCGTTGGGGATCTTGGCGAAGTTGTCGATGCCTGCGGCCTTCTGGCTCGCGCAGAACGTGCAGTGGTCGGTGGCGGTCGTGTGCAGCTGGCCGCTCTGCAGGCCGCGCCATAGGAACTCCTGGTGGATCTTGGGCCGGAACGGCGGGCTCATCACGTAGGCCGCGGCGGTGGCGAAGTCGGGGTCGCGGTAGACGCTGTCGTCGATCAGCAGATGGCCCGCCAGCACCTCGCCGTAGACGCGCTGGCCGCGGGCCCGCGCGCGGGCGATGGCCTCGGCGCTTTCGATGCAGCTCACGTGCACGATGTAGATGGGCACACCCAGCACGTCGGCAATGGCAATGGCGCGGTTGGCGGCCTCGCCCTCCACCATGGGCGGGCGGCTCATCGGGTGGCCCTCGGGGCCGGTGATGCCCATCTTGGCGACCTCGGCCTGCAGCAGGTAGACCAGCTCGCCGTTCTCGGCGTGCACGGTCGGCATGGCGCCCAGTTCGAGCGCACGCTTGAAGCTGTTCACCAGCGTCTCGTCGTCGCACATGATGGCGTTCTTGTAGGCCATGAAGTGCTTGAAGCTGTTCACGCCTTCGTCGCGCACCAGCGTGCCCATGTCCTCGCTGACGGACTGGTCCCACCAGGTCACGGCCACATGGAAGGCGTAGTCGCCCGCGGCTTTCTCGGCCCAGCCGCGCCAGGTGCGGTAGGCGTCCATCAGCGGCTGCTGCGGGTTGGGGATGACGAAGTCGATGATGCTGGTCGTGCCGCCGGCCAGCGCGGCAGCGGTGCCGGTGAAGAAGTCGTCCTGCGTCACCGTGCCCATGAAGGGCAGCTGCATGTGCGTGTGCGGGTCGATGCCGCCGGGCAGCAGGTACTGGCCGGTGCCGTCGAGCGTGGTGGTGCCGGCGGGCGCTTCCTTCACGGCGCGCTCGCCGAGGGCGGCAATGCGGCCGTCGATGCACAGCACATCGGTGCGGCTTTCAGCGTCGGCGTTGACGACGACGGCGCCGCGGATCAGGAGGGGGGCGATCATGCAGGAACTCCTTGGGCCGCGGACCGGCGCGGCATGCTGAGGATGTAGACGGTGCCGGCCACGGCGAGGCTGAAGAACCAGCCGAAGTCGAACAGCGTGACGAGGCCGCCAGGCACCGAGGCCTTGTCGACGACGCCGGACACGGCGAGATAGCCCGGCAGACAGGGCAGCACGCCGACCAGAAGCGCCACGATGGCGCGCAGGTTCCAGCCGTTGCTGTACTCGTAGGCGCCGCCGCGGCGGTAGAGGTCGTCGTGGCGCAGCTCGGTGCGGCGCAGCAGGTAGTAGTCGCTGAGCAGGATGCCGGCGATGGCGCCCAGCAGCGTGCCGTAGCCGCCCAGCCAGGTGAAGAGGTAGCCGCCGGAGGTGGCGAGCAGCTTCCACGGCATGAACAGCAGGCCAATGACGGCCGCGATCAGCCCGCCCATGCGGAAGCTGATCTTGGCGGGCGCGAGCTGCGAGAAGTCGTAGCTGGGCGACACGAGATTGGCCGCCACGTTGGTGGTCAGGTTGGCCAGCAGGATGACGAGCAGGCCGAGGCCTGCGGCGACGGGGCCCATCTTGGCCAGCAGCGCGTCGGGGAACAGCTCGGCCTTGCCGTACAGGATGGCACTGGCCGAGAAGCCGATGACGCCCACCATCGAGAACAGCGCCATCGGCAGCGGCAGGCCCAGGGCCTGGCCCACGGTCTGGTCGCGCTGGCTGCGGGCGAAGCGGGTGAAGTCGGGGATGTTCAGCGCCAGCGTGGCCCAGAAGCCGACGAGGCCGGTCAGCGCCGCCCAGACCTTGGGGCCACCCGGCACCTCCTTGGCCGGCAGGCCGAAGAGCTGTGCGCTGGGCACCATCATCACGAGGGCCACGACCAGCGCGATCGACGCACCGATCATCAGCGGCGCCGCGATGACCTCCAGCAGCCGGATGGACTCGGTGCCCTTCCAGATGAAGACGATGTGCACCGCCCAGAACGCGATGAAGCAGGCGAGCTGCGAGCTGCTGATGGTCTCGCCCGGTGCAGGCGCGGCGAGGCCCAGGCCCAGCACGTTCAGGAAGCTGTGCAGCGCCAGCGCGCCGAAGTAGCAGTTGATGGAGAACCAGCCGCAGGCCACCAGCCCGCGCAGCACGGCCGGCAGGCTGGCGCCCTTCACGCCGAAGGATGCGCGCGCCAGCACCGGGAACGGGATGCCGTGCTTGGGGCCGACGCGGCCGATGAGGATCATCGGCACCAGCACGATGAGGTTGGCCAGCAGCACGAGCCCGACCGCCTGTTGCCAGCTGAAGCCCTGGTCCAGCATGGAGCTGGCCATCGTGTAGGTTGGCACGCACACCACCATGCCCACCCACAGCGCCGCGAAGTCCTGCCAGCGCCACGTTCGCTGAGCCGCCGTCGTCGGTACGAGATCGTGGTTGCTCAGCGTCGGGTCAGTCATGGGCGTTTCCGTGGAAGTCAGGTGTTCTGCGGGAAAGCAAATTGCGGGCCCTTGGGGGTCGAGTCCGGCCAGCGCTGCATGACGGCCTTGTGCTTCGTGTAGAACCGAACCGCCTCCGGCCCGTAGGCATGGTGGTCGCCGAACAGGCTGCGCTTCCAGCCGCCGAAGCTGTTGAAGGCCATGGGCACCGGCAGCGGCACGTTGACGCCCACCATGCCGACCTGGATGTGGTGCACGAACTCGCGCGCCACATGGCCGTCGCGCGTGAAGATGGCCACGCCGTTGGCGTACTCGTTGGCCTCGATGAGCGCGATGGCTGCAGCCAGGTCCGGCACGCGCACGACGCACAGCACGGGGCCGAAGATCTCCTCCGTGTAGCAGCTCATGTCGGCGCTGACGCCGTCGAGGAGGGTGCCGCCGACGAAGAAGCCGTCCTCGTGCCCCGGCACGCGCAGGCCGCGGCCGTCGACGACGGCCTGCGCGCCGGCCGCCACGCCTTCGCCGATCAGCCGCTCCACGCGCTGCTGAGACGCCCGCGTGATCAGCGGGCCCATCTCGGCGCCGGCCTGGTGGCCTTCGCCGATCTTCAGCGCCTGCACCTTGGGCGCGAGGGCCGCGACGAGCTTGTCGCCCACGTCGCCCACGGCCACGCAGACCGAGATCGCCATGCAGCGCTCGCCGGCCGAACCGTAGGCCGCACCCATCAGCGCGTCCACGGCGCCGTCGAGGTCGGCGTCGGGCATGACGACCATGTGGTTCTTCGCACCGCCGAGCGCCTGCACCCGCTTGCCGTGGGCGCAGCCGACCTTGTAGATGTGCTCTGCCACCGGCGTGGAGCCGACGAAGCTGACCGCCGCGATGCCGGGGTGGGCCAGGATGGCGTCCACGATGTCCTTGTCACCCTGCACGACGCTGAACACGCCGTCCGGCAGGCCGGCTTCCTTCAGCCACTGGGCCATCAGCAGCGACGACGACGGGTCGCGTTCGCTGGGCTTCAGGATGAAGGCGTTGCCGCAGCCGATGGCGATGGGGTACATCCACATCGGCACCATCGCCGGGAAGTTGAACGGCGTGATGCCGGCCACCACGCCCAGCGGCTGGCGCAGGCTCCAGGCGTCCATGCCGCGCGCGATCTGCTCGGTGTACTCGCCCTTCAGCAGCTGCGGCATGGCGGTGGCGAACTCCACCACCTCGATGCCGCGCGCCACCTCGCCCAGCGCGTCGGGCAGCGTCTTGCCGTGTTCGCGCACGATGGCTTCGGCCAGCAACTCCTTGCGGTCCTGCAGCAGCGTGAGGAACTTGAACAGCACGCGGGCGCGGGCCAGCGGCGGCGTCTGGCTCCAGCTCCTGGCGGCCTGCGTGGCGCTGGCCACGGCGGCGTCCAGGTCGGCCACGCTGCCCAGCAGCAGCTGGCCTTGCACCTGTCCGGTGGCGGGGTTGTGGATGGCTTGCTGGCGTTCACCGCTGCCGCGATGGGCGGCGCCGGCAATCCAGTGGCCGACTTCGTAGTGGCTCATGACGAATCCTTCAGGCGCACCCGGCCCCCGGGCTCGATGCCATGGGGTTGTTGGGGTGCTCGGTCCAGTTCAGGGAGCTGCCGTCGATGACGCGACCGGTGCGGGCATCGGTCTCGCCGACTTGCAACTTGCGCATCGAGATGGTGCCAGGGACGGGGCAGATCGACACGCACAAGTTGCAGCCGACGCATTCGGCGTCGTTGACGTGGAAGTGGCGTTGGCCGTCCTTGGTGGCCCAGATGGCCTGGTGCGAGGTGTCCTCGCAGACGACATGGCAGCGGCCGCACTGGATGCAGCTGTCCTGGGCTATGACGGCTTTCTCGACGTAATTCAGGTTGAGCTGGTTCCAGTTCTTCACGGTGGGCACCGCCCGGCCGCGGAAGTCGTCCAGCGTGCGGTAGCCCTTCTCGTCCATGAAGTTGGACAGGCCCGAGCACATGTCCTGCACGATCTTGAAGCCGTAGACCATGGCCGCCGTGCAGACCTGCACGGTGCCGCAGCCCATCGCGATGAACTCGGCCGCGTCGCGCCAGGTGCTGATGCCGCCGATGCCGCTCAGCGGCATGCCGGCCGTGGCCGCGTCGCGCGCGATCTCGGCCACCATGTTCAGCGCGATGGGCTTGACGGCCGGGCCGCAGTAGCCGCCGTGCGAGCCCCAGCCGTCGGTGACGGGGCTCATGGTCATGCGGTCCAGGTCCACACCCATGACCGAGTTGATCGTGTTGATGAGGCTCACCGCATCGGCGCCGCCCGCCTTGGCCGCGCGCGCCGGGTGGCGCACGTCGGTGATGTTGGGCGTGAGCTTCACGATGACGGGCATCTTCGTGTGCTTCTTGCACCACTCGGTGACCTGCTGGATGTACTCCGGCACCTGGCCCACGGCCGAGCCCATGCCGCGCTCGCTCATGCCGTGCGGGCAGCCGAAGTTCAGCTCCACGCCGTCGGCGCCGGTGTCGGCCACGCGCGCGAGGATGTTGCGCCAGGCCAGCTCGTTGACCGGCACCATCAGGCTCACCACCATCGCCCGGTCCGGGAAGTCGCGCTTCACGCGGGCGATCTCGTCGAGGTTGGTCTGCAGCGGCCGGTCAGAGATGAGCTCGATGTTGTTGAAGCCGATCACGCGGCGGTCCTGGCTCCACAGCGTCGCGTAGCGTGGGCCGTTGACGTTGACGACCGGCGGGTCCTCGCCCAGCGTCTTCCAGACGACGCCGCCCCAGCCCGCCTCGAAGGCGCGGCGCACGTTGATCTCCTTGTCGGTCGGCGGCGCGGACGCGAGCCAGAACGGGTTGGGGCTCTTGATGCCGAGGAAGTCGGTGCTCAGGTCAGCCATGGGCGGCCTCCTTGTCGAGATGGCGGGCGCTGGCGTGCTGCAGCGCGTGGTCGATGCTGGCGGCGGCGCGCTTGCCGTGCTCCACGGCCTCCACGGTCAGGTCTCGCCCACCCGCGCGGCAGTCGCCGCCGGCCCACACGCGGGCCAGGCTGGTCTTGCCGTCGGCGTCGGTCCTGATGCGACCGCCCTGCAGTTCGATGGCGGCGCCGAGGGGTTGGGCGTCGAAGGTCTGGCCGATGGCGCGCAGCACCAGGTCGGCCTCGATGACGAACTGTTCGCCGGTGTCGACGAGCTTGCCGCCTTCCAGCCGGGTGGCCGCGAAGCGCATGCCGCGCAGGCGGCCGCTTTCGGCCTCCACGGCCAGCGGCCGGGCCCAGCAGCGGATCGTCACGCCATGCGTCTGCGCCCAGTGCTGCTCGTGCGTCGAGGCCGACAGGCCGTCCGGCCCGCGGCGGTAGACCATCGTCACCTGCTCGGCACCCAGCAGCTTGCTCTGCACGGCCGCGTCCACGGCCGTCATGCCGCCGCCGATGACGACCACCTTGCGGCCCACCGGCACCTGGGCCGGGTCGCTCTGGCGCAGCTCGGCGATGAAGTCCACCGCATCACGAAGGCCTGGCAGTTCGGGTTCGGCGATGCCCAGCGCGTTGACGCCCGCCAGGCCCAGGCCCAGGAACACCGCGTCGTACTCGGCCAGCAGGCCGTCCAGCGTGATGTCGCGGCCCAGCCGGCAGTTCAGCCGCGGCGTGATGCCGCCGATGGACAGCAGCCAGTCGATCTCGCGCTGTGCAAAACCGCCGGCGACCTTGTAGGTCGCGAGGCCGTATTCGTTGAGGCCGCCCAGCTTTGGTGCGGCGTCGAACAGCACAACGTCGTGTCCGCGCCACGCCAGGCCATGCGCCGCGGCCAGCCCGGCGGGGCCGGCACCGACGACGGCGACCCGTTTGCCGGTCGGCTGGCCGCGCTCGAACAGCGGCCGGGCTCCGGGAGTGGCGAAGTGACCCTCAACCGCGAAGCGCTGCAGCAGCCCGATCTCCACCGGCTTGCTCTCGTTGGTGTTGCGCACGCAGGCCTGTTCGCACAGCACCTCGGTCGGGCAGACACGGGCGCATAGGCCGCCCAGCGGGTTGGCCGTCAGGATGGCCTCGGCCGCGCCACGCACGTTGTCCTGCGCCACGCGCTGGATGAACGCCGGGATGTCGATGCCCGTGGGGCAGGCCGTCTGGCAGGGCGCGGCGTAGCAGTAGTAGCAGCGCTCGGCCTCGATCAAGGCTTGCGTGCGGTTCAGCGGCGGATGCGCATCGGCGAAGTTGCGCGCGTAGTCGTCAGCGGCCAGGCGGCCGGGCTTCAGATCGGCAGGGTCCACGGGAATCTCCGAGGGGAAAACCGCCAAACATTACTACCCCGTAAAAATTGACGCAGGCGTAAAAACCCGCAGCAAGCGCTTGGTGCGTAACGTCAAAATCCGGTGCATGACCGTGACTGTTCCCGCGACGCGCACGCCGCGTGCCGCCACCCTGCGCAAGCAGGAGGCCATCCTCACCGAAGCCGAACGCCAATTTGCCCGATTCGGATTTGAAGGCGTCAGCCTCGACAGCATCGCCGCCGCGCTGGACCTGTCACGGCAGAACCTGCTGTACCACTGGCCCAGCAAGGAGGAGCTCTACCGCGCCGTGCTGGACAGCGTCATGGGCGAGTGGATGGCCAACATGTCGGCCATCGCCGACGCCGACGAGCCCGAGGCCGCCATCCACACCTACGTGGACGTGAAGCTGCGCTTCAGCCGCGAGCGGCCCAGTGGCAACGCCGTGTTCACGCGCGAGATCATGGCCGGCGCGCCGCGCTATGAAGACGTGCTGAAGGCCCAGGTCATGCCGCTGCTGCACGCCGACGTGGAGCGCTTCGAGCACTGGGCCGACCAGGGCCTGATCCGCCGGCTGGACTTCACGCACCTGATGTTCCTGATCTGGTCGTCCACGCAGGCCTACGCCGACCTGGGCCCGCAGTTCTCGCTCTACATGGGCAAGCCGCAGCTGGACGACGACGATTTCGACCGCGCCCGCCGGCTCATCACCGACCTCATCTGGCGCAGCCTGAAGGTGGCCGAGTGAGGCGCCGGGCGCTGCTGCTGGCGGTGGCCCTGGCCGCCGGCGGTGCAGCGCACGCGGCACCCGACCCGCTCGTGGCGCGCCTGAAGGCCCAGGCCGACGCCTGGGACCGCGCCATCGTCGCCAAGGACCGCGCGGCCATCGCGGCCAACATGGCCGACGACTTCCGGCAGATCGACGCGCACGGCAACGTCGAGAGCAAGGCCAGCTTCATCGACGGCCTCGTCACGCCCGACCTCGCGCTGGACCCGTACACCGTCGAGGACTTCGAGGTGCGCGTCTACGGCGACACGGCGCTGCTCAGCGGCCGCACGCGCATGACCGGCCGCTACGCCGGCAAGCCGTTCAGCACGCACTACCGCTACATCGACGTCTACGTGAAGCGCGGCGGCGCGTGGAAGATCGTCAGCGTGCAGATCAGCCCGATCAAGGACTGAGCCGGCGCAAGCCCTGCGGGCCGCGAGGGCACGCGTCGCGTGGCAGAGTCGCGACCATGATTCTCGAAATTGCCGACCTCCGCATCCAGCCCGGCCAGCAGGCCGCCTTTGAAGCCGCGCTGCGCGAGGGCATTGCCAACGCGTTGTCGAAGTCGCCGGGCTTCCTGCGCATCAGCGTGCAGCACGGCATCGAGTCGCCCGAGCGCTACGTGCTGCTCATCGAGTGGCAGACGCTGGAGGACCACACGGAGGGTTTCCGCAACGGCCCGCTGTTCGCCGTCTGGCGCAGCCACATCGGCAGCTTCTTCGCCGGCCCGCCGGTGGTGGAGCACTTCCAGACCGTCGCCTGACCGCTCAGCGCCAACCCGCGTCGCGCGCCGCCTTTTCCTGATCGGCGTTCAGCGCCTCGCCGGCCATCGCCGCGTCCACCGCGGCCAGCACCGACGGCGGCAGGCTGCTGGCGGCCTGGCGCATGCCCGGGCCTGACGCGGTGAGGGCCGCGAGCTGCTGCAGCGCCCAGGCGCCGTCCGCCTCGCGGCAGGCCAGGCCCGCCGAGGCCGCCGTCGAGAAGCTGCGGCACCAGCGGCCGTCCCGGGCCTTGAAGCTGATTTGCACGGCCACCGCACCCGCCGGCGCGCTGGCGAGCTGCGTGTCCAGCGCGCGGGCGATCTCGCCGCGCGCCACCAGCCGGTCGTCGCCACCCGACGGCGCCAGCCGCGTGCCGATCAGCGTGCCCAGCACCAGCGTCGCCGCCATGCCGCCCCAGGCGGCCCAGCTCGGCATCGCCCGGCGCTGCGCCCGCACCGCGCCGAGGTCCACGACCTGCGGTGCCGGCTCGGCCAGCAGCGCCTTGAATCGGTCGGGCACCGGCTCGTCCAGCACGCCATCAAACGCGGCGGACAGCCGGCGGCGCTCCGCCCTCAGCTGGTCTTCATTCAGGTTCATGGCCATTCCCCCAGCAACTCCTGCAACGCCTCGCGGGCGCGCGCCACGCGGCTGGTGACGGTGCCCACCGGCACGCCCAGCGTGTCCGCGGCCTCCTGGTAGCTCAGGCCTTCGACGAGCACGAGGCCCACCACCACGCGGTGCTCCTCGCTCAGTTTCGCCACGGCCTTGCGCACGAGGATGGCGTCCAGCGGGGCGCCCGATGCGGCGCCATCGCCGACGTGCTCGCCGTCCTCCTCGGGCAGGAAGGTCTGGCCGCGCCGCTCGCGGGCCCGCAGTTCATCGATCCACGCGTTCTGCATGATGCGAAACATCCAGCTGTCCAGGCGCGTTCCAGGCGCCCACTGGTCGGTGCGGTTCAGCGCCTTCTCGATGGCGACCTGCACGAGGTCGTCGGCGTCCTCGGGGGAGCGCGCCAGCGTGCGGCCGAAGCGGCGCAGCCGCGGCAGCAGGGCGGCGATCTCCTGGCGAAGTTCGGAAGGCGTTTCAGGCATCGATGCACGGACAACGGGCGAGGCGCGGATTTTCTTCCCTGCCTCGCTCGTTATCCTCATAAAAGCGCCTTGAGAACCATGAAACCTGTCCTCGTCCTGTCCCTGTTGGCCGCCGTCGCGGCGACCGCCCACGCCCAGCTGCGCCTGCCGCAGCTGCCTGGCGTGCAGCGTCTGCCGGGTGTCGTCGACCGCGTGGTGGACCGCGTGGTGCAACCGCTGCCCGAGCTGCTGTCGTCGACGACGCCACTGGTGGATCTGCGCGTGACGATGGTGCGCGACCTGCTGCGCCGCCACCCCGACGTCGTCGAGGTCGACCCGCGCGGCGAGCTCATCCGCCGCCGCGAACTGCTGCTGGTGTCGCCCAGTGACGCGGCACTTGCCGCTGCCGCCGGTCTGGGCCTCGTCACGCTGCGCGAGGAGGCCTGGCCCGAGCTGGACCTGCGCCACGTCGTGCTGCGCGTGCCCGCGGGTCTTGGCACGGCCGACGCGCTGGAGAAACTGCGCGCCGCCCAGCCCGACCTGCAGGCGGACTTCAACCATCTCTACTCGCGCAGCGGCGATGTGGCAGCCGGCGCCGGCGCGGCGGCGGCCCGGCCGACCGGCGCCGTCCGCGTGGGCCTCATCGATGGCGGCGTGGACCGCCGGCATGCCGCGCTGCGGCACGCGGCGGGTGGCAGCTTCGGTTGCGGCGGCAGCGTGGTGCCCAGCGAGCACGGCACGGCGGTCGCGTCGCTGCTGGTGGGGCGCGACCGCGGCTTTGCCGGCGCGGCGCAGAAGGCCGAGCTGTTCGCCGCCGACGTCTACTGCGACCAGCCCGATGGCGGCTCGGCCGAAGAGGTCGTGCGTGCACTGGCGTGGATGGCGCGCGAGCGCGTGGCCGTCGTCAACGTCAGCCTCGTCGGGCCGCCCAACCGGCTGCTGGCGCAGGGCGTGGCGGCGCTCGTGAAGCGCGGGCACCTGCTCGTGGCGGCCGTGGGCAACGACGGCCCGGCGGCGCCGCCGCTGTACCCGGCGGCCTATGCCGGCGTCATCGGCGTGACCGGCGTGAACGCGTCGCGCCGCGTGCTGCCCGAGGCGGCGCAGGGGCCGCAGGTGATGTGGGCCGCCCCCGGCGCCGACATGGCCGTCGCGCGCAGCGGCAGTGGCTACGGCGTGGCGCGCGGTACGTCGTTCGCGGCGCCGCTGGTGGCGGGCCTGCTGGCCGCCCAGCTGCGCGAGCCCGATGTGGCCGCTGCGGCGGCGGCCGTGGAGACGCTGGCGGGATCGGCCGTGGACCTGGGCGCGCCGGGCCGCGACCCGGTCTACGGCCGCGGCCTCGTCGCCGAGGACCTGCGCGTGCTGCCCGAGCAGCTGCAGGCGCGCCAACGGTGATGACGCCGGGTTGAAACACAAGGTTGCATCTGCGCCGGGAAGGATCTCGAACCGGCGGTCGTTGTACTCGGTGAAAGGGCCGGAAAGGCTGGCTCTTCCAAGACAACCACCCTGGAGATCCATCATGTTTGCAACCCGCCGCACCCTCCGCACCGCCTGTAACGCCGCTGCCATCGCCGCCGGCTTGCTGGCCGCCAACGTCCACGCCGCCGGCCTGCTCGGCGGCGGTGCCGGTGGCGGCCTCACGGGTGGCCTGAACGGCACGCTGTCCCGCCCGCTCAGCGCCACCGGCGCGCTGACCGGCAGCGCGAACGGCTCGGCCAGCGCCGACGGCTCGCTCGTCAAGGGCACGTTGGACAAGACCAAAGGCGCCGTCGGCGGCGTGAAGGACACGACCACCGGCAAGGTCGGCGACGTGAAGACCGCCGTGCAAGGCCAGGCCGACGCCGCCAGGTCCGCCGCCGCTGACGTGAAGACCTCCGCCACCAACCAGCTCGGCGACGTGAAGACCACGGCCCAGGGCGTGAAGGACCAGGTCGGTAGCACCGCCGCCAACGCCTCGGGCAGCGCCGACGGCAGCGTCAGCGGTGCGCTCAGCCAGGGCGCCATGCTGATCACCCCGGCGGCTCCGGCAACGCCGACCGCCGCGGCCCCGGCGACACCCGCCGCACCGGCCACGCCGACGACGTCCGCCACGCCGGCTCAGCCCGCGCCGCTGACGCTGGGCGGCACGGCCGGCGGCAGTGCCAGCAAGCAGGGCGTCGGCACCAACGTCAGCGGCCAGACCGCCGGTCGCAACAGCCAGGCCGCGGGCAGCGCGACGGCCAAGGCATCGCGCACCGACAACGCCGTGGCGCTGGACGCGTCGGCCAACGGCACGGCCAAGCGCTGATCCCTTCGCGCATCGACCGAACCGGGCGGCCTGCGGGCCGCCCTGTCTTTTGGCAGGCCGGCGGGCGGCCTGCAACATCGGCCGCATGCGAACGCTGATCCTTGCCGTCTCCGCCCTGGGCTTCGCGCTGTGTGCCGGGCTGCTGGCGCTGTCGTGGTTCGCGCCGCTGCAGGTGGAGCGCTGGGCGCGCGAAGCCATCGAGCACGACGTGCAGCGCCGGGTCGAGGCGCGCTGGCAGAGCCTGCAGCAGCCGGCGCTGCTGCAGGCCGCCGAGCGGCAGCTGCGCGAGCACGCCGAGGAGGTGGACCGCGCCCGCCGTGCGCTGGTGGCGCTGACCGTGGCCGAGATGCAGGACCCTGACTGCCCCTGCCGCCGCAAGCTGCGGGAGTTCACGCGCGGCGCGCTGGAGGATCGGATAGCCCGGCTGGGCAGCGTCACCGAGAAGCTGCGTCAGCTGGCGCAGGCCAAGTACGCCGAGGTGTCCGCCGCGCTGCTGCGCGAGCTGCGCATCTTCTCGGCCTGCAACGCGGCGGTGTTCGCGCTGCTGGGCGTCGTCGCCTTCATGCGTCGGCGCGCCACGCTGCAGCTGCTGGCCCCCACCCTCGTGTTGCTGGGCGCGGCGGTGTTGGTGGCCTGCGGCTATCTGTTCTCGCAGAACTGGCTGCAGACGGTGCTGCTCAGCGACTACGTCGGCTGGGCCTACGCGCCGTGGCTGGCCGCGGCCATCGCGGCGCTGGCCGACGTGGTGTGGAACCGGGCGCGTGTCTGCACGGTGCTGGTGAACGCTGCGCTGCTGGCCGTGGGTGCCGCAGCGGCCGCGGTGGCGTGCTGAGTCAGCCCCGGCGCCTGAGCCGCCACAGCGTCACGCCGCTGCACAGCACCGTGAAGCCCAGCAGCACCGCGAATGCCATCTCCACGGAGATCCAGCGGAACTTGGCGACGCCGCCGGCGGCGAAGACGAGCTGGTTCAGATGGAACTGCGGCCAGAACGGGGCCTGGAAATGCAGCGACGGCGGCAGCGGGAAGAACAGGCCCGACAGGTACATGCCCGGCAGGTACAGCAGGTTGGCGTAGGCCGGTGCCGCCGAGCCGCTGGCCAGCGACCCCACCATCAGCCCCAGCGCGCAGAACGGGATGGCGCCGGCCACCAGCACCGCGCTCATCGCTGCGAGCTGGGCGGGGCTCAGCTGGGTCTGGCCGCCCGCGGCGGTGAGCAGCAGGAGGGGCAGGTAGGCCAACAGGCCGCACACCACGCCCGCCACGATCTTGGCCAGCAGCCAGGCGCCGGGCGGCGCGGGCTGGGCGCGCTTGAGCGTCAGCAGCCCTTGCTCGCGCTCCAGCGCCAGCGACGGGCAGGTGGCGAACACGGCCGACATCGTCACCGCCAGCAGCGAGAAGCCGGCGAACATGAAGCGCGCGGCGTCGGGGTCGCGGGCCGTCATCTCGCCGGCCACGGCGAACGCGAACAGTGCGTACAGCGCCACCGGCAGCAGGAACATCGGCAGCGCGAAGGCAGGCGTGCGCAGCAGGCGCACGAGCTCCAGCCGCATCTCGACGGCATAGGGCGACGCGCGGCGGGCGGGCGCCGCGAGGGTGTGGGTCCGTGTGTTCATGCGGCCTCCCGTGTCAGTTCGTGGAACGCGTCGTTGAGCCCGGCCTGCTTCACTTCCAGGCGCGAGAGCTGCGGGTCGGCGGCGAGCAGCCGGCGCACCACCGATTCGGCGTCGGTGGCGACGATGGCGAGCTGGTCGTGGTCGCCGCTCACGTCCAGCACGCCGGGCCAGCGCCGTACCTCGACGCCGGGCAGCGTCGTCGCGCAGCGGATGTGCCGGCGCGACACCAGCGCGCGCATCTCGCCCACGCTGCCCTGCGCGATGACGCGGCCCTTGGCCAGCACGGCCACGCGCGTGGCCAGCGCCTCGGCTTCTTCGAGGTAGTGCGTGGTCAGCAGGATGGAGCAGCCCTCGTGCAGCAGCGTGCGGATGTGGGCCCACATGGCCTCGCGCGCCTGCAGGTCCAGGCCCACGGTGGGCTCGTCCAGGAACAGCAGCTGCGGCCGGCCGCAGAGGGCCAGCGCGAACTGCACCTGGCGCTTCTGCCCGCCGGAGAGCTGGCCGTAGGGGCGGTGGGCCAGCGCGACGATGCCGGCGCGCTCCAGCGTCTGCTGCACGGTCAGCGGCTGCGGGTAGTAGCTGCAGGACAGGGCCACCAGCTCGTGGACCTTGAGGTCCTTCGGCAGCTCGACGTCCTGCATCATGACGCCCAGCCCCTGGCGCCTTTCGATGTCCTGCGGCGAGCCGCCCAGCAGCGTCACGGTGCCGGCGTCGGCATCCTGCAGCCCTAGCCACAGCGCGATGGCCGTGGACTTGCCGGCGCCGTTGGGGCCGAGCAGTGCGAGCAGCTCTCCGCGCTTGAGCTGCAGGTCGACATTGCTCAGCGCCTGCAGCGAGCCGTAGCGCCTGGACACGCCGCACAGCGAGGCGACGACGTCGTCGTTGCGGGCGGGCTCCTCGGCCGGCGTGGCCGGTGTGGCGGTCCCGCGGCGCGGGTAGGTGCGGCCGTTGAGCAGCCGGCCGATCGGCGTCGGGCGCACCAGCCAGTGGTAGCTGAGGAACAGCAGCGCCAGGCTCGCCGCGACGATGAACGGGTACTTCAGGCCCCAGTGCAGCGGCCAGTCGCCGACCCACACCTGCAGCGCGCACACCAGCGGCAGGTGCACGAGGTAGATCCAGTACGACGCATCGGCCACGTAGCGGATGGCCGGGTGGTGCCCCGCCAGGAAGCGCAGCGCCCCGCCGGTGATGGCGAACGTCCAGCACCAGGCGGACGCGACAAGGGCCAGCGTGAACATCAGCTTGGGCGTCTCGGGCATGCCGAACGGCGGCTGCGTCTTCAGCACGTACAGGCAGGTGGCGGACGACGCGATGGCCAGCAGCCCGTGCAGCAGCCAGCGGGCGCGCAGCGCGGCCAGCGCATCCGGCGCGCGCTGCAGCAGCCAGCCGAACGCGAACGCCGTGCCGAAGCCGACGGTGGCGGGCAGCTGCGGCAGCAGCGACTGGTCGGGCGTCGGGATGCCGCCCGGCGGGAACCATGCCGGCCTGGCCAGCAGCACGGCCGCCAGCGGCAGGCCCAACGTCAGCGCGCCGGCCGGCCAGCGCACGGCGCCGGTCGCTAAGCGGTCGACGAGGCCACGCAACACCTGGCCCCGGTCCAACCGCGCCACGGCGCCGCGCAGCAGCAGCGCGACGGCGTACAGCCACAGCAGCTGGTACAGGAACCACAGGTGCGTCAGCGGGAATGCGCCGGCCGCCTTGGGCATCTCGGGCATCGCCGGCGGCGCGCCGTGGAAGACCTTCTGCAGGCCCAGGTGCCAGACGAACGCGATGGCGGGGAACAGCAGCAGCCAGCCAACGACCAGCGGCACCGCGATGCGCTGGCCGCGGTTGGCCCAGAAGCCGCGCGTGCCCAGCCGCTGGTGCAACTGCCGCGCGAAGTAGCCGGCGATGAAGAAGAACAGCGTCATGCGGAAGCTGTGCACGACGAAGCTCGTGTCCGCGAGGAACGGGCTGGGGGAGTGGTCGTTCATCGCCCACAGGCCCGGCGGCATGCCGGGGATGAAGGACAGCGCCGCGTGGAAGGCCACGCCCAGCAACAGGGCAAAGCTCCGCACTGCGTCGAGGGCGTGCAGCCTCTCGCCGTTGGGTTGCGTGGACATGGGGGTCTCCTAGAAGGCGTGGACGGACTCCGCGCAGCCGAGCGGGCCGTCGCGGCGGCGCCAATCAAGGCGCAAAGCGGAGCCGTGGTGGTTCCCACGGCGAGCATTTGCAACGCCGAGTGGCGGCGTTGCGGCGGAACGAGCGGGTGTGAGGAGTTCGTTCATGCCTTCTCACAGAACGTCTCGCCGTCGCGCGGCGAAGAGCAGGGGCAGGCACAGCGCCAGCAGCGTGGCGGCCAGTTCGGCGGCCAGCAGCCACCAGAACGGCGTGCTCCAGACCGGTTCGGGCTTGAGCATGTGTTCGCCCAGCCCCGGCATGCGGCCCACGCCCATCATGAAGAGCGAGACCGACATGTTCGTCAGGATGATGAGACCGCCGACACCGGCTTCCGACGTGATGTGCAGCGCGCCGCACAGCACCAGCGAGAAGTTCAGCAGCAGGAAGCCGCACAGCAGCACACCGTAGGGCAGCAGGCCGTCGGCGATGCCGGGCGTGGCGGCAATGAGCCCCAGCGCGCCGGCGCTCAGCAGCGCCCACGGCAGCAGGAAGCAGGCGAGCAGCCCCAGCAGCTTGGCGCGCACGTAGTCGGCCGGCGACAGCGGCAGGCTGAGCAGGAACAGCAGCGAGCGTTCCTTGCGCTCCTGCGACACGCCGAAGATGGCCAGCATGACGCCCAGCGCGATGACGGCCGTCAGCCAGACGATGAAGCCGATGTTGAAGCCCACCTCGCCGGTGCCCGCGGCCAGCAGGCCCGCGAAGCCGGCGGCGGTGGCGCCGGCCATCAGCCAGCGGTAGACGTGGAGCTCCTTGGCGACGAGCTTGCGTGTGAGCAGGTTCATGACGGACGGGCCTCCTGCACGCGCCGGCTGTGCATGACGGTGGCGACGAAGATCTCCTCCAGGTTCATGCGGTGCGTGGCCTGCAGCGGCAGGCCCAGGCGGGCGACGAAGTCGTCCGAGAAACCGTCGACGGTCAGCGTGGCCTGCGCGCCGTCGCGCTCGCAGCCGACGATCTCGGGCAGGTCGGGCAGCGCCTGTGCGGGTTCCGGCATCCGCAGCTGCACGCGCCGCCAGCGCTCCAGGAAGTCTTCCTTGTCGCTGGCCGCGACGACGCGGCCGCGGTCGATGAAGGTCAGCCGGTCGGAGATGCGCTCCACGTCCAGCGTGTTGTGCGACGAGAACAGGATGGCGCGCTCGTCGTCGCGCAGCACGTCCATGAACTCGGCCAGCAGCTCGTGGCGGGCGACGGGGTCCATGCCCGACGTGGGTTCGTCCAGCACCAGCAGGCGCGGGCGGCGGGCCAGCGCCAGCAGCAGCAGCGCCTTGGCCTGTTCGCCGCTGGACAGGCTCCTGGCCGCCTGCCCCGCGTGCAGGCCGAAGCGCTTCAGCAGCGTCGCGGCGTAGGCGGCGTCCCAGCCGGGGTAGATGGCGGCGACGAAGTCCATGTGCCAGGCCAGCGTGGCCTGCGGCAGCAGCTTCATGTCGTCGCTGACGAAGCCGACATCGGCCTTGGCGGCGGCCTGGTCGCGCGGCATGTCGTGGCCCAGCAGGCGGATGCGGCCGGCGTCGGGCGTCAGCAGGCCCATCAGCAGCCGGATGGTGGTGCTCTTGCCGGCGCCGTTGGGCCCCACGAGACCCATGATCTGGCCGGGCGCCAGCTCCAGCGACACGTCTTCCAGCGTGAAGAAGCGGAACGCCTTGCGCACGCCGTTCATTTCGATGGCCTTCATTCGGCGGCCTCCTTGTCGTTCAGCGCGTTGCGCAGGCGTTCAACCAGTTCGGGTTCCGCGATGCCCAGCGTGCGGGCGATGCGGCCGGCGGCGGCGAGGTGCGCGTCCAGCGCTGCGCGGTGCACGGCCTGGGCGGCTTCCTGCGCGTCGGCAATGAAGGAGCCCTTGCCATGGCGGGTCACGATGACGCCCTCCGATTCCAGCTCCTGGTAGGCGCGCTTCACCGTGATGACGCTGACGCGCAGGTCCGCCGCCAGCGCGCGGATGGACGGCAGCTCCTGCCCCGCCGGCCAGTCCCCGGCGGCGACGCGCTGGCGGATCTGCTCGACGATCTGCAGATACATCGGCCGCGCGTCGGTCTGCGAGATGAAAAGACTGCTGTGCATAATGTATATACACAGAATATATGCACAGTCGGCGGCGTGCAAGTGCCGAATGACAAGGGCGGCCCTCAGGCCGCCTGTTCGTGTGGGTGTCGCCCGCTCAGAGCCTCAGCAGCGCGTCCAGGTTGATGCGCAGCTTCAGCTCCGCCGGTGCCAGGCTGGCGGCAATGGCCTGCGAGGCCAGCCGCGTGTCGCGCGGCACCGGGTTGGACAGCGGGTTGCCGCTCTTGCCGATCAGCGCCGCCACCAGCGGCTCGTTGGCGCTGAAGCCCCGCTTCACGACCATGCCCACCTCGCCGTTGGCCAGCCGCACGAGGCTGCCGGGCGGGTACAGGCCCACGGCCTTGATGAGGGCGGCGCCGGCCTCGTCGGGCTGGCCCAGCTCGTCCAGGAACACGGCCCGCGCGGCGGCGGCGCCGCTCATGGCCTGGCGGCTGCGGCGCGGCGACAGCCGGGCGCCGAAGATGTCGATGCGGCGCAGCAGCCGCGCCAGCTTCTCGCCGTCGCCGCGCGGCGCCAGCGGGCCGGGGCCGGCGTCGTGGTGCAGCCGCACGGCGGTCAGCCAGGCGTCGTCGATGACGCCGGCCTGGACCAGCCGGGCCGCGGCGCGGTCGCCATGGGCCTGCAGGGACTGGCGCTGCGCCGGGCTGGCCGGGCCGGTCTGGTTGGCCATGCGGTCGTGCACGTCGCTGGCGCCGTAGTTCATCGTCAGCGCGGCGCCTTGCAGCGCCTCGCGCAGCGGTGCCGGCAGCTGCAGCTGCTGGGCCACCAGGTCGCACAGCAGCAGCGTCAGCAGCGCATGGCGGGCGCTGTAGTCCTCGAAGGCCTGGCTGCTCTCGAACACCAGCAGCATCAGCGTCGCGTCGGGCTGGGCATGCAGCCGCTTCAAGGCGGCGTCGCGCAGCTGGGCCACGCGGCCGGGCAGGTCCGCCGGGGCGGCCTCGCGCAGCAGCGTGTGGGTGTGCAGCAGCAGGTCCGACCAGGCCTCGCGCGGCCCCAGCTCCACCTTGGCGGGGGCGGACGGGTCGAGCCGGAAGCTGGCATCGGCCTTGGCGATGTCGGCCAGTGGCACGTCCTGCATGACCAGCGTGTCCAGCCGGTGCGCGCGGGCGCGCTGGTAGGCCATCGTGTCGGCCGAGTTGACCCACGCGCCGCCGTCGACGAGGCCACGCACCTGCGGCGAGTCGCGCAGCGTCTGCCCGCGCGCGAACAGCAGCTGGCCGCCGGCGTCGTACAGGTCGTAGGGCAGCGTCATGCCCACGCGCAGCGTGCGCGCGGGGAGGGGAATGAGGTCGAGGGCCATGAAGCGCGGAATTCTGAAGGGGCTTCGGCAGGTGCAAGCCGATCTTGAGCCACGGCGAAGGGGTGGCTGCGTAGAATTCCCGCCTTCATCCGAGGAGCGCTGCGACGGGGTCTCACCTGCCAGGCTCGGATTCCTCTCCAACGGCGCTCATCGAACCTCTGCACGAGTCCGTCGATGACCATCGCCCCGCCCCCCCTGAAGCTCTCCGGCCTGGAGCCCGTCGCCATCGGCGCCGGCACGCTGTTCGTCAACATCGGCGAGCGCACCAACGTGACCGGCTCCAAGGCCTTCGCCCGCATGATCCTGGCCGGCCAGTTCGAGCAGGCGCTGGCCGTGGCTCGCCAGCAGGTCGAGAACGGCGCCCAGGTCATCGACGTGAACATGGACGAGGCCATGCTGGACAGCCAGGCCGCCATGGTGCGCTTCCTGAACCTGATGGCCGGCGAACCCGAGATCGCCCGCGTGCCGGTGATGATCGACTCGTCCAAGTGGAGCGTCATCGAGGCCGGCCTGAAGTGCATCCAGGGCAAGGGCATCGTCAACTCCATCTCGCTGAAGGAAGGCGAGGCGGAGTTCAAGCGCCAGGCGCGGCTCGTGAAGCGCTACGGCGCCGCGGCGGTCGTCATGGCCTTCGACGAACAAGGCCAGGCCGACACCTTCGCGCGCAAGACCGAGATCTGCACGCGCGCCTACCGCATGCTGGTGGACGAGGTGGACTTCCCGCCCGAGGACATCATCTTCGACCCCAACATCTTCGCGATCGCGACGGGCATCGAGGAGCATGACAACTACGCGGTGGACTTCATCGAGGCCACGCGCTGGATCAAGCAGAACCTGCCCGGCGCCAAGGTGTCGGGCGGCGTGAGCAACGTGTCGTTCAGCTTCCGCGGCAACGAGCCGGTGCGCGAGGCCATCCACACCGTGTTCCTGTACCACGCCATCCAGGCGGGCATGGACATGGGCATCGTCAACGCCGGCATGGTGGGCGTCTACGACGACCTCGACGCCGAGCTGCGCGAGCGCGTCGAGGACGTGGTGCTGAACCGCCGGCCCGATGCGGGTGAGCGCCTCATCGAGATCGCCGACCGCGCCAAGAGCGCCGGCAAGGACGACTCGGCGCGCCTGGCCTGGCGGGCCGGCGACGTCAACCAGCGGCTGAGCCACGCGCTGGTGCACGGCATCACCGACTTCATCGTCGAGGACACGGAAGAGGCCTGGCAGGCCATCTCGGCCGGCGGCGGCCGGCCGCTGCATGTCATCGAAGGCCCGCTGATGGCCGGCATGAACGTCGTCGGCGACCTGTTCGGCCAGGGCAAGATGTTCCTGCCGCAGGTGGTGAAGAGCGCTCGCGTCATGAAGAGTGCCGTGGCTCACCTCGTGCCCTACATCGAGGAAGAGAAACGCCAGCTGGAGGCCGCCGGTGGCGACGTCAAGCCCAAGGGCAAGATCGTCATGGCCACCGTCAAGGGCGACGTGCACGACATCGGCAAGAACATCGTCACGGTGGTCCTGCAGTGCAACAACTACGAGGTCGTCAACATGGGCGTCATGGTGCCGGCCCAGGAGATCCTCAAGAAGGCCAAGGAGGAGGGCGCGGACATCATCGGCCTGTCCGGCCTCATCACGCCGTCGCTGGAAGAGATGCAGCACGTCGCGGCCGAGATGCAGCGCGACGACTACTTCGCATCGCGCCACATGCCGCTGCTGATCGGCGGCGCCACCACCAGCCGCGTGCACACGGCCGTGAAGATCTCGCCGCACTACGAAGGCCCGGTCGTCTACGTGCCCGACGCGTCGCGCGCCGTGGGCGTGTGCTCCGAGCTGCTCAGCGACGAGCGCGCCGCCGCCTACATCGCGGACCTGAAGGCCGACATCGAGAAGACCCGCGCGCTGCATGCCAGCAAGAAGCAGACGCCGCTGGTGACGCTGGCCGCCGCGCGCGCCAACGCCGCGCCGCTGGACCTGGCCCGCGTGCCGCCCGCGCCCAAGTTCACCGGCCGCCGCGTGCTGAAGAACCTGGACCTGGCCGAGCTGGCGAAGTACATCGACTGGGGCCCGTTCTTCCAAACCTGGGACCTGGCCGGCCCCTACCCCGCCATCCTCGACGACGAGGTGGTGGGCACCGAGGCGCGCAAGGTGTTTGCCGACGCGCAGGCCATGCTGAAGAAGATCATCGACGGCCGCTGGCTGCAGGCGCACGCCGTGTTCGGCCTGTACCCGGCCGCGCGCGTCTACGACGACATCGCCATCCACAGCGAGCCGCCGATGACGTGGCACGGCCTGCGCATGCAGAGCGAGCGCCCCGTCGTCGACGGCGTGAAGCGCCCCAACCGCTGCCTGTCCGACTTCGTCGCTCCGCAGGGCGACCACATCGGCCTGTTCGCCGTGACGGCCGGCCTGGGCGTCGACAAGAAGGAGGCCGAGTTCCTCGCCACGCACGACGACTACTCGGCCATCATGCTGAAGGCGCTGGCCGACCGCCTGGCCGAGGCCGCCGCCGAATGGCTGCATGAGCGTGTGCGCCGCGAGTTCTGGGGCTATGCCGCGGACGAGGCGCTGAGCAACGAGGAGCTGGTGGCCGAGAAGTACAGCGGCATCCGCCCCGCGCCGGGCTACCCGGCCTGCCCGGACCACCTCGCCAAGGCCGACCTGTTCAAGGTGCTGGCCCCCGACGAGATCGGCATGGGCCTGACCGACAGCATGGCCATGACGCCGGCTGCCAGCGTCAGCGGCTTTTACCTGGCCCACCCCGACGCGGCGTATTTCAACGTCGGCCGCATCGGCGACGACCAGCTGGCCGACTGGGCCGCCCGCTGCGGCCTCAGCGAGACCGACGCGCGCCGCGCGCTGGCGCCGCTGCTGGGCTGATACGAACGCAACGTTTGGATACGACGCCGGCGCGCGGTCAGCCGCTTGTCCTACAAGCGGCGGCCCGTCGGGCGCGTGAACATGGGGTGTCCAACAACAATGACGGAGTTCCCCATGTCCACCACCCCCAGCGTCAAGTCCACCCAGATCGTTGCCGGCGTCGCCGTCGTGCTGGCGCTGCTCGGCGGCGCCTATGCGGTGGGCCGCTCGCAAACCCCCAGCAGCCCGCCGCCCATGGACGCGGCCGTGGAGCCGGCCCGCGTGGAGCCGCAGCGCCTGGCCGCTGCCGACACGCCGCGTGAGGCGCCTCGCGAGGCGGTGCGACCGGCCGTGGTGAAGCCTGTGACGGCACCGGCGCTGTGCCAGGGCTGTGGCCGCGTGACCGACGTGCACACCGAGGCGCGCCGCGGCGAGTCCAGCGGCGTGGGCGCGGTGGGTGGCGCCGTCGTGGGCGGCCTGCTGGGCAACATGGTGGGCGGCGGCAACGGCAAGAAGCTGGCCACCGTGGCCGGCGCCGTGGGCGGCGGCTACGCCGGCAACGAGATCGAGAAGAACCAGAAGGGCTACACCGTCTGGGTGGTGCAGATCGAGGAGCGCGACGGCCGCACCCGCCGCTTCGAGCGCCGCACCGACCCGGGCCTGCGCGTCGGCGACGAAGTGCGCCTGACGGAGAACGGCTTCACCCGCAGCTGACGCGACGCGGGCCGGCCGCATACTCGCGGCCATGCCAGTCCCAGCCCGTCTCGTCGTGTTGATGATGGCCGCTGCCTGGACGGGCGGCTTCGCCTGGCAGGCGCTGCAGCGCTGGTCCTATGCCCGCTGGTGCGCCAGGACCTGCGGGCCCTTCACCTGGGTCGAAGTGCTCGACCAGCACCGGCGCGCGTCCGACTGGCAGACCCCGGCGTTGCTGGCGGCGCTGCCGCTCGTGATGCTGGCGGCTTACGTGGTGTTTCGGGGCATCCGCCGGCGTCCCTCGGCCTGAGGTCGCCGCTCAGCCGGGCAGCGCCCGGCGCAGCTGGATGGCCTCCGCCACATGCGCCGGCGCGATGGCGTCGGCGGCGGCCAGGTCGGCCACCGTGCGCGCCACGCGCAGCACGCGGTGGAAGCTGCGGGCCGACCAGCCCAGCTTCTCGGCCGAGCGCTCCAGCAGCGCCTTCGCGGCCGTGTCCAGCGCGGCATGGCCGCTCAGGTCCTGCGCCTGCAGCTGCGCGTTGGCGACCCCCTGTCGCGCCAGCGCGCGTTCGCGCGCCACGGCCACGCGGCCGGCGACGACGGCACTGGCTTCGCCAGCCGCCAGGTCCTGCAGTTCGCGCGGCGGGATGACGGGCACTTCGACGAGCAGGTCGATGCGGTCCAGGAAGGGGCCGCTGAGCCGGCCCTGGTAGCGCGACACCTGGTCCGGCGTGCAGCGGCAGGCCTTCAGCGGATTGCCGAGGTGGCCGCAGGGGCAGGGGTTCATCGCCGCGACGAGCTGGAAGCGCGCCGGGAACTCGGCCTGCCGCGCGGCGCGCGAGATCAGGATGCGGCCGGTCTCCAGCGGCTCGCGCAGCGCTTCGAGGGCGGCCCTTGGAAACTCCGGGAGCTCGTCCAGGAACAGGACTCCATGCTGCGCCAGCGAGATCTCGCCGGGCCGCGGCGGCGAGCCCCCGCTGGGCAGAGTATCGTTAAATGAGAAAATCGGTATCATTGGCTGGAATGATCCCGCGTGAAATCAAGTCGAGTGCGGTCAAGATCGTCGGCTCGACGCCGGACGACGTTATGTTCGAGTCGGTGCTCGAAGAAGACTTTCTCTTCTTGGTGCGCTTCGATCACAGGGTCAAGGCCTACAGGCGGTTCGTAGGTCCGATCAAGTGGACCGACCCAGACGGGATTGAACGCACCTACACCCCTGACTTTGAGGTGGAGTTCCATCCGGACGCGACAGGTAGGACCCCCGAACCGCTTGTTGTCGAGGTCAAGCCTGACTTCGAGGAAGACCCAGACCCCTTCAATCGGACGGCCAACCTTCCGAGAAAGCCTCAGCCGCACGAGGACATCATGTGGAAGGCGGCGGAGACGCACCTTCGTCGATCGGGGAAGAGGTTCGAGGTACACAGGGAGTCTCAGATTCGCACTCCGCGCCTCCAAAACGCGCTCTTGCTGCTTCCCTTTATCGAGCGTCCCGAGGAGCGGCCACCGCAGAAGGAGGTCAATCTGGTGCTTAACGTCCTCGAGCGATCAGGCCCCATCACCCTGCGCCAGTTGGCCAACACGCTGGCTGACACTTTGGCGCGTCGGGCCGAGATCCTGCGCAGTTGCTACTACTTGATCGCCAAACGCCGTATCCACGCTGAGCTTGATCAGCTTCTGCATTTCGAATCGATGCTACGACTCGAGCATGGAACTCTCTGACGAAATATCGCTGGACGTGGGCTCGCGCATCGGTCACGGCGGCGAAGCTTGGATCATCGAAAAGCAGGAAGACGCGAATCGTGTCTTGGTGCGCAACGTCGCCACTGGTCGGCGCGAGTTCCTGACGGTCGACCAGATAGGCGAGCCGCCGCCTCCGACTGACCAAAGAGTGGGCGAAGACGCCGACGTTGAAGATGACGGGCCCGGACGTTGGACGCGGAAGCTGGCGGGGCGTCGCCTTCGCGGCATCGAAATTTCGAAGGACGACGCGGCAGGTAATCCGCGAATCAAGGAGGCTTCGCGAACTGTCGAGCGGTCCGAAAGATTCGAAGCGCTCACCCTGATCCTCAAGCTCCCCCGCGGGGCCGACAAGAAGACGGCGATAGAGGCGTATGCGAATCGGTTTGACTTCGGGATATCCACGGTCTACACGCATCTGAAGGAACTGCAGATATCCGGCACGGTTGCGGCGCTTGAGCACGCTGAGAGATCTGACAAAGGCAAGTTCCGTTTCAGCGAGTCGAAGCAAGCGGTCGTCGTCAGGCATTTGGACCAGAAGAGGTTCATAGCCACCCCGTCTCCGTTTCGCGTGATCTGCGAGGACATCAACATGGAACTCAGGCGCATGAACGAACCGACGGTATCGGAGGGGACGCTGCGGAAGTTCGCTGCGTCCTTGAAGACGCCGCAGGAAGTGTTGGAGGCTCGCGGCCGGAAGGATCAGGCGCGAAATGAGTTTCGTCCGAAGGTTGGGCACCTTCCGGGCGCCAATGCGCCGCTTCGAATAGTCCAGATCGACCATACGCCGACTCAGGTGGTGTTGGTTGACGAGGAACACCGGCAACCGATCGGCGATGCCCACCTGTCGATCATGATCGATTCGTGCACCCGCATGGTGTTGGCTTTCGTCCTGTCTTTCAATGCGCCATCGGCTGCAACTGTCGGTTTGCTCATGGGACGCGCCTTCCTCCCTAAAGCTGACTTTCTAAAGAAGTTGGGCGTTCCGGGCGAATGGCCTTGCTATGGCATCCCCGGCATCATCCACGTCGACGGCGGCACCGACATGAACGGTCATTTCATGCATGCTGTGAAGCGGACGCGCCGCTTCAATTTGCGCAACCGTCCAAGAGGGCAGCCGCAGTTTGGGGGGCACGTGGAAAGTGCTTTTTCAACCTACATGAAGCAGTTCGCGAACACGCTGCCTGGGACAAAGTTCAGCAACCCGTTCTTCAAAGGAGAGTACGACTCTGAAGGCAACGCAGTGCTGTCGATCAGGGAGTTCGAAGCCTGCTTCACTGAGTGGCTTGTGAATCAGTATCACCGCAGCCCGCACTCCGGCGTCGGTATGGAGCGCCGTACTCCGCTGCGGGCCTGGCATGACGGCGTGCTCGTCGGTGGCAAGGACATCCTGCCAATCGGGCTGCCCCCCGTCCCTCGGCATCCTGAGGACCTGCGGATATCGCTGCTGCCCATCGAGTACAGGACGGTCAATCAGGGCACCATCGGTATCAAGACGCTGACCTACTACAGCATCGAACTTGAGAAGTTGAGCGCGACGCTGCCGTCCTACTCTGCCGCCCACGGCAAGGAGACCAGGAAGTTCCAGATTCACTTCGACCCAAACAACCTCACCTATATCTGGGTTCACGTGCCGCAAACGAAGAAATACTTGCAGGCCAAGGTACAGGAGAAGGATTGGGAGGATCGGTCCCTGTGGGAACTGCTTGAGTACCGCAGGCGTTTGCACCAGCCCATGGATGAAGACGAGACAGCTCGTGTGGAAAGTCGGGGGCGCATCGCCGCGACCATCAGTGACGCCACCGCCAAGAAGACCAAGGCGCAGCGCAAGCGGAAGGAGGAAGCTGCTCGACAAGACGGGCATGCGGTCATCCCAAAGAAGAAGCCCAAGCCCACCAAAGAAGACAGCATCACGAGCTACACGCCGGACCCGAAGTTCCTTGCCAGCTTGAAGCCGAGATAGGCGAATGTCGGATCCTGACAAGCAAGATTGGACCGACGACCATGTGCATGAAGGCTCCAGAGCTCGATTGCATGAGGAGGCCCAGGATCGCATCGCCTATGTGCGTTCGGACCAGTTCATCCCGTTCGGCAAACTTCCCACAATCCTGGCGCGCATGCGCACCTTGGTGAAGACGCCCAACCGCGGTAGCCCCAAGGGCATCGTGCTGATCGGCAACTCCCAGATGGGAAAGTCGGCGTTGATCTCGGAATTTCACCGAGAGTTCCCTGCCGACGACAACGTGGAAGGGGAGCATGCGAAAGTTCCGGTACTGGTGATCCAGTTTCCTGATTCCGGCGGCGAGGGCGTCTACGGGGAAATCTGTCGGACTCTGATTGTCAAGACGCCGAACAAGCCGACGCCCTACCAGCTACGGGCCGCGACGATGGACGTGATCGACCGCGTCGACATGAAGGTCCTGGTGATCGACGAGATCGCCAATGTCCTGACCCGGCGGGCGCCGGCCAAAGCTACGAGCATGAATCAGATCAAGTTCATCATGAACGAGCACAAGCGGCCGGTCGTGTTGGGAGTGACGGAGGAGGCCTACCAGGCGATTCAACATGACGAGCAGATCAAGAACAGGTTCATCAGAATCAGGTTGAAGATGCCTCAAGGAGATGATCTCGGTCAACTCGTCACGGGGTGGATCTACCTTCAGCCTCTGCGTCGAAAGAGCGAGATCGGGAAGGACTTCTTCGAACTATTCAAGAAGCTTCATGCGCAGAACACGGGCGATCTGATTTGGCACCTTCAAGAGATGGCTGTGGATGCCATTGAGACCGGGGAAGAGCGCTTGACTTACAAGGGCTTGATCCGGCACATCACGCTTCTTCACGAGGGTGGCATCGAGAGCGCGGGACTGACCAAGGCCCTGAAGAGCCTGGATGACGCCGCGGCGAAGTCTGGCAAAGCAGCGCCTGCAAAGAAAACAGCCAAGCCGAAGGAGCGTGGCGCCCCCGCTAAGGCGCCAAGAGCGGGCGAGAAGTCCGGCGGCGCCACGAAGACCAGCGAGGATTGAGGGAGTTGGCATGCGTCCGAGAGGCATGGGACCCAAAACGCTGCCATCGCATCCACAGCTCCTGTACGACGAGATCCTGAGCGGTTGGATCGTTGCACTGGCCCGTGCGAACCGCACGAAGGTCCATACCCTTTGCCAGAGCTTTGGCGGCAATTGCAACAATGTCTGGAACCGCGACGTCGATCGTATGGCGCCGGAGGTGGTGATCAGAGAGTTGGTCGATCTGACCGGTATCGCCTTTGAGCGAATCGAGCGAACAACGCTGAAGAACGTTGCACAGCAGATTGACATTGACCACCATCCCAACGGCAATGCCACGTGGCTGCTGCCGCTTGGCATCTGGCATAGAAAGCGCACCGCATACGGTCTTCAGTTTTGCCCCATATGTCTGCGTACGGATCGCAGGCCATACGTTCGGCGGTCGTGGCGGCTGGCGTTCTACACCGAGTGCGAGGTGCACCACACGCTGATGCAGGACCGCTGTCCCAAGTGCAGTGCCCCGTTTGCATTCTTCCGCGGCGAGTTGGGCTCGCGATTCAAGGTGAACCCGCCGGCATTGTCGATCTGCACTGAATGTGGCTTCGACTTGGCATACGCCCGCGTCGCGAGGATTGAATGGGCGGACTGGCAGCTGACCGTCGCGGTACGCACTCTGCAGGCCACGATTGATCTCGGATGCGCACCGCTTGAAGGCCGCTTGCATACGCCGGCGTACGAGCTGTTCCTTGCCCTGCGGGCTGTTGTGAAGGTGCTGTCGAACGAAAGATTTGGGCGGGGCCTCTTGGACTTGGTCTCCGAAGCCGTCTTCCCGCGCACGGCGACGGAACTGACGCCAGGCCGTCTGTCCTACGAGCGGCGTAGTGTTCGGGAGCGGCACTTGTTGTTTGGCATGGCAGTGTGGCTGCTGATGGACTGGCCAGGCCGATTTGAACGTGCGGTCCGAGAATCTGGAACTGCTCCATGCCGGTTTGCCGTTGATCAGCAAAGGCTGCCTAGCTGGTTTTCGACGCACCTTGAGTCCATGTACTCGTCGCAATACCAGATGGGCCGAAGTGCTCGTTCTCGCAACTTCAGGTCGGCTTAGAACGCTAGCGCGTTGGTCAGCTGAGCGTGTCTGAGGTCAGCGAATCTTCAAGCGATCTGCTCGATCGTCTGGGCACGAGAATCATGTCGTGGAGAGGACGACCGCAACTGACTGAGATAGCGACTCTATGACGTCGCCGACGTCGTCAAGCTGCCCCGACCGAGCTTCGAGGAGCGAATGGCCGTAGAGCGGGTCGTGCACAGCGCCGGCAAAAACGTGATCGTTGGCAACGGTTTCGCAGAATCCGGCGGTGAGTGCGCCGCCGTGATGGATCGCCATGAGCCTGAAGCTGAAGCCGGGACCGTCGGCATTTGTGTCGCTGTAGGAGATCAATACCTGATCCTCAAAACTGTTTTGCGAGATGCCGGTGTCCATGCAGGCGACCATCAGCCAAACAGGCGTCAGCCCCTCTGAATCATCAGAGTCTGGGTCTGGAACCAGCAAGCGCAGTGGCGTCGAGCCGCCCAGGGGGGAGCGCACACGCGAGCCTGCGCCAGCTGCGGTGAGGATCTTTTGACTGAGCAATGTCAGGGCGCCGGGCTCGCGCTCGTGTCCGTGCCTCGCTTCGGGAACTGGCTCGATGCCCGAGAGTTCGCCTCCATCTGAGCCGACAGGAGCTACTTCGGTGGTCTCGCCAGGCGCCTCGTCACTATTGCGAGCGGCTGCTGCACGTAATGCTGGTCTGGTGACCTTCACGAGCTTTTTGCTGGCAAGGTCCGGGAATGCTTCGAACTCAGTTTGTCCAGTGGGTACTTCGTACGTGCCCTTGTGGGCATCCCGTGCCTCGCTCGATGTGAGATCCGGCGGAGCAGGTGCATTGGATGGAACCTTTGGTGCGTCGCTAGCCGCGGCTGGCTGCGTGATGCCGACGGATCGGGTGTTGCCCTGGGTGCCGTCGAACAGCCGGTAGAAGAGCTGCCTGAATGGGAAGGGATGAGTGCATTGCAGGATTCGGTGCACGACAAACACCCGTTTCTCAGGGTGATCCAGCCACACACCCTCCGCGGTGAGGTCAGTGAGGCCCACGAACGGAAATCCAAGGCGCGGATACCAGGGTCTGCGATCTGAATAGGCGGAGACTCCGGACTTCACCAGGTCCCTGACGGCCCGCCGAGCGGGACCACCACTGGCGATCCGTGCAACCGTCGCTGCAGCAAAGCCATGGATGTCCTTGCCCAGAGTGATGTTGGCTATGCCAGTCTTCGCAGATAGATGCCATTCGACGAACAGCTTGTCGGCGGCGTTCACCCCTGACAGCAGTTGGGCAGCTAGTGAGCCACTGGCGGCGAAATAGAAGCGGAACAACTCCATGCATGGCACGACAAGAGAGGTCGATTCGTCGATATCGACACGAACCACCCAGGACTTGGTATGACCTCGATGCGCATCGAACTTGTCAAAGGCTAGGTCGAAGGACGGCGCCCCTCCAGGGATCGACGACGATGCCCCTGCGGGGGCGATGGCTGTCGTCTCATCGGTGACGGATAGTCTGTTGAAGACAGCCTGGTCAAGCGGCACCGATCCGACACGCTTGCCGCCCAGCCAGACATCGCCGAGCCTCACGAACGTCATCATGGCGGCGGGGACGTACCGTACCAATCGACTCCCAACACCATCTCCCAACCGCAGGGCAACGCCGACGGCCGAACGCGGCTTCCCCTGGCCAGCATAGACGCGGGCATCGGCGTACCAGAGCACTTCGAGACTGCGACCGCGCAGGTCTGCGAGCGCGTTTATCGAAATGGGCGGCATGTATTCGTCGGTCCTTGGCTGCTCCGTCGGGGCGCGACGTTATCGCGATGCGCTAGCGTTGCCAGCGACGAGGTGCCCCCTAGCTCTGCAGCGGTTGCAGTCCGTCGCGTCGGCCTGCTCGACGACCGCTCAACGGTCTATTGCCGTCGCAGACGCGCCGACTTGACCTAGCCACCCAGATGCAGGGTCTTCCGACCTTCGGTGCTGGCTGCTGTCCTCACACCAAACGGAGGCTAACGGTCATCCGGCTTGGGTCACTGCCCATCAGCCTGGGGCAGGCTGCCGAGGTACCGCCATCAGTCTGACTCGCCGTCAGCTAGCGGAGGGGAATCGGCATCAGCTTCCGTCTTGTGCTGCCCTTCAACCCCAATAATGCCCTTAGCAGTCGTGCAGCCAAGAACTTGAACTGGCGGCAAAAAACCGCACTGGCGATAACCATGGCAACTTCGCGTAAGAGCGCACGATCTAGCCCCACCGGGGCACCGTCCAGCAGACCCAAGGCAGCGACCGCCAAGCAGTCGCGTCAGCGCCGCGATCCGGGTTCTGAACCAGCACCGGCAAGCCCCGCTGCCGCTGGCCCTGCAGGCGCGCGGCTGGAGTCGCACGTGGGCGCGCAGTACCTGCTGCCGCTGTTGTCAGGAGGCGAGGCCCGCGGCCTCCCCGGTGTTGTCGTCACGCGTGTGGCCTTCCAGCGTGCGGCACTCGATCACCCTATGGACGACGTCATCGTCACCGGCATCGACTCCGGCGGCCAGCCGGCCGCCCTGGAGGTTCAGGCAAAGCGCACCATTGACTTCACGGCCAGCGACGCGGTGTTCACCGACGTCGTCGCCTTCGCAGTCCGTGCGGCTCGCAAGGCTGCCTTCGACACCCAGCGCTACGAGCTGGCGGTCGCGATCGCCCGCACCACCGCCAAGATCGACCAGCACATCCAGGAGGTGCTGAAGTGGGCCCGCGACTATCAGGACCCGGCTGAGTTCTTTGCGCGACTGAACCTGCCCCGGGTCTCGCACCGCTCGATGCGGGAGTTCGTCGAGGCCTTCCGCGGCAACATGGCTAAGGTTGACGAGCCCACCGATGACCGTGCGGTCTGGCGGCTCTTGCGGCGTTTCCAGGTCCTGGCCTTTGATTTCGAGCAAGCGGGATCCATGTGCGCGCTCTACGCGCGCGAGCGCAGCGCCGCACTGCTCGTCCCGCTGCAACGCAGCCGCGCGAGCGAGCTGTGGGACGCGCTGCAGCAGATCGCGCTGGAGGTCGACGCGGCCGGAGGCGACATCGATGCGAGCACGCTGCGCGTCAAGCTCACCAGCGAGCGCGACTTTCGGCTTTCAGGCGACAGGCGTATGCACGTTGCGCGAGAGCGCTTGGCTGCAATGGCCGATGGGGTTCTGTCGGGGATCAAGCTCGATGTGTGCGGCGTGTCACTCGATCGCAGCGGATATGCCGAGGCTGCCGACGCAGCGCTCGGACATGGCCGGTACCTGGAGATTCTTGGTGCACCCGGCGTTGGCAAGTCTGGGGTGCTGAAGGACATCGCCCAGCGCATCGCCACCGAGTCGCGCGTCATCGTTGTCTCGCAAAGTCGCCTGCCAGGCGGCGGCTGGGTAGCGCTGCAGAGCTTGCTGGGCTGCGACGCCAGTGCATCTGAGCTTCTAGCCGACCTTGCCGGTGACGGCGGGGGGACTCTCTTCATCGACGGGATCGACCGCTTCGAAAGTCCGGACCAGCGCGCAACGGTGTTGGACCTGCTGCGCGCCGCGGCCGCCGTGAAGGGCTTCCGGGTCGTGGCCACCGCGCGCATCGATTTCACAACTGAAGCGCGAGATTGGTTGCCGCAGGAGGCGTTGGATGCGCTCGGCCAAGCTCCCCCGCTGGTGATCACCGACCTTGTCGACGACGAAGTCTCGGAATTGCGGGCTACCGACCCTGCGTTGGCGGTGCTGCTGCGGCCGGGGCACCCTGCCGAGAAGCTCGTGCGGAACCTGTACCGGCTTGATCGGTTGGCGCGATTGGAAGGCGCAGATGCGGTCTCGCCGCACAGCGAAGCACAGATGGCGGCGCAGTGGTGGCGCAGTGGTGACGGGCCAGAGGCCGGCCGCCGCGATCGCCGGCGCCTTCTGCGGTCGCTTGCCATCCAGTCCTTGACGTCCACTTCGCGGTTGGACATCGGCGAAACGCCGGGTGAGACAGTCGATGCGCTGATCACTAGCGGCGCGCTGCGCGAGGTGACCGCAGTCCATGTTGAGTTCGCTCATGACGTCCTGCGGGATTGGGCGATCGGATCCCTGCTTCAAGACGAACGAACGCATCTAGCCGCATTGCCGCTTCGCGCGCCAGCTCCTGCGCGCCTGGTTCGCGGCCTTGAAATGGCCGCGCGGCTCCTCGCGGAGGACGCCGGCCAGGCAGATGCCTGGAGATCGCTGCTCGAACAAGTCAGCGCAGCCGACGTGCACGGCTCGTGGCGGCGCAGCGTCCTCCTTGCCCTCGCCCGCTCCGAGCGTGCTCACAGCCTCCTTGATGCACACATGGCGGTACTGTTCGCCAGTGATGGGGCCATGCTGGGCGAGCTCGTTCGCACCGCCATCGCCGTCGACTCTCAGCCGGCGGCACCGCTATGGCGTGCCATGGGATTGCACGCCGACCAGTTGCCCGGCAACGTCGTCGCGCCGAGCGAGCCTTCATGGGGCAATCTCATCGACTGGTCGCTCGAGAGGGCGGCCCAAGTGCCCGCTGGTGCAGTGCCGCAGCTGGTGGACCTCTACGGTCGCTGGTGTTTTGCCTTCCTGGGGAACGCGCCGCTGTCCGGACAGGTGGTCGAGCAGCTCTATGCATGGCTCCGTAAAGTCGAGGCGAACAACCATCCAGAGGTCTCCGGACTTGCCGAGGCGTGGCAGGCTGCTCAGCAGGAGTCGAACCTGCCCATGACCGGATCGCAGGAGAGCGACCTTCGCATTGTATTTTTGGCCTGGTGCAGGCTGCGCCCCAGTCTCGCGGAGGCCTACCTGAATGCGGTTCGCGCCCACCGGCATCGGCACATGTTGTTCCGTGAGCTGCTGTCGTTCGTCGGCACCGCAGCTCAGGCTGCACCAGCGGCCCTTGCTGACCTGTTTCTGGACGCGCTGCCTGAGGGCGACGATCGGCATAGAGATTCAGCGCGCGAACCCTTCTCGCAATGGCACCTGGACTATTTCCCGGCGTCGCCTGCACGCGGGCCCTTCTTGGACCTGCTCTCGGCAAACCCCGAGCATGGACTGCGGCTCGTGCGCGGTGTCGTTGCGCACGCGGTCAGGTGGCGAAGTCGTGGCCGCAATCCTGGCGACGACCAAGTCGCGGTCCCCTTTCCTGACGGCCCGCGCGAGTTTCCGTGGCTGCGGTCCTACACCTGGGCTCGAGATCAGGACAGCCACGTCGCAGGCTCGGCTCTCATGGCCCTCGAAGCCTGGGCACATCAACGCATCGAGCGTGGCGAAGCGATGGTCGCCGTTGTCGCGGATGTTTTGGGACCAGCACCTGCCCCCGCGGCGTTCTTGCTTGTTGCAATCGACGTCATGCTGTCGCATTGGCCGAAGTCGCGCGACTCGCTCTGGCCCTTCGCCGCTTCCGCGAAGCTGCTCGCGCTTGACCGACAGCGCCACGGATTCGACCTAGTGAACTTGAGGACTCCGGCCGCATGGGTTCACCCGGAGCCCAAGGGCACAGCGACTCTGGACAGCCTACGCCGACGACCCTCGCGCGGTATCTCGCTGGATAGGGTGCTTAACGAGTACGGGTACCGCGGCCCTTCCGAGGTACGCGCTGCAATGCAGCAAGCGCTCCGAGCCGAGGCTGGGCGCATCGGGCAGCCAGACGATGATTCGCAAGGCTATACGGATCCCCGGCTTGCCGCGATGAGCGCCCTGAATTGTCTCGATCTAGCGAACTACCGCGAAAGCACGGACGGCGATGGTCGAAGCGTGATCGAGTACGTCATGCCAGAGGCCGAAAGGCAACTCGTGGCGACGATGCAAGCGAAAGCCGCTCGGGGGAGCGAGGCGATCGTTTTGCGAGGCCAGGTTTCCCAAGCGCTGGACCAAGCAGCGTGCTCGCAGGAGTTGCTTGCCCGAGGCTTGGCATGGGCGGTCGAGAGCCCAGCTGCCATGGAAGCCGAAACGGACGACACCAAGTGGGACGACCTCACACGCTTCTCCGTGGCCACGTTGCTACTTCGCGACGGCAGCGTCGAGTTGAAGGCTGCACATCGCGCGTGGGCTCACCGGCAGCTTCAGGTGGCAAGCGAAGCAGTACGGGAACGTGGCGAGCCCTACAAACAGCTGCACTACAACCCTGCCGCGATCGCCGCCATGGGCTTGCTCGCGTCGCTTCGCGACGATCCCGGGCAGGGAGAGCTTCCGCGACTCCTGGAACTCGGTGCTCGCCCCGACAGCGTCATGGCATCGGTCCTGCGCCGGGAGTTGGATGCAGGTCGCCAAGTACGCAGCGAACTTGTCCGGTCCCTGGCGCGGCTAGGCATGGTTGCCTGCACATACACCCGGCTCTCGTACGACGACGATGGCTTCGGGGGCAGCGCAGTGGACTTTAAGGCGCGCCATCAGGCTCGCGAAGACGCGCGCAAGGCGGACGAGTTGGCGAGGCGTCAGGCCGCGGTCGCCCTCGAGCTTGCATGGTTGCTATACGGCGCAGAGGAGCCCAAGTGGCCCGACCTCCCTTCGCCGCCCCCGCCCAAGCCTGGACATCGGATCGTTCTGGGGGAGATGGAGTCTCCCGACGAGGCACGTCCGCGGCCGCCCGCATCGACGCGCTGCTTTGACTCGGGAGGCGCTGCGGCTTGGGTGTCGCTGGCCGAGATGCAGTGGGGCAAGGCCCACGCCGACCTGCTCGGCGCAATGCTGCGTCACTACTGGACCTGGACGGCCGGTGCCAACGGCGTCGGCGCCGACCCTGATGAGGAACCCGGCGAGCGGCCTTCCGAGTGGAACGAGGCGTACTTTGGTGCCTCGGTTGTTGCGGCAATCTCAAAGGGCAATGACGACGGACTGACCGAGTTCCTCTTCCAGCCACTCGCACAGCTACCAGAGGAGCGTTTCTTCGACGCCACCGGATCGGCCCTGCGCAAGCTTGACGTGCTGTGGCTGGACGACGCCGCGGTTTCACCGACGACCGTGGTCGCGGTCCGGGAGCAACTGGCAGAGCGCCTGGTCACCACTCGAGCTTGGATGCGCCTCGTATCGAGACCCTCGGCGAGCACCGAAATCCACTTGGCTGGCGCAGTCGCGGCGTTCTTCGTTGCTCGCCATGACTGGGGCCGAGGCCCGAGATGCTATGTACCTTCTGAGAGGGCGCTGGCAACTGATCCAGTGATGCCAATGCTCACCGAACTTGCGGAACAGGCTGCGGGCTCAACGTTCGTTGCGCTGGCGTTCATGAACCTGATCGATCTCGAGCCGCGCGCCGGCCCAGTCGCGTTCCTGGCGCGTGCAATCTCTGCCTGGTGGGACAAGCATGGATCAGGCACCGAGTTCTGGATCGACCACGGTATCGGCACGCGCGCCTGCACTTGGATCGATCGGTCACTCGATAAAGTCGAAGGCGCACACGTTGCGCACCTCGCGGCCCACTTTACGGCGATGGTGGACACACTGGTGCGTTGCGGCATCCCTGCCGCCGCAGCGATCGAGGCGAGAGTCGTGGCCACGCTTCTGCCGTCGTCTTAGTTCTGGCGTTGGTAATCGCTAGGACGTTGCGCTTGCGGGATGTACGTCAACGCGAGGGCAACGCTGACGACATTCAAATGCATCAACGTCGATGGTTCGCCCGTCCGTCGAGCGCAGTAGCTGCGGTCTAAGGCTACGCTGATTAAGTTTCGCCTTGCGGGTTGCTCAGGTGGCAAGGCGAGCGCTGCGCGGGGATGATGCTCGCATGAAGCAAGCAACACTCGCAGCGGCTGCCGATCAGGGGGCGGAATTCGAGCGGTTTCGCCGGCCGACCCGGCGCGACGTGTTCCTGCAAACGATGGACACCATCGTGCCGTGGGCCGAGCTGTGCACGGTCATCGAGCCCCACTACCCGAAGGCCGGCAAGGGGCGACCGCCCATCGGACTGGAGCGCATGCTGCGCATGTACTTCGTGCAGCACTGGTTCAACCTCGCCGACGAGGCCTGCGAAGAAGCGCTGCTGGACAGCACGGCGCTGCGCCGCTTCGTGGGGATCGACCTGGGCCGAGAGCGCGTGCCCGACGGCACCACCTTGCTGAAGTTCCGCCGCTTGCTGGAGGACGACAAGCACAAGCTGGGTGCTGCCCTGTTCGCCAGGGTCGGTGAAGTGCTGCAGAGCAAGGGCATGAAGGTCGGCACAGGCACCATCGTGGATGCCACCATCATCGCGGCGCCGAGCTCGACCAAGAACGACAAGGGCGCGCGCGATCCGGAGATGCACCAGACCAAGAAGGGGCAGCAGTACTTCTTCGGCATGAAGCTGCACATCGGCGTGGACAGCGAGACGGGCCTTGCGCACAGCGCGGTGGTGACGGCGGCCAACGTGCATGACAAGCACCCGTTGCCCAAGCTGCTGCACGGCGAGGAGCTGGAAGTCTTCGGCGACAGCGCCTACGCCTCCCAGCAGGAGTTGATCGCGGCCAAGGTACCGAAGGCCACGGACCGAACGAATCAGAGGGTCCGGGGCACGGGGCATGTGGCTGACTTGGAGCGCATCGTCAACCGCATCAAGTCCAAGACGCGCTCGCGGGTGGAGCACGTGTTTGCAGTCGTGAAGCGCCAGTTCGGCTTCGCCAAGGTTCGCTACAAAGGGCTGGCCAAGAATGCCACGCGAGCCTTTGTGGCGCTGGGTTTGGCCAACATCTACCTGGCGCGCAAGCGCCTGGCGGCATGAGTGCGTCCGCAGTGCGCGCGCGACGCGCCTACTGCCTCAAAAGGGCCGAAGAACTCGGCGTGGGGCGGGCAAAACGACGTCGATTCGAGCAAGCAAAAAGTCGGCACGAAACCGCGTCGAAATCGCCCGCTTATTCAGCGTAGCCCTAACCCTCGCGCGAGGTTGGCTGCGGCACCGAAGCCAATGACCGCTTGCTCGACGAGCGGTCGATCAGGGACCGACCGGCGCATGACTGCACCCAGCCTACAGCCGACTATGACTGATGGGCGAATGCGGTAGGCGTCAACGCAGGGCGTCGTTGAGCGTGGCGGCCAGGCGCTGCGCGGCGCTCTTTAGCCGGGCCACCAGGACGGGATCCCACTGGTCGATGTAGCTCTGCTCGATGAAGCGTCCGCCTGGGTAGAAGCCCGGACTGCTGACGACCTTGCAGGACTCGATGGCCCACGCGGCAGGTTGGGGGGCGGCCGGCGCTGCGGCGCCATAAGTTGATGCATCTACGCGCAGCGCGTCGATGCCACCGGCACGATTGCGGATCAGCGCGCCGTCCCAGAGCGAGTGCAGGTTAGTGCCCCTGCCGAAGGCTTGGACTTGGTACAGGTTGCCACCCTTGTCTCCCTTAAACCCGGCATGCAGCGGTTGGTGGATGTCGCCGGCAAGGTGGATGATCCACTTGAGCGCGGTCAGACGCTGCGCATCTGAAGCCCCGGACTTAAGTATGGTGACTTGCTCGCGGACAGCTTCGACTGCGCATTGACCGTCTTCACAGTCGCGACCGCGTTCGTAAGAGCAGTCACCCGGCGGCGGATTGACGTAGTGCCACGGGGCCGTCTCAGGCGACCGGATCTGGTCGGCCCAGGTGGAAACCGACGCCATGGTGGCGCCGGGCTCGGCAGCAAGCAGCCGAGTGACCTCGGCGCGGGCCGCTGGCGTCAGTTGGGCTTCAGCCATCTCGCCGATGAGGCGGTGTCCCTCCGCGCCCCAGGCGTGAGCGGAGGACGACGCAAGCAGCGAAAGCAGCAAGACATTGGCGGAGAACAGGATTCGCATGGGCTTTGGTGATTTGCTGTGACACATTCAAACAGAACCAAGGTGGTGCGGGAACAGGTGGGCAGCGGCATCTTGCTGACTCAGCGCCTCCAGCCGAGCACGTATTCAAGGGTGCGATGACGGCATCGGCGCGCCTGTACGTCAATTCCCCTGGCCGTGCTGTTGGAGAAGGTTGCCGCAGAGGCCGCTAGTCTGGCCTGGCATGCGGCGATCCGTGACTACTGAAGGCGCCGGCGTCGCACCTGTACGGCGCCCCCAGAGCGCCACCGAAATCCGGGACTAACGAAAATCCCTGCTGCTCGTCTCCAGTTCGCCGAGCAATGAGGTGAGATCCTCGATGTGCCTCGCGATCAGGCTGCAAGCGTCGCCTTGCCTTTGCCAGCGTCCCTTGACGCCCAGCAATCGCGACTGCAGCAGTTCCTGAGGTTGCGCTTCGCGAACGCTGGGCCACACGATGACCTGCACGTTGCCAGTCTCGTCCTCCAGGCTGACGAAGACCACACCCTTCGCGGTTTCCGGCTGCTGTCGCAGCGTCACGATCCCGCAGTACTCCACGGCCTGACCGTCGTCCGTGTTCATCAGTTCCTTGGCGGTGGCGAACCGACGCTCGTCGAGCTTCGGGCGGAGCAACTGCAGCGGGTGGCTTCGCAGCGTCAGTCCAAAGGTGCGGTAGTCCCAGATCACTTCTTCGCCCTCGGCGGCTGCTGGAAGTTCCAGCACAGGCTCGTTCACAGGCGCGTCGCGCAGCAACTCGGGTAGCCTGCGAAGTGCAGCAGCGTCCCACACTTGCTGTCGCCGGTGACCGCTGAGACTGCGCAGCGCATCGCTTGCCGCGAGCTGCTGCATGTCCAGGTGCTCCAGCCTCGCCAACCGTGCCAGCTCCTCCGCACTCTCGAAGTAGGTGCTGGCGCGCGCTGCCTTGATGCGCTGTGCTGAGGTTTCCTTGAAGCCCTTCACGAGGCGCAGGCCCAGCCGCACCGCCGGCTCGTGTTCGATGTTCTCCAGCGTGCAGTCCCAGTCGCTGTGCAGCACGTCGATCGGGCGCACGTCGACACCATGGCGCTTGGCGTCCTGCACGAGCTGGCTCGGCGAATAGAAGCCCATGGGTTGCGAGTTCAGGATCGCGCACAAGAACTCGGCCGGATAGTGGCACTTCACCCAGCAGGTGGCGTACACGATGATGGCGAAACTGGCCGCATGGCTCTCGGGGAACCCGTAGCTACTAAAGCCCTTCATCTGCTCGAACACGTTGCGAGCGAAGGCCTCGGTGTAGCCGCTGGCCATCATGCCGCCGATGATCTTGGGTTCGTACTTGTCCAGGCTGCCGGTGCGCCGCCAGGCCGCCATGGCGCGACGCAAGCCATCTGCCTCGCCCGGTGTGAACCCCGCACACAGGATGGCGAGCTGCATGCACTGCTCCTGGAACAGTGGCACCCCCAGCGTGCGTCCCAATGCCTTCTCGATCTCCGGACTGGGGTAGGTCACGGCAACACGCCCACTGCGGCGGTCCAGGTAAGGATGAACAGAGCCGCCCTGGATCGGGCCCGGCCGGACGATGGCCACCTGGACCACGAGGTCGTAGAAGCGCCGTGGCAGGTGGCGCGGCAGCATGCTCATCTGAGCGCGGCTCTCCACCTGGAAGGTGCCTACGGTGTCGGCCCTGCAGACCATGTCGTAGGTGGCCGGGTCTTCGGGCGGGATGTCCTGCATCTCCATCACGTGACCGCGGCGCTCGCCGATCAGGTCTAGCGCCTTGCGCAGCATCGTCAGCGCGCCCAGAGCCAGCACGTCGACCTTCAGCAAGCCCATCAGGTCCAGATCGTCCTTGTCCCACTGGATGATGCTGCGGTCTGGCATGGCCGCGTTTTCGATGGGCACTAGGCGGCTGAGCGGTCCGCTGGTCAGCACGAAGCCGCCGGTGTGCTGGCCCAGGTGTCTGGGGAACGACAGCAGCTGGCCCGTCAGGTCGCGCAGTTGGCGCACAAGCAGACTGTCTTTGTCGAGGCCAGCCTCCGCAACCAGCTCGTCCGTCAGCGCCAGCTCCCAGGCGCTGGTGCCCTTGCGCAGCACCTCCATAGCTTCATCCGAGATACCCAGCGCTTTGCCCACGTCGCGCAGCGTGCTGCGAGGGCGATAGCTCGCGACGGTGGACGTCAGCGCGGCACGGTCCCGGCCGTACTTGCCGTACAGGTACTGGATAACCTCCTCACGCCGCTCGTGCTCGAAATCCACGTCGATGTCCGGCGGCTCGCCGCGCTCCTTGCTGATGAAACGCTCGAACAGCATGGAGCTGCGCAGTGGGTCAACTTCGGTGACGCCGGTGCAGTAGCAGACGACGGAGTTCGCGGCTGAACCCCGGCCCTGGCACAGGATGCCTTTGCTGCGCGCAAACGCGACGATGTCGTAGACCGTCAGGAAGTAGTGCTCGTAGCGCAGCTCGGCGATCAGGGACAGTTCATGCTCGATCTGGGTCTGGGCCTCCGCGGGAATGCCGGTCGGCCAGCGCCGGCCTGCACCCTCGTAGACGATGCGACGCAGATAGCTCTGCGGTGTCTCGCCCGCCGGCACTACTTCGTCGGGGTACTGGTACTTCAGCTCGTCGAGGCTGAAGTCGCAGCGGTTGGCGACGCGTTGCGTCTCCAGCATCAGCTCGGGCGGGCAGCGCTCGGCAATGCGCCGTCGTGTGCGCAGGTGCTGCTCGGCGTTCTGGCGCAGCTTCAGGCCGCATGCCGTGATGGGCATGCGCAGCCGCGTTGCCGTCAGCACGTCCTGCAGCGGCTTGCGAGAGCGCACGTGCATGTGGACGTCGCCGACCGCAACGATGGGCACGGCCGTCAGTTCGCTGCATTCGCGCAGCTTGTGGAGCTGCACCTCGTCGTCCAGGCGGCGCAGCTGCTCCCAACCGAGCCAGCAACAGCCGGTCCAGTGCCGCAGCAACCACCGCGCGATGACCTCCATCTGTGCCTGGTCGCAGCGGCGGTCCGGCACCGCAATGACGACGCAGTCGGCCAGCGTCCTGCTGTCGATCTCGTCCAGGTCCAGGAAGTAGCTGCCCTTCTCGGAGCGCCGGCGCAGGTGAGTGATGAACTCGCAGAGGTTGCCGTAGCCGTTGCGGTTGGTGGCCAGCACGACGAAGCTGAACGGTGTGTCCGAGCGAACCTCGAACTGCGACCCGACCAGCAGCTTGATACCCACCTCTTTGGCGGCCGTGTGCGCTCGCACGATGCCGGCCATGCTGCATTCGTCGGCGATCGCGATGGCGCTGTAGCCCAGCGCCTTGGCGCGCTGCACCAGCTCTTCAGGTTTGCTGGCGCCGCGCAGGAACGTGAAGTTCGATACGCAGCGCAGCTCGGCATAGGGCGGAATCACGGTGGCGCCTCAACCGAAGATGCCGTGCAAGAACCAGCCAGTGCCGTCGTCGAGCTTGGCCTGGAAGATCCACAGCAGACCGGCATGCCGGGATTCGGCTAGCCAGTAGTCCCGCATCACGAGTCGCCCGGAGCCAGCCACCTCGTCGCGGTCCCACCAGCCGCCTTCAACGCATTGCGGTCCCGCGAGCAGCTGCAGCTCGCCCTGGTAGACCGGCCGGTTGTTGCGCACAGCAAGCTTCAGCGGCTCGCGAAGCGTCCAGGTGGGTTGAGGGAGTTCGGTGCTGACCTCGGCCTGGCGCGGCAGGGGCTCGGCGGCGGGCTGCCAGTGCGCCATCCATTCCTGGCGGTGGTCGGCATGCACGACACAGCGACGCACCGCCTCGGGCCCCAGCCTCGCTGCCATGCGCTCCAGCACCAGCTGCGGTGACTCGGTGACGTCGGTGTCGTCCAGCAGCAGGGAGCCATTGCTGCCCGCCTGTTCGTGGACTTCGTTCGCGGTCAGCTCAAGGTCGCCGACCGGCGCGAGGAGTTCGACCTTGGCCAGGTGCTCGGCGAGCAGCCGGCACAGATGCTCGACGTCACGGCTCGGTTCGGCCGTCCCGATCGTGAGCTGGCCGCCCGTGCCGGCTTCGCGGGATCGCATCGTGTCGTGCCACCAATGCAGCGTCAACGCGGTCGCTCCGGCATGCCGGGCTGCCAGCCAGCCGCACATCTGCACCAGCAGTCGTCGTGCGCCCTGCAGCAGCGCCGGAGCATGCTCGACGCGGAAGGGCAGCTCCAGCCGGCCTTTGAACTGCTCGGGCAGCACCTCCCACGCATAGCCGTCGGGCTCGTACCCGTAGGCGCGGTCCAGCGCCTGACGCAGCTCCTTGCCGAAGCGCCGGGCCAGGCCGGCGCGCGGCAGGGCGCGCACCTGGCCCAGCGTGCGACAGCCGGTCTGCGCCAGCGTCGTCGCGTGCGGGCAGATCGCACTCAGGCTTTCCATGGGCAGTGCGTCCAGGATGTCCTGGAGCGGCCGGCGGATGCCGTCCTCCCGGTTGTTGCGCGCCAGCGCCAGGGCGGCCAGGCTCGTGGGCGCCCAGGCAACTTTCTGTACCGAGAGCTCGGCGGCTTCGGCGACCACACGGTCACGTAGCGCACGCTTGCCACCGAACAGGCGTGTGCTGCTTTCGACCTCCATCAAGACGGCATCCTCGACGATGGCGACACGGGGCGTGAACTGCAACGCCCAGGTGGCCACGGCCTGGAGGGCGTCAGGGCTTGGAGGACTCGGCGAACTCGGGTCGTTGGCGCACGGCGGCAACAGCAGGGCTGACCACAACATGGCTGGGCTCGATGGGCATGAGGCGGCTGGGGTAGCGCAGCCTCGGGGTCATGATCTTGCTGAGGCCACCGGGCATGGAGGTCAGGCGCAGCGTCTGCTCCAGCGGCACGCCCTTGCGCTTGAGCACGTCGACGGTGATCTGCCAGTCCGTGTCCACGCGCACCAGAACACGGAGTGGTGCCGCAGAGGCGTCTTGCGCGACGACTTCGGGGCGGCACAGGAAGACCGGCCCCTTGCAGCGACTGGCCAGGACCTGGAGGCGCCGGATCTGCTCGGCGCGCACCAGGGGCAACCAGGCAATGACGGCGCCGAAGCTGCCACCCTTGACGAGCTGATCGGTGGCCCACAGTCGGTCGCGCGGCGCGTCCACGTCGATCCAGACGAGCTGGCGCTCGTCGATACCCTCGTGGCGCAGTCCAGGGGCATGCGGCGCGAGCGGCGGGCCCACCAGCGCGACGCTCCGGCCGGCGGAGGTTTGCTGCGCGATGGCATGCGACAGCAGGCGCAGCTCAACGATGGAGAACTGGCGAACCAGCACCTCGGTCAACGATCCGCAAGGCCAGCCGCCCCCGGGGAGCTCGACGTCCAGCGTTGCAAATCCAGTCGGCAGCACCTCTGCCACCGGCCCGCCCAGCTGATCGCCGCGCCACAGCGCCGCCTCGACATCGTGAGGGAGCGACCCAGGCGCAGTGACGCCGGCGTTTTGAGTGGGAGAGGGCAGGCTGTGAGGCGGCGACGCCCCGTCCAGCCCGGCGGAGACGGGCAACATCGGAGTAGGCAAAATACTGTATGTGCATACAGTATATGCAGCCGTGTTCGGCGTCTAGTCGGGCATGACGCTGACTTGCGGGAGGAGTTGGCGGCCGCTGGAGTTGTGTGCGCCGGCGTGCGATAACTGGCCCATCGACTCGCAGGGACGTTCGCCCATGTGCTACTCCGCCCAGATCCGTGCCGACTACCGGGACTACACGCGCCTGTTCGGCGCCCATCTCAGCATCAAGGAATTCGTGCGGGTCTTCTACGGCCGCCAGGTGGCCAAGCTCAAGATCCCCAAGGCCCTGGAAGAGGCGTTCGAGCGGGACGCCACGACGCCAGAGGAACTGGAGATCAAGGAGCTAATCGATGCTTACAAGGCGGACCGGGCCATGGCGCTGGAGCAGGAGCTGTTTGCCCAGCGCAAGCGCCTGGCCGACGCCGAGCGGTCCTTGCAGACCAAGCAGACGAAGGCCGCGCTGGACAGCCTGCGCATCGCGCCGTCGAAGATTTCCAAGGCTCGGCTCGACCTGGACGACCTGCGCCGGACCGAACTGCTGGACCGCGACTCGCGCATCTTCCCAGGCGTCTACGCGCCGGTGATGGTCGTGCGTGACGGCCAACGCGTCGTGCTGCCCATGCGCTATCAATGCCGGCCGGCCGGGAAGCCTGCCGACTACGACGTCAAGTTCCCCGGCACTTACAACGCCCGCAGGGACAACCTCGAGGGGTTCTGGCGGGGCCAGTTCGGCCACACGCACGGCATCCTGCTCGTCGACACCTTCTTCGAGAACGTCAAGCGCCACGACATGGAGCACCGGCCGCTGGCGCCGGACGAGAAGCCGGAGAACGTGGTCCTGCAGTTCAACCCCAACCCGCCGGAGCTGATGTACATCGCCTGCCTGTGGTCGCACTGGAAGAAGGACGGCGAGCCAGACCTGCTGTCGTTTGCTGCGATCACGGATGAGCCACCGCCAGAGGTCGCAGCCGCTGGCCACGATCGCATGATCGTCCGCATCAGACCTGAGCATGTCGATGCTTGGCTGAACCCGGATCCGAGCAACCTCAAGGCGCTTTACGACATCTTCGATGACCGGACGCCGGCGTTCTACGAGCACCGGCAGGCCGCGTAGGCAGGCAGCGCAGGCGCGGGATGGGCAAGTACAAGCAAGCTGCCGCCAGCCAGGCCGGGCTTGGCGGACTCGGTGCGGGGAACGTCGTGTCGCTTGACGGTGGCAAGCGCCTGCGGATGGATGACCGGGTCGACTTCTGGCCAGGCACGCAGGCTTGGCAGACGGTGGTCGACGGCCCGGATGGTCCTGCCAGTGGCATCAGTATGACCAGCCTGTTGGCATGCCTGAAACGGATCCGCGAGGCCGAGGGGCGGCCTGTCGGGCCGCCACCGCCGCGGGCCGCTGATCGCAAGGTGATCTGCAACTACTGCGGCAAGCGCTCACGCAAGCGCATTGCATCCAAGCGGCCTCGCGTACAGGTACCTTGGCATCGAGGTAGATGACGCGCTAGAGATTTCGGAGTAGACGGAGATTTGAGAAGCAGCCGGCGGCCGATTCTGGCCAGGGCGGATCGGCCGCCTGCGACGGCTGCTATGGTGGTACCAGGGGTCGTCGAAGCTACCGCCCAGCTTCCCCGGTTCGACGCTTCGCCGCGAGTGGCAGCGTTGTGCCGAAAGCGGAAGGTGCGTTCCTAGCACTCACGGCAGGCGACCGTCGAAGGCACTTGGCAACGGATGCAAGGCCGCTTCGCCGTTTTCCCAGTTTTGTGTACGAATCGGTACATCAAACACGACCAATGACGCCGCATTGGGGGGCGTCCTAGGATCTATTCCATAGTCCAGTCGGATTCCCGGCTGCTCAACCTAGGACCTCAAATGATCCCGTTCTTCTTTGTTCCTTCGGCCATCACAGCCATCCTTGAATTGGTCGGCACCGTCGTCGTGACGACGGTGGCGGCTCGCGTCGCGTCGGACATCTACGACGTCGCGACCGACCGTTGCGATTCGGCCGCCTCCGGCCGCCCCTCCGGCTCCACCGAGGTCGCCAAATGAAGGCACTGGCGCAGTTTCTCCGTCTCCCGCAGGGCACGCCACTTCCCCTTGCGACGGTCGGCGTAATGCCATACGGCCGCAATAAGTCGGACGGTTCTCATGACCACCGCTATAACAAGGGCAACGACCGCACGCCGGCCCAAAAGCGTGGAGATGCCAAGCGGGGCGAAACTACCGCGGGGGAATGTTGAGCCATAGGATGGCGGCATAGCAAAGATGGCTAGAACCACGCATGCGAAGGCGGCCGGCATGGACTTGCTAGACCGCCTCTATCGAAACCAGATCCTCGTCCACCTCGTCATGGACGACGACGACCGGTTGTGGTTGCGACGTATCTCTTCGGACATCTGCGCCGCCATCGCCAACTACGGCTTGACCGGCGCCAGGGCAACGCGAATGCACCACAGGGTGCTTTGCCTACTGGAGGTCTACCTCGCGGACAGCTTTGATGACTTAGTTGCGTGGATGCCCGATGGCAAGTGGTCGATGCATGCAAGCATTGACCCAGGCCTCTATAGGAAGGTGTACCAATACAGGCAGAATCTGGTAGCTGCCCTGCTCGTCGCCTTTGCCGACACGGGCAATGACCTTGGCGATGGCGAGGCGGCTCTGACACTCGCTCTATCCTTGCTCGACGGATACCGCTCTGCTCCAGCCACCGTACGCCATCGTCTGCTGGAGCGATCAATGGCGATCGACTTTCCGGACGCCCCGCTCGACATCTTTGCCTGGCTTGCTGCGAGCGGCATCGTCCCTGCAGCAAAGTTCAGCACCACGAGTGCCGAAGTCGCCCCGACCGTCGAGGTGACCCTTCGCGCAGGGTCTTTATGCGAGTTCGAGATGTTTCGGTTCTTTGCCAGGGGCATGATGCACCTGGACGATGCGAGCTATGAAGCCCCCCTGGCGGACGTCGTACTCCGCACTGTGTCCCGGCACATTTCAGCTCGTGCGCGGAATCGCCTAGTACACGTCATGCAGGCGGAGGAGCGACGGCACCGAACGGCAGAACTCAAGAACTCGTTCGCTGTGTTGCTTGATCATCGCTGGCATGAGAAGGAGTATCTGATTCACTTTTTGACGCTGGCAAACGCCATGGCGCCGTACACCCGCGCAGCGCTGGACAAGCAGTCCACCGCGCTTACCGACATCGGCGCGGCGATGATGGCAGTGCGGAAGGTGAGAACCGTTCCGCTGAAGGCGCTCTACGCGGTGAGCGAACAGACATCTATCGCGGATGATGTCGCCGCCGCACTGAAGAGCCGCGGATTCGTCGTCCACGCCAGGACGGTTTACCGACGGCTGGGCGTAGGCTTTGCCGAGCATCTTGAGCACCTCGGCGGCTATTTCAGGCTACTCCAACGCTCCGGAGTCGTCTTTCCGGTCGAGCATGGCGACATATTCCACTATTACCAGGTCGGCGTGACGCTGTGAAGCAGCCGATCGTGGCCGGGCGCATGAGATGGCAGTGGCCGCCAAGCCGACGTCTGCTTCGGGCAGAGGCCGTGTGAAAACGAAGACTTAGGGCAACGCTGATCAAGTAGGCGATTTCGACGCTGCTTCGCGCGGACGCCTTACCTGTTTGAACAGACGCCTTTTTGCCCTGCTCATGCCGAGTGGTTCGGCCATTTTGAGGCAGCAAGCGCGCTGCGCCCCCACTGCAGACGCTCTCATGCCACCAGACTGACTGGCTGTACGAGCCCAACCTGCTCATCCTCGACCGTCTTGAGATCCTTCCAGCGTATCGGCGCCGGGGCTATGGCCTTCAAGCATTGATTGGCATGATGCATTGGTTCCAGGCCGGCGCCGGCTTGGTTGTGATGAAGCCGTTTCCATTGCAGTCTGAGGCCAGCAGCCGCAGGAGTGACGAGCCCGATCTGATGGCGTTGAGCAGCTTCCCGACGCACCACACACAGGCGCGTGCCAAGTTGCGGCGCTACTACGCCCAGTTGGGGTTCAAGTTGGTCCCGCGAACGCAGTTCATGGTTCGACGCGTAGACCAGCGGCCTCCAACCCTTCCGGCTCATCTGGACATTTGATGACAGTCTTCGCCGTCTACCCCGTAGTTCAATGGATGGAAGCGGCGTTAGCCAAGCAGCGGCTCAGCGAGTAGCGCGAAGGCTGCCAGCCTGGGCCCTTCTCATCGCAAGCAGGTAGTTGACGCCCATCCAGCGGCCGAGCCCGAAGGACTTGCTGATGGGGTTGTAGCGCAGACCTTTCTCATCGCAAAGCGTCAGCCCAAAGCTGGCAGCCGTCGCCTTCAGTTCCGCCGGCTTGATGAACTTTGCGTAGTCGTGCGTACCGCGCGGAAGCACCTTGAGCACGCGTTCAGCGCCGAAGACGGCGACCAGCCAGCTCAACGGGGAGCGGTTGATCGTCGAGAAAAGGACCCAGCCGCCCGGCTTGACCAAAGTTGAGCATGCAGCCACGACTTGTGCCGGATCGGGCACGTGCTCAAGCATCTCCATGCAGGTCACGACGTCGAACGAACCAGGCATCTCGCCCGCAAGCTCCTCCGCGGCGATATGCCGGTACGTCACCGAAGCCTTGCTGCCGGCCGCATGCAGCGCTGCCACCTTCAGCCCTTTGTCCGCCAGATCAATGCCCAGCACGTCGGCGCCGCGATGTGCCATCGACTCCGCAAGGATGCCGCCGCCGCAGCCAACGTCCAGCACCCGCTTCCCGCGCAACGAGGCCAGGCTGTCGATCCATTCCAGGCGGCGCGGGTTGATGGCGTGGAGCGGCCAGAACTCCGACGTGGGATCCCACCAGCGTGAGGCAAGCGCCTGAAACTTGGCGAGCTCGGCGGCATCGAAGTTGGTATGCGTGACCATGGACTTCCTTCTGTGGGTGGATCACCAGTGACCCTGGCGGCGGTTCCAGCGGTAAAGCTGGCGGGCAAACACGACGTAAGCCCAAGATGTCACTCGGCGAATGCCGGGCCAGCCGAGCGGCTTGAGCAGCCAGCCCCAACGAGGCTGAAGCGACCACGTGGTCAACAGCGCCGGCGCTCCGACTTGAAGTTGGCCGCTCGGACCGACAACGTGCAAGCGCTCTCTCACGTCTTCCAGATCGAGCCCCAAGGGGGTGAGGCGCTCCGGATTGCGGTGCACATCGACCCACTCCACGTCCTGTTCGGCGATGCGATCACGCATGGCACACACGCCCGCGTCGCAGACCGGACAGGCGCTGTTGTAGTAGACGACGTGAGGTTTCGGCGCCGACTTGTCGGCTGGCTGATGAACAACGGGTGGCAATGTGTCGGACACGCAGGCTCCCAGAGGCTTCAGCCCGATTGTGCATCGGCATTAGCTAAATAGCGAAATGGCGAATTAGCAAAAGACGACATCCACCTGCTACCATCACGCCATGGAAAAGATCTTCGAAGCGCTCGCCTCAACGCCGCGGCGCAAGATCCTGGCGTACCTCTCCGAGACCGAGCTGTCGGCCGGCGACATCGCGAGCCGCTTCGACATGACCAAGCCGTCGCTGTCAAAGCACCTGAAGATTCTTGAAGCCGCAGGCTTGGTCAAGGCGGACAAGCGCGGCAGCTTCGTGTTCTACAGCCTGCAGAAGGACAGCCTCGCCAACACCCTCACCAGCTTCGTTCAGCAGGTCTGCCCGGTGTCGACGAAGCTTCGCAAGGAGAGCAAGGCGATCGCAGCCACCAAGGCTGGCGGCGTGAAGGCCTGACTGTGGGCGCTGGCCAGCATTGACCAAGGCGCTGGTTTTGCCCTCATGCGAACGGCAGCTCAGCAGCGTTATGCACAGCACGCAGTTATGCACAGTTGGTCCCGCGGCGCGACGGCGCCGCCCTCGCAAGAGGACTGC